>DASZIV010000127.1:0-19608 GCA_035948775.1 Bryobacteraceae bacterium
CTTTCCAATCCCCCTCGGGGCTTTGGATGCCATCCACCTCGCTACCGCTCTGATGTATTTCGAAACCAGCGGGGAGGAATTGGTGATGCTAACGCACGACCGGCAGTTGGCCGCTGCCTCACAAGCTTGCGGTCTCCAGGCCTATCCCTCCCCGGTCTGATACCATAAAGAAACACGTTTGACCGAAGCGATTCCAGACATTCTTGCTCGTATTGTCGCGAAAAAACGCGAAAATCTTGCCTCGACTCGCCCGCCGATTGACCAGTGGGAACGCCAGGCCGAGCAGGCGCGCACGCGGCGGCGCGACTTCTGTGCAGCCCTGAGGAGCCACACTCCCGCTATCATCGCGGAAGTGAAGAAGGCTTCTCCCAGCCGAGGTTTGCTCGCGCCCGATTTCGATCCCGTGCGTACGGCATTGCAGTACGAAGAGGGAGGAGCGGTAGCGCTCTCGGTACTCACCGACGAAGAATTCTTCCAGGGTAGCCTGCGTGATCTGGAAACGGCGCGGGCAGCGGTAGCCCTTCCCGTTTTGCGCAAGGACTTCACCATCGCGCCGGAACACGTTTTGGAAGCGGCCGCGCACGGAGCCGATGCCATCCTTTTGATCGCCGCCATCCTCACGGAAAAGGAAATGCGCGATTTCCGCGAAGGCGCGGCGCGATTCGGTATGCGCGCATTGGTGGAAGTCCACAACAGCCGCGAGCTCGACGCCGCGATTGCCGCCGGCAGCGAAATCATTGGCGTTAACAACCGCGACCTCACCACGTTCGAAGTGACGCTGGAAACATCGCTGCGCCTGGCGGAACACATGCCCCAAGGCGTGGTGCGCGTGAGCGAGAGCGGGATTCACGATGCGCGCGACATTGCGATGCTCGGCGCCGCGGGTTTCACCGCGTTTCTGGTAGGCGAACATCTCATGAAGTCCGCCGACCCGGCCGCAGCCCTGAGAAAACTGGTGGCGGCATGATTCTCAAGATCTGCGGCATCACCAACCCGGTGGACGCGGCGGCCGCCATCGCGGGTGGCGCCACAGCCATTGGATTCAACTTCTGGGCCAAGAGTCCACGGTACATCGATCCTCAGCGCGCGGCGGAGATTGTTACTACCGGAGTGAGACGGGTGGGTGTCTTCGTCAATGAGTCGCCGGCGCGCGTGGAGGCGATTGCCGCAATCGCGCGGCTCGATGTGGCGCAACTGCACGGCGAAGAGAGCGCCGCGGACTTTCCGGAGAACATGGCCGTCTGGAAAGCCGCGCGCGTAGACGAGAGTTTTGAGTTTTCGGCGTACGCGAATTGCCCGGTCGAAGCGCTGCTCCTGGACGGCCCGGCGGGAGCGTTCTACGGCGGATCGGGAAAGACCTTCGACTGGAGCCGCGCCGCCGCGATTCGCAAACGCATCATTTTGGCGGGCGGTCTCGACGCATCCAACGTGGCCATCGCCATAGCGCTGGCGCATCCCTGGGGCGTGGACGCCTGCTCGCGCATCGAAAGCGCGCCGGGCAAGAAGGATCTTCGGAAAATGAGCGAATTCCTCGCGGCGGCCAAGGCGGCGCTGGGCCGATGATTCCGCAGCCGGACAAGGGCGGGCACTTCGGACCGTACGGCGGCCGGTTTGTGCCTGAGGTGTTGATGGCTCCGATCGAGGAGCTCGAACAGGCTTACCTTGCGGCGCGCGATGACGCAGGATTCCAGGCCGAACTCGCTGGGCTACTTCACAACTACGCGGGGCGCCCTACCCCGCTATACTACGCGCGGCGGCTGAGCGAATCGCTGGGCGGCGCGAAAATTTATTTGAAGCGCGAAGATCTGTTGCACACCGGCGCGCACAAGATCAACAATTGCCTGGGGCAGGCGCTCTTGGCGCGGCGCATGGGAAAGCGGCGCATCATCGCCGAAACTGGCGCAGGACAGCACGGCGTCGCCACGGCCACGGTGTGCGCCCTGTTCGGCCTGGAATGCGTCGTCTACATGGGGGAGGAGGACATGCGCCGCCAGCGCCTCAACGTGTTTCGCATGCGCATGCTGGGAGCCAAGGTGGTGGGCGTAACCACGGGGAGCCGCACGCTCAAAGACGCCATCAGCGAGGCCATGCGCGACTGGGTCACCAATGTAGCCGATACCTACTACTTGCTGGGCTCGGCGCTGGGCGCGCATCCTTATCCGATGATGGTTCGCGACTTTCACAAGGTGATCGGCGAAGAGGCCCGCCGCCAGATCCTGGAGACGGAAGGGCGCTTGCCGGACACGATTCTCGCGTGCGTCGGCGGCGGCTCAAACGCCATCGGCATCTTCTACGCGTTTCTCGGGGATCGCGCTGTGCAATTGATTGGAATTGAAGCTGGTGGCCGCGGCGATGCAATCGGGGAACATGCAGCCCGCTACCGCGGCGGCGCCCCCGGCGTACTGCAAGGAGCTTATAGCTTCGTTCTGCAGGATGCCAACGGGCAGATCGCCTTGACCCATTCCGTTTCGGCGGGCCTCGATTACGCCATGATCGGCCCGGAGCACGCCTGGCTGCGTGACGAGCGGCGCACCGAATACACGACCGCGTCCGATGCCGAAGCGCTCGATGCGGCGCGCGTGCTCTCGCGTACCGAAGGGATCATTCCGGCGCTGGAATCGGCCCACGCGGTCGCCGAAGCCATCAAGCGCGCGCCGGCTGGCCGTGGCAAATTGCTGCTGGTGAACCTCTCCGGACGGGGCGACAAGGACGTCGACATCTACCGCGAAAATTTCCCGGAAATGGACCAGAAATGACGCGCATCGGGCGTCTCTTTGACTGCCTCAAACGGGATGGCCGCAAGGGCCTCATCGCCTACCTGACGGCTGGTGACCCGTCACCGGAACGGACCCCCGCGCTGGTGGAAGCGCTGGTGCGTGGCGGCGCCGATTTGATCGAACTGGGAGTGCCGTTCTCCGATCCCATCGCGGACGGGCCGGTGATCCAGCGGGCCGGTGAGCGGGCGTTGCAGGCCGGAACGACCCTACACGGCGTACTCGAAATGGCGCGGCAAATCCGCAAGAGTTCCGAAGTTCCGCTGCTGTTGTTCACCTATTTGAATCCTGTGGTGCGGTATGGTGTCGACCGCCTGGCGCAGGATGCAGCCGGCTGCGGCATGGATGGCTGCCTGCTGATCGACGCCAGCGTGGAAGAGGCGCAAGCCTATGTGGAAGCCATGCACCGCCACGGTTTGGATACGGTGTTTCTGGCGGCGCCCACCAGCACGCCGGCGCGCCTCGAGTTGGTGGCACGCTACTCGACTGGTTTCGTATACCTGGTTTCGCGTACCGGCGTCACGGGCGAACGCGAGAACCTTTCCGCGGCCGTTACGCCGCTGATCCGTGCCGTGCGCGCCGTCACCAACCTGCCTCTGGCAGTCGGTTTCGGCATCTCGCGCCCGGAGCACGTGGCGGAATTGAGTGGCCAGGTGGAAGCAGTCGTTGTTGGCAGCGCGCTGGTGCGCGTGATCGAGCGTTACCACGACGATCCGCGACTCGAAACGGAACTCGAGAATTTCACGCGCGAGCTGAAGCAAGGCTTCGGAGTCCACGCATGACGCGCGACGAAGCGCGGAACAAGTTGGAAGAGTTTCGCGTGGCCATCGACGATCTGGATCGCCGGATAGTGGAACTGCTGAACGAACGCACGCGCGTGGTGGAGGAGATCGGGCGGGTGAAGCGATCGGCCCAATTGCCAATCTACGAGCCCAAGCGGGAAGACCAGGTTTTTGACAACATCAGCCAGGCGAGCGTCGATGGGCCACTGACCAAAGAAGCCGTGCGCCGGATTTACGAGCGCATCATCGATGAGATGCGCATGGTGCAACGCGTTCGGATGGCGAAGGACGGAGACGAGTAATGGTAGTAGTCATGCAAGAAGGCGCCGTCGAGAGGCAGATCCAGGCGGTAATCGATCGCATGGTGGAGACCGGTTTCGATGTGCACCGTTCCACCGGAATCGTTCACACCGTGCTGGGAGGCGTGGGAGGAAAAGCCGAAGAGATCGATCCGGCAATTTTCGAAGTGATGGAGGGGGTCAAGGAAGCGCACCGCATTGGGTCGCCCTATAAGCTGGCCAGCCGCAGTTTTCGGCCAGGCGGGACGGTAGTGAAGATCGGCGGAGTGGAAATTGGCGGCCGCACGGTAGTGATCATGGCCGGACCGTGCAGCGTGGAGAGCCGCGATCAGATCGCGCGCTCGGCGGAACTGGTTGCGCGCGCCGGTGCCAAGCTGATTCGCGGCGGCGCCTTTAAGCCGCGCAGTTCGCCCTACAGTTTTCAGGGCTTGGGCGAAGAAGGCCTCCGGATGATGCGTGAGGCCGCGGACTGCAATGGGCTCCTGGTGGTCAGCGAAGTGATGGACCATACCCAGATCCCGTTGGTAGCCAAGTATTCGCATATCCTGCAAGTGGGCGCGCGCAATATGCAGAATTTCAATCTGCTGCGCGAGCTGGGTAAAATTCGCGCGCCGGTATTACTGAAGCGCGGCATTTCGGCCACCATCGAAGAACTGCTGCTTTCCGCCGAGTACATCCTGGCGGGCGGGAACTACGATGTGATCCTGTGCGAGCGCGGAATCCGCACCTTCGAAACCTACACTCGCAACACCATGGACATCTCAGCCATTCCGGTGGTGAAGAAGTTGTCGCACTTGCCCATCGTGGCGGACCCCTCGCACGGGACTGGACGCCGCGACAAAGTAGCACCCATGGCGCGGGCGGCGATAGCAGCAGGCGCGGACGGCTTGCTGGTGGAAGTGCATCCCGATCCCGATCATGCTTTGAGCGACGGCGCACAGTCGCTGCGTCCCGAGCAGTTCGAGGAGTTGATGGGCCAACTGCGGATGATCGCCCCGGCGGTGGGACGGAATCTGTGAAGACCGCTGTGTTGAAAGCCCTTGTAGGGCCAGGCTGGCCCCACAGATGAAGACCGTCGCCATCGTCGGTACCGGCCTGATCGGCGCTTCTTTCGGCCTAGCCTTGCGCAAAGCCGGATTCGATGGGGCCATCCTCGGAGTAAGTTCGGAACGCGCCATCGCCGACGCGCTGGCGGCGGGTGCGATTGATCGCGCCGCAACGCTGGCCGAAGCCGCCGCCGAGGCCGATCTGATCTTTCTGTCGCAGGCCATTGGACGCATCCTCGATACCATCCGCCATCTCGATCCGCTACTCCGGCCGGGGGCCCTGGTCACCGATGCAGGCAGCACTAAGAATGAAATCGTCGACCTCGCCCGCCAATTCATCCGGCGCGGGCAGTTCCTGGGCGGGCACCCCATGGCCGGCAAAGAGAAACGCGGCGCCTCCGCCGGCGACGAGAATCTCTTCCGCGGCCGTACCTGGGTGCTCACTCCGGACGAAGCGGCCGAACTGGAGACACCCGGCGTGAAGGAATTCCGCAGCTGGCTGGAGCGCATGGGAGCACGCATCGTGGTACTCGATTCGGACGAGCACGACCGCGCCGTTGCCTTCACCTCGCACCTGGCGCAAATCTCATCGACAGCCCTGGCCTCGGCCGTGTCCGAAGGCTTGGCGGATCGCCGCCTGTTGCAGGTGGCCGGCCCGGGTTTGTCCGACATGACGCGGCTCGCGCTCAGCTCCTACGAGCTGTGGCGCGACATACTTGCGACCAACTGCGAGCACATCGACCGCGCGCTTTCCCGCTACATTCAGAAGCTGGAACATATGCGCGAAAACTTACGGTCGCGGCAACTGGAGGAGGAGTTTCGCCAAGGGGCGGATTTGGCTGCCCACTTGCGGCGTTGAAGTAAGATACACTACCACTCAGGGAAACCTGGCCCGGGGTCGCCGCCGCCCGTAGAGACTTGCGGCTGACCGAAGGCCTGACTAGGCGCGGCGGACCACCCCGGCCCGCTACACCGATTTTTCGAATTTAAGGACTTTAGATGGAACAGAAACTCAAAATCGCGGTGTTTATCGATTTCGATAACATCGAGATCGGCGTGAAATCCACGCTGCACCGCGAGTTCGATGTCGCCGCAGTATTGGACGCGCTGAAAGAGCGCGGCGAGATCGTCACCAAATTCGCCTACGCGAACTGGGGAAGGCAGGAATTTGCAACGCGCGCTCTATCGGAGCACGCCGTGCAGATGGTGCAACGCGACCCCTCGCCGCGCGGCGACAAAAACGGAGCGGATATCAACCTGGCTCTCGATGCTCTCGAGATGGCCTTCACTCATGACCACATCAACGCCTTTTGCATTGTCAGCGGCGACAGCGATTTCATTGCGTTGGTAAACAAGCTGAAGCAGTACGATAAACGCGTGTTCGTAGTTGGCGGGCGGGCGTTCACCAGCACGATCCTGCAGAAGAACTGCCATGAATTCGTGGCCTACGAAGCCATCATCGACGAGCCGCGCAGTTCCCGGGCGCCCCAGCCGAGGGATCAGCCGCAACAGCAACAACTACCACATACGCAGCCACAGGATCGTCCGCAGCGGCAGCCGCAGAAACGCGTGGCTTTGGATCTGGCGCTGGCGATGCCCCTGGTGGAGCGCGCGTTAGGAGTGCTGGAACGCCGCGAAGTAAGGCCGCAATTGGGGCTGCTCAAATCCACCATGCTGCAGCTCGACTCCACCTTTAATGAGAAAGCCTACGGTGCCGGTTCGTTCACCGACTTCGTGGAGAAGCTGCAAAAGGCGGAATTTGTGGAAGTATCGGGCGGAGAAGGCCGCTACATGATCCGCCGCAAGGGCGTAGCGCCGGAGAAACCGGGCGCCAGGCCGGAACAGGCCATCCCGCTTTTGCGCGACGTCCTGGAGACACATCGCTTCGACATCGACAACGGCGCCAACGCCGACGAGTTGTCCGAATGGGTCAAGCAGGAGCAACCCAATTTCGATTGGCGCGAGTATGGCTTCCAGGAATTTGGTGAGCTGCTGAACTACGCTCAGGACAAATCGCTGGTACGGATTGAGGCCGACGAAGAGAAGGGTCTCATTGTTCACCTGGGGGCGGAGTTCCATCCGCCGGCAGCGCCGCCGGAGCCGGAACCGGTAGCGGCCGCGGAGGAAGAAGAGGAGATCGACGAGCCGCAACCGCTCGTGCCGGGTCAGCCTACCGCCACTGGCGAAATTCCCATTCCGGAGGCGCCGCCCAAGCCGATGCGCCGCCCCCGCCCGCCGCGTAAAACCGGCGAAGGCGGGCCGAAGAAACGCAACACTTCTTCCCGTCCGCGCAAGAAACAGCCGGTGCAGTAACGCGTTACCGAGCCGTGGCCAGAGGGAGCGGCGTTTTTCCCGCTCCCCACTGCCCTATAAAAGCAGTTCCCGCGCGTCAATCTTTTTTCGTGCCGGCGCGAGCGCCCGGTTGAGAAACGCGATGAATGGCGTCATCGCCCGAAAGCGTTCCACGATCTCCCGAATCAACGCGGGAGTGGTCGCGATTTTCGGATCCAAGACTACATATAAGAAACACTGCTTGAAGCGCAGCCAGTCCGCGGCGGGATGGTCAGCCGCAAAACCTTTGGGTACGCGTGTGAGTTGCTCGCCTTGTACGTCACCCAGCAGCCGGCGCACAGTACGCGATTGCGTCACCTTCCGCAGTTCCTCGTAATTGGCCGCGATATGATTGCGGACCGCGAGTAGGGCTTCCGGCATCGGCATGTACATGCCGCCCCCCACCGCTACTTCCTTGTGGGAGATGGCGAAGTAGTAACCGGCTCCCTCGTGCCGTCCGCTTCCCCGCCAGCGAAAATTGGCCGCCAGATGCGTTTTATACGGAGTCTTATCCTTGCTGAAGCGCGTATCGCGATAGATGCGGTAGATGGCTTTGTCCGGGTCGGTGACGTGATCCGGAGCGAAGTCCATCATGGCGGTGTTCACCGCAGACACCAGCTCGCGCATCGGCTGCTTCACCTGTTCCTCGAAGATGTGCTTGCGCGGTAAAAACCAATCCCGATTGTTGTGGCGCGCCAGACTGCGAAAAAACTCGATGCCCTGGGGCGGCATGCCGGGGAATGCGGAACGCATAAGAAGCCTCACTCTATAATTGAGATAATGCCGACTGCGGAAGAGGCGCAGGCGCGCCTCGCCGAGATTCCTAATGTAACCGTTTCCACAGGCACGCCGCTTGCCCCCCATACGCGGTTTGCGATTGGCGGTCCGGCTGACGTTTATGCGGAGACCCGTATCGCGGAATCCTTCATCGCGGCGATGGAGGCTGCGCGCTCGAGCGGACTCGAAACCGTGGTGATCGGGAGCGGCACCAACCTGATCGTTTCCGACGAGGGCTTTCGCGGAATCGTGCTGCGTTTTCGAGCCGACGGCCTGGCCGCCGAGGGTCCATCGGTAACGGCCGACGCGGGCGCAGAGCTGCAGGACCTGGTCGACTTCACCATCGCCCGCGGTCTCAAGGGCCTCGAGACGCTCGCCGGTATTCCCGGCGGCGTGGGCGCCGCTGTGTACGGCAACGCCGGCGCGTACGGTCACGCGATGTCCGAGCGAGTGGTCCAGGTGCGGTTTTATGACGGGTCGAAGGTCCGTGTGTTCTCCAATAAGGAATGCCAGTTTCAATACCGCGAGAGCGTTTTCAAGCGGCACAAAGGCTGGATCATCTTTTCGACCGAATTGCTGCTCGATCCAGCGGACAGGACCGCGCTGCGCCAGACTGCGGACGACATCATGAAGGTTCGCAATGAAAAATTCCCTGTCACCATGAAGTGCGCCGGCAGCATCTTCAAGAACCTGCTACTACGGGATCTACCGTCCGAGGTGGCCGGCGTGGTTCCGGCGAATGTAGTTCGCGAGGGCAAAGTGCCGGCGGCGTACTTTCTGGAGCAGGTAGGCGCGAAAGGGATGGAGCGCGGCCAGATTCGCGTGGCCACCTATCATGCCAACCTGATCTACAACGCCGGAGGCGGTTCCGCAGCCGATCTGTGCGCGCTGATCGGGGACCTCAAAGAGCGCGTGCGTCGCCGCTTCGGGATCGGGCTGGAGGAAGAGGTCCAGTACGTGGGCGTTTTCCGGGATCGGAGCGCTAGCCGAGGCAACGCACCGCGTTAAAGGACACCCTGCCTTCGGCCGATATGGACGGTGTGGCCGGACTGCTGACCCGGGAAGGGAAACGCCACATCAAGAGGATGCTGCGCGCGCTGGCGCCTGCGGCCAAGGGTCTCGACCGGAGGTTCCGGGCGCTGCTCCGCGAGCACGGGTGCGACGCCACCCAGATCCGCGCCTTGCTTGCGATTACTCCTGCCGCTGCTGCCCAGATGGGCTCTCTCTCCGGCTTTCTCGAACAAGTCAAGTGCCAGGGCCGCCGGCTGGCTAAGCTGAATGCCGCCCCGTCGGAAATTCAGGAAGCCCTCCGTCAATTTGGAGAACTTCTGGACCAAATATTGGGGACCCGCTTCGCGCCGGCGCGAGAGCAGCTGGCCTTGGTTACACATTTCGTTCTGAACGATGCGTTTTATCAGGTTCGCAAGGCCGAAGCCCAGGCATTTTTCGGACTGTATCAGGCGGAGGTCCAGGCGGCCGATCTGGATGACCTGCTGCGGCGGTTCGTGGTCGTGCTGGCACAAACGTTCCGCGCGTCCGCGGGTCGGCTTCTCTTGCACGAGCAAGTGCTGCCGCGTGGGCTGCGCCACCCCCGGTATATCGAGTCTGGCGATGGCCGGGAGCGATTGATTGCCGATCCGCAATTGCAGGGGCGTTACGCCTCGTATTGGAGCTATCCGATTGGCGACTGCGCGGTGATCCAGCTAGGGTTCCGCGTGCCGCATCGCTGGCTGCCGCGCGAACAGGCACTGCTCGCGGCTGCCGCGGCGCGCTGTCAAGAGGCCATTGAACGGGCTCGGATGACGCGCCAGATCCGTCGCCTGGAAGTTGAATCGCGGCGCGCCGAGGAAGACGAGCGGCGGCGCATCGGCCGGGACCTTCACGATGAGGCCGGGCAAGCCATGGCATTTCTGCGGCTGCAACTGGAGATGATGGAGCGCGATGCTCCCGATTCCCTGCGGCCGCGGCTAGCCGAAGCTCGCGAGCTAACTGCGCATACAGCGGTGGAGTTGCGGCGTATTGTGACGGCGCTGAGTCCCTCCGGGCTGGATCGCTTGGGAGTGGCGGCGGCCATCCGGCAACTGGCTGCGAAGTTCCAGCGGCGACACTCAGCCGATGTGCGGTTGCGCTTGTCCGCCGCCGCAGCACACGCGTCCGGCCCAGTTGCCGAGGTGGTTTACCGCATCTCCCAGGAATGTTTTCACAATATTGCCAAGCACTCAGGTGCTACGCGGGTGAACCTTTCTCTCCAAGCGTCCGATAAGAATCTTAGGTTGTGCGTCAGAGATAATGGCGCCGGCTTTAATGCGGATAAAGCCTGGAGTAAACCGGCTTCGTTCGGGTTGTCGGGCATGCGGGAACGCGCGGGACTTCTAGGAGGAAGCCTGGCGGTGCGCAGCGCGCCAGGAAAGGGAACCCGAATCGTTCTGGATTTGCCGATAGGGGCCGCAACGGTGAGCACAAATGCCAAAGATTCGCGTACTCTTAACTGACGATCACACTTTGTTCCGGCAGGGAATCCGGACCCTCCTCGGAGGAGAACCGGATATCGAAGTGGTGGGAGAAACCTCCAATGCCGGCGATGCGGTGGTCTCCGCGCAAAACCTGCATCCCGATGTCGTGCTGATGGACATCGGTATGACCGGCATGAGCAGCTTCGAAGCTACCCGGCAGATCCGCAAGGAACACCCCGAGACCCGCGTGATTTTCCTCTCTATGTATGATGACGAGGACTATCTGGCGGAATCGGTGGAGATCGGAGCCAGCGGCTACATTCTGAAGGAAAGCCCTTCGGAGCAATTGGTCAACGCGATCCGCGAGGTGAGCCGCGGCGGCAATTACCTAAGTCCGCGGCTGCTGACGCGTTTGGTCGACGATTTTCGCATGCAGAGCCGTTCGCCTATGCGCCAACCCCGCTTCGGCACCCTGACCAAGCGCGAACGCGAAGTCATGAAGCTCCTCGCCGAAGGCAAGTCGGTCAAGGAGATTGCCACCAGTTTCAATTTGAGCGTCAAGACGGTGGAGGCCCATAAGTTCAATCTTATGCGCAAGTTGGACATCCACAATAAAGCGCAGTTGGTGCAATACGCCATCCAGAAGAAGGTAATCCGGCTTCTCGAGCCGGTCGCTCAGGAGACTGTCGCCAGCTAGTAAGCGCGTCGACCGGTGCACACGTGTCAGCTCGGACACGGCCAAGGAACCGCTAAGTCTTTTTATTTCAATAAACACAGTCTGGCACGCTGCCTGCTTCTTCCTTTCCCGTACGGAGGATCGGAAGATGCTCAAAACGAAAGATCAAATTCAGAGACTGGCGGCGCTGACCAGTGTGATGGTCATGGCCGCGGCAGAAGCTCTGGCACAGGAGCATCAGCAATCCACACGGCGGATTGTCGTCAGCATTCCCGATCGGAAGCTGGCGGTTATCGAATCGGGGCGCGTGGTAAAGATTTTCTCAACCGGGGTGGGCGCACCGAAGACCCCCAGTCCCAACGGGTCCTACCGAATCGTGCAGCGAATCTCCGATCCTACCTGGTACACCAAGGGCAAGATCGTGCCTCCCGGAAAATCCAATCCCATCGGCACGCGTTGGCTGGGATTGAGCGTAAAGGGATACGGCATTCATGGGACGAACGCCCCCGCTTCGATCGGTCACAACGCCTCCCACGGCTGCATCCGTATGCGCAACCACGACATCGAACAGCTGTTCGACATGGTGGCAGTCGGCGACACGGTGGAAATCTACGAAGCACGGACCCCTGAATTGGAAAAAATATTTGGCACGGTCCTAATGGCAGGGCTTAGTGCGGCCGATGGGGAATGAAGAGAGAGTTATGGAAAACGTCGTGGGTTGTGTGCTGATGGTCGCGATCACGTTTCCAGTGTCGTTCTTTCTGGCGCGTGGCTGCCTGCGCGGAGTTCTCCGCATTATTACAGGGGGAGAACATCACGATATGCTATGATGCCAGCCGTGAACGGTTGGCACGCGGTTCTCGCCGCGCTTCTGTTCCTGAGTCCTCGGGTTTCCCCCGCTGCTGAAGATCTCCCGGGCGCTGCCAAGGAACTGGCTCGCAAAACCGCGGCTTTCGCGGGCGGGCGGTTATCGGTTGGCGCCACTTACCGCAATCTTTCTTCCCTATCCGATTCTGATCTGGCGCAAGTACGTCGGGAATTCGAAGCGGCCCTCCCCGCCGGAACTGCTCCGGTGATCGACGTTCGCATCACGCTATCGGAGAATGCTTCCGAGTACCTGTTGGTGGAGGAAGCCCGCAGGGGGGAAGAGAGCCAGATTTGGATGGCCGCCTGGCCGCGCTCGAAGCCGGAGCCCCTCTCCGGACTGGGTGTCACCATCGATAAGAAGCTTGTCTGGGAACAGGACGAACCGATTTTGGACGTGGCTATCTTGGAAAACTCGGTCGCCGTGCTCTCGCCGTCCCAGATCGCGCTCTACAAGCAACGGCAGTTGCAGCAGGCGAAATCGATTGCGCCGGGAAAGGCCTGGCCACGAGATCTCCGCGGGCGGTTGCGGTTCAACGGAGGCCGTCTCCAGGCGCTGTTGCCGGGCGTCGAGTGCGCCGGCGCGGTCGAGCCGCAGCTTTCCATGGAATGTCGCCCCAGCGAGGAGCCCTGGGTATTGGAATCCGGCAGCCGGTCGATCCTGCTCGCCAGCTATAACCGCGACCGCAACTATTTCGATGGGCACGTGATCCTGCAAAACGGGTCGCGCAAGTCGGTAATGCCCTTCTATTCCGCGGCGGCGGTCGAAGACACTAGCGGCACTCTTTGGCTGTTGGCGATGTTGGACGGGCGCACCCAGATCTTCGACGCAACCTTTGAGGCGGTGGCAGCCATCTCATCCTGGGGGAGCGATATCGTGGGCACGTCCGGGCGATGCGCGGGGGGATCGCCAATCTTTGCGACGCTCGCCGGAGACGCTACGGAACCCGATGGAGTGCAGGCATTCTCAATCGTCAACCGGACGCCGATCGCAGTAGGAGCGCCGGTGAGCTTCAATGGACCCGTTACGGCCCTGTGGCCCTCGACTGCGTCGTCTGCTCTGGCAGTGGCGCGCGATCTCGCTACGGGCAAGTATGCAGCCTATGTTCTTTCGCTGGTTTGCACTCCTTAGCGCGGTGATGGCGCTGGCCGCAGCAGCCACGCGCCCGCACTACGGCGGAACACTGCGTGTCGAGGTGGAGGCGTCCGTCGAGACGGCGGACCCGCCGCAGACCGGCCCGGGAATGGCGGATTTGTCGGGAGCGTTTCTGGTGACGCGCTGGGAGGGTGGCCGCGTAGCTGTCTATTCAGCCAATGAGGACGCGCCGGGCGGGCGGCCATTCCTTGACAGCGTGGAAATCCAAATGGGACGACCGCTCCGCGAGCAGGTCATCGATTTAGAACTGAAGAAGGCGGATGTGGTCGAGCTGGGACCGAGCGAGGTGCGCCGCGCGCCGGCGCCGCGCAAGATCTGGACTTCCGCGCCCGTCCGCTTGCTGGCTCTCGTATTTTCCGAACGGATTTCGGACGCGCGGATTCGCGAAGCCCTGGCGTTGGCCGTGGACCGCAGTGCCATCCACAACGTGCTGCTGCAACGGCAGGGAGAGATCACCGGAGCGCTACTGCCGCAGTGGATCTCCGGTTATGCTTTCCTGTTCCCCACCGTTGCCGATATCGGCCGGGCGCGCGGCTTAACCGCCGCACTGAACCCGCAGTCGCGTGCTCTAACGTTGAGCTTCGAGGCGTCCGCGTTACGGCCGATCGCCGAGCGCATTGCGCTGAATGCACGCGATGCGGGGCTGGGGGTTTCAGTGAGCCAGCGCAATACCGGCGCCGATATTCGTCTGGTAGAAGAACGTATCGCGGATCGGCAGCCGCTACGCGCTCTTACAACCCTCGCGGCGGCGGTGGGCCTTCCCCAACCCGCACGCGCCGATACGCCCGAAGACCTCTACACTGCTGAGCGCGCGCTTCTGGATGCCTACCGCATCATCCCGCTGTTTCATCTGCCGGACGGGTACGGCGTCAACCCGCGCGTAAAGGGCGGACCCGGCATCACCCCGCTGGGCCAGTGGCGATTCTCCGATTTGTGGTTGGAAACGGGGCGGCAATGACGTTTCGCACCCGCCTGTTGTGGATGGTGACGCTGGCGGTGGTGGTTTCCGTTGGCCTGGTGGAATGGATGGTGACGGGCACCACCCGGGACGCATTCGAGCGAGCCGAGGCACAACGCGTGAACGCGCTGGTGGCGCAGTTTCGGAGAGAGTTCGCGCGCCGGGGCGAAGAAGTGGATCGCGCGATCGGAGCTATTGCTGGTTCTGAAACCGCGCTCAACATCGCGCTCGCATCTGACTACGCACCGTACTACAACGAGGCCTCCACGCTGGCTTCCGCCAACGGGCTCGACTTGCTGGAGCTGGTGGCAGGCGATGGCTCCATCATCTCGTCCGCCGAATGGCCGGCACGCTTCGGGTATAAGGAGGACTGGCTGGTGGCGGGCGGCGATTGGCAAGGGCGTGCAACATTCCTGAGACGAGAGGAATTGGCGGACGGCCCTATTCTGGCTCTGGTCGCGGTCGGAGAGGCTCGTGCGGGAGATCGCAGGGTCTACGTCACGGGCGGACAGCGGCTAGATCGCGCGTTTCTTTCCAGCCTGGTCCTGCCCGAAGGCATGCGGGTGGTGCTGTACCTCCCGCCGAACCAACTGATTGGCCCGTTGGGGTCCGTCCCGGACGCGAAGGTCTTCGCTCCTTTGGTCGCAGACGCTATGAACTTGCGGGAATTCAGCCGCGTGGTGGGCGCTGGGTCGTCGGCCGAGATCGTTCATGCCATCCCCCTGATAGGTGCTCCCCATGAGCTGTTCGGCGCGCTGTTCGTCGCCAGTTCGCGGCGGGATCTGGTCCAGATGGAAACGTCGCTCCGCGACATTGGTGTAGCGTTGGGAGTCGGCGGCATCCTGGTTGGCATCGCGTTGAGCTGGTGGGCCACGGCGCGCGTGACACGGCCTGTCCGGGTGCTGGCCGAGAGCGCCCAAAAAGTAGCAGCCGGGAATTGGGACACCACTGTGGAAGCTGGCCCTGAAGATGAGATCGGGCAGCTCGCGCGGGCCTTTAACCGCATGACCCAGGAACTGGTGGCACAGCGCGAGCGCCTGGTGCAGGCGGAGCGCGTGGCCGCCTGGCGCGAGTTGGCCCGCCGCCTGGCGCATGAGTTGAAGAACCCGTTGTTTCCGCTGCAAATCACCGTGGAAAATATGCAGCGGGCGCGGGTGCAGGCGCCCGAGCAGTTCGACGAGGTGTTCCGTGAGGGCACGGGCACCCTGCTGGCGGAACTGGCGAACTTGAAACAGATTATCGGCCGCTTCAGCGACTTCTCGAAAATGCCCGCCCCTCAGAAACAGACACTGGACGTGAACCATCTCGTGGCCGACACGATGAAGTTTTTCGAGCCCCAGTTTGCACTGGCGCATATCGCGGCCAAGAGTGACCTCGATCCCCGTCTGCCGGCGATTTCGGCCGATCCGGAGCAGATGGCCCGGGTCCTCCGCAACCTGGTGCTCAACGCAATCGATGCCATGCCACAGGGCGGCGCACTGCTGGTGAAGACGGCGGCGCGCAATGGCGGCATACGGATGGAAGTCTCTGACACCGGCCAGGGTCTCACGCCCGAGGAGTGCGACCGCTTGTTCACACCGTACTACACCACCAAGACACACGGCACGGGCCTGGGGTTGGCCATTGTGCAGTCGGTGATCAGCGATCATCAAGGCCGCATCTGGGCGGAGAGCCAGCCAGGCAAAGGCACGGCCTTTCGAATCGACTTAGGGTAACCTCAAATTTGGCGCATCTCTTGATCGTTGATGACGATGCCAACACGCTGGCATCGCTGGCCCGCGCGTTCCGCCTGGCGGGGCACGAGGCTACGGTTTGCGATAATGCGGCGCGGGCGCTGGAGCTGGTGAAGTCCCAGCCGTTTGACATGATGCTTTCGGATGTCGTGATGCCCGGCAAGGACGGTCTTTCGCTGCTCGAGGATCTCAGAAACCTGGGGGTTGCTTTGCCGGTGGTGATGGTCTCGGGCCAGGCCAATATCGAGATGGCGGTTCGCGCCACGCGCCTGGGCGCAGCCGATTTCCTGGAAAAACCGCTTTCCACCGACAAGCTGCTGCTCACCGTAGACAACGTCCTCAAACTTAAGCGCCTGGAAGAGGAGAACCGCGAGCTGCGGCAGCGGGTGGGCAAGCATGAGATTGTGCACACGGGCGAAGCCATGCGCCGGGTGATGGCGCAAGTGGACCGCGTGGCCGCGAGCGAAGCGCGGGTCTGCATTCTGGGCGAGACGGGGACCGGCAAGGAGCTGATCGCGCGCGCCCTCCATGACCGGAGCGGCCGGCGCAATGGACCCTTCGTCACCTTGAACTGCGCAGCCGTGCCTGCCGAACTGATCGAGTCGGAACTGTTCGGTCACGAAAAGGGCTCCTTTACGGGGGCGGCCTCGCGCCATCTCGGCCGCTTCGAGCAGGCGCACCACGGAACGCTCTTTCTGGACGAGATCGGCGACATGCCGCTGGTGATGCAGGCCAAGCTGCTGCGCGTGCTGGAGGAGAGCCAGGTGGAACGTGTAGGCGGCGACCGGCCGATTCCCGTGGACGTGCGCGTCGTGGTGGCCACCCACCGCAACCTGGACGAGTTGGTGAAGAAGGGAAGCTTTCGCCAAGACCTATATCACCGCATCTACGTTTATCCGCTGCTGCTTCCGCCGCTGCGCGAGAGGGCCAATGACATACCGGCGCTGGTGGGCCATTTCGCAGCCCAAGTGGCGGCGCAGAATGGCTGGAAGCCCAAGCCGTTTCATCCGGACGCCATCCAGGCCCTGGCGCGCTATGCGTGGCCCGGCAATGTACGGGAACTGCGCAATGTGGTGGAGCGGCTCCTGCTGCTGGCCGAAGGTCCGGTGGATGTCGAGGCCGTGCGTATGGCCCTGCCCGGAGCTTCGGCCAATGCACCAGCGGCGGCTTTGCCCCGGCTCGATGGATCGCTAGCCGAGCGCGTGGATGGTTTCGAGCGCGAAACGATCCTGGCCGAGCTCAAGGGACATGGCTACCGCATGACGGACACCGCCAAGGCCCTGGGCCTGGAGCGCAGTCACCTTTACAAGAAATGCCAGGCGCTGGGCATCGACCTGCGTGCGATGCGGAAGGGCGAAGATGCCTGAGACTCAGGAGATCGTCCACGCGCTGTTCTGCGACTTCTTCGAGCGAGGAGTGCGCTACTTCTTTCCCGATGCCGATCTTCGCGCGACGGGCAGCGCGGCCGAGACCAACCCCTCGCTGACCTTTCACAACCGTACCGACGGCGGGTTGGAGTTGGAGTGGATGGGCACCTGCTACGATTGCCACCGCAACGGCCGCTCCTTTACCGAAGACCAGCTCCGCCTCCTTGGCTCGATTGGGGCCGTGCTGTCGGCGCGCTACCGGAGCATCTTCCACGCGGTTTCGGCAGCCACGCCGCGCCTGTTTACGGGACTGGCGGAAGACCGATTTGTTTCGGCCTTTCTCGATCACACTCCGTATCTCGACGAAAGTGGTTTGCCGGCGGAGCGCAACGTCGTGTCCGACGCCATCGAAGTGCTGCGTGAGAGCTCGCTCATCACTTACGAAAACAGGCGTATCTCGACGGGCGTCATCCTGGTTGGGGCTGGCGAGGATCCGTATAACCGCGTGCGGGAGATGCCGCCGGACGCTCTGCCGTACGACACCTCGCTCGTCGCTATCAAGAGTTTTCATCGTCTCTGCGACGGCCTGAATACTGTTTTTCTGGTTAACCGCGAGGGCATGCTGGTGGATCTGGTGGACATCGAGCAGTTCTGCGCGTGCGGGGCAGCCCAGCTTCCCGTTCCCAGCCCGACTCGGTACCGGGCGCACTGCCTGGCCACGTTGTTCGGCGGGCACATTTGCCTGGCACTCACGCCCAACGGGGAGATCAAGGTCTTCGCCGGCGGCGTGCAGGTCTTCCATTTCATGGAAGGCCACTGGCACCTTACCGACATCCGGGAGAAATATCATGAATTCCGGAAGGCCGTTGGGGATCGCAAGCTGGCCGAGCGCCTCTTCGCCGTGGCGATGAACCTCGCCGAGAATCGCCGGGGCGGCCTTTTCGTATTGCTGGACCAGCCGGAATCGGTCGGCGAATTGGTGGCCCCACAAGATCGGATTGAGAACTGTTTAGAAGAGGCCTCCAACAAGGCCCAGGTGCACTACCTGCTCCGCAAGAAACACGTGCTCGAACTGGAAACGAGCGTGCTCCAGAGCATCGCCCGTGTTGATGGCGGCATCGTGATGGACCGTGTCGGCCGGCTGTTGGCATTCGGAGCCATATTGCGGAACAGCGGCGCAGCCTGGGCCGCTGCCCAAGACGGGGGCCGGACGACTGCCGCAGTACACTCCTCGCGCTTCGGCCTGGCGATCAAGATCAGCGAAGACGGAATGGTCTCGTTTTACCGCAATGGCGTACAGGTCTGGGAGATTTGAAAACCGCTACCTGGAAACCTCCCACGAGGCGCGCGAGCCGCGAAAACCGTAGTACACAATGTATAGGTAACACACCGCCGGCAAAAGGAAAGCCAGGTGAAGGCCAATCCGATCGGCCACTGCACCCTCGAGAATCGGGATGATGGCTCCGCCGACAATCGCCATCACCAGGACTCCAGATCCCTTCCCAGTCAGTTTGCCCAGCCCTGCGATTCCGAGGGTGAAGATGCTGGGGAACATGATGGAATTGAAGAGCCCTACCAGAAGCATGCTCCACATGGCGACGCGGCCGCTGGTCAGAATCGATGTCGTCACCAGGCAACACGCAATCAGCGCTGCCGTACCCAGCACTGGTCCAGTGCGTAATTTGCGCAGCAAAGCGGAACCGGCGAACCGGCCCACCATCGCGCCGCCCCAGTAGAACGAGACGAAACCAGCCGCCATCCTTGCCGGCATATTGCCGATATTCGGCTGCGAGAAGTAATTCACCAGAAAGCTGCCAATCGATACCTCGGCGCCCACGTATACAAAAATACCGATGGCGGCCAAAACCAGCGGCCGATGTTTCCAAACCGAGTCGCTCGTTTTCTCCGCGGCGGAACCACTTTCTTCGATCTGTGCCAGGACAGGCAGATGGAATCTAGAGATCGCCACGGCAACCAGCAACAGCACTCCACAAATGACCAGGTACGGAAGTTGGACGGAGGATGCGTCCCGGGCAGTGGCAGAGCCGCTCTGGGACAGAATCAGCAGACCTCCGACATAGGGACCGATCGTAGTGCCCAGGGAATTCATGGCCTGGACGAGATTTAGGCGGCTGGAAGCCTGCTCCGGCGGCCCGAGCACAGCGACGTAGGGATTCGCCGAAACCTGCAAAATCGTCATTCCGGTGGCAAGGACGTACAGTGCGGTCAAAAACAGAGGGTAGGAAGGCAAACTCGCGGCCGGCAGGAACACCAGCGCCCCACACGCCATCACCACCAGGCCCAGAACAATGCTGCGGCTGTAGCCAAAATAAGAAATGATTTTGGCGGCCGGCAGGGCGAACAGAAAATAGGCGGAAAAGAACGTGAACTG
>DASZIV010000128.1:0-5893 GCA_035948775.1 Bryobacteraceae bacterium
TCCTTCGTGCGGATTTCGCATCATCCGATGGATCTGCCGCGATGTTCTTGCCGTGCAACAGTCTGACCGTATTTACCGGCTCAGCGGGTTTGAAGAAAAGCCATAAAAGGGCAAAATGTAACAAAAAACGCTTGTTTCAGAGGTACAATCCCCTCGTAAAGCCTTTGGATTCCGTTCAAGATGTAGAAAAACGAAAGAAAGGCGAAAGAACCCCCGGGGGGGGGTGGGGGGCGCCTTTTGGGTCTAAACCGGGCGGATCGCCTGACATTTTGAACCGCGCATATCGCGTACATCGCTGCGAAAGGACATTGGGGTATCTCCAACTCCAAGTTTGCGGCACGGGGGCTCAATTTCCTGCAAACCCGACCAGAGTCAAACCATAAGAATCAAAATTTGGATTCCCGGCATTTTGGAGTCTCAACGAACATGCCAATGTTGAACTCCTCCGGATAGGCGGTGTGGCGCGGATCGCGTTCAAGGCCTTAACTTGATTCGGAAACCACGGTTTCGGGTAATGCCGCTGGTTCCCCCTCCCGGGTTTTGCCCGGTTTCCACCTTGCCGCCGGGGATAATGGGAATTGCTCTTGGAATCTCCGTCCGCCTGACTGGCCGATCGCTCCTTTAGGCTTGCGCGGCGGCCGAAGACCGGGAGGCGGACCCCACGATGAAGCCCATTCAGATAGCCCTCGCGCCCACCCGGAGCCGCCCCCTGAACATGTTCCTTGGCGTCGTCCTGGCGCTGATCTCGGTTTTGTTCCTTTGCGCCCTCGCGACTTATCACACCTCGGATTCCTCGTGGAACACGTCGACCGATCCGGGCGGGCAGGGAGCCGGGCCGGGCATGGTGGTCAACTGGGTCGGGCCATTCGGCGCATTTATCAGCGACCTGCTGCTGCAATGGATCGGGTTCACCGCGTTTCTGGTGCCGCTGTGGATGGGCAGCCTGGCCTGGGCCTGGGTGCGTTCGCGGCCTGGCACATCGGTGGTGCTGCGCGCCGTCGGCGCCGTCATGGCGCTGTTGTTTGTGCCGGCGCTGTTTGCCCTGCTGCCGTGGCATTGGCGGTGGGCACACGCCGTTCCGGTTGAAGGCGTAATGGGCCGCTTGGTCTCAGGGATGCTGGTCGCATATCTGAACGTCCAGGGAGCGTGGATTGTAGCCAGTGTGCTGGCGCTGGCGGGTGTCTACTTCGCCTCGGCCATCAGCTTCTGGGCACTGAAAGAGATGGTTGCCGATCGCTGGATCCAGTGGCAGGCGTGGCGTGACCGGTGGAGAAACTGGCGCGAGGACCGCGCCGACCGCAGAGCCGAGCGCGACGAAATATTCGAGGAGCAAAACAATCCGGGACCGGCGCAGCGTATCTTTACCGGGGCGATCGGAACCGAAGCTGCTGTGGAACCCGTGGTGCAACGGCCTCCGAGCCGTCTGGCCGCGCTGTTCGGGCGCCGTCATCGCGCGCCGGAGCCCGATCCGGTGGACCAGCCGGCATTCCAGCGCACCGCGGCGCAGGCATCCGAGGACCAGATCCCGATTGGGCAGACACGGCGGACGAACATTTGGGAAAGTGGGGCGGAGATCCCTGTTGCGGCGCGAGCGGAACAAACGCCCAGTCCGGCGGCAGTCCTTGTGCGGCCACAACCCCCGGTTACCCAAGCGAGGCCTTTACCGGCCATGCCGGCGGCGCCTGCGCCGATGCGCTCGGCAGCGGCGCAGGCGTTCGCGGAAATGCGAGGCGGGCCAGCAGGATCCCAGGTCTCAGAATCGAGACCTGGGGCACCCGGCTCACTTGGGCCAATGCCCAACCGGATGGAGCCACCCACACCGGCGCGGCCAGAGCCAGCGGCGACCATGCGGGTCGAGCCACAGGCGCCCTCGCAGCCCGTCGGAAACGGCATTTCTATTCATGAGCGCGCCGATGCCGATGTGCGCACCACGACCGTTCCGCCGAAGCATGTGAGCGGATTCAAACTCCCACCCAGTACCCTGCTCAACGCCGGCGGCGGACCCCAGGCCATCCGCGAAGATGAATTGCGCGAAGAAGCCAAGGTGCTCGTGGAGAAATGCGGGGAGTTCGACGTGCGCGGCCAGGTGGTGCAGATCAACCCCGGGCCAATGGTGACGACTTACGAGTTCAAGCCCGAGGCTGGGGTAAAGTATTCGCGCGTCACGGGCCTGGCCGACGACCTGTGCCTCGCTATGCGGGCCGAAAGCATCCTGATCGAGCGCATGGCCGGGAAAAGCACCGTCGGCATCCAGGTTCCGAACCACGAACGCGAGACGATTCATCTGCGCGACGTGCTGGAATCGGAGACCTTTGCCAAATCGAAAGCGCGCCTGACGCTGGCCATGGGCAAAGACATCAACGGACGCATCGTGACCGCCGACCTGGCCTCGATGCCCCACGTGCTGATCGCCGGATCGACGGGCTCGGGCAAGTCGGTGGCCATCAATGCGATGATCATGAGCCTGCTGTTCCGCACCACTCCCTCGCTGGTACGCCTGATCCTCGTGGACCCGAAGCGCGTGGAACTGGGCATGTACGAGGGCATCCCCCATCTGTTCACGCCCATCATCACCGAACCCAAGCTGGCCGCCAATGCGCTGCGCAATGCGGTTCGCGAAATGGAACGCCGCCTGAAACTGCTCGCCAGCCGCAGCGTCCGCAACATCGACCAGTACAACAAGCTCTTCGAAGGTTCCACGCTTTCGCTGTTCGCACAGGACTCGGAAGATGGGGAAGAGGAAGCGCCGCTGCCCTACATCGTGATCATCATCGACGAACTCGCCGACCTGATGATGCTG
The DNA here is from genome assembly GCA_035948775.1 of Bryobacteraceae bacterium. Taxonomy (GTDB): domain Bacteria; phylum Acidobacteriota; class Terriglobia; order Bryobacterales; family Bryobacteraceae; genus PSRJ01. Next base: position 2,801 of record DASZIV010000128.1, read on the forward strand.
GACCGCGCCAACGTCGAAGAATCCATCACTCGCCTGGCGCAGATGGCACGCGCGGTGGGCATCCACCTGATCCTGGCCACGCAGCGGCCCAGCGTGGACGTGATTACCGGGTTGATCAAGGCTAATGTGCCCACACGCATCAGTTTTCGCCTGGCAACCAAGGTAGACTCGCGCACCATTCTCGACACCAATGGGGCGGAAGCGCTGTTGGGACGCGGCGACATGCTGTTCCTGCCTCCGGGCACGAGCAGGCTGATGCGATTGCACGCGCCCTATGTGAGCGAGAAGGAAACCGCGGCTGTGGTAGGGTTCTGGAAAGATCAGGGCCAGGCCGAGTACGTGGAGGGGTTCCTAGAATCGCCCAAGGACGAACGGGTGTCGGTCGAAGGCTCGAACAGCGATCCGGACGAGAACGATCCGATGTTCGACGATGCGGTGCGGCTGGTGTTCGAGTTCGGCAAAGCTTCAACATCGCTTCTGCAGCGCAGGCTTCGCATCGGCTACGGGCGTGCGGCGCACCTGATCGACCTGATGGAGCGGGACGGCCTGGTGGGTCCGGCCGATGGATCGCGGCCGAGGGAGTTACTCAAGGCTCCGGGCTGGCTGCATGAGATCGCGGCGAGCGAATGAAACAGCTTCTAGCTTCTATATAGCTTCTAGCTTTTCGTGCAATCGCCACCGTCCGCTCCAAAGTCCAGAGAGTACCTAGCGGGAGTTTACTGCGAAGCCTAAAGCTTGTCTTCAGCTGATTGGCATAACCTTTGCGCCTAAAGCACTTGCATTCGCAGTGCCTCGCAGTTGTACGTCTTACCCTGTTACTACTTGAAAATAATTGATTTTATTCATCTTTAAATGCTTGACAGCGCGCGTGTTTACGAGTTATGTATTACCCTGTATGGCCTCCCTCATCAAGAAGAAAAAAGCCAACACCATTTACTACTACGTCGTCGAGAGTGCACGCGTCGATGGCAAGCCCCGCATCGTCCATCAGACCTATCTGGGCACGGCCGAAAGCGTCGCCCGCCTGGTCCAGGATCGCAGCGCGCCGATACCGCTGTCGGCCACCACGGTTGACTTCGGGCTGCCTGGCGCTCTGTGGCTGGCGGCGGAGAAGTCAGGAGTCTTTGCGCTGCTCCAATCGCTCTGGCCCAAGCCCCGTTCCGGTCCTTCTCCGGCGCATTATCTGCTCCTGGCCGCCATCCATCGCATCTGCCAGCCGGGGCCGAAGACCGAAGTGGCCGACTGGTATCGGGACAGCATCCTGTCGTCGCTGTGGGGATTTGCGCCGGAACGATTCAGCTCCCAGGCTTTCTGGGATTGCTTTGATCGAATTGATACTGGCGAGTCGCTGCCTGCGGGCAAGCGCGATGAACTGGAAGAGGCCCAACTGCGACTGCTCGGTCTGTGGAAGGAAAAACAGCTGGTGACCCGCCGGCTGCTGGCCTATGACACGACCAACTTCTACACCTACATTGCCAGTAACAACGAACGCAACAGCCTGGCGCAGCGGGGACACAACAAGCAGGGACGTCATAACCTGCGCCAGGTGGGACTGAGTTATGTTCTGGATGGTGACAACGGACTCAGCCTTTGTCATCACCTGTATCGCGGCAACGTGGCAGACGCAGAGGAATTCCCCCAAGCATTACATCGCATCTTGACTCTACTGGAGCGCAACCAGATTGCCCCTGACACCGTTACCCTGGTGCTGGACAAGGGCTCGGCCGCTTTGGCCAACACGCTGGAGTTGGAACAGGCCGGGGTGGGATGGATCTCGGCACTTCCCTGGAGTCAGGCGCCGGCCGAGTTCCGCTCGTCGCAACAACTGACTCCGTTGAGCAGCCAGGAACCGGGTGTGTCGGCAGCCGCGGAAACCATGGTGGTGCACGGCAAAGAGTACCGTTGCGTGGTCAAATACTCGGCCCCCTTTGCCGGCGAACAACTGCACAGTCTGACTACCAGTCTGAGCAAAGCCATGCAGTCCATGCGCAGGCTGGCGCGGGAACTGGCCACCTCGGCGGTATCCTTCACCGAGCGGGGGCTGCGCAACAGGATCGCACGATGGCTGTCACCGCAGTTCGTGGGGGAACTGATCAGCTACACGCTGGAGCAACGCGACGATCGTTGGCACTTACAGTTCGACTTCGACCATCAGGCCCTGGAACGATTGATGGCGCAAAGACTGGGGCGAACCGTTCTGCTGACCAACCGCTTCGATTGGACTGCAGAGCAGGTGATCACCGCCTATTCCGGTCAACAATACATCGAGCAGGTTTTTCGCGGACTCAAAGACGGGGACTGGCTGGGATGGGGACCGATGTATCACTGGACCGACCAGAAGATCCGCGTCCATGCCTTCTACTGCATGTTGGGAATCTCGCTGTTGCAGTATGTACGCCGCCAGGCTGTGGAAGCATGGCCCGGGCTCTCTACCGAAGAACTAAAGGAACAGTTGCGCCAGATTCAGAAATACACATTGCTCTATCCGCCTCAGGGCGAAAAGGGGCCAAATCGAGTGGCCACCGTTCTTTCTAAACAATCCCTGACGCAGCAGCGCCTGGCTCAGGTTCTGGGCCTCGATCAGCTCGGTAGTACCCAACGTGGGTAATACAACTGCCGCAAAATAACCATCAAACAATGACTGACTTACATGTCCTATTTTCGAATTCGCAGTAAACTCCCGCTAGCCTGCATTATTCGTGAACGTCCCGCATGTGGGGTTTTGGGTGGCGTCAGATCGTGGCAGACGCTTATGGGAGCATGAGATTGTGGTTGGGGAGGTGTCGGAAGGCATTGTAGGGGGAGATAGTGATCGCGGTCACGAGTTTTCGGCAGGGGTTCTCTTGTCGTCGGTTGTGTCAGTCGAAGTCGGTATTCTTCAGGGGAGCGAGCTCGTTCTACCCAAGCGATGCTCCCAGTTCCAGGGCCATGCGCCGGAAGGTCGGCAGAAAGGGAAATGAATGCGGCAGATGCACGACTATGCGCCGCACCGAGAGGATCACCCGCGCACCGAGTTTCAGGAAGCGTTCCCGTAGTGTCCAGACCTGCGCCCTTGCGCAATCGGTGGCCGCGGCCGACAGGCGCAGTTCTTGC
>DASZIV010000129.1:0-7967 GCA_035948775.1 Bryobacteraceae bacterium
AGCCGGTTACACGTTCATGTGGTCAGTGTACCCGTATCTGTGCCCAATGGACACATTGCGGTATTTGCCATGGACCGCGACATCATCGAACGTAAGGCGCGGAGTCAGCAAGCCATTCTTGAAGTCGTTGCTACTTGCGCCGATATACCGGCTCGCGTTTGTGGACGCGCTGGCATCATTCTTAGGATCGGCGCAAGAATTACTTCGCATTGGAAGGAGCAATGGTGTAGTTCCACTTTGGGAGGATTTTGTTTCTGGTGATGCGGAGTTCCCGCAGCCTTTGGGCAGAGGGCTTGACTTTTAGAGGGTAGTCGTTCGTGTCAAGGTAGGCGCGTACTTTGAGTCCGGTGGTGGTGGTGGTGTTGCGGATCAGCCCGAGGATCGTGTTGTAGTCGGTGAGCGGCTCGGCGGCCCGGTTGTGGGTGATCTGGCTGAACAGGCGGCGTTCAATCGGGTTGTACTTGGAGTTGCCGGTGGGATAGTGGGCCACGGTGACGGTGAGGCCCAGCCGATCGCAGAGTTGCCGCTGAAGTTGGTCCTTCCAAGCGCCACGTGAGGCGGAATTGCTGCCGCCGGTGTCGGCGAGAAGCAACCGGTGTGGGGAGCGTGGGTAGCGCCGCTGTCCTTCCCGACGCCACCAACGGCAGATGGAAGTGACGGCGAAAGCGGAGGTCTCGTGGGAAACGCCGACGAACACCGAACTGCGGTTGGCTGGAGGGTCATCAATGCCGTAGGGGAGGGCGATACCCTTGGCCAAGGAGCGAAAGTCGTGGTCGTTGACCGGCGTGGGAACGCGACCCCACTTGCGGCCGGCGTTCTGGAAGTTGCCCACCAATTCTCGCTTTTTGGCATCGACGCTGATGCTGGGATCGCCGTACCGGCAGAAGCGACGTCGCAGTCGGGTGATGCGGCCGAACTGTTGGTCGCGTGTGGAGTGCTTCCCGGAGCCGATCTTTTTGCGGTTCACACGGAGCGAGAAGCGGAGTTTGTCGAGCAGCCGCGCCACCGTGCGTGCGCCGACCCGGATGCCCAGCCGCTGGAGTTGCCCGGCGATCTTGGCGGTGGTCTGGTGCGTCCATCTCAAACTGCTCATCGGATCGCCGGCCGTATCGTGCTCCAACAGCCGCTCGATTTGAGAGATTACTTGGTGTTTTTTTTCCGTCAGCTTGCGCCCGCCAAGGACCGCCTGTATCGCTGCCTGGACCGGGTGCTGCCGCACCAACAGGAGTTGTTTGTCTGGTTAAAACAGAAGTGGGCTGACTGGTTCCACGCGGACTTCGAAGTGTTGCTCTACGATCTGACCAGTACGTACTTCGAAGGCGAGATGGAGCAGAATCCCAAGGCCAAGCGCGGGTATAGCCGGGACAAAAGACCGGATTGTCTGCAATTGGTGATCGCGTTGGTGGTGACCACCGATGGGCTGCCGTTAGCTTATGAGGTGATGAAGGGCAACACGTCGGATCCCACCACGCTGCCAGGCTTCCTTAAAAAGATTGAGGAGACCTATGGTAAAGCGCGACGGGTCTGGGTGATGGATCGGGGCGTTCCCAGCGAAGCCATTCTGAAAGACATGCGCGATCCCGAACGGCCAACGTTCTATTTGGTAGGCACGCCCAAAAGCAAGATCAACCAGCATGAAAAGAAGTGGCTGGATCTACCGTGGCAAAAGGTGCGTGACTCGGTGGAGGTGAAACGGTATGAGCACGAGGGCGAGCTCTACGTGCTCGCCAAAAGCGGCGGGCGGCAGGCCAAAGAGAATGCCATGCGGCGCAAGCGGCTGGCCCGCTTGCTGCGCAAACTACGGGCGATGCGCAAGAGCCTGCCGAAGCGCGATCAACTGCTGCTGCGTATCGGCGCCGCCAGAAAAGAAGCCGGCCGAGCCTTTGGGTTCGTGAAGATTCAGAGGCCGGCAGCACACCAGGCAGTCACGCGCGAGACGTTCTCGTTTGAGGTGGACAAGACCAAGCTGAAAGCCGCTGAACCACGCGACGGCCACTATCTGCTGCGCAGCAACCTCGTCGGCGAAGATCCCGCGGTGTTGTGGACGCGCTATGTACAACTGACGCAGATCGAGAATGTGTTCCGCTCGTTGAAGAGCGAACTGAGCATCCGGCCCATCGGTCATCAACTGGAACATCGGGCCGACGCGCACGTGCTGGTTGCATTCCTGGCTTACAGTCTGCAAGTCACCCTGAAGAACCGCTTGATGATGCACGCGCCGGGATTGACGCCGGCCGCCGTGTTCGAGAAGTTGGCGACGATCCAGATGGTCGAGGTCTGGATTCCCATGGTGGATGGCCGTTGGCTGGTGATGCCGCGTCACACGCAGCCGGAGCCAGACGTGCAGGCCCTCTTTGTAATGGGTCACGATCTTTCCCCGCTCCATTCTCACGACATTCTCCGGTGAGTTCGTCACATTCTTGTCTGAGGGTGTCGGCAGCCATAGCGCGCGGAGCGGGCGCGGGCCGGGATAGGATACTTCGTTGTATAGGCAGAACAGGGTATCCCGCAAGAAATGCATAAGGAAAGCCCCGGCGCAAAAAGCGCGCCGTGGCTGGCTTCGCGTTTGACTCCGAGGACAGGCTCGGAAGCTGATCCCAGTATTCTGGTTTTGAAAAACGAACCCCCGCCGAAACCAATGTTGGGCTCCGGCGGGGTAGGACTGAGGAACAGGTCTGGGCTACAGATCCGTCGCCAGCCTCGGGCCCCGACTCCCCGCGGGGCAGGGTTTGCGGCCGGCGCGACCCGGCGCAAAGTCGCGGGAATCAAAACGGCAGTCGATACTGGCCGTCGGCCTGCACGATGGAACCTTGCCGGCACGCCTCGGCGATGGCCAGTTGCGCGGTGCGCCGGGAACAATCGGTCAGATCCATCACCTGCTCGCGCAGTTGGTTATAACGCGCCTGTTGGCCGAGACCGGCCAGCGCCTTGGTCACATGCTCCTGTTCCACCTTCTTGCGCGCGGCGGCCGCCTTGGATGGCGCCAGGCCAGCGGCGGAAAAGCACAACGTGTGCGGGTCCAGTTGCAGCAGTCGGGGCTCCGGCGCAGCGGCGTAGCGGAACTGGAAGCGCAACTCGACGGTGGCCGACAGATGCGCCGAAGGGCGTGTCAGCAGCAGGTAGGAGTCACCGACCGCGTGCAGGGCGGAGGAGCCGCGGAAGGCACTGCCGATCTCTTCGCGGCCGATCGATTTGCGAACGTGATGCACCACGATGAGCGCCGCCTTGGACGCATCGCGCAACCGCAACAGGCTCTGACACAGCGCCGCCATCGAGCGCGTATCGTTTTCGTCCTGGTCGTGAGTGGAGTACAAAGGGTCGAGCACAATCACCTCGGCGGCAGCCTGCCGGGCGGCGTTGAGGAAGTGATTCAGCCCCTGCGGTGCGCTGAGCAGATTACCGCCGGCACGCGTGTCCACCAGCAGGTTTTGGTCGGCGGCGGCTCCCACGGATCGGCGCATCGACGCCAGACGCGCTACAAACTGCGGCGTGGGCAGTTCGAACTGGCAAACCAGAACACGGCGAGCGACGGGTATGTGGAAGCCGGCGCGGTCTTTGCCAGCGGCCAGCGCCAGCGCCAGATTGGCCACCAACAGACTCTTGCCCACCTTGGGCTCGCCGCCTACGAAGAGGATGCCAGCAGGCGGCAAGAGTCCCGGCTCGATCCAGCCAGGCGGGGGTGCGGCCGGTTGCTCGGTGAGCAACTGCGCCAGCGATAACACGGCCGGTTTCGGCGGAGTCTTGGCGGCGGCCTCTTTCACAGCATCGCCTCCGCAGTGGCATCGAGTAAGACGGCTTCATTGACGGTCTGCGACTTACTCGCCGCCGCCAGCCGCAACGCCGTCATGGCGAGTTTGTTGACTTTGCGCGGAATGCCCTTGGTGGCCTGATACATCCCCTGGCGGGCGGTATCGTCAAACAGGGGCTGCGACACACCGGCGGCCTTGAGTTGTTGCGCCAGATAGGCGTCGAGTTCGTCGCGTGTGAGTCCCTCTAGGTGATACTGCACGCCGATGCGTTGTCGCAAGGCTTCGTGCATCTGCAAGGAAAGCGTGCGCCGTAGCAACGGCTGGCCGACCAACAACAGGGTGAGATAGCGGGAAGAATCCATGTCGAAGTTCAGCAGCAGGGGAAGTTGTTCCAGGGCGGGGTGCGGCAGCAGGTGGGCTTCATCGCAGATCAGAATGGGATGCTGTTTCTTGCTCTGGTTCAGACGCACGATGGCGCCGGCGATCTGGCGCACCAAGTCGCCGCGGTAGTGCGCCGGTTCCAGGTCCAGTTCCAAGGCGATCTGACGCAGTAGATCCAGCGCTGAACCGGAGGAGAAGTGCACGTAGAGGATCTTGTACAGGCTGGTGTTGAGCGTGGTGGTGAACACGCGCGCGGCGGTGGACTTGCCGGCGCCCACTTCGCCGGTGACCAGGCCCACGCCGTGATGCTGGGCCAGAAACTCCAGCCGTGTCTTGACCTGGTTCCAGGCCTGGGAAGCGAACAGTTGTTTGGCGTCAGGGCTGTCGCCGAAGGGAGTTTTCTTGAAGCCGAAGAAGGATTCCCACATGGCTACTTCTCCTCCGTTTTCCGGGACGGCAGCATGCCATTGACGACCGCATCGACCAACCGCGCCACACCTTCCGGTTTGCCATCAGAGTAGATCTCCAGTTGCGTAAGATCGAGTGGATCGAAGCGCACTTCGATACGTTTGCCGGCCAGATGAGAGGGCGCTTCGAAGAAACGATTCTTCAGCAGGAAGGTGGAATCGCGGCGCACCAGCCGGTCCACGCGATGAAAGAACAGACGCCGTAAATCAGTGGCCGGGGGAAGTTGGCGGACCTGTTCGATATCGCGCTGCCAGCGCACGAGCGGCGTGGCCTGAAGCGAACTGTGCTCATGTCGGTGATAGACGGTGTCGAGCCAGTGCCACAGGCGCTCGTTGAGCTGTTCGAGGGACAGCAGGACCTTGGGATCGAGTGAGGCCAGAAACTGTTCGCGCAAGGAACGATTATGTGGTCATCGCAGTTATGTGGCCCAGGATACCCAATGAGCCTAGTTTCGCGATTTCCGATGGGAATCTGCGCCACATAAGTTGACCGGTATAGTAGGCGTGCAGTTCAACGCCACTATTGAGAGGTCAACGATGTTTGATCGACTGTTTCCTCGCCACCAAACGCGGGAACGCCATATCACGAGTCCACTTTTCCAGGAACGATTGGATTACTTACAACACTGTGCAGCGGAAGGGTATGCGTCGACGACTCTTCGTCCGCTGGCCACGGATTTGCTTTTGATTCAGAACCTCCTTGGTCTACCGGAATCATGCCAAAAGCTCGAGCCGGCAACGGTAAGGGTGGCTATCGACAAATGGGCGACGCGAGAGCCCAAATACTTCAGCCACAAGAACGGACGCCGCTGTCGTGAGAACCTGCCGCAGCGAGCAATTCGCTGGCTCCTCTATATGGATCGTCTTCAGATCTCGCGTTCCGACACGAGCGCCTACAGCGTCTTTATTGAGGATTTTGCCGGCTACATGCGGCAGCAGAGGGGCCTGTCCGAAGAGACGATAAAGGGCAGGAGTTGGTGTGTCGAAGATTTCCTGCGGTGGTTTTTCCGCGATCATCTCTCCCTGTCCGATATCACAATCGCCGAGATCGATGAGGGGATCGCCCGAAAAGGGCGGGATCACGGGTACGGTCGAAGTTCGGTCAAGGTCTATGCTTCTGGCATCCGAGCGTTCTTCCGTCACGCCGAAAGAAAGGGCTGGTGTCGGCGCGGGCTCGCCGACGTGATCGAATCGCCGCGTGTGTATCAATACGAGGGCCTGCCTTCCGGTCCGTCTTGGGACGATGTGCAACGGGTGATCGCAACCACCGAAGGGGGTCGCCCGAAGGATCTCCGGGATCGCGCCATGCTGCTGCTGTTTGCTGTTTACGGCATGCGCTCCGGTGAAGTCCGCTCACTGAAGCTGGAAAGTCTGGATTGGGCGAAGAACTTAATCTCGGTGTCGCGTACAAAGGGCCGCCGGATACAGTGTTATCCGCTCGTCGAAACGGTTGGGGAGGCCATCCTCCGTTACCTGGAAGACGGCCGTCCAAACTCGTCGAAATATCGCGAGGTCTTTCTTACGGTGGAGGCGCCCATCCAGCCTTTGAGAGGCAGTTCCGCCTGGACCATTGTTGCCAAACGACTCCGGCCTCTGGGACTTCCGCTTAGACAGCATGGTCCGCACGCCCTTCGCCACGCCTGCGCTACTCGCCTGTTGGCGGAAGGCTTGTCGCTCAAGGAGATTGGGGACCATCTCGGACATCGCGCTCCCAAGGTCACGGCCGCGTACGCCAAAGTCGATATCACGGGCCTGCGTGAGGCGGCGAACTTCGCCCTGGGGGACCTGGTATGAAACTCGCGCAAGTCATTGCCCTGTACGTGGCGTTTCGAAAGAACCTGGGCGTCAGCTTCGAAAATGACGCTAAGCTCCTCCAGATGTTTTCTCGCGTCGTCGGAGAGACACTGGACATCTCAAGCGTGCAAGCGGATCGAGTGAAGGCTTTTCTCGATGGTCGCGGGCCAATCACATGCTACTGGCATCGGAAGCTTACGGTCTTGCGTGGTTTTTACCGGTACGCCATCAGCCGTGGATACGTCGCCGTAGCGCCATTGCCTACGATGGTTCCGAAACAACCCGAGCGCTTCGTGCCGCACATCTATTCGCGGGAGGAACTGCAGCGCCTGCTTGACGGAACGACCAACTACCAAAAGCAAAGGATCCAAATGGAGCCCCACACGTTTCGGACCATTCTGCTAGCCCTTTACGGAGCCGCCCTGCGTGAGGGCGAGTGCCTTTCCTTGACGCTCTCCGACGTGGACCTGCATCAATCGCTCTTGACCATTCGTGATACGAAGTTCTACAAATCGCGCCTGGTACCGCTGGGATGCGACCTGAATCAAGTGATGCTGCGATATGCCGGGCAGAGAAAGACGGCCGGCCATTCGCAGGAAGAGAACGCTCCGTTCTTCGTCACCAAACTCGGCGAACGCATACCGAACGACCTCCTTCGGCGGGCGTTTCGACGACTTCGCAGACACACTGGCATCCGCCGCGCTGACGGCGCACGCTTCCAGCCGCGACTGCACGATCTGCGCCACTCCGCAGCCGTCCACCGACTGACAACTTGGTATCGGGAGGGAAAAGATGTGCAAAAACTCCTGCCGCTGCTGTCAACCTACATGGGCCACACCAATATCGGCAGTACCCAGCATTATCTGACGATGACGCCGGAGTTGTTGCAGCAGGCGAGTGCTCGCTTCGCGACCTACGCATTTCCGGAGGTGAGCCATGGATGATACTGCCAGACTCGGCCCTTGGGTACGCCGTTTTCTCCTGGAACATCTCATCGGGGAACGCAACCTGTCGGTGAACACGCAACGGAGCTATCGAGATACGCTCGCTTTGCTGATCCCGTTCGCCGCGCGACAAATCCACAAGAAGGTTGATGAACTCACCGTGCTTGACGTATCGGAGAAGTGTGTGGCTGGGTTTCTCGTTGACCTTGAAGAAGCCCGCGGCTGCAGTACATCCACGCGCAATCAGCGTTTGGCGGCAATTCACGCGCTCAGTCATTTCGTGGCCATTCGCAGCCCGGAGCATATCGCGTGGTGCCAACAGATTCGCGCAATCCCCTTCAAAAAGTGCACCAAGAGGCTCGTTACGTACCTGGAAAAGCCAGAGATGGACGCTCTGCTCGCCGCGCCCGATCTCAAGACTGCTCAAGGTCGGCGCGATCATCTCATCCTGTTATTCCTTTACAATACCGGTGCGCGCGCAGACGAGGCCGCGCAACTCCTCATCGCCGACCTGGACTTGGCTCAGGTGCCCAGCCGGGACTTCTCCTCGGTCAAAATCCGAGGTAAGGGAAATAAAGAGCGCCGCTGTCCCGTTTGGCCCCAGACGGTCAAGGAACTGATCCCGGCCATTG
>DASZIV010000130.1:0-1919 GCA_035948775.1 Bryobacteraceae bacterium
GCAAGAACCATCTGGGCGATCGCGATGAATATCTGCCGACCGTGCATGGCTTCGACGAATTTTTCGGCAATCTCTATCACCTGAACGCCGAGGAGGAGCCGGAGCTGCCCGACTATCCCAAGGATCCGGAATTCAAAAAGAAATTTGGACCGCGCGGCGTGCTGCACTGCGTGGCTGATGGCAAGGGCGGCCAGAAAATTACGGACACCGGCCCGTTGACCAAGAAGCGCATGGAGACCATCGACGAGGAGATCACTTCGGGCGCTCTGGCCTGGATGGAGAAGCAGGTCAAGGCGGAGCAGCCATTCTTCCTCTGGTACAATTCGACGGCCATGCACTTTAGGACCCACCTCGCTGACAAGAACCGCGGCAAGAGCGGGCAGGATGACTACAGCGATCGAATGGTCACTCACGACGAGCAGGTCGGCGAGTTGCTCGCCAAGCTTGATGAGTTGGGCATCGCCGACAACACCATCGTCATGTATTCCACCGACAATGGCCCCGAGAACGACACCTGGCCGGATGGCGCAAACACGCCGTTCCGCTCCCAGAAGGACACCAACTGGGAAGGAGGCTGGCGCGTTCCGGCGTTCCTGCGCTGGCCGGGTAAGATCAAGGCCGGTTCGGTCTTCAATGGCATCGTCTCTCACATCGACATGTTCCCGACCTTGCTGGCTGCCGCTGGCGATGCGGACGTGACCCAGAAGCTCCTCAATGGCTGCACCGTCGGAGCCAAGACCTTTAAGGTCCATCTCGACGGCTACAACATAATTCCCTACGTGACCGGCGCGGTGAAGGAGAGCCCAAGAAACGCCATCATGTACTTCAGCGACGACGGCGAAGTCATGGCGGTCCGGGTTGGCGACTATAAGTTCAACCTGGCAGTGCAACGCGCGACCAGGATGATGCAATGGGCGGAGCCTATGGTGAAGCTGAGGCTCCCGCTGATATTCAACCTGCGCCGCGACCCGTTCGAGCGGGCGGATTTCAACTCCAACACTTACTTTGATTGGATGGTTGATCACGTCCCGCAGCTTTACCTCATGCAGGCGGCGGTAGCGGCGCAGATCGAGAACTTCGTCAAGTTCCCGCCGCGCCAGAAGCCCGCCTCGTTCAACCTGGACGCGGTGCTGGCGATGATATCGACTCACGGCGCCCATGCCTGAACTTCTGCGGTCTCACGCGCGGATGCCGCGTGCAACGCCTGGCGCATTTGCTAGGCGTAGAATAGGCGTCTCTTCGCGTTAGCTCGCTGATTTGAGCGGATACCCTCGGCGGACACTACGTCCGTCGAGGGTTTGCAAACCGAATGTGCGCAACATTGGAAAGCGCTTCGCAGGAAGAGCCGGCGTCGGCAAACGGAAACGGTATATGCGCTCGCAGGCATTGTGGGATAGAGGCGCCTCGCGTCGACAGCAAAGGCGCCGTACCGGCGACCGGGCGGAAGCGCAGGCGATCATGGATTGCCTCCACAGCCTGCCGGTCAAGAGGCAGGACGCGCTATCACACGATCCAGGTCGATGAGCGCGCTGCAAAGGTGCTTGCCGCTAAAGTGCGCCAATCGGGTTCGGACGGAATAGCCACCCGACATCCGAGGAGGGCCGAAGTGGACCGTAGTGAGGAAGTCCGCGACTTCTACGAAAGGATGCCCTATCCGGCCCCGCTCACGAGCCTGGACGAACACCGCGATCTCTACAAGAACCGAGACCGGCGCCGAGCCGAGTTTCATCTGATTTGGCCCGCCAAGCAACCGCGGGAAAACCAAGAAATCCTAATCGCTGGCTGTGGCACGTCGCAGGCCGCGAGGTACGCGCTCCGCGAGCCCGATGCGCGAATCACGGCGATCGACGTAAGCGACACGAGCCTTCGCCACACCCGCGATCTTCAGGGCAAGTACAATCTGGAGAATCTCGAATTGC
>DASZIV010000131.1:0-2133 GCA_035948775.1 Bryobacteraceae bacterium
GCCCTCAATCGGCGATCGGGTTGATATGGCCGATGCCGCCTCAATGTCATGCCGGCTTCGCCGCACCCTGTCTGTGCGGGAAGACATTCTAGCCCGACTTTCGCAATTCTGATGGCATAGCGGCGACGCGACGGCCTTCGCACGCCCTCTGTACGTGCCTTTCGCTTGACAGCAGCCCTCGAACATGGCTAGATGAAAGAATGAACATCTTCGAGCGCCAAGTGGCAGGCCGCCGTTATCGTATCGCTTCCCAGTCGTTGTGGGATTCAACCCGCCAGCGGCCGTTCGCGCGACAGGCGGTATTGGGCCCCGCAGATGCTCCACCGGTGGCCGATTTGGCGTTAACGCACACCATCGGGACGCGGCGGGTCGGTGACGTGGGGGCTTTAGTCTGGGTTGCCGAGCAACTGGACCTGATCCAGCTCATCGATCAAGCGTGCGGTCTGCGGAAGCCGGCAGGCGGTCCGACGATAGGAGAGATGGTGCTCGCCGTGGCAGTACAGCGAGCCTGTGCGCCGGCGGCCAAGTGCCATTTGGCGGCGTTTCTGGAATCGTCTGTGCCGCGGTTATCCTGCCTGCCCGCCGCGGCGTTTACCGGCCAGGCGTTTCACCGGCTGGCTGCGCAGGTAACTGAGGAGCAACTGGAGAATGCGCAAATCGAGATCGCCCGCGCGACCGTCCAGCATTTCGAGTTGTCGGCGGACGTGCTGGCGTTCGACACCACCAATTTTGATACGCACATCGCGACCACCACGCCCGGAGAACTGGCCCGGCGTGGGCACGCCAAAAGCAAGCGCAGTGATCTGCGTGTGGTGGGATTGGCGACTCTGGTGAGTGAGACAGGGCATGTGCCACTACTGCATCGCACGTATCCAGGCAATGGGTCCGACCAGGCGGTGCTGGGTTCGTGTCTGGATGCCTTGGGCAAGCTACACGATGCCTTGGATGACGGCCAACAGCGGACCCGTCCGGCCTGCCGCACCTTAGTGCGTGATGGCGGTTCGTGGAGCGAACAACTGGAACTGGATCTGGATGTGGAAGGCTACTTCACGCTGATCTCGTTGCCTTTAAGCCATCGCGCCTCACAGTTGGCCTTGGAACACGCCGCCCGGCGAGGCGCCATGGATCGTTTGGGCGGTGCGCTGGGAGATGTGCGTGCGGCGCGGTTGCGGACCCAGGTGGGCGATCTGGACCGCACCCTGGTGGTAGTAGAGAGTGAGGAATTGTTACGCGGGCAGAAGCGGGGGATCGCGGTGGCGCTGCGTAAGGCCAGGGCGGAATTACGCAAGCTGGAGTTGCGGGCCGCCAGCGGACACATCCAGCGTGAAGCCCTGGAGGAGCGTGTCAGGAAGGCGCTGCAACGCGAGCACCTATCGGAATTCGTTGGGGCAGAGGTAAGCCACGACCGTGGACGATTAAGGCTTCACTGGCACGTCGATGCGGTGCGACGCAGACTGCTGGAGCGTACGCGCCTGGGCCGGCGGGTTTTGTGTACCGATCGCCATCTTTGGAGTACCGGCCGCATCGTGCACGCTTTTCGGGGTCAATGGAATGTAGAGGAGTTATTCCGTCGGGCCAAGAAGGGTGGCGTGGCTCCCTGGGGCCCTTCGCACCAGTGGACCGACAGTTCGTTGCGATTGCATACCTTCGCCACGGTGATTGGTCTGACTCTGGTTAGTCTGGTTCGGCTGAAGCTCGGCGGCCGGAAGTCGGTACGGAGCGTGATGAAGACGCTCTCCGACGTCAAAGCGACTTTGGTGCGTGTGCGCACGAACGAGCGCGGCCGGCGTGCCACCGTGATGCTTGGACCAGACTTGAGCGCCGAACAACGCAAGGCAGTTGACACCTTCGAGCTGGGCCGCTGGATGCCCACACTTCTTTCATCTAGTTGATCGAGTGAGTCAAACCCACGGCTGTGGCTGCGTCCGTGTCAAAAAGACCCTTAGTTTTGCGAAAGTCGGGCTAGCCTAGTACGAGGCGCTGGAACCAAAGACCCCGCCAAATAGACGATGCGGATCCGCGGCGATGAAGCGCCGCTTCTCGCCGAAGGGCGGCTTCATCGCCTCGCCGCGGGCGCCGCGCTCACTCGCACAATCGAGCCAGATCCCGTGCGTGAGATCCGAGCCGCTCGTC
>DASZIV010000132.1:0-1639 GCA_035948775.1 Bryobacteraceae bacterium
GTTCGGTCTCCGGAACATTCACTTGGAATGGGCGAATGGTGGTGTTATTGGTGGTCCGCTCGCTGTTTGTGTATACGGCAGTTGCCATGCTTTTTGCTCCTTTAGAGTGATTGGAAGCCTGTCGGACTACCAGGGTGCATATCCTGCGCCAGTTCGCTCAATCCCGTTTCTGGATGAAGGAGAAGGGTTTACGGGACTCTTTCGCTGCGCCCTCCGTGTCAAAGTGTCGGTGTGTGGACCGTAAAACTGGACAGTCCGACCACGGGGAAACGGCCTCGGGATCGTCATGAACAGCAACGGCGTGTTCAACCTTGGCGCCGAGCGGCAAACTGCAACGAGTTTGGCCTGGTAGCACGATCGAATTCTGATTCGGTCAAAGTCTGCCTAGCAGTCCGTGGTTAAAGTCTGGCTTGCGGCGCCGAATTGTCTGGCCTTGAAAACATGATCGCCTTAAGATGTTTTTATGGCGATGGGCACTCGCAAGCACCGGCAGCGGCAGGAGGATCTCTGGGTAACGCATTCAGAGCTTCCCACGGCACCCGGCCATCCTTTCTACCAGCGGCTGAACGAATTGCTGGACCGTGAGAAGTTCGATGAATTCGCCGAAAAGGAGTGTGCCCAATTCTATGCCGACAATAATGGCCGCCCGTCGCTCACGCCTGGCACATATTTTCGGGCACTGCTGATCGGCTACTTCGAGGGAATCGGTTCGGAACGCGGGATTGCGTGGCGAGCGGCCGATTCGCTTGGCCTGCGGCAGTTCCTGCAAATCGGCTTGGATGAAGCCACGCCCGATCATTCAACCATTTCTCGTACGCGTCGATTGATTGACATAGAGACGCACCGGAAGGTATTCGGCTGGGTCTTGGGAGTGCTGGCCGATCGGGGTCTGCTGAAAGGCAAGATAGTCGGTGTGGATGCGACTACGTTGGAAGCCAACGCAGCGATGCGGTCCATCGTGCGGCGCGATAACGGGCAGCAGTACGAAGCATTCCTGACTGATTTGGCGAACAAGAGCGGGATAGCGACGCCGACGCGAGAGGATCTGGCGCGGATCGATCGGAAGCGTAAGAAGAAGGGGTCGAACCAGGAGTGGGTGAGTGCGACCGATGCGGACGCACGCATCGCGAGGATGAAGGATGGTTCCACGCACATGGCCCATAAGGCGGAGCATGTAGTGGACATGGAAAGCGGAGCGGTGATCGCGGTGACGCTGCAAGCGGCAGACCAAGGCGACACTACCACGATTCACGAAACGCTGGCCGAAGCCGGCGAGGCGGTCGCGGAGTTGATCGAGCGGGAAGTGGAGAAGAGACCGGAAGCCAAACCGCAAGTTCATACCAAGGGAATCACGGAGATAGTGGCTGACAAGGGATACCACAGCGGCAAAGCGGTGGTGGCGTTGCTGCACATCAAGGTGCGGAGTTACATACCAGAAGCGATGCGTGGGCGGCGCAAATGGGAAGGTAAAGCCGAGGAGCAACAGGCCGTCTACGCCAATCGACGCCGGGCGAAAGGCCATCATGGCAAGCAACTCCTCAAGAAGCGCGGGGAACTGCTGGAACGCTCCTTTGCGCACTGCTACGAAACCGGCGGGATGAGACGAACCCATTTGAGAGGGCGGGAGAATATCCTGAAG
>DASZIV010000133.1:0-3472 GCA_035948775.1 Bryobacteraceae bacterium
GGGTTTGGACCGAAGTAACCTTCACCGAGCAGCAGAACAAAACCACTGTCACCGTCCGCCAAATCTACTCTTTTGAATCCGAAGCGACCCGCGGAGCGCGGATTGGCTGGAACCAGCAACTCGACCGCCTCACCGAGTTCCTGGCGGAGATTTGAGGCTTTTTATCGGGAGGAATGAATTCATGAGAACCGTACAATCGAAAGACGGCACGACCATAGCGTTCGACCAGACAGGCCGCGGTCCCACACTGATCCTGGTGGATGGCGCGCTTTGTCATCGGGGGTTCGGGCCGCTGTCATCTTTAGCGAAACTGCTGGCGCCGCACTTCACCGTGTTTCGGTACGATCGCCGTGGTCGGGGCGAAAGCTCCGATACGGCGCCGTACTCCGTGGAGCGGGAAGTAGAAGATATCGGCGCAATTATCGAAGAGGCCGGTGGATCGGCCTGCCTGTTCGGAACGTCCTCCGGCGCGGCTCTTGCGCTCGAAGCAGCCGCGCGGCTCAACGGTGTAAGGAGTGTGGCGCTCTACGAAGCGCCCTTTTTCTTCGACGATATCCATCCGCCGCGCCCCCCCGATTACGCCGCGAAAATGTCGGCGCTGATCGATCGGAATCGCCGCGCCGATGCGCTCAAACTCTTCATGAGCACCGTCGGCACGCCGGCCATTTTCATCCACGTGCTGCGCTTCACGCCCGTATGGGGAAAACTAAAACGCGTGGCGCACACGCTGCCTTATGACTTAACCATCGTCTCGGAGACACGCGCGGGCAAGCCGCTGTCGGCTGCACGATGGGCGTCCGTAACCATGCCGGTGCTCACGGCGGTCGGTGGAAAAAGCCCCGCCTGGTGGCAGCAGGCAATGAAAGAATTGGCGGATATTCTCCCCAACGCGCGGCACGTCAAATTACCCGGCCAGAACCACATGGTCAAGGCATCGGCCCTCGCACCGGTCCTGGTGGAGTTTTTTGCCAGAGAAGCAGCCGCGGCCCCCAGTCTGGCCCGGAAAGCGAGTTAATACGGTGATCCCAGGAGAGATGCTCATGCCCGCAACTATCGAATCGGATTCTATTTCGAAAGGCAGCCTTTGGGCCGGACGAATCGTCAGCGCCATCGTTGTCCTGTTTATGATTTTCGATGGCGTGACCAAGATCATGAAAGTGCCGCAAGTCGTCGAGGCCAGTGTGCGCATCGGCTTCCCGGAAAGCAGCATCATCGGGATTGGCGCCGTCTTGCTGGTCTCGACCGCCCTCTACGTGTTTCCGCCAACAGCCGTCTTGGGTGCCATCCTGCTCACCGGCTATCTCGGCGGCGCAACCGCAGCCAATGTGCGCACGGCCAGCCCGGCATTCAACACCAGCTTCCCCATCGTCTTTGGAATACTGGTGTGGCTTGGATTGTATTTGCGAGAGAGCCGTCTGCGCGCCCTTGTCCCCCTGCGTTTGAGCAGGTAGGGTAAGCGTGGCGTCTCGCCTTGGTCAGGAAAACCGCAGCGAAGGCAGCCGCGGCCGTCGCCATTCCTTCGAAACGAGAAAATTCCAAGTTACTGAAATTATTCGATTTCAGAAGTTCCCGGTTGCGGTTTTATCGGTCTTAATTTCGGGCGAATGTGGATGCAGGGGATGCGCGCGTCCGCACACATGCCGCATTCATATCCAGGCGGAATGGCGGCGGCTCGTCTGACCTCCAGCTGAAGGCTTGATAGTGGCCGCCTTTGGAGCGGTTCAGCAGCGGGTGCAGGTAATGGATATCCGGCGTTCCGGTGCGGGCACGGCAAGCCGCGTTCGGCGCACTTGCACGGTCGGCCTCGGCGTTTGCCGTCGGGCGCAGCGTGCGCCGGCGCCGGACTATCCGGCCTGGCGGCAACGCCGGTGGTGTCGTAACCGAGCCGTTCCAGGCGGGATATCAACCGGTGTGCGGTTTTCACCGGATTCAGCCTGTCGAAGTAATCGTCGCCTCTGTCCTGATAAGAGGCGCCGTCGCGAATGATGGGATAGAGAATCAGGAGCATGCGGTGCGCGACCGAAACAGCCGCCTTCTTCATACCCTGCCGGCGCGCAAAACGGAAGAAGAGCGACGAAAGAAATGTCCCCTTCGAATGGCCGGCGGCCCAGGCGGCCTGCACCAGCACGCGTCTCAAATAACGGTTGCCTTTGCGCGTCCGGCCCTGTTTGCGCTTGCCCGCGCTTTCGTTATTGCCCGGGCACAGTGCCGCCCAGCTGGCCAGGTGTTTGGCGTCGGGGAACGGAGACAGGTCGGTTCCAATCTCCGCGAGGATTGTCCATGCCGTGAGTTTGTCGATGCCGGGGACTGCGCACATGCGGTCGATCAGTTCTGCGTGGGCCGCCATGTACAAGGCCAGGCGGCTGGTCACTTCGTCCACCTTCGCGGTCAGATGATCGAGTTCTTCCAGAAGTTCACCAAGCAGATAACGAAAATGCTCGCTGTAGCAACCATCCAGGGACGCAATCAACAGTTCTTTTTTGCCGCTCATACGGGCGTGCGCCAGTTCCGCCAGCTTCGCACCATTGCTTTGACCCCGGGCGATGGCGCGCAGGATCCGCAGACCGCTGAGACCCACGATATTACTGATTACGCTTGACAGTTTGATGTTGACCGTCTGCATCAAACGCCCGATACGGTTAATGACGCGATTGCGGTCCTGTTGCAGATGAACCCGGCGCCGCTCCAGTGCCCGCGCTTCGCGGATCGCCGGAGGCGGGATGAAGCTTCCCGCCAGCCGGCCGTGCTGCAGGAACTCGGAGATGCGTCCGCAATCGATCTGATCGGTCTTGTGTCCGGCGAGAGCGCGGACCTGCGTCGGGTTGACCAGCGTCAACTCGAAACGGTACTTCGACGATTCCAGTATGTTCCACACCGGAATCCAGTACACGCCGGTCGACTCCATCGCCACCTGCCGTACACGATGGTCTTTGAGCCACCGGGCCAGCCTCTTCAGATCGGCAGTGAAGGTCCCGAAGGTCTCTCGCTGTTCTTCGTATTTTCCGTTGGCGCGGATGCGGATGCAGGCCGCGACGCTGTCGCGATGCACATCCAGGCCGGCGCAACGGCGGTATAGTAACGCCATATAGCCTCCTCTGTGCCGCGAGCCAGGGACGCCTGGAAAAACGATGACTTTCCTTCTCGTGCTCTTCCGCTCGCGGCGGAGGCGACAATCCGTTGTGCCACGCACAACATGGCGGCGTCCGGACCAGATTCACGCTCGGGCATTACGCACCAGACGGAGTTCGGCCTCTGACAAGCCCCGGCCGCTCTCACTTTACTCCTGCCCGCCCCCCGTTTCATCCCCCGTTGCCAGCCCCGCTGGTGCTTGATTCCTTCGAAAAACATGATTTATAAGTCTCGCCAGTCCAGCAACTTAGAAAATCGCCACCCCAGCGAAAAATAAGCCGCCCCGCCGGGCGCGAAGTGCTTTTCATCCCTCGTTGTGGCCGAAGCGTAGCGGCGGCCGTGG
>DASZIV010000134.1:0-112407 GCA_035948775.1 Bryobacteraceae bacterium
ATTCCACTCATATCTTCGTCTTTGACGTTGTCGGTGAGGGTAATTGTGGCCTTGCGCGTATGGGGCCTGGCTTCGGTGCCGATTTCCAGTTCCCCGTGCACCATGACCCATTCGGTGGACAGTTCCAGATCTTTATTGTCCGCAAAGCTCAGTTTGCCGTTGATCGTCAAATTGCGCAGCGGTGGCGGAGAGACGTCGAGGACGACGTTCATATCCTTTTCAATGGTGACCACAGCATCTTTGGTCGGCACCTTTTTGTCAGGCCAGGTGGCTGGATCAGACCAGCGCTTCGCGCTGGCCGTCGAAGTCTTTTGCTGCGCTTTGAGGACGGCATATCCGCCGAGGCCTAAAAAGGCTGGAACCAGCAACGAAAGGAACAAGAGAGAGCGTTTTCGCATCGTTAAATCTCCGTGATCGGTCCTGTTACGCTACTTTCTCCCGCGAGGATCGAAGGACGTGTAGCAAAGGACAATTTTACACCTATCGTCGGCCGGACAATATCCTCTGGTTTCAACGTATTCGCCAGCGGATGGGTTTTGCGGAGCGCAGGGCTGAAGGGATCTGGGCACGGCGGTTCGGACGCCAGAGCATCCAACGCGCCGGGTGCTTATTCCTTCCAGTCACGATCTGGCGCGTCTTGTAGAGCCACTGGCCATTCACCTTGACCCAACAGAACCTTCCGGAGATATGGATTACACTTTTTCGCTCCGCAGAACGCGGCGACTGAGAGCGGCAATGCGGGGATAGAGATTGTCCTGGGCGAGCGCTTCCCTAGCGTGACGGTCTTCGGCCTTTCTCTTGCGCGTGACGGCCATCAAACGATGAAACGTTCGATCTCGATCTATCATTGACACTCCAAGCGAACCGGTCTAACAGCTGGTTAACGAAGCACGGAGGCACCAACGACTTGTGTCGAAGAGCTCTCTGCGGGTGAGTCGTCGGCGAATCGGACAAAGGGATGAATCGTTGGCGGCCAGACACGGCCCCACAAGCGGGCGAGCATCCGGCAATCAGATTGGGACTTGCCAGTCGGCCTCTAACGTCTGAACAGGGCGAAACCCCCGGTCTTCGGCCGACGCCCCGTCGGCCTCCCGCCGGCGGGAGATTTTGTAGGGCGAGAAGCCGGCCCCGGGTCCGCCTCCACTAATGCGTCATCGCGTAGACTACGTAGTTCACGCCGATGCGAATGCCGAGCGCGGAATATTTCTCAGGGTATTCTGGGTCGTCGGCGAATTCCCAGGAATCACCCACATCGGATTCGAAGGTGATTGCCACCACTACCCGGCCCTTGTCGTCGTAGATGCCGCGCCACCGCGCGGGGCAGTTATAGCACTTCTCCGTGCTGCCCGACCCGATCGAACGCGCGCCCGGAACCTGATAGCGGTCGCTCAGGTCGTATACGGCGTGGAAGATCGGGTCGGTGTTCTCCAGATCGACGATGGGCCGGTCGGGAAAAACGCGCTTCATGCTGCGCTCGAATACCTGCCATTCCTGTTCGCTCCAGAAGTCGTCGCACATGAAGAACCCGCCGCGTTGCAGGTACTCGCGGAAGGATTTCACCTGTGCGTCGGTCAATTCCCACTGGCCCACTTGTACCGCATAGAGCCACGGCCAATCGTAGTGGTCGCCATCGTCCAGATTGACCGGCTGTTCCGCTGACCGCACGTGGATCCGCGTCAAGCGTCGCATGGCCAGGTTGAAATGGCGGTCGGCGCGCGGGTAGTCTTGCGTCCAGGCGCTAAGGCCCTGCCGCCAATCCGTTCGGCCCCCGCCATAGAACCGGCTATAGCGGGCGCCGGGAGCCGGTGGATACATCAGCCGCGCAAACACCCATTCGGTCTTTTCCTGATAGTCCGGGGGCAAAGGAAAATCGTTATATTCCACGCCCGGATATTCGCGGAACGGATGCTGGAACGCGTACAACGCCCCCATCCAAGCAATGCTGCCCGAAACCAGCCACAGGGTTATGCGGAACGACACGTGGCCTCACTCCGGCTCCATTAGATCACATCAGAAAATCGAAATCGCATCCCAGGTTCGCCTGTGTGACGTGCTCCAGAAACAGCCGGCCGTAGCCACGCTGGTAATGCGGCGGCGGGGCAGTGAAAAGGCTGAGCCGCCGTTCGATCTCTTGCGGCGGGACCGCCAGTTCGATTTTGCGCGCTGCCACATCGAGCACGATTTCATCGCCCGTCTGGACGATTGCCAGCGGGCCGCCGATGGCGGACTCGGGCGCTACGTGCAGCACTACCGTCCCATAAGAAACTCCGCTCATCCGCGCGTCCGAAAGGCGCACCACATCGCTGACGCCTTCTTTAAGAAGCCTGCGCGGCAGGGGAATGTGCCCCCATTCCGGAAAACCCGGCGCGCCCTTCGGCCCGCAATTGCGCATCACTAAAACCGTATTACGATCCACCGGCAGTTCGTCCCGATCGATCTGAGCGAACATTTCGTCGCGATTCTCGAACACATAGGCTGGCCCGCGATGAGTCAACAATTCCGGCGAGGCGGCGGTCTGCTTGATCACCGCGCCATCCGGAGCGAGGTTGCCGTAGAGCACGGCGATACCGCCTTCGGTGGAGAGCGGCTGATCGCGGCGGCGGATAACTGCGTCATTCAAAGAACGGGCCGTGGCGTTGTTTTCTCCGATGGTTTTGCCATTCACGGTAAGGCAGCTGGTGTCGAGCAGATCGCTAATCCGATTCATTACCGCCGAAAGCGCGCCGGCGTGGAAGAAGTCTTCCATCAAATATTCGCCCGACGGTTTAATGTTGGCGATGCAGGCCGTGCGCCGCGAAATGCGGTCGAAATCGTCAAGGGTTAGCCGAATCCCCAGCCGCCCGGCCATCGCGATCAGGTGTACCACCGCGTTGGTCGAGCCTCCCAGCGCCATCAATACCGTGATAGCGTTCTCAAATGCGGCTCGCGTCATGATGCGCGAGGGAATGCGGCCGGGCTCAATCATCTCCACCGCCATGCGTCCGCTCAGTTCCGCCATGGCCAGCCGGCGCGAATCCGGCGCTGGAATATTGGCGCACCCCGGCAGCGTCATGCCGAGCGCCTCGGCCAGGCTGGTCATGGTCGACGCGGTGCCCATCACGGTGCAATGGCCCGCAGTTCGCGCGATGCAGCCTTCCACCTCGCACCACTCTTCTTCGGTGAGACGCCCGGTGCGAAAAAGATCGAACAGCTTGCGCCCGTCAGTGCCAGACCCCAGGCGTTGCCCGTGCCATTGCCCTGCGAGCATAGGACCGCCCGGCACCACAATGGACGGAATGTCGACGCTTGCCGCGCCCATCAGTTGCGCGGGAGTCGTCTTGTCGCAGCCGCACAACAGTACCACCGCGTCCATGGGGTTGGCGCGAATCGATTCTTCCACATCCATCGCCATTAGGTTGCGAAACATCATCGTGGTGGGCTGCATGAACATCTCACCCAGCGAAATGGTGGGAAACTCCAGAGGAATTCCCCCGGCAGCTAAGACGCCACGTTTGACGGCGGCCGCCACTTCGCGCAGATGGGCGTTGCAGTTGTTGAGCTCGCTCCAGGAATTACATATGCCCACGACGGGCTTTCCCTCGAAGATGTCGGCAGGGAAACCCTCCGAACGCAGCCAGGCTCGCCGCGAAAAACCCTGGTATCCGGGGCTTTGAAACCACGCACTGCTTCTCTGATTTTTCATGAAGAGACGAGCATAACCGATCCGGAGGCCGCTGAGCACCACCGCCTGGGTAAGCCACCTACGCCCCCGCTGAACGAATAAAGAAAATATATCTCAGAAATTTGGCGCAACATTTCAAGGAAACTCGCTACCCAGATTGTTACTTGTCAGAATTTTGTAATTGCCGTAAACTTGCAGTCCCATGGCCCATTTCCTTGGGTCGTGACGCAAGGATGCGCGAAAGGAAAAGAAAATGGCGAATCGAGTTTTTGTATCGAGACGAACAATTGCCGAATTAAAGGCCGGCAAACGACCCCATTTCGATTACCCCGTGGCAGCCGCTGGGGCCACCGCAAACTTCAATGTTTATTCCGCAACGAGCCTGGGAGCTCAAGCGAAGCAGGTGGCCCAGGCAGTGTTGCAAAGGTGCGAAGCCGATGGCCAAACGCTCTCCGGCTTTTTTGGCGTTCCTCAAATGCATTGCAATCTAATCCTGGCGCCGCTGTCGCCCAACCAAGACGGATCGGGCGGTGCTTATCATCACAGCTGCATCGCCTCCGATCTGTATTGCGACGTACAGTTCACACCAGCAATCAATACGGATCTAACCAACGCACTGGTTGTCGCTGAGGAGGTCGAAGTTTACCAGGCTACACAGAATCAAGGATGGGATTGCGGCTCCTCCAATGGCGAAGGTTTATCGAGGGTGCTTGCGGAAGCCCTGTATCCGAAAGTTCTGGACAGTTATGAGACCTCCTCCGCTTGGATCGATACGACGGACCGGCCCGATTGGGTGAGCAAGAACAACAACACCGATTCGGATGCGGTGTCCAACGGATGCTCGGTTCTGTTCCTATTCTGGCTCAACACCGAACTGAATTTTAGCTGGCAACAGATTTGCCGCGCGGGCGCTCCCACCTTGGCGGGAACGTATCAAGCGCTCACCGGCAAGAATACCGCCTACGCGGATTTCCGGGCAGTTATCGATAAGATGTTCCCGTTGGGCCAGCCCTCTAACGTGCAAGTGGATAACCCGTTCGTAGCCGCGATGGCGGCGGGTGTAAAAACGAAGAAACAAGGCAAGTGATTCTTCGCTACCCGCGCAGACGCAGCACGAACCAGATCATTCCGAACGCCAGCAGCGCGCAGGCGGAAACCTGCACCGGACGCAGGGCCTGCGCGAGCCTGCTGATGCGCGAGAACACCAGGCCGAGCACCGCAATCGCCGACACTTCCGCTAAGGCTGCGCCCGCCAGCACGTAGCCGGCATGATAGCTGGTGGTTTGCAGAAACAGGTGGAAATAGAGTCCGTGGAAAGCGCCTAAGGCACCCGCGATTAACCAGCGCGCGCCGGCTTGCGGCAGCAACAGAATTTCTACCGCCAGGTAGGCCACCGTGAGGGCCGCGGCCGCTTCCACAAAACGCGGAGCCGGCTGCCATCCCGTATGTCCCAGCAGGAGCGCCGAGGCCACCTGGCCGGCGAGAAACATTCCGGTCAGCGCGCACAATTCCTTCCAACTACGCCCCGCCAGCACCAACGCTGCCAGAAAGAGGATTTGCGCAAGCCCTCCCCAGGCGCGCGCGAAACCAGCCCCGCTCTGCGTCACTGCAACCTCCAGCGGCGTGGGCGGGCGAAAGCGCAGAGTGGCGCGCGAAAACGTGAGGTCGAAGATCGCCTGGTCCTGCTTGCCGCTCATTTCGGCGCGCAGCAGGTGCACATGATTGGGCACGGTGATCGAATGAAAGGTGCACAACACGTCGATGCGGTCGGGCGGCGCGGCAAATTCGTAGTCGGCGGTGCAGGAGTAGGTTCCGTCCGTGGTGCCGTCGCTCACGCAGTTCTTCGACAGAAGACTGGCCTCCCGGCCGCCACTTGAGAAATGAATGTTCTCGAAGATGGAGCGGTTCGGGTCTTTGATGTGAGCCACTTCGTATTGCGGCATGCGCAGCTCGTAATGGCCGCGCGAGCCCTCCACCGTCAAGTCGCCCGAGCTCAGGCTCATCACGTGCGCGGAAACCCGCCACGCCGCGAGCGCCAGCCAAACGCCGCGGGTCATGAGCGCAGGGTGGCGGCGGGTCTGGGCGCAAGATGCTCGCGCTGGCGCTCCTTGCGCAGACGTAGAAAGAGAATCCTCGCCAGCGCCAGGACCGGAATGGAAAGGAAGGTACCCGGGATTCCGGCCACCTCGGCTCCGGCGAAGACGCCGAACAGCACGAGCAGTGGGTGTAACTCGACTCCCTGGCCCATGAAGTGGGGCGAGAGAAAGTAGTCCTGAAACACGCGGTATACGAGCAGGAAGATCAGAACCCCCGGTACCGACCCGCCGGAGACTGCGGCCACTACCAGAATCACGACGCCCGCCGTGAGTGGACCCAACATAGGAATAAACTCCAGCAGAGCCCCCAGTGCCGCCAGCAAGATGGCATAGGAAACGCCCATGACTTCAAAAGCAATTCCGTATGCGATAAATGCGGCCAGCGAGAGCAGCACCAGAGCCCGTATGTAGCGCGTCAAAAGCTGGTGCGCCTCGGAGAGCACATCTGCTAGTAGGGCGCGGCGCGACGGGCCCTCCACCATGCTGAGAAGATTATCGCGGATGAGGTGTCCATCCTTCAAAAAGAAAAACGCCGCGATGGGGATGATCACAACATAGATCAAGTCGCCCGCCACCGTAAGCGCCTTCAGGCCGGCTTTAGACAGAGCCGTCAGGATGTCGCTTGACCGGGAAGCAATTTCTGTTTGAGCTTTAACCAGGATCTGCTCTTTCAGCGACCCGAGGGGCGTCGTTGGAGCGGCGCGGGGCTTCTCCAAAATCGCCAGCATCTGCGGTAGCTTCTGCGACAGGTTGGTGGCTTCCTCGACTACGCGCGAACCGATTTGAATTCCGAGCAGAGTTAAAACCGCCACCAGAATCACATAGGTCAGACCCAGGGCCGGGGTGCGTGTCCGACTGCTGGGCAGCACGCGGTCGAGGAAGTCCACCAGCGGCGAGAGCAAATGCGCAAACAGCAGCGCCAGGGTGAACACGAACAGAGTGGTGCGAACCACATATACCAAGGCGGCCAGCAGGACGATTACGAGTACGGTCCATGCGTAACGCGCGGCGCGGCGGTCCAGTCCCAGCATTTCTGAGCCAATTCTACCGTGGGACGGTCTGTCCAGGCAGCTTTTCGATACGTACGCGCGCGATGCGATTGCGCTCCATCGCCTGCACGGTGTAACGCCGGCCCTGATACTCCACCGATACGCCTTCGTGCGGAATCTCGCCCAACCGGTAGAGCAGGAAACCGGCTAGGGTTTCGAATCCGGCGTCGGTTGGGATCTCGACGCCGAACTCTGATTCGAGATCGCGAATGCGCGTAGCACCATCCAGTTCTACTTCGTCGGCTTCCGGAAGGCGCGGCCCGGTCCGCTCCACGTGCTCGTCTTCGATGCGGCCCACCACCTGCCGCAGCACATCCTTCACCGTCAGCATGCCCACGATGGTGCCGAACTCATCCACCACCATCGCCATATGCGAGCGGGCTTGGCGGAACTCTTCCAGCATCTGCGAGAGCGGCTTGGTCTCGGGCACCACCATGTGTTTCCGCAGGAGCCGGCCCACGCGGAACGCACGGCTGGGGCGGCCCGAACGGATGGCCTCGCGGTGCTCCTCCCAAACCGGCACCAGGTCCTTATAGTGCAGGATCCCCACGATTTTTTCGGGCGTGCCGTCATAGACGGGCATGCGGGTGTGACGATGCTCCATCAAGGTCTGCAGTACCTGGTCAAGAGTGGCGTCCGACGGCACGGAGACGATGTCATTGCGCGGAACCATGACTTCCCGCACCGAGATATGGCTCAAATCGAGCACGCGGTGAATCATGTCTTCCTCGGCTTCCGGCAGAATGCCGAGGCCGCGGCTGGAGGTGACAATCAGTTTCAACTCCTCGGCCGAATGGCCGCCCGCATGGCGAGGCGAATGGAGTCGCAGCGCGCGCGTGATGACTTCGGCGGAGCGCTCGATGGTGATCACGAACGGAATCGAAATCCGGTAGAAGACCAGCAGTGCCGGTGCTACCAGCACCGCCAGGCGGTCGGCCGTGGCGATCGCGAGGTTCTTGGGCACCACCTCTCCGAACACAACATGGAAGTAGCTGATGATCAGAAACGCCGCCACCAGGCACAGGGCATGCAGGAAGCCGGCGCCCAGGTGTACGCCCAGGGGCTGAATGAGCGAGGAGAAGAGCTGGAACAAAGTGTCCTCGCCGGCCCATCCCAGGCCCAGGCTGGCCAGCGTCACTCCCACCTGCGTGACAGAAAGCAGGCGGCCGGGATTCGCTAGCAGGTTCAGCGCGGCCTGTGCGCCAGCCTGTCCTTCCGCCGCCAACTGGCGCAGACGCGATTGCCGCACTGAGACCAGTGAAACTTCGGCCGCTGCGAACAGCCCGTTCACCAAAATCAGAAGAACCACGACGAACAGGCGTACAAGAGTGGAGGTCACGGCAGCCAGCCTTAGCGAGGGCTCTCGTTGAGAATCGCCGCCAGCCGCACGCCGGCCTTGGCGATCTGATTTCGCACGATCGGTTCCGCTGTTCGTTGATACGCTTCACCCAGCTGGATAGGCTCGCCCGGGCCTGCGGGGGGCAAGGCGCCGTAGACCACTTTCTGGGCCAGGTGGAACGACTCGTCGGCCCACTGCTCCACGGTGCCCCGGGACCATTCGGCAACCCGTTCGTTGGTGAGCATCGGCAAAATAACGGCCAGGATGCGGTCTTCAGCGGGCATGTGATCCAGCAGCCCGTGATCCCACAGGGCGTGCAGTTTCATGGCTTCTCCGAAGAAAACCACCGGGACATCGTTCCCGCCTTTGTCATCGTGGTTGGCACAGTGCAGCGGCTGGTGCAGGTCGCCGACGAAGTGAACCAGAAAAAGTAATGCCTCGCGGCGCCTGGCTGAACTCGCGGTCGGGTCTCGCCACTGCCTTCGGAATTCGATAATCTTGGAAACAAGGCATCCTTCCAGAGGACAGTCGCGCTTCATATCGAGCCCGGTGCTGCCGATCGGGATATCAATGTAGTGCCACGGTTCGGTTTCCTTCCGTGCAAAGCGTACGTCGTCGGCCCAGCTGGCTAGCGCCGTCAACGATTCGCCCGGCGGGAGAAGTTGCGCGACTTCCATTCGCGCCGCGGGAGTCAGCATTCCGTCGGCAATCCGAAGCACCAGCCTGTGACCCTCCATCCCCCAGCCAAACAGAAGCCGGGCGCTCAGAACTCCAGCCAGCACCGCCGCCCATGGGGCGGAGCCATGCGCTACCGAGCGCCAACAGAGTTTCCCCATCAGCTTAGTTTAGACGGCTTCCGCGTCGAGCACTTCCCGTACCTTCGACAAAAGCGCATCGGGCGTGAACGGCTTGTGCAGAAACGGTTTCGACGAATCGCCAGATGGCCCGTTCAATGCGATGTCGCGGTAGCCCGACATGTAAAGAATCTTCACTCCTGGCGCGCGCGTCGTCAGCTCGCGGCCCAGGTCGAGGCCATCCATTTGCGGCATCACAATGTCGGCCAGCACGATGTCGATCTTGTGGCCGTTTTTCTCATACGCAGAAAGCGCCGTGAGTCCATTGCCCGCTTCCAACACGTCGTATCCATTGGACCGGAGCACGGCGCACACCACCTTGCGCACGCCTTCTTCGTCGTCCACCACCAATATGGTCTCCGAGCCTTTGGGCGAAACCACGCGCGGCGGGGGCGCGACTGTTTCGCTGGCCCACGGCAGGTAGATTTCAAAGATCGTGCCGCTGCCGGGTTGGCTGTAGACCGTGATTTGCCCTTCGCACTGCTTCACCACCCCGTACACAGTGGCCAGTCCCAGGCCGCTGCCTTTTCCCGGGTCCTTGGTGGTGAAGAATGGTTCAAAAAGGCGAGAACGCGTTTCCGGACTCATCCCAAACCCGGTGTCGCTCACCGCGACCATGACATACGATCCCGGCGGCACACCGAGGTTATCGCTGAGGGCCTGTTCGATCTCGACGTTGTCCGTCTCGATGACCAGTTTGCCGCCTTCCGGCATAGCATCGCGCGAATTGGATGCGAGGTTGACGATCACCTGCTCGATTTGCGCCGGGTCCGCCTGAACGCGGCCAACGCCAGCGCCAGGAAGCAGAATCAATTCGATGCTCTGTCCGAGCAGACGCCGCAACATCGGCTCCATACCGCCGATCACCGCGTTGAGGTCAAGAGCCCGCGGCTCCACTCCAGGGCCGCGGCTGAAGGCCAGCAGGTGACGAGTCAGCGTGGCCGCCCGCTCACCGGCATAGATGATCTCATCGGCAAATCGGCGCGTGGGGCTCGCTACCGGTACTTCGCCGCGCAGCAGTTCGGCGTATCCCGAAATCACCGTGAGGACATTATTGAAATCACCGGCGATGCCGCTGGCCAGACGGCCCACCGCTTCCATCTTTTCGGTGTGGGCCGCCTGCTCCTCGAACTGGCGGCGCTTGCTGACGTCGCGAAACACAAGGATCCCGCCCCGCAAGCTGCCCGATTCCTCCCGCACCGGAGCGGCGCTTTGCTCGATGGGCACCTCGCTCCCGCTGCGAGAGACCAACAGTTGACGCTCGTGCACCGAGACGGTAACGCTCTCCTTGAGGACACGCGCCAGAGGGCTCTCGATGGTTTCGCGGCTTTTCTCATCAATCAGGTGCAGCACTTCGGAGACGGTTTTGCCGCGTGCTTCTTGAGCCGGCCAGCCCGTCAAAGTCTCGGCGATCGGATTCAGGAACGTGATATGGCCGGCCCGGTCCGTCGCCAGCACGGCATCCGCGATACTCGACAGGGTGGACGCCAGCAGGTGGCGGCTATTGCGCCAACGGGAAGTCATCCATGCGATCAGCAGCGCGGTCACCGCGAACGCCACTACGCGGATCAGCGCACTGCTGAGCGGCATACTCGTCCAATCGGGCCGCAGGAAAAAATAGACGATGCAAACAGCCGCGGAACCGGTTGCCAACAGTCCACCCGGGAATCCGTGATACCAGGCGCTCAGCCACACCGCGACGAGGAACGGCAACGACAAATCGGGTGCGACATATGGCCGAAGCAGCATCGAAACAACCAGCGCCGCTGCAGTCAAGGCAAGGGCAAAGACGCTACCGTAGAGCGGTGAGCGCTTAAGTGGATTCATCGAGGGTCCGGCTACAGAATACTACAGTGCTTCCGTGCGAACTGGTGTGGTTCCATACAAGGGTGGAGCGCCGGGCGGCCGTGTCTTCCAGCGGCGATGAATCCAAAGCCACTGGTCGGGATATTGCCGAATTACCGTTTCCAACCGGTTGTGAATGGCCTGTGTGTCGTGGGCCGCATCTCCCGTCATGGGAATCTGAGGACCAAACCGCAAAACATAACGCTGCTCCTGTTCGGACCACAGCGCGAAACCAGGAATCACCGCCGCACCGCTGTGATCGGCCAGTTTCGCGAAGCTGTTTCCAGCCGATGCCGGGATGCCGAAGAAATCCACGAAGACCGCGGCGTCGAGCGAGGCGTTCTGGTCGACGAGAATCCCTACGGCTTCATTGCCCGCGAGGGCCTTCAAAATGGAGCGCGCGAAATCCTTCTTACCGATGATGCGGTTTCCGGTGAGAGTCCGGCGCTGTTCTACGAGTGCGTCGATGAGCGGGTTGTCCAGCGGCCGTACCACCACGTTCATCGGGCTCGCCAGCAGCCCATGCGCATACGCGCTCAGCTCCCAGTTACCCAGGTGGGCCGTGGCGAAGAGCACGCCGCGTCCAGCACGGATGGCGTTTTCGAAATGTTCATACCCCTCGGCACGAATCCACCGGTCCAGGTTCTCGCGCCGGATTGAGGGGAACTTGGCGAACGTCACCAGAAGGCGTGCGATGGATCGAAAGACGCCATCGATAACAGCGCTACGTTCGGCGGCTTCGAGCTTAGGCAAAGCCATGGTGAGGTTTCGTTCTCCGATGCGCCGTAAGCGCGGGAGAAAGATGTCCAGGAGCCGGGTGTAGCCGCGCGCCAGTCGATGGGCCAGTGGCAGTGGTGACCATTCGAGCGACTTGAGGGCCGCGTGGGCGAGCAGGTATTCGAGGAAGTTGCGAGTGCCCGAGCGCCGGCGCATGTTTCAAGTCTACTGGGGAATATCTGGGGCTTGCGGCGGCCTTCGTTGTATCGAACCACACAATTGGGTCACGGCCATCAAAAACCCGAGTAGTCCAATCTTTTCACGGGTGTAGAATGCGGTACTAATCGTACCGAGGGAGAATAATGGCACGAATCGAGCGCTGCCTGCTGCTGATTGGAGCCTTCTTCGCCGGCTGCAATCGAACGCCGCCGGAGGCCGTCAAGGCGGAGCTCGCGTCTCTCGAAGCTTGCGACGCCATGGCGCACGATGGGTTTCGGCCCATCGCCGTTTCGCGCGATCAGCGATTCGCTGCGAAGGTGCAGCCCGCCACCGCGTTATGCCGGGGCGGAGATGGCGCTGCGCGGTTCCGGCCAACCCCTTGGGTGGATTGGGCGAACTATTGGGGCGCCGGTGACGCTCAATCGCAGGTATCCCCGCTCGTCAAGCAGGCCGGCCAACTCGCACCGAATCAACGGGGTATCGATGGCGCTCTCCTTGACCTCGAATACCAACGCATAGAAGTTATCAAATTCAACCTCTTCGACAACAACGGCACCTACCAGGACTACGTCACCGGCCACAATGGCGTGCCCGGCACGGCCCTCAAAGTTTGGAAGAAAATGCGTTTGCCGAAAGGCCATCCGAACTACAAGGATGTGGGCGGCGACGGGGAGCAGATCTGTCAGGGAGAATTGATCCGGCACCGCAATGTGAGCGGCCTCTGCAACGACATCTTAAACCCGCTGATCGGATCGACCAACCAGTTGTTCGCGCGCAACGTCACCTTCGATGCCACCTTTCCTGACCTGGGCCGCACCGAGTTCACGCGTAACCGTCACGGGGACCGCCTGGGCCTGTTGAAACCCGACCCACAGGTGATCAGCCGGAAACTGTTCACTCGTGATCAATCCAATCCCGCCCTGTGCAATGACGGTTATGGCCTGCCCGGCTTTTCCAAGGACGCTAATTGCGACTACAAGAAAGCTCCCTTCTTCAACGTTCTGGCTGCGTTCTGGATTCAGTTCATGACACACGATTGGTTTTCCCATTTGGAGGAAGGGCACAATGACACGGCCTATATGCCGTTAGGATGTGCGTCGCAGAAGGTGAATGGAGTCGAACAGGCCTTGACTCCCGAGAACATCCGGAAGCTCGGCTGCCGGCCAGGCGATCGCATGGACAAGGCCTATGTTGCGGACTCAAGCGAGCCGAAACGATTCACTGTGGATGGCAAGCCATACCTGGAGCATGCGCCGAAGACTTTCCGCAATACCAATACCGCCTGGTGGGATGCCTCGCAGATTTACGGCTACGACGATCGCTCACGCCAGCGAGTCAAGCGCGATCCGCAAGACACCGCGAAACTGTTATTGACTCCGATTCCCGGCAGGGCCGGCGCCGGCGACCAACTCGGATACCTTCCGACTCTCCAGGCCGGCGACCCCATGAATCCCGAATGGGCCGGTCAGGAGGCCACCGCCTTCCCCGACAATTTCACGATTGGCATGAGTTTCTACCACAACCTGTTCGCCCGGGAGCACAACGCTTTCGTCGCCGAGTTCCGCAAAGGCAGCGCAGACACCGGATGCCGATAGCGGCTTGCGCAATCCCGCCAAGCCCGGCCAGGTGATCCGCTATCGCGAGGTCACGCCCGACGAACTCTTCGAGGCCGCCCGCCTGGTGGTGGCAGCCGAAATCGCCAAGATCCACACCACCGAATGGACTCCGCAATTGCTCTACGATGAGCCTCTCTACCTGGCGATGAATGCCAACTGGAACGGCCTTCTGGGCGAGAGCTACCCGGGTGTTTCGGAAGCCGTACGGCAGATCGTCACACGGAATTTCGGCACTGCCGAAAATGCCAAGAAAGCCACTCAGTGGTATTCCGTATTTGCCTCCGGCCCCGGGATCTTCGGCCTGGGCAGCCACGTGTATGCCGACGATCCGATCTTCGCCCTGTTCGATCCCAAGAAGAAAGATATCTGGGACATCACCAACCCCGCGCATGTCAATGGCGGCGTCAATCATTTCGGATCGCCTTTCAATTTTCCCGAGGAGTTCGTCACCGTCTATCGATTGCACGCGTTAGTCCCGGACCTGATCGAGTATCGCGATCTGGCGAGCGACCCCAATCAGATCAAGAACAAGATTCCGGTGATCGAAACGTTCCAGGCCAAAGCTACCGAGGCCATGCGATCGCGCGGACTGGCGAATTGGGCGCTCAGTATGGGGCGGCAGCGTCTCGGCCTGCTGGCCCTGCGAAACGACCCGCGCTTCCTGCAAAACATCAAGATTCCCCGGCTGAACTCCCCCACGCAACAGGTGGACGTCATCGCGCTTGACCTGATCCGCGACCGTGAACGCGGCGTGCCGCGCTTCAACGAATTCCGCCGCCAGTATGGATTGCGCCAGTTGACTGGCTTCGATGACTTCCTCGATCAACACGTCGCTGCGGATTCGCCCGAAGGCAAAGACCAGCAGGAGCTGGTCAAAGCGCTCCGCGAAGTGTACGGCCAGCACGTCTGCGATGCGTCCAAAGTGATCACCGACACACAGCGGAACGAAGACGGTTCTCCAGTCAACGACTGCTTGGGACATGCCAACGGCAGCATGGTGGACAACATCGAGGATGTCGACACCGTGGTCGGCTGGATGGCCGAGACCACGCGCCCGCATGGTTTCGCGATCTCCGAAACCCAGTTCGTGGTGTTCATCCTCAACGCATCCCGCCGCCTCTTCAGCGACCGCTTTTTCACTTCCAGCTTCCGGCCGGAATTTTACACGCAACTCGGAGTCGACTGGGTCAACAACAATGGTCCTGGTCCCAAGATTATGGAGAAGGGCGCTCCGAACGGCCATTCGCAGCCGGTTTCCCCGCTCAAGCGAGTGCTTTTGCGGACCATGCCGGAGCTTACGCCGGAGCTCGCCAGCGTGATCAATGTGTTTGACCCGTGGGCCAGGGACCGGGGAACCTACTACACGCTGGAGTGGAAACCCCGAAAAGGCGCGGAGACCGACGAAGCGTTTCAGAAGAAAGTACAATAGCCCCATTGAACACCGCGCCAACTTCATGACACAGGCAAAGCGCGCGCGCGATTGTGTTTTCATCAGCTACAGCCATCGGGATGCGGATTGGGTCGAGCGGATTCGCGTGCACCTGGCTCCATTTGAACGGGAACATGAGATCAAGGTCTGGGACGATTCCCGAATCCGCTCAGGTGACCGCTGGCTTGAGGAGATCCGGTCTGCCATCGATTCCACTCGAGTGGCGGTGCTCGTGATCAGTGCCGATTTCCTGGCGTCGGACTTTATCGCGAATCAGGAATTACCAGCTCTTCTCAGAGCCGCCGAAGAGGACGGCGCCGTAATCTTGCCATTGATCGTAAGCCCATCACGCTTTGAGTCGACCACGGGCCTCGGCTCGTTCCAGGCAGTCAACGATCCTAAGAAGCCGCTGATCAAATTGAGCAAGGGGGATCAAGAAGAAACTCTGGTCAAGCTCGCGGGTGAGATCGAATCAGCGCTACGGCTGGAGACAGACATGCGACAGTACCTGTCCCCCGCGGTCATTGCGGACTTGCGGCAATCGCCAGGCCGGCTACCACTCAGTCCGGAGAAAAAGGAACTTACCATCCTGCATTCCGATGTGCGTGGGTTCACCGCATTAGCTGAGAATCTAGGTCCCGAACAGGTAGGGCGTTATCTGCATCGCTATCTCACGTTCATGACCGAAATCGTGTTTGCGTCGAACGGAACACTGGATCGATACGTCGGAAATGCCCTTACGGCCTATTGGGGCGCGCCAATTGAGTATGCTGATGCTGCCGCTCGTGCCTGCGACGCGGCGTTAGACATGGTGCGCAAAGTTGCCGAACTGAACCCCATGCTCCGCGAGCTTGGCATGCCGCCCCTACGCCTGAATATCGCCATTACGACCGGCTTCGCAATCGTAGGAAGCATGGGATCGGCCCAGCGTTTTCAATACACAATCATTGGTGAGATCCTGCAAATTTTACCCCGGCTCGTTTACCTGAACAATCAATTTGGCGCTGACATTCTGATCACGCAGTCGACGCATCAGCTGGTCCGGGATTCGTTCCAGACACGTACGCTGGCGGATCAGATTGTCATCAAAGGTAAGTCTCAGCCGCTTAGTGTTTACGAACTACTCGGGAGACGAGACGGCTAGGCTGCTCACTCGATCCAGCCGCCGCCCAAAACCAAATCGCCGTCGTAGAACACGGCGCCCTGGCCCGGAGTCACGGCCCGCTGCGGCTCATCGAACAGCACCTCCACGCGCAAGGGATCCGATGCGGCCTGCAACGTCGCCCAGGCGGCGGCGTGCTTATTGCGAATCTTCACTTGTGCGCGAATAGGCGCCGGCGCGCCGACAAGGGATATCCAGTTGACGCCCTTGGCAACCAATCGCGCAACGAGCAGTTCATCGTTGCCGCCCACCACTACGCGCTGCGATTGGGCATCCGTTGAGATCACGTAAAGCGGTTCGCCGACGGCCACGCCGAGCCCACGCCGCTGCCCGACGGTAAAGTGGTGCACGCCCTGGTGTTCGCCGAGGGTTCGGCCGCTGCTGGTCACAATCGGCCCACGCGTGCGCTCGGGTTCGACGCCGGTGTCCCTGAGGTACGCGCTCATGAACGCGGCATAGTCGCCGTTGGGTACGAAGCAGATCTCCTGGCTATCGCCCTTGCCCGCCACCGAAAGATCCATCGCACGCGCCAGTTCGCGCACCTCGGGCTTCGTCATTTCGCCCAGCGGAAACAGAGTGCGCGCCAACTGCGGCTGCGTGAGGCCGAACAGAAAGTACGTCTGGTCCTTAGACCCATCCACGGCCCGCAGCAGCTGGTAGCGGCCGGACTCCGCGCAATAGCGGATGCGGGCATAGTGCCCGGTGGCGATATGGTCGGCGCCGACGGCGTCGGCCATTTCCAGGAAGCGATCGAACTTGATGTAGTTATTGCAGAGCGTGCAGGGAACGGGGGTGCGGCCAGCCAGATATTCGGCCACGAACGGTTTCACCACCTGCTCTTCAAACTGCCGCTCGAAGTTCACCACGTAATAGGGAATCCCGATCTGCTCGGCCACGCGGCGCGCGTCGTAGACGTCGTCCAGCGAACAGCAGCGCCCCGTGGCGCCTTCGACGGAAAGTTCCGGCAGCCGCCGCTGATTCCAGAGCTGCATCGTGAGACCGACCACGGGGCGGCCTTGCCGCGCCAGTAGCGCAGCCACAGTGGAGCTATCGACGCCGCCGCTCATGGCGACCGCAATGGGAGTGTCAGGCATGTACGGAGATTCTTCGCAGATGGACAACCGAAGCTTCGAGCGCTTCGACGAGCGCATCTACTTGTTGACCGGTGGTAGAGGTTCCCAGCGAAAAGCGGATGCTGGCGCGCGCCCGCTCAGCGGAAAGGCCGATGGCCGTGAGGACGTGGGACGGCGTGACCGCGCCGCTCGAACAGGCGGAACCCGTGGAAACTGCGAAGCCCCGCAGATCGAGCGCAATCACCAGCGCCTCGCCGTCGATCCCGTCGAAATAAATGTTGGTGGTGTTCGGCGTCCGCGCCGTCCGTGCGCCGTTAATGCCGGTCTCGGCGATGCGATCGAGCACCACGGTTTCGAGCCGATCGCGCAACCCCGCGATTCGTTCGCCATCTGTCGCCAGGTTACCGGCAGCCAGTTCCGCTGCAACACCGAAACCCACGATGGCCGGCACGTTCTCCGTTCCGGGGCGGCGATCGCGTTCGT
Organism: Bryobacteraceae bacterium; assembly: GCA_035948775.1. Taxonomy (GTDB): domain Bacteria; phylum Acidobacteriota; class Terriglobia; order Bryobacterales; family Bryobacteraceae; genus PSRJ01. The sequence continues at coordinate 17,544 of DASZIV010000134.1, forward strand.
GATGGCCGCCGAAAGTAAGGGCCGCGATCCTGGTCCCCTTGCGCACGTAGAGCGCTCCCACACCCTTCGGTCCGTACAGCTTGTGCGCGCTCGTGCTGTACAGGTCTGCACCCAGAGCGCTCACGTTCACGGGGATCTTGCCCAGCGCCTGTACGCCGTCCACATGGAACACCACGCCGGCTTCACGCGTAATGCGGGCGATCTCGGCGATCGGCTGAACCGTGCCGAGTTCGTTGTTGGCGTGCATAACCGAAACCAGAACAGTCTCCGACCGCAGCGCGCTGCGAACGCTTTCCGGATCCAAAACTCCCGTGGAGCCAACGGGCAAGCGTGTGACTTCGGCGCCTTCCCGCTCCAACTGTCGACATACCGCTAACACCGCAGGATGTTCGATGGCAGTGGTAATCAAATGACGAGGACCGGAGACTGCCCGGCCTATACCCAACACCGCCATGTTGTCGGCTTCCGTGCCCCCGCTGGTGAAAACTACTTCGGCCGGATGAGCGTGGATCGAAGCGGCGATTTGCCGCCGCGCGGCCTCTAATCGCTGCTTGGCGACCTGTCCAAAATGGTGAATGCTGGACGCGTTACCGTACGTTTGACCGAACGCCGGCACCATTGCTTCCAAGACTTCCGAAGCAACCGGCGTCGTAGCGTTATGGTCGAAATAGACGCGTTCCACTTAGCCCATTTTTGCACAGCGCCAGCACGCAAATCCCTCTGCTTCCTCGGCGCGCCATTCTCATGGAGTACCAGGGCTTTCAAACGACACGCGTGCCGATACGCCTCGGTTTAACTCTGCGTCTCGGCGTCTCTGCGGCAAGTTGCCGCTCCCGCGCCCCGGCGATGTCGCGATGGCTAATCTTGGCATCGAAGCCGGCTTTGGCCAGTTGCTTGCGAATCTCGTCGGGATGCTCGATTGCAGTAGTAATGACGTGCCGAGTGCCGGAGAATGCGCGGGGCACACCCAACACCGCCGTGTTGTCCGCTTCCATTCCGCCGCTAGTAAAAACGATCTCGCCTGGATGGGCATGGACCGCCGCAGGGATCTACCGCCGGGCTGCCTCTAACCGGTGCTTGGCGGCCTGTCCAAAATGGCGGATGCTGGAAGCGTTGCCGTACGTCTGATCGAGCGCGGGCAGCATTGCCTCTAAGACTTCCGAAGCAACCAGCGTCGTAGCGTTATGGTTGAAGTAGACGCGTTCCACTTAGCCCGTTTTGGCACAGCGCCTGCACGTTATTCCCCTTGGTCCCACACTTAGGCCCGCACAAACTTTCACACACTTTCTATCGCCGCTAAACAGAAATGTCCGGTTTTCACACTCACTCCATTCTTGACAGTTTTTTGTTTCAAATGATACAGTATCCCCAAGCTCTTTACGCGTTGGAGACCTTTTGTGAGTCTCTGTGTCCGGCGTTTCGCCGGACCTAGTTTTGATTGGTAGGTTTTAGCGGCACGTGAGTCGAAATTCTTCACGTGCCCTACGGGACGTCGCGATTTACGCGACTCACGTGAAGAATTTCGCCTCACGTGCCTTTCTCTATGGTAAAGAGCCCAGCCCCAATGGGCTATTCGATCGTTGACTTTGCGAAGTCCCTCAATGTCGACCGATGTAAGATTCGGAACACTCCAAACCTAATTTTCCTGTGTGGTGGTGCCGTTGGGGAAACTGGTCCAGACAAATCGGCGCGCGATTATTTTTACCGGCATCTCAAGTCAAAGGCAACCAAGATTGCCCAGCGGGTAAGACTTGCGGAAGCCGTCAACGCTTGGTTCCGAGGTAATGAGTTTCCGGATCTCCTTGAGCTCGAAAATTATCTCGCAGACCTTGCAGACATAACCGTACTCTTCGTAGAAAGCCCCGGATCAATTGCAGAACTCGGTGCGTTCGCAGCATCCGACGTCCTGCGACCAAAGACTCTCGCAGTGCTCAACGCCTCCCACAGTTCGGATCGAAGTTTCATTACAGACGGGCCGGTCAAGGCGCGCGATTTCAGGAACTTTTTGAAGAAACACCGGCCCGATTTCGACAAGAAAACGGTGGAGGCGCTCTGTCGAATCTTGTTCTGGCGTCCTAAGGGCACCACGGATCTCTGTCTGTCGATCGGTGCTCCAACATCTCCGTTGCTGTCGAACATCTTGATGTTCGAATTTGACCGACGCGTCCTCACTATTTGTGCGAAGCATGGAGTTGTGTACACACGATATGCCGATGATCTATCGTTCTCCGCCAAGAGCAGCGATCCCTTGGAGGCCGTTGAGAAGGCAGTTCATGAGATTTGCAACCGATTGCGCAGTCCGTCACTCACCCTCAATTTGGAGAAGACCGTCAGGGTCTCAAAACGGGAATCACGTCGCGTGACTGGACTCGTTCTGACAAATGATCGGAGGGTTTCACTGGGGCGCGACGTGAAACGCAAGATTCGGGCATGGGTGCACCACTCTGTGATGAATCGCCTCAGCGAGGAGCAAACTTTAAAGCTCAGAGGAATGCTCAACTACGTCAATTCCGTCGAACCGGCATTCCTGCAAAGGTTGATGGACAAGTACGGAGTTAAGGCAATCAGCCGCATACAGGCAGGTCATTGAGGCCGCTTAGGGTTCGCGGCCACCCAGCCGTCTTTGCCGGACTCTGGTTCTCGGCGTCTCTGCGGCAAATTGCCGCTCCCCCGTTCCGGCGATATCGCGATGGCTGATCTTGGCATCGAAGCCGGCCTTGACCAGTTGCTTGCGAATCTCGTCGGCAATCATTACCGAGCGGTGCTGTCCGCCGGTACATCCGAAGGCGATGGTCAGATAGCTTTTACCCTCTTGTATATAGTGCGGCAACAGGTAAACCAGCAGATCGGTGATGCGCGCGATGAACTCGACCGTCTGCGGAAACGATCTTATATACCGCGCCACGGCCGGATTCTGGCCCGTCAGATGTTTGAAGCGCGGAATGTAGTTGGGATTGGGCAGGAAGCGCACGTCGAACACCAGGTCGCTGTCACCGGGGACGCCATTTCGATAGCCGAAGCTGGTGACGTTAATCATGATCTCTGACCCACGGGGCCGCTTGCGGAAACGATCGGCGATTACCTCGCGGAGCTGGTGTACGGTGTACTTGGAGGTATTGATGATCAGATCGGCGGTGGCGCGGATGGGCGCCAGCCGCGCGCGCTCGAGCGCAATGCTCTTGCCGATGGAGCGCCCCGTGCCCAGAGGATGGGGCCGGCGCGTTTCGCTGAATCGCCGCACCAGGGCGTCGTCATCGGCTTCCAGAAAAATCAATTGGGCATTGAGCGGGCCGCGGAGCCGCGCGAATACCTCGGGGAGACGTTGGAGACCGGTACCCTCGCGAATGTCCACCACGATGGCGGCGCGCCGCACCGCAGGATTGTTCCCCAGCAACTCGGCAAACTTGGGAATTAATTCGACGGGCAGGTTGTCCACCGAATAGAAACCTACGTCTTCCAGCGCCTTGAGCACGGAACCCTTGCCTGAGCCGCTGAGCCCGGTAATGGCCACCAGATCCGGTTTTTCGGCGGTATTCTTGCGGGAATGGCGGCCCGCGGGGGAATTCTTGCGCGCCATCCCTGCTTCTTTATCCTTCCACGAGATCGAAGTGGCCGTCGCGGCGGCGCACAAGAACACTTACCTTGTCGGTTTCGGCGTCGCGGTACACCAGGTAATCGCGCGACTTGTCCATTTCCAGAACCGCCTCGTCCAAGGTCATCGGCTTGCGCTTCTGGTGGTGGTTCACCTTATGGACGCGCTTTTCCTCAGCCGGTTCGAGAGCCTTCGCCGGGGCCGCAGGCTCCCGCTTGCTCAACTCGGATTTGGGCGATGTGCGCTTGGTATCCCGAAACTTGGTGCGTTCCTTGATCGCCTGTTTCTCCAGTTTCTCGATAGCCGTGTGAATGGCATGAAAGAGGTCAGCGCTCGACCCGATGCCAACGAATTGATGATTGAAATAATTCACCGTCACCTCGGCCTGATGCAGGTGCCGTTCCAGAGACAGAATCACGTGGGCTTCCGATTCCCGGCGGCCATCCAGCAGCTTCCCTACTTTGGCGAAACGTGCTTCCAGCTTTTTCAACTGGGCCGGTGCCAGTTCCACTTGTCTACCCGTGTACGTGATTTTCATGGGTTCTCCGTGTGAGGGGGCTTGTCCGTTGTCGGGTTGCCAAAAAAACCCTTCCTCCTCCTTTATAGCTTATTTCGACTGCCGCAACTGGCAAAAGGACAGCCAATGATAACCTCTTGCCCGTAAGCAAGCGCTAATTGCGCAGGCGCCGCTGATGCGTCGAGGGAATCTTCATGTCTTCGCGGTACTTGGCGACCGTACGCCGCGTGACATTGATGCCCGCCGATTGCAACAGCGCGGTGATCTGCTCGTCGGTGAGGGGCCGGGAGCGGTCCTCTTCTTCGATCATCTTCTTCACCTTGCGCTTCAATAGCAGCAGCGGAGTGCCACCGCCGGATGGCCCTTGTACCGCCTCCGAAAAGAAATAGCGCAGCTCGAAAACGCCTTGCGGCGTGTGGGCGTATTTGCTGGCGACGGCCCGGCTTACCGTGGAAGGATGCACGCCCACTTCCTCGGCGACTTCCTTGATCATCATCGGCTTCAGGTAGTCGAGTCCCTGGCTGAGGAATTCCATCTGCCGCCGCACAATCGACTGGCATACCTTCATGATGGTCTGCTTCCGCTGCTCGATGTTTTTCATGAGCTGGATAGCCGAGGTGTATCGCTCGCGTACGTAATCACGGACTTCTTTGGTGGCGCCGTTGTCGCGATCCAGCATCCGGCGGTACTGCGCGTTGAGGCGCAGTTGCGGCACCTCGTCATCGTTCATCTGGATGATATAGTCGTCGCCGTCCTTGGTGATGTATACGTCCGGCTCCACCAGGCGGGCGCCCGCTCCGGAGTAACGCTGGCCCGGCCGGGGATTCAGATGGTGGATGGCACTCACGGCCGTTTCGATGTGTTCCATCGGCCTGCCCATCAGCTTGGCGATTTCCCTTAACTGATGGGTCTCCAGCAGGCGGAGGTGGTTGGAAATGATCTGCCAGGCCACGCCACCTTTGCCGTTGGCGCTCTCTATCTGGAGCAGCATACACTCTTTCAGGTTGCGCGCTCCCACGCCGGCCGGATCTAGCGATTGCACCACTCGGAGAGCTTCTTCTACGAGCTGGGGCTTGAGCTGGCCTGCCGCGGCGATTTCGTCCAGCGAAGCCGACAGATACCCGTCTTCGTCCAGGTTGCCGATGATCGATTCAGCCGCATCGCGGACTTCGTCGGAGATCAAGCTGACGCTTAATTGCGACCGCAGATGATCGCCCAACGTGACCGGGGCCGATAGGAATGTCTCGAATGACGGCTTTTCGACAGACTCCGAGGCTGGACTCCGGTACCCAGGATCCAGGTAGTCGTCGAAAAACGATCCGAAGTCGATCTCATCGAAAGGGTCGGTCGCGGTTGGCGCTTCCACAGGGTCTGGAGAAACCGATTCCGGCACCGCCACCGCTGCAGCAGTCTCCTCAGCATCGGCAAAAACGCTACCGTTAATTGCAGATTCGCTGATAGACCCGTCCAACGGGCTGGCTTCGCTCAGCACCGAGGCCTCCAGAATTTGCTGGTCGGCCGGATCCAGTACCCGCTCGGGCTCTAGTAGTGGCAGTAATTCCTCAGGCGTGATCTCTTCGCCCGCATCCTCGGTGGATTCCTCGAGGACCGGGTTTTTGACGATCTCCTGAGTGATCATCTCCTTTAGCTCCAGCCGGTTAAGCTGAAGCACCGTGACCATCTGCACGAGTCCCGGGGTCAGGATCTGCTTCTGCGCGACCTTAAGTTGGAGTCTGGGCGACAGCAAGCTCATCTACTCTCCATAATATCACTGCACATACGCATGCGAGGGGCCAAATACTCCGGCCCCGAGCAGTTTTAGTGCCATTCGAGACAACTGTGATCAGGCAGCCCCTGGCGCTGCCCAAAAATGTCAGAGATTATTCGTTTCGGAGAGCGAAAATCGGGCCGGAAGCGGCAGCCTCACACGTAGACCCGGCGAACGCGCGCGCTAATGTTGCACAGGATATTGTAAGAAATAGTCCCGGCAACACGCGCGATCTGCTGAGCATCGAGGCGCGTATCACCTTCCACGCCGAGGAGCGTCACCTCGTCGCCCGGGCCAAGAGCCGTGGTATGGCTGAGATCGATGGTGGTCAGGTCCATCGAGATCGTGCCCAGGATGGGGGTCAACTTTCCGTCCGCGATAACCTTACCGCGGTTGGACAGACGGTGAAAGACTCCGTCGGCATAGCCCGCTCCCAAGATGCCAATGCGCATCGGCTTGGGAGCGCGGAAGGAACCGCCATAGCCCACCAAGGCGCCGGCGGGGATGTCTTTGACAGCCAGCAGGCGCGCCTTCCATGTCAGCGCCGGTTGAATATCGAGAAGCTGCGGCGGCGCTTCGCCTCGCGCCGGCGAGACATAACCGTAGAGCGCGTGCCCGGCCCGCACCATGTCGTGCCACCCCTCCACGCGCCCATAGCCGATGGCGTTGGTGCTGGAGGTATGTAGCCGTAGCGCCTGGACTCCACCCTGCTGCAGTTCGGCGCGGATGGCGTGGAAGGCGGCGAGTTGGTCGACGGTTTGCGTAGTGGAGTAGTCGGCCGCGGACGCGAAGTGAGTCATGAGGCCCTCCAGGCGGGCGTGACGTACTTCTGCCAACGCAGCCAGAATCGCCCGCGCTCCAGCCAGCGTCCCCAGGCGGTTCATTCCGGAATCGATTTTCAGATGAAACGGGATGGGCTTGCCGGCGTCGTGCGCCAGCCGGTCCAGATCGCGCATTTGATCGAGCGAGTGCACGGCGGGAGTAAGGTCATACTCCACCAGAGCTTCGCGTTCGAAGGAAAGGAAACCGCCCATCACCAGGATGCGCGCCTGCCGGATGCCGCCACAGCGCAGGTTGGCGCCCTCATCGACAGAGCTGACTGCCAGCCAGCGGGCGCCCTCGCCGACCAGCACGCGCGAGACTTCCAGCGCGCCATGGCCGTAAGCATCCGCCTTGACCACGCCGGCGACATCTACCTTGAGTCCCACCACCTTGCAGACGTTGCGGTAATTACGAGCAATCTGATCGCGGGAGACGAGCACATAGGAACGGAATGGAGGGGACACTGATTTCATTTTAACGGTGCGACGGAGCTTAACAGTGCGATGCAGGGGAACCGCTCCGTCCAATCGACTATGATTGTTCCGATGAAATACTTTCTGGCTAAGACCGACCCCGAAACGTATTCAATCGACGACTTCGAGCGCGACGGAAAGACCGTATGGGATGGCGTGACCAATCCGCAAGCTGTGCGCGCTATCCGCGAGATGCGGCCGGGCGATCGCGTATTCATGTATCACAGCGGCGGCGTGTCGGGGGTTGTAGGCTTGGCCACGGTACGCTCGGAACCCCGCGACGATCCGAAGAATCCGAAATCGGCGGTGGTGGATCTGGAATTCAACGGTCGCCTGGAGCCACCGACGACGTTGGCCGAGGTAAAGCAATCCGGCAAGTTCGACGACTGGGCATTGGTGCGCCAGGGCCGGCTTTCGACCATGGCCGCGCCCGAGAAGTTTGTGGAGTGGATGGGGAAGCGGTATCCGAAGGCGAAGATCTAGGTGATAGGCTGAATATGTGACCAGCCGTAAGATCCCCACACTGCGGTCGGTTTCAAGCCAGAATACGAAACGAAGCCATTTTCGACGCTAACGCAATGAATCAAAAGCGGTTCTAGCGAGCAAAACGAACCGAACGGGAAGCTGGCGGCGATCCAATGAACGCTGGGGCATTTAACCCAACTTCCCAGGCGCGTATTTCGTAACCTGCTGAAAATACATGGCTAGCCTTTGGAAGCCCGGGTGCACCGCCTCCTGCTTCGAGATCAAACCTATGTTCCGATTCGATGAATTGATCCGCCGCGACATGATCATCCGTGAAGTGAAGCAACTTTATCCGCAAACCGCTTCACTCTTTGAGCAGTTCCGGTTTCACTCGGTCTGCGACGATTGTGATATCGGGACCGTGGCGCGCAAGAATGGCCTCTATCTGCCGGACGTGCTGGACGCTCTCAATGAAGCGGCCTTTGGACGCCAGGCTGGAACGGAAGAACATGGAAGCAACACAATCTCCTAGCAGAAAAAAGACGTATCAACGGCCGCAGCCGCTGGATGTGTTCTTCACCCCGAAGACTGTGGCCCTGGTGGGCGCTACCGAAAACCCGGGCAGCGTGGGCCGCACCATTCTCTGGAACCTGGTGACCAGCCCGTTCGGTGGGACGGTGTACCCGGTCAACCCCAAGCGCCCCAATGTACTGGGCGTGAAGGCGTACCCTTCGATTTCCGATATTCCGGAGCAAGTGGATCTGGCGGTCATCGTGACGCCGCCGCCATCCATCCCCGGCATCATCCGCGAGTGCGGCCAAAACGGTGTGCGCGGCGCAGTGATTATCTCGGCAGGATTTAAGGAGACCGGACCGGAGGGCGCGGCCCTCGAGCGCCAAGTGTTGGAAGAGGCGCGGGCGGCCAAGATTCGCGTGATCGGCCCGAACTGCCTGGGTGTGATGGCGCCCTTATCAGGTCTCAACGCTACCTTCGCCACCACCATCGCGCGCCCGGGTTCGGTGGGTTTCATCAGTCAGAGCGGCGCGCTTTGCACCGCAGTGCTCGACTGGAGCCTGAAAGAAATGGTGGGCTTCAGCGCGTTCATCTCGGTAGGGTCGATGGTGGATGTGAGCTGGGGCGACATGATCTACCACCTGGGCAACGACCCAAAGACGCGCTCGATCGTGATTTACATGGAGACCATCGGTAATGCGCGTTCGTTTCTTTCAGCGGCGCGCGAGGTGGCTTTCAGCAAGCCGATCATCGTGATCAAGCCCGGGCGCACAGCCGCCGCCGCCAAAGCCGCAGCTTCGCACACCGGATCGCTCACGGGCAGCGACGAAGTTTTGGAGGCCGCGTTCCGCCGCAGCGGCGTGCTTAGGGTAAACAACATCGCTGACCTCTTTTACATGGCGGAAGTGCTTTCCAAGCAACCGCGCCCCAAGGGGCCGCGCCTCACCATCGTCACCAACGCCGGGGGACCAGGCGTGCTGGCAACCGACGCGTTGATTACCGGCGGTGGCGAACTGGCGGAACTTTCGCCCGAAACCATGGAGGCGTACAATGCCGTGCTGCCTCCCACATGGAGCCACAACAACCCCGTCGACATCATCGGTGACGCCTCGCCCGAGCGGTATGCCAAGGCGCTCGAGATCGCAGCCAAAGATCCGCACAGCGATGGCATGCTGGTGATCCTCACCCCGCAGGCCATGACAGATCCCACGCGCATCGCCGAACAGTTGCGTCCACTGGCCGAACAGAAGGACAAACCAGTGATCGCGAGTTGGATGGGTGGCGTCGATGTAGCCGCAGGCGAGGAGGTACTGAACCGCGCCAACATTCCTACCTTTCCCTATCCCGATACCGCCGCACGCGCCTTCAACTACATGTGGCAATACGCCTACAACTTGAAGGGGCTCTACGAGACGCCGGCCATGCCGGAGGATGAAGCGAGCGGATTCAACCGCAAGGTCGCAGCCGATGAAATCATCCAAAAGACGCGCAAGGCAGGCCGCACCATCCTGACCGAGTTTGACTCCAAGCAAATCTTGAGCGCTTATGGAATCCCGGTGGCCAAGACCGTGGTCGCGGCGACCGAAGGCGAAGCCGTCGCTGCTGGTCGCGAAATCGGTTATCCCGTAGTGCTCAAGCTGTTCTCGGAGACCATCACGCACAAGACGGATGTTGGCAGCGTGCAGTTGAACCTGAGTGATGAAGAGGCCGTGGGACGGGCCTTCCGCGCCATTCAGTCGTCGGTCGCGGAAAAAGTCGGCGCGCAACATTTCCAGGGCGTGACCGTGCAACCCATGGTCAAGCTGAAGGACGCATACGAGCTGATCTTGGGCTCGAGCCTCGACCCGCAGTTCGGTCCGGTGCTGCTCTTCGGTATGGGCGGCCAGTTGGTGGAAGTCTTTAAAGATCGCGCTCTGGCGTTGCCGCCCTTGAACACCACGTTGGCGCGGCGCATGATGGAGCAGACCAAAATCTACAAGGCGCTCGAGGGGGTGCGCGGGCGGCGAGGGGTCGATATGCATGCCCTCGAGATGTTGTTGGTGCGTTTCAGCGCATTGGTGGCGGAGCAGCGATGGATCAAGGAGATCGACATCAATCCGCTGCTGGCATCGCCGGACGGTCTGATCGCACTCGATGCGCGCGTGGTGGTGTATGGTCCCGAGGTGCCGGAAGGGGATATTGCCAAGATGGCGATCCGGCCCTATCCGACGCGGTACGTGGGGACATGGACGGCTAAGGACGGCACCGAGGTGACGATTCGGCCCATCCGGCCGGAAGATGAACCGGCCATGGTGCACTTCCACGAGACCCTGTCGGATCAGAGCGTGTACTACCGCTACTTCCACCTGATGAACCTGGAGCAGCGAGTGAGGCACGAACGGCTCATGCGCACCTGCTTTATCGACTACGATCGGGAAATGGCGATGGTGGCGGAACGGCGCAACCCGGAAACCGGAGAGCCCGAAATCCTGGCGGTGTCGCGCATGACCAAGATCCAGTGGGTCAATGAAGCGGAAGTGGCCATTATTGTCAGTGATCGTTGGCAGGGCCGCGGGCTCGGCAAAGAACTGATGGCGCGTCTGCAAATCATCGCCTCTGATGAGAAGCTGGAGCGGTTGACGGCGGATATGCTGCCCGAGAACCGTAGCGTGATGCGGGTCTGCGAGAAGTTAGGCTTCAAGCTGCACCATTCGCTCGAAGATGAGGTGGTACGGGCGGAGTTCGAGATGCGAGCGTCCGCTGAACCTCAACCAGATCAGCGGGACTGAGACGCCAGCCGGCTGCCGCGGCATTGGCCTTCACCTGAGCGACGGACTTGGCGCCGGCAATCACCGAAGCCACCGCGGGCTGGCACGCCAGCCACGACATCGCCAGTTCCAACAAAGTATGGCCGCGTGATTCCGCGAAACGAATCAGCGACTCCACCAACGCCAGGTTCTCTTCCGTAAATACTTTCGGGCCAAATCCCGCCTGCGCACGGCTGCCCTCCGGGATAGGCTGACCCTGCCGGTATTTTCCCGTGAGCAGCCCGTTGGCCAGCGGGAAATAAGGAATGAACGCAATCCCCTGGCGGACGCACTCCGGAAGCACTTCGGCTTCGGGTTCGCGCTTCAAGAGACTGTACTCGTTCTGGACGCTGACAAACCGCGCTGCCCCTGGCTTCACAGCCGCCGCGGCCTGGAGTTGTTCCGCGGAGAAATTGGAACAGCCGATTTCACGAACCTTGCCGGCGCGGACCAAGTCGTCCAAAACGCCGAGGGTATCGGCGATAGGCGTCTCGGGATCGGGTTTGTGGATCTGATAGAGGTCGATGTGGTCGGTCGCCAGTCGGCGCAGGCTGTCCTCCACGGCGCGGCGAATGTAGGCCGGCTTAGCGCCGCCTGGCCGCTGGTCGTCCAGTTTGATGCCGAACTTGGTTGCCAGCAACACTTCCTTGCGGCGTGCGCCAAACGCGCGGCCCATGAATTCTTCGCTCTGCCCTATGCCATAAACATCCGCCGTGTCAAAGAAGTTAATCCCCTGATCGATGGCGGCGTAGATCACGGCTGCCGATTCTTCGGGACCGATTCGCCACCCGAAGTTGTTGCATCCGAGGCCTACTGCCGAGACATTCAGCGTGCCGATTTTCCTTGTTTCCATTGGGTTTTCTCCGGGATTTCCATTCTCCCACGTAACCTGTTGGGCTGCTTGACACGCCATTCCACCAAAGAGTAAGGTGGTCTGCGTATCCCTGAGCTGGAGGAAGCCATGAAGAAGAGACTTTCCTGGATCGCTGCAGGTCTGCTCGTAGCCGCGGCGCCCGCGCTCGCGCACCACTCGTTTGCGGCCGAGTATGACAACAACAAGTCCCTGAAACTGACGGGCGCGGTCACCAAGGTCGAATGGCAGAATCCGCATGCCCGCTTCTACATTGATGTTAAGGATGACAGCGGGAAGGTCACTAACTGGGAGTTTGAACTCGGCAGCCCGAACGGATTGATGCGGCGCGGCTGGACGCGGAATTCTCTGAAGCCCGGCGACGTGATCACCGTGACGGGCTATCAGGCTAAGGACGGAAGCATGCTCGGCAACGCCCGGTCGGTCAGCCTGGCGGACGGGCGCAAAGTGTTCGCCGGCTCAACGGACGACGGCGGTCCCACGCAGTAAGCGGTTACATAAATAAGTATTACCGGGAGGTCTTGGTGAGAAGTGATTTGACGGGTTGGATGCTGGCGGGCACGGCAGCATTGGCCATTGTGGCATTGACGCCTGTGCCGGCCATGGGGCAGCCGCCCGGCGGCTTGGGCGGTCCGGTCGAAGGTCCGCAGCGACCCGCCGGGCGCGGACGCGGAGCCAACCGTCCGCCGGCCGGACCCACACCACGGCTGCCGGAGAATCCGTTGCTCGGAGTGAATTCGGGCAAGCCGGATTTCGGCGGCAAAGGGATGTGGCAAGTACCCTATATCATCGACATGCAGAAGCAGGGCAAGAGTGTCGACGGGGGCAAGGTCGAAGTTCCGTTCAATGCCATGGCGCAGAAGATCTTCGATCAGCGCACAGAGACTAACTCCAAGGACGACCCCGAAGGCTTCTGCCTGCCTCCTGGTGTGCCGCGCATGATGTACACGCCGTATCCAACCCAGATCTATCAACTGGCGGATCGCATCCTGTTCATCTATGAAGGGGGCGCGCATGTCTGGCGGCTGATCTGGATGGATGGGCGCAAGCATCCGGCAGATCCGAATCCGACGTTCCTGGGCGACGCAATTGGCCACTGGGAAGGCGACACGCTGGTGGTGGACACGGTCGGGTTCAACGAACGGACCTGGCTCGACGCCGCAGGTCATCCGCACGGCGAGAAATTGCACGTCACCGAGAAGTACACGCGCACGGACTCGAACACCCTGCGCGTGGAAGCGACCATCGAAGATTCCGACTACTACACCAAGCCGTGGACGGTAGTCACGACAGCCACTTGGGCGCCCGGGCAGGAACTCCTGGAGTACATCTGCCAGGAAAACAATCGGGACACACAGCACCTCGTCGGCAAGTAAGGCCCTCCGCGGGGCATGGCCTGGCCCCGCAGGCACTTATAATAAGCGCATGGTGCGTTCTGCGCTTTGCCTGATAGCCCCGCTGGCCTGCTTTGCGGCGTCCACCATGCCGCCGGAAGCCGACCAGCGCCTGGCTCACGATATCTATAAAGAGATCGTGGAGATCAAATCCGGTTTCACTACCGGAGCCACTACACCGGTAGTCGACGCCGTAGCCAAACGGCTGCGCACCGCGGGGTTCCCGGAATCGGATATTTTTATCGGCGGCGTGATCCCCACAAAAGCCAACCTGGTGGTGCGCTACCACGGAACCGGTAAACTCAAACCGATTCTGCTGCTCGCCCACATCGATGTGGTAGAAGCTAAGCGCGAAGACTGGAGCATGGACCCGTTCGTATTCACCGAGAAGGACGGCTACTACTATGGCCGCGGCACCTCCGACGACAAGGCCCAGGCTGCCATCTGGATCGCCAACCTGATCCGCTACAAGCGCGAGGGGTACAAGCCCGATCGTGACATCATTGTGGCGCTTACCGCTGACGAAGAAGGCGGTGGACCCTACAACGGCGTCGACTGGCTGGTTAAGAAACACCGCAATCTGATCGATGCCGACCTGTGCCTCAACGAGGGCGGCAGAGGCGAGATGGTGAAAGGCAAGCGCATTTCGAACTCGGTGCAGGCCGCCGAGAAGTGGTACCTCGATTTGCGGCTGGAAGTGCGAAACAAGGGCGGGCACAGTTCCCAGCCGGTGGCCGATAACGCCATCTACCACTTGGCCGGGGCCCTGGTGCGCATCAGCCAGTTCGGCTTTCCGCTCAAGACCAACGAAACCACGCGGGCCTACTTCGCCGGCATGGCGAAAATCGATACTACCGGCGCTAAAGCGGATCTCGCGAAAACGGCGGAGGGCGATGCGGAAGCCATGAAGCGCATCGCGCAAGCATCTCCGGCGTGGAACTCCATGCTGCGCACCACTTGTGTAGCTACACTGCTCGAAGGCGGGCACGCTCACAATGCTCTGCCGCAGCTTGCCGCGGCCAATATCAATTGCCGCGTCCAGCCCGACGACTCGCTGGATTACGTGATGAGCACCCTGAAGAAAGCGATCGCTGATGACCAGGTGAACATGTCCATCACGGAGCAGGAAGAGAATTCGCCCGCCTCGCCTCTACGGCCCGAACTGGTGCGTGCGATGGCCCGCCTGACGGATACGATGTGGCCGGGCGTGGTGGTACTGCCGACTATGAGCACGGGCGCCACTGACGGACGAATGTTGCGCGCCGCGGGCATACCGACTTACGGGGTTCAGGGCTTGTTCGGTGAGCGCGACGACAATCGCGCGCACGGCCGCGATGAGCGAATGATGGTGACGTCGTTCTACGAAGGCCAGACGTTTTTGTATGATCTGGTCAAGGCACTGGCGACGGCCCCGTAAAGCAGGTAACTCACATGAGCGACACCAAAGCCTTTCCGTACGAAACGCGCCTGAACATCCATTTCCAGCAGGGAGAAGTGATCGACGAGAAGGCGCTCGCCGATGCCTGCGCTTACAAGTGGTACAACCAGACTCTCTGCCAGGTGAACGATTCGGTGGTTCGCCTGGGCGTCGTGGAAGGCGAATACCACTGGCACCAGCACGACGATGACGATGAATTCTTCTATGTGGTGGAGGGAGCGCTCTTCATCGACCTTCCCGACCGCACGGTTGAACTCACACCGAGAACCGGGTTTGTCGTTCCCAAGAGGGTCATGCATCGTACGCGCGCGGCAAAACGAACCGTGATTCTGATGGTCGAGAACGCCGGAATTATACCCACCGGAAACTAGCGGTAAGAACTCCGCTCCCTTTGGTCACAGCTCGGTAACGCATAAATTGCCTCTTGACTTGTATTAATATACTAGTACAATAGTACTATAGATGAGCAGGGCACGCAATGGGAAACGGGGCTTCGCTTTCGAGCTTGACCTGCGCAGCGGCGTCCCCGTATACCGCCAGCTGATTGACCAGGTGTTGGGCGGGATAGCGGCTGGAGTGCTGGCGGGCGGCGATCAGCTTCCCACGGTACGGCAAGTTGCGGTGGACCTTTCGATTAACCCCAATACGGTGGGGCGCGCTTACCGGGAGCTGGAGATTCGCGGCACACTCGAGACACAACAAGGCACGGGGACATTTGTGAGTCATCAAAAGGTGAAACGGGACGACGTGGAGCGGCGGCGGCAGATCGCGCAATTGGTGAGTGATTTCGTGGCCCGCGCCGGGGCGGCGGGCTTCACTATCGAAGAATTGGTGGAGCAATTAGAGGATCGCCGGACGGACACCGGCAAGAATAGGAGATGAAGGCAATGAGAACCAACAATGTGGGAGCGGCGCTGTTTGTGTTGTGTGCGTTGGCCGGGGCGGGAGGAACCGCGCTGGTGAAAAACCCCGCGCCGTTGTTTGCGGGGGTACTGCTTGGTCTCTATCTGCTGTTCTCGATTCGTGTAGCGGACCAATCGATCGGTCGGCACGAGCTGCATCAGATGGTGGCGGAGCGCGAGATGCTGGGCCAGGAACTCCAGCGCATCCTGGATGCGAAGACCAACCCGTGGGGCATCACGGTGCAATCGGTCGAGGTTCGGGATGTGCAAATTCGACTGGCGTTGCAGGACGCCATGTCGCGGGAGGCACAGGCGGAGCGAGAGCGGCGGGCGCGCACCATCCTGGGATTGGCGGAGACGGAGATTTCCGAAAACTTTGCCAAGGCGGCGTTGACGTATCAGAACAATCCGGTGGCGCTGCACTTGCGCGCAATGAACATGCTGTACGAGGCCATCAAGGAGCGGGGATCGATGGTGATTGTGCCTTCGTCGGCGGTGGAAACGATGGGTCTGGGCGGTACGCTGGCGACAGCGGTGCTGGGCGGCGCCAAAGCCGAATAACCATTCGATACCGGTTTCTTTTGGCGAGCGTGTTATACGTCGAGGACACCCGCGCTACCATATACCCATGCGGCTGATCACATTTACACTCGCAATTGCCGTGGGGTGCGCGCCGCTCCTCGCGAAGGACGACAGAGCTAAGACGAATGAGCGTCTGGACGACGCGGCCAGCCTGTTCTCGGAAGTCATGAGTACGCCAGACAAGGCGATACCGCAAAGCTTGTTGGACAAATCACCATGCATCGTGTTGGTGCCCGGTCTGAAGAAGGGTGCGTTTGTAGTGGGAGGAAAATTTGGCCGCGGCTACGCGATGTGCCGCAGCATGAGTGGGCAGGGCTGGGGACCGCCGGCCGCCATACGCATCGAGGGCGGCAGCTTCGGGCTTCAAATCGGGTTTTCTTCCAGCGACGTAATCCTGCTGATTATGAACCAAGGCGGGATGAAGCACCTGACCAGCAGCAAATTCACCATCGGCGCGGAAGCAACGGCCGCAGCCGGACCAGTGGGCCGCGATGCCACGGCCCAGACCGACGCGCTGCTGAATGCCGAGATCCTTTCGTGGTCCCGATCCCGAGGTTTGTTCGCCGGGGTGTCGCTCGATGGCGCTACGCTGCGCAACGACATCGACGAGAACAGGATCATGTACGGCCAGCCCTGGGATAACAAGCAGATTCTCACCAGCGGCGCGAAGCCCCCAGATGGGGCCGCAAAACTGCTCGATGTGCTCAACAAGTATTCACCACGCCAGACTCATTGAGGCGTGGCGTGGCCGGCTTAGTTCGCGGCGAAGCAGTAGAGCAGGCCGGCGCCGCCGGTGCTCACCAAATTCTGCTGGCTGCAGCCGCGGCTGGGATGCGCTGAGTTCCACGACGTGTTACCACCGCCCGTCCGGTCGAAGTGGCCGAGTTGAGCGGTGCCGGCATCGCTGCTGGTCCAGTTCTTGCAGGTGTGGTCCATGCCATCGGCGTACGCCCTGCCATCCGGCATCGACCCAGTCAGGATGTCGTGGGTATTGGGCGTATCTCCGAAACCTTTGATGGTCTCACCCTTCTCGGTCAGGACCGTGGCCTTGGAAATATTGTTGCCGAGACGGGCGGCGTCGAGGTTGTCTCCATGCAGATCGGCCAGGCTCTTAGCGACCACCGCGCCCTTGGCGTTGTACCAGGGACCCGATCCGATGCGGTCGCGGGCATTGACCGCCGCTTGGCCGTCGGCGGCGCTGGTGCTGAGATAAGCATGCCAGGTGCGGCTGCCTGCGCCGGCCGCTTGGGCCAGCGTCTGGCATTGGCGGTCGGCTCCCGCCAAGCCGCCGAGATCGGCGCCTTTGCCGGGGCCGGCGCTGCTGACGAAGAAACTCATGGGCTGCGGCGGCGCCTGGTTCTGCTGGGCGATGGCGGCGGACGAGCCCAATATCAATAGAGCGATCATGCTCAACGGCTGTTGACTCTTACGCATATCAGTTCTCCTTTGTGAGTTATCCCCGCTGTGTATTTTGCTCAGAGTATCACAACGTTCCGGTATACTCGGAGCCATGGAGCAACTGTTCTGGGTCCCGTGGGCAATCGCGGTGTTTCTCGTGGTCTACCTGATCCTGGGAAGCTTCTTTACGGTGCGCACGTCCCAAGTCGCGGTGATCACGCGATTCGGCAAGTATCTTCGGGTGGCTGAGCCCGGATTGAACTGGAAGTGGCCGTTCATCGATTCCGTGGCGGGTGTGGTGAGTCTGCGCGTGAATCAGATCACTCTGACCATGGAGACGAAGACCAAAGACAACGTATTCGTCACGATTCCAATTTCCGTGCAGAATCGCGTTCGTCCGGAAAAGGTATTTGACGCTTACTACAAGCTGTCGGATCCGGTGGCGCAGATCAAATCCTATGTCGAGCAGGTGATCCTGGGACACGTGCCGGGCATGACACTGGACGAAGTGTTCGCCTCGCAGTCGAGCATCGCGGCGGCAGTCAAGCAGGAGCTGGACGCGGACATGGCGCTGTTCGGATACGAGATTGTCAATGTGCTGGTGACCGATATTGTTCCCGACGCGAAAGTGAAGTCGGCCATGAACGATATCAACGCGGCACAGCGCGAACAAGTGGCTGCCAACGCCAGG
Source organism: Bryobacteraceae bacterium (assembly GCA_035948775.1). Classification (GTDB taxonomy): domain Bacteria; phylum Acidobacteriota; class Terriglobia; order Bryobacterales; family Bryobacteraceae; genus PSRJ01. Next base: position 35,756 of record DASZIV010000134.1, read on the forward strand.
GGCGAGGCGGAGAAGATTCTGGTGGTCAAGAAGGCCGAGGCGGAAGCGGAGAGCAAAGCTCTACAGGGCCAGGGAATCGCTAATCAAAGGAAAGCCATCATCGAAGGACTGCAGGTCTCGATCGAACAGTTTCAGAAGGTGGTTGAGGGCGCATCCGCGAAAGAAGTCATGCAGTTGGTAATGGTGACGCAGTATTTCGACACCTTGAAGTCGATTGGCGAGAACGATAAGACCAATACGTTGTTTCTGGCTCACTCGCCTGGGGCAGTCAAGGAAGTTTCCGAGCAGATTTTGCAGTCGATGCTGGTTGCGGAGCGCGCGAGCGGCTAGAGACGAACTACTTCATGTTCTGCAATTGATTGATGTTTTGACCAACTGCTGCAAACTTAGGAACGGCAAATCCAATGTTCACAGGCACGACCACATAGCTGGGTATCCGTGTTGTCTTAGCTCCCACAATAGCTCCCACGCAGGATGCTGCGTTCAGCCCGATCATCGGGCCCCATAACGGACGGCCATTACGACTCAACAGCCAGTTCTGTTCGATTGCGCCTCTATTTGTGCCGATCGCGGTGGTAGCCAGGTCGGCGCCGGACGCCGCACAAACCGCCGCGGCAGATAATCGACGGATCCAATTCGAGCGAGCTTGAGCCATCGAGGACAGCGCGAGCGCTGCCACTGTGAGTGTGAGAATGCCCTTCACTGAGCATGAGAATGCCCTGCAAACGAGTAAGCGGACAAGCCCACTTTCGTTATGGAGTTATCCATGACTTAAGCAGTCTTTGCGAGTGCCCGGGCGAGGACCGCTCAGGCCGACACCGCGGCCAAGGCTTCCGCAAGAACCAACGCGCCTTCCGCAATCGCTTCCGGCGAGGCGTACTCGTCGGGCCGGTGGCTGAAGCCGCTCCGGCAGGGAATGAACACCATCGCCACTGGCGCGATGCGTGCCATGAACAGGGAATCGTGATACGCGCGGCTAACCATTCGACGGCTGGTGATGCCGTGCCTGGCACAAGCGGCGCTGAGGGCGTCGAGAAGTTCGGGGGCACACTGCGCCGGCGGGTCGGAGTTCAGCATCTCGGTGCGGACCGCTACGCCGCGGCGTCCCGATACAGCCAGGCAGGTTCGCGCCAGTTCCGCCAGGACGCCATTGCGGCGCGCCACGTCTACATCGCGCACGTCCACCTCAAGCCGCACCTTGCTCGGCACGCTGTTGATCGCGCCGGGAAACACGTCGCAAACGCCAGTGGTTCCCACGGTGTCAATCGCACCGGTCGCTTTGACGGCGGCTTCGAGCGCCAAGGCGATTTCGGCGGCAGCCAGAAAGGCGTCGTGACGGTCGGGCATGAGCATCGCTCCGGCGTGGCCGCCTTCTCCTTCGAACCAAATGCGAACGCTCGCCGGGGCTGCGATTGAGCTCACCAGGCCGATCGACAATCCCTCGCGTTCGAGCAGAGGACCCTGCTCGATGTGAAGTTCGATAAAGGCGGCATAGTGGCCCTGTTTCAGACGCACGCCGAAAAGGCTGGCGGTGAACCCCGCGGCGGCGCGGAATTCCCGCAGCGGGCGGCCTTCTTTATCGCGCAAGTTCTCGTCGGCCGTATCATTGAGGGATCCCGAGATCATGCGGCTGCCGAGACACCCTACGCCGAAGCGCGTCGGTTCTTCGGCTGTGAATACGATCAACTCGATCGAGCGGCGCGGCTGGAATCCGGAGCGCTGGAGCGCGCGAATAGCTTCGAGGCCGCCGAGCACACCGACGGTTCCGTCATAGCGGCCCGCGTGCGGAATGGCGTCGATGTGCGAGCCGGTTCCGGCCGGCGGGAGACTATCGTCCGCTCCGGGCCAGCGCGCGAAGGTGTTGCCGATAGCATCCTCGCGAATGGAGAGTCCCGCCTCCGCGCACAGCGACTTCACGTATCTCCGGGCGCGCAGATCGGTATCCGAGAAGACCACGCGGGTGACCGCGGGCGGCTCGACTTCCGAGAAAGTCGCCAATGTTTCCAGTTCTTCGGTGAGGCGGTTCGAATCGATCGCCAGGGGCATGCGCTTACTCCAGCGGGTGGCGGTTCCAATCCTTATAGATGAGGTATTTCGCGGGGACTTTGCCGAGCGCCCCGAACCACTGCGGGCAGTATGGCGCCATCCAGATGAAGTCGCCGGCGGCCACGGGATACCAGCTTTCGCCGAGCCGATAGATGCCGCCGCCCTCTAGCATGAGCAGGCCGTGCTCCATCACGTGAATCTCCACCATGGGCAGGGCGGCACCTGGTTGGAACGTCATGGTGTTGACTGCGAAATCGAAGGCGAAATCGTCAGGAAGCAACACGCGGACAGCCAGGGCCTCGTCACCCATCAGCGGCTTGGGTTCGAGGTCACTCTCCCGGCCGGTCAGGATACAAGGCGGCGTTTTCTCCAGAGGTTTGTAGGCCTTTTCGATAACCGCAGCGCGGCTGGACACAGCCGCCTCGATGTGGGCGGCTTGAGCAGCAGCGAGGTAGCAGTAATCGCCCGCCGCCAGTCGACGGTCGCCGGCAGTCAGTTCACCCTCGATCACGTAGACGAAACGTTGCGTGCCGGTTGGCGCGAGCGCGCCGCCAGCCTCGAATTCCGCCGTGTATTGGGTGAAGCCGGCGCCCATGGCAGACGAAACGTGCACCACGGCAGTGGCGCGCCGCATCCCGGGCAGAGGGGCGCGGATGAATGTGTCCGGCGTCAGCAGCAGGTGATCCTGTTGCCGCGAGCTACGTGTGTATCCCAATCGTTGCATGAGGCGCCTTGTTGGTGAGATTCGGCCGGACTAACTTGCCGCCGCCGTTTGCGAGAATCCTGCCGTCGGCGAAAATGGTGGAGCCGCGTAGCAAAGTGCGGCGCACCGTGCCACGGAAGGTTCTTGCGGCATAGGGCGTGAACTTGTGTTTTTGAAACAGGTTTTCGTCTTTCAGGGAGTGCGCAGTGTTGAGATCAATGAGCGTCAGGTCGGCATCCATGCCGGTTTCCACCGAGCCTTTTCCCGGAACCCGAAAGCGGCGCGCGGGTTCGGTGGCAGTCAGGCGCGCGATCGCGGTTAGCGGCAAGCCGCGCCGGTGGTGGCCTTCGTCGAGCAGCACGGCCAGTGTAGACTGCACGCCGGCGACACCGCCCCAGATACGAAAAAAGTCGCTGCCTTGTTTCATCGCGGGAGGGGACGGTGAATGGTCGGAGGCCACGATGTCCACCACGCCTTCGAGCAACGTTTTCCAGAGAGTCTCCCGAACGTCGGCGCTGCGAAGCGGGGGTGCGCATTTCGCCACTGCGCCAAGCTGCAGCAGATCGTCTTCCGTAAAGAAGAGGTAGTGCGGGCAGGTTTCAATGGAAACGTCCGCGCCTCGAGAGCGGGCTTCCGCAGCGGCGACCACGCCTCGGCCGGAACTGACATGCACGATGTGCAGTTTCGCGCCTGTTTCGGCAGCCAGGAGCGTAGCGCGCTGGATGGCTTCCACTTCCGCCAGCACCGGCCGGGAGTCGAGATAGTCGCGGATGCCAGTGCGGCCCTCCGCGGCCGCGCGTCGAGCCAGCGTTTTGGTGAGTTCTTCAGATTCGGCGTGCACCGAAACCGGAAGACCGAGCCGAGCCGCCTCGCGCATGCCTTCGTAGAGAGTGACGTCGTCGGCGCGCGGAAAATCGGCGAGACCGGAATCGCTCATGAAAGCCTTGTAGCCCACTACGCCGCAGTCGGCGAGTTCGGCGAGCGCCTCGCGGTTGCCGGGCACCATACCGCCCCAGAGCGCGAAATCGGTGATGGACGCGCGTTCGAGGGCTTGCCGTTTTTGATCGAACTCCGGACGGCCGATGGTGCATGGCGAGGAGTTCAGCGGCATGTCGAAGAACAGAGTGCCGCCGCCGGCCGCCAGCGCACGACTTCCCGTCGCGGCGCCTTCCCAATCCGCACGGCCCGGCTCGTTGAAGTGTACGTGATCGTCGATGAGTCCTGGAAAGATAACCAGATCGCGGGCATCGATCTCTTCCCGGGCAGCCGGCAACTCGGGCGCGATTGCAGCAATGAGACCATCTTCGATGGCGACATCGCCTCGGCGTGTCCCCGCCGAAGTGATCAGAGTGCCGCCGCGGATTACGAGGTCAGGCACGAAGTGTCTCCGCTCCTTCCAGGAACTGAAGGCCCACAGCAAGCGCGGCCGCTACATCTCCTGGCAGCACGGTTTCGTCGGGATGGTGGCTGATCCCGCCGGGGCTGCGCAGAAAGAGCATAGCCGATGGGCACTTCGCGGCCATCACCATAGCGTCGTGACCCGCGCCGCTGGCCAGGCGATGAACAGGGAAGCCCGAACGGGAGACGGCACGTTCGAGCGCCGCAGTCATGGATGGATGCATCGGTGTGGCTGGCTGGTCGAGCCGCTGCTCCCAACTGACCTCCAGCCCGCGCCGCGCGGCGATCTGGGTAGCCGCCTCGAGCAGAGACGAGACCGCGTGCTGCCGAATGTCGTCGCTGGTGTGCCGCACGTCCAAGGTGGCGCGAACCTGGCCGGCGATCACGTTCGATGCACCGGGCTGGACATCGACGGATCCCACCGTCGCGCGCAGGTCCGGTGTCAGGCAGGCTTCGCGTTCCACGTGGCTGATCCACTCGGCGGCGCCGGCGAGGGCATCGCGGCGAAGCGGCGCGGGAGTCGTGCCCGCGTGGTTGGCCCTGCCGCCGAAGACCAGTAAAAAGCGGCTCTGACCGGCGATCGATTCGACTATACCCAGCGGAAGATGCAGCGATTCGAGCACGGGGCCCTGTTCGATGTGGAACTCCAGGTAGCCGAGTGCGCGTTCTGCCATCGTGGCCTCGGGAAGGCGCGCCGGATCGAGTCCGAACTCGCGAATCGCTTCGGCGACCGTCGTTCCTTGCGGGTCGCGACGGGCGAGCATTTCGGGACCGACTGTGCCCGCCAGCGCCCGGCTACCGATGAACGGGACGCCAAACCGCACCCCTTCTTCTTCCGAAAACGCCACCACTTCGACACCGAAACGCAGAGGGCGGCTGCCAAGCGCGTCTACCAATGCGATGGCCAGCACCACGCCCAGCACGCCATCGAACGCTCCAGCGTGAGGCACGGTATCAATGTGCGAACCCAGGTACAGAACTGGACCATCGGCATCGGGCCCCGCACGAACCCCGCGCAGATTCCCGGCGGCATCCAGCCTCACAGTCATCCCCAGCTCTTCCATCCACTGACGCAGACTGGTGTGGACCTCGCGTGTGGGCGGCGCAAGGAACGTTCGCGTGATGTGGCCGGGCTCCTCCGTCCAGCACGCCAACTCTTCGCACCGCGCGATCACTTTTTCAGCCCGATCGATCCACGTATTCATCAGGATCCCCGATACGTGCTGTATCCATGCGGCGCAATCAACAACGGCACATGGTAGTTGCCTGTGGGGTCGGAGAGGCCGAAACGGATAGCCACCTCATCGAGGAACGGCGGCTCGCTGAGCTTCTCGCCCACGCGGCGGAAGTAAGCGCCTACCGAGAAGATCAGCTCGTAAACCCCGACGGTCAAGTTGTCGCCCGAAAGGAGCGGCTCATCGGTGCGGCCATCGCTATTGGTGACAGCCGTCTTTAAACGCCGCGGCGCGCCTGCTTCCAGAATCGAGACGGACACTTCGACTCCGGCCGCGGGTTTGCCCCGCGCCATGTCCAGGACGTGCGTGGATAGGCGCGCCATGCTAGCGGCGCAACCTCAATCCCAAACAGCCGTAGGGCGGCCGCGGGTCAGTAAACACTCCGAGTTGTTCGCCGGCTTCCGCCACGGTGTCCCAAGTGCGGTTATTGGCTTCCAGGTCTACTGCGGCGAGGCAAGGCAGTTCCGCTAGCATGCGGTTGCCCAGTTGATAGATGAGCTCCTGGATACTGCCCGATTCGAAAGAATGAAAAACGTCGCGGACCATGCTGCGCACGCGCGCCGTGACCTGGCCCTCGGTGAATCCGGCGGCGGCCGACGTGTACAGCCACTCCAGATCGAGCCACATGTGCAGCGGACGGTTGGCAATATCGGGCAGAGTGGTGTATTGATCGCGCACAAAGCCCTGGAAGGAACTGCCACCAAGGCGCAGCAGCTTCAACCCGCGGACTCCGGAGCGCAACTCGACGCACTCGATCTTGTCGCCCTTCCGGCACATTTCCATACACGCGGTGGCCTGTTCGGGACCCGTAGGTGTAAAGGCTACGCTGCCATCCACAATCCCTGCATACGGAATCTCCGAGGCCGAAACCTGTATGCCTTCGGTTTGCGGATAGGTTCGCAGGAACTTGTCGGCGAGAAATCGGCAAAACGATTCCAGGTCGCTGCCGCTGAAGTTAAGGGTCTCGCGCTGCACGAAATTCTTCATGGAATCGGTGGCCACCAGGCTGGTGTTATCGCCCGTTGTATAAGTGGGCCAGAAGCTGTCGCCGTACAGCAACATCTTGACCGACGCGCCGAACACCGGACTCTGACCGGCTGGAGTGCGGCCATCCCGCTGCAAGCGGTAGACGATCACATCGCCCTTGCCGTAGTAATTCCGCTTCCATCCGCTGGCGAACTGCTCCAATCCATCACCTCACTGAGCGATCGTGTCCTCTAATCGGAACCAGGCGATGCGAGAGACTTCCGAGAGCGCCTGTCGAAATTCTTCCTCCGGTGAAGAATCCATACGCACGCCCAGCGCCACGAAAATATCATGTTTGGTGCTCCCCTTAACGGCGTACAGGAAGGGGAAGCCGAATTTCTCACGATACCCCGCGTTGAGCCATTCGAACATTTCGAATTCTTCGGCTGACAAGCGATCCATACCAGCCCCAGACTGTTCGCCGGCTGAAGCGGCGCTAACTCGGGCTCGGGCCCCCAGGTCGGGATGAGCGCGCAAGAGCGCCAGTTGTTCAGCGGGTACCGCTTTCTCCAATTCACCAGTCATGGAGCGGTGCAACGCTTCGCGCGAAGCAAATGGATGGTAGGCCCAGGCGCGCTCAGCCACCCACGCTGAGTCCTCAAAAATCCAGCCCAGGGTAGCCACAAACTGATCGCGGGTCATGGCGTTAATTTCGGCTAGGGTCATCATTGCGGTATACCACGGAACCGCCGACACATGTTTCGCGCACGCTCTCGGCGCGGGCCAACGTGAAGATCGACGCCAGTAATCCTTCGGCGCTTGTGGCATGTGCGGCGAGGGTGGAGTGTGAAAGACGGCCGCGCGGAGCAGCTCGCCCGAATCGTTGACCATCACGCTCGCAGCGCTCCTACGGCTATTCGTGCCCGATCGGGTGCGTCACTGCGAACGCGCTCAATCGCCCAGAAAACACGCTCCGGTGTCGCGGGGATATCAAGCGTGACGATGCCTGGACTACCGAAGGCCGCAACGGCATCGCGCAAAGCTTCGCGGACGGAGAGAGCCAGCATCAGCGGTGGTTCGCCGACGGCCTTGCTACCCAGAATCACGCCTTCTTCACCGGCGCGTTCCAGGAAATTCACTTCGAAGACGTCGGGCAGTTCCGACCAGGAGGGCAGTTTGTAGGTGGAAGCGCTGCCCGTGGCTACGAGGCCTTGAGTGTCCCAGAGCAACTCCTCAAGCGTCAGCCAGCCCAAACCTTGAATGAATCCGCCTTCGATTTGCCCGCGATCGATCAGCGGCGAAAACGACTCGCCCACATCCTGCAGAATGTCGACACGCCGCAGCCGGTACTGTCCAGTAAATCCATCCACTTCGACTTCGGACACGGCGGCTCCATAGGCGTAATAGTGAAAGGGCTGTCCCTGGCCCGCCTTGGCATCGTAGTGGATACCCGGCGTTCGATAGTAGCCCTGCGCGAACAGTGCCACGCGGGTCCGATACGCGGCTTCGGTCACGGAGCGAAACGGGAGGCCGGGCTTGTCGTCGTCACCGGAAAACACCAGTCCCTCGCGAAATCGCACTGCGGCGGCGTCGCAGGCCAGCAGCGTTGCGGCCACAGGTTTGAGCCGCTCCAGGATCTGATGGCAGGCATCGGCCACGGCAGCGCCGTTCAGATCGGTGCTGGCGGACGCAGCCGAAGCCGAAGTATTGGGGACCTTGTCGGTGCGCGGCGGCATCACGCGAATGGACCCCGGGGGGACACCAAGCTGGTGAGCCGCGATCTGGCCGATTTTGGTGTGCAGCCCCTGGCCCATTTCCGTACCGCCGTGATTCACTTGCACGCTGCCATCGCGATAAACGAGCACGAGCGCGGCGCCCTGGTTGTACCAAGTGAGAGTAAATGAGATGCCGAACTTAACGGGCGTGATTGCCAGGCCACGCTTGGAGTGGGGGCTGGCCGCGTTGAAGCGATCGATATCCAGGCGCCGCTGCGCAAAATTGCTGGTGGCTTTGAGCTGGTTCCAGATCGCCGGAATGCGGCCCGCGTCTTTGACGGTTTGGCCGTAGTGCGTGGTGTTGCCTTCGCGGTAAAAGTTCCGCTCACGCACCTGTTCGGGGGGAAGAGAGAGTATGCGCGCGATACGATCGAGGACCTCTTCGATGACCACCATGCCTTGCGGGCCGCCAAAACCGCGAAAGGCCGTTTGCGAGGTCTTGTTGGTGCGACAAATCAAGCCAGTAGCTTCCACCGCCGGCAGGAAGTAGCAATTGTCCAGATGAAAGAGGGCGCGGCCCATGACGGGCTCGGAGAGGTCCAGGCTCCAACCGCCATCGGAGAAAAGCGAGACCGTCAACCCGAGAACGCTGCCCTGATCGTCGAAGCCCGCACGAAAGCGCGCCAGGAACGGATGCCGCTTGCCCGTGAGCGCAATATCCAATGCGCGCGACAATCGCACGCGCACCGGCCGTTTGGTTTTCCATGCCCCCAGCGCGGCGACCGCCGCCCACGGATCGGCCTGCGTCTCCTTGCCGCCGAAAGCACCGCCCATTCGCAAGCACTCCACGGTCACCTGGTGCCGCGAGAGGCCGAGCACGCGCGCGACGACCTCCTGAGTCTCGCTTGGATGCTGCGTGGAAGAGTGCACCGAAACACCGCCAGTTTCGTCGATCCACGCCAAGGCGTTTTGCGTTTCCAGATAGAAATGTTCCTGCCCGCCGACCTCCAGCTCGCCTTCGATTTGGTGCGGGCTGTCGGCGATGGCTGCGACGGCATCCCCGCGGTGTAAGCGCATGGGACCGGAGTGGAATTCACCGGCCGTGATGGCCTGTTCGATGGTGAGAATCGCCGGTAAAGGCTGGCACTCAACCTTTACTTTGGCGGCTCCGCGCTTGGCCGCGTCGAGTGTCTCGCCCAGCACCCACAACAGCGGCTGCTGGTGGTATTGAATCTCCGTTGGGAATAGAGGCTCATCGTGCCGCGACGGTCCGGTGTCGCCTTCCCCGGGGACGTCGGCCGGCGTGAGTACCGTGTGAACGCCAGGCTCCGACAACGCCTGCGAGGCATCGATGGAAACGACTGTACCGTGCGCCAGGGGAGCCAGCACCGGCCAAGCGTGCAGAAGGCCTGAGAAGCGGCCCGCCAGATCGTCGGTGTACAGCGCCGTCCCGCTCACGTGACCGCGCGCGCTTTCGTGGGAAACGGGCTGGCCGGCGGGCTTCATGCCGCTTCGCTCCCGGCCTCATACGCGAACTTTTCGAGCAGCGACTTCGCCATGGCGAGCCGGTAGTCCGCCGAGCCGCGATGGTCGGAAATCGGACGCAGGCTGCGCATGACGACCTCCTGAGCCTTGCGGACTGCCGCCGCGTTCCACATTCGGCCTTCCACCGCCTGTTCGGCTTCGAACAATCGCAGCGGCGTCTGCGCCACACCGCCATAAGCGAAGCGCGCTCTCTCGACCGTACCGTTGGAACGGAGATCCAAGGCCACTGCGCAGGCCACCGTGCTGATGTCATCCAGCTTGCGCTTGGCCACCTTGTAGAAACGCACCAGCGCCGGCAACGGTTTCGGCACTCGCACGGCGACCAGTATTTCTTCAGGCCGCATCGTTGTGCGGCGATACCCCGCGAAGAAACCGGTCAACGGTTCGATGCGCTCGCCGCCCACTCCCGCGATGCGGACTTGCGCATCAAGAGCCAGCAGTAGCGGCGCGGCGTCGCCAATAGGCGAAGCGGTGACCAGATTGCCGCCCAGGGTTGCACGGTTGCGGATCAATGGAGAAGCGAACAGATTCAGCCACTCGCGGAAGACCGGAGGTGCGCCAGCCCAGCGAGCGCCGATTTCATTGAGCGAGAGACCGGCGCCGATCTCGACGTGGTCTTGGGTTTCGTCAAAATCGCGCAACTCCGGCAAAGCGTCGAGGCTGATGAGATGCGGGAAACTGGCGCCGCGCAGATTCGATTCGACAGCCAGATCAGTTCCGCCGGCCACCAGACGGGCTTGCGGATGTTCGGCCAATTCCGCCAGACACCGGGCGAGCGTCTCGGGTCGTGAGAATTTCGCGCGGCCGTCCGTATAGGCAAGTTCGCCCAGCGGCGGCGCCTCCTGCGCCAGACGCTGCCGGAAATGGTCTTCAGGCGCAGGGCCGAGCGAGCGCACGGCATCGCCGATCGGGCGATAGCCGGTGCACCGGCAAAGGTTCCCGCCCAGCGACTCGGGATCGCAAGCGCCGCTGCGGCCGGGGCGGTAATACTCCGCGAACAGGCTCATGACGAATCCCGGCGTGCAGTAACCGCACTGCGAGCCTCCCCGCTCAGCGATGGACTGCTGCACCGGATGTAATTCGCCCTTAGCCGCAAGCGCCTCCACGGTGTAAAGCTCCTGCCCGGCCACCATGGGCAGAAACATCAGGCAGCTGTTTACCGGACGGTATTCACTTCCGTGACCGTTCTCTTTCACCAGAACCACTGTGCACGCGCCACACTCGCCTTCGGCGCAGCCCTCTTTACTGCCGGTCAGCCCGAGGTCGCGGATATGATCGAGTAGGATGCGCTGCGGAGGTGCGCCTTGAACGGACACGGTTTGCCCATTGAGACAAAACTCGAACGCCCGATGGCTGGGGGAGGGTTCCGGGGGCATGTTACTCTATCCGCGCAGATAAAAGATCCGCGCAATAAAGATTATGGTTAAAGCATACACGAGCCAGCTGATTTCGCGGTACCGGTGCTCAAGCCGATCGCAGGTAGGCGGCAGGACGCTCCCTAACGGTCGCAGCTCTGATTGTGAGCCAGAGTACATTCCCTCCTAACCCCCAGATTTCAAATTAAAAACAAAAGAATTATCAGGATTAAGGCAGGGAGGATTCATGTATAATCCCTCCATGCCACAGCCCAAAACGTTGCCGATTGTTACTGCTGATCAGATCGCTCGGGAGGTTTTGGCGCACCAGCAAGCCCTTGCCGACGAGATCAAGAGCCAAGCGGCGCGGGTTACCGACGACCCGTTGCGCCAGGCACAATTAACCAACAGTTTTGCGGATGTTGCCGGCGCGCTGCAGCAAAGTGCCAATGGGCCAAGAGTCATGAGCACGGCTCCCCACGCCATGGCTTCCGTACTCCAGAGTTTCATTGCGCAAAAGGCTGCCGAATCCGGGGACGTCGACACTACCGGGGATGTCGCCATAGTGAAATTCAGCGATGGCGACCTGCTCGAGTACATCAAGACCGGCTTCCTTGCTGTCTTCGAAGCCTCGAACAAATACACCTGGCGAACGGCGCCCGACGACCCGGACGCGCTCAAGAGAGACAACCGCCATTTGCGAATCGCCGTGTTCGGCGATTGGGGAACCGCGGCATACGGCGCCCCGGTCATCGCCGATAGTATTCGGAAAGATCCCGATGGGTTCGATATTGTTTTGCACCTGGGCGATACCTATTATTCGGGACAGCCCGATGAAATACAGAAACAACTGGTGGAAGCTTTTCCGTACCGCGACGACGCGCTGAACCGTTCGCTGAACGGAAACCACGAAATGTACAGCGGCGGAAAAGCGTATCACGATGCTATCCTGGGCGGCCGGTTCCAACAGCGCGAATCGCACTTCTACGTCCAGAACCAGGATTGGACGCTAGTGGGGCTGGATACCGCTTATCAGGAAGCCGACATGCCGGATGATGAAGTGGCTTGGCTGAAAAGAATTCTGGACCAAGCCGGACAGCGCAAGGTGGTCCTGTTTTCGCATCACCAACCCTTCTCGCTTCTTGACAGTCAAAACCCCAACCTGGTGAATAAACTGGAAACGTTTCTGAACGCGCGGCGCATTTTCGCCTGGTATTGGGGACATGAACACCGCTGCGTGTTATACGATCAGCATCCCAAGTGGGGCGTATTCGGGCGCTGTGTTGGCAACGGCGGATTCCCCTATTTCCGCGACACTCTAGGCCCAGTGGTTCAAGATTTAACGTTCAAGCATTTGCGAAGCGATGGCGACGTCCCCGGCGGTTCGATCCTGGATGGTCCCAACCCGTATATCACGGCCGATCCCGCCGGATACGGGCCGCACGGCTACATGAGCCTGATGTTTGACGAAGGCCAGATGCGCGAATTTGTTCATCGGCCGGATGGTGTCACTATCGAAACCAAGCTGTTGACTGCGCCGCCCACAACCTCCGCGGCCGGCGCTGCGCCGCACTAGTTCAGTGACCGCGTGATAGCTTTCCTTTTGCGGCGGGACGCTCCCTGACGGTCGCGGCTCCGATCAGAGCCACGAGCGTTAGCGAGTGGTTTCCGCAACGGGAATAAACCATACGGTTAAGGGCCTAAGCTGGTTACTCCGCCACTCCGTGACGCTTCAGCATTTCCACGGCGCGCCGGTCGCCGTTGCGCTCCGCGGCCCGTGCATGGCTCCATGCCGCGCGTATGTCCCCACGAATGGCGTAAATCTCCGTGAGTGCCGCGTGCGCCTGGGCGGATTCACTATCCAGCCGCACCGCTTCCAACAGCAGTCCCAAAGCTTCGTCCTGCCTGCCCTGCAAGCGATAGAGCTGCGCCAGGTTTCGGTAGGGAGCCGCGTTTTGTGGCTCGCGCGCGATCCAGGCTCGCTGCTCCTGTATGTGCCGGAGCGTTTCCTGGTCGAGCGCAAAATCGATGACCTCTTTCCGCCAGAAGCTCACTTTCGAGATCCTACCAGAACCAGCTGCACATCCATCACATTGGTCAGCGTCGGTCCGGTCTTGAACAGATCGCCGAGCGCTGCGAAGTAGTGGTACGAGTCGTTGCTGTCCAGAAAGTTCCCCGCGTCGGGCTTCCGTTGCAGCGTGTCGCCATCGGCTATGGCGCCCGCGGCGTCAGTGGGGCCATCCGAGCCATCGGTTCCCGCGCTCAAGATAACGGTGTCGGGAAGTCCCGCGATATCAATAGCGGCGGCCAGTGTGAACTCCTGATTGCGGCCTCCCAGGCCCGTGCCTTTTAACGTGACGGTGGTTTCACCGCCGGAAATAATGCAGACCGGCGGTTTTAAGGGCTGTCCCGATTGGACCAACTCGCGCGCCATGGCGGCATGAACTCGAGCGACCTGACGGGCCTCACCCTGGATTTCGCTGGTAAGCACCAGGGTACGAAAGCCGAGCTCGCGCGCGCGGCGTCTAGCAGCCGCCAAGGCCAGACGGTTGGAGCCGACTATGGTGTTCCGTACGCGCCGGAAAATAACATCCGCCGGCTTGGGGGTTTCCGGAACCTGGCCCGCCATGCCCTGTTCGATCCGCTCCCAAACCGAGCGAGGCACTCGCCCGCGCAGGGCATATTTATTTAAGATGACGGCTACGGCGAGGAAGCTGGAAGCGTCCGCTGCCGTCGGTCCGGAACCGATGACACCGGGCTCGTCGCCAATCACGTCGGACAAAATAAGCGTCTCCACCGCGGCCGGCGAGGCCAGCCGCGCCAGTTGTCCGCCCTTTATGCGCGAGATATGTTTCCTGGTGGCGTTGATCTCGTGAATGTCCGCGCCCGAGGCCAGCAACAGACGCGTTACTTCCTGTTTCTCCTCCAGCGTAATGGGCGCTGCCGGCAGTGGCAGCAGCGCCGAGGCGCCCCCGGAAATCAGGCACACGACCAGGTCTTCCCGCTGCGCCTTCTCAGCCAAAGCGGCGATGCGCCCGGCTCCGGCAACGCCGCGCTGGTCGGGAATGGGATGCCCGCACTCGTTCAGCTCGATGCGGCGCAGCCGCGCCGTGTGGCCGTACTTCACGTTCACTAAACCCGCGGTGATGCGCCGCCCCAGCACGCGCTCGGCGGCCGCCGCCATGGAAGCCCCGGCTTTGCCCGCGCCCAATACATAGATGTTGCGAAAACGGGTGAGATCGAGGCGCATCAAGCGACTGCGCACCGCCGCCCCGGGGTCTGCAGCCGCCACCGCGGCCTGGAAGATCTGGCGCGCCTGGCGGCGCAGCGTGCGCGTGCTCACGGGCGCTGGCTCATCGGATTAGCGGGTGGCTCAGAATCGCTTCCACAACCTCTACAGCATCATCGCTGGCTACCGGGATATGCACCTCCGCCAGGCGATATGCGTCCAGCCGCGATCGATAGAGTTCCGCCAATTCTTCGGGATTGCGGGCCAGAGGCCGGTGCGACGCTTGGGCTATGCGGCGAGAAACCATTTCGAACGGGCAGTCCAGCCAGATCGTAACGCCACGGTCCCCGAGGGTCTCGCGGTTCTCGAGCTGCGCGAACGCGCCGCCGCCCAGCGCCAGGACCGCCGGCCTCCCGCTCTCGATCCAGCCTACGTGCTGGCGCAGGATGACAGATTCGATACGCCGGAACTCCGGCTCGCCGCGTTGGCCGAATATCTCGGCGATGGAAGTCTTCTCGGCATGCTCAATTTCCTCGTCGGTATCAAAAAAACTCCAGCCGAGCCGGTGGGCGAGGAGGCGGCCGACGGTGGATTTCCCGGATCCCATGAAACCGACCAGGTAAATGCCCGGAGTGCGTTTGAGCTTGAGATTCATGCCGTCTGATTGAGCGCTGCCAGACGCGCTTCGACAAATGTGGGAAACAGGCGCATCGCGGCTACCAGCAGCCAGCCCGAGCGCGGGACGACCACAGTGCGTGCGTCGCGCTCTACTCCCCTGCGGATCGCAGTGGCGCATTGCTCGGCGGTGATGGCGAAGCGACGTCCGCGGACCATCGCCTCTGGCGGCGAACCCCCGCGCGCGTTTTGTTGAAAAGCGGTTAGCACGTAGCCGGGGGCCACGATCATGGTGCGAACGCCATCGCGCCGCAGCTCCATTCGCATCCCCTCGGTGAGAGCGCCCAAGGCGAACTTCGAGGCGCTATAAATCGTCAGCCAGGGCAAGGGCATTTTGCCGGCGATCGATCCGACGTTTACGATCATGCCGCTGCGTCGAGCGCGCATGTGCGGCACAGCCAATTGGGCCAACGCGAGCGGGGCAAGAAAGTTCAAATCGAAGAGCCATCTCACCTCATCTAGAGGCGCCTCCCACGAGGGCGTGTAGAGCCCGGCTCCGGCATTGTTAATCAGAATATCGATGGAACCGAACCGTTCGATGGTCCGTTGGATTACTGCCCGGCGCGTTTCCTCCTGCGTAATATCGCCGGCGCTAAGAAGTGCGTTCGGCGGCGCCGCTTTCGCCAGCCCGTCCTGCGACCGCGCCGTCAGCGAGAGCCGCGCTCCGGCCCGCGCAAACTCGGCGGCGCAGGCCGCTCCAATTCCCCGGGACGCGCCGGTGATCAGCACTACTTTGCCGTCGATTTGCATGCCGGACGGTTCTCGAAAGTTATTGCTGCGAATTCGCTGAAAACGCCATAATGGTACCATGCCGTCGGGGCTGATCCCGCTGTTCCCCTTACAGATTGTCGTCTTCCCGGGCACGCCGCTGCCGCTGCATATTTTTGAAGACCGCTACAAAGAAATGGTCGGCAACGCCATCCGCGACAACTCCGAGTTCGGAATCGTCCTGGCTCAGGACGAGGGGATCGTGAACGCCGGGTGCACCGTCGTGGTTGAGAAGCTCAACGAAATGTACCCCGATGGCCGCATGGATGTTCTCACGCGCGGCCGCCGTCGATTCGAAATTGTGTCATTGAACGAGGACCAGACGTACTTGCAAGCCGAAGTAAACTTCTTTGACGACGACGACTTTCGGCCCGCGCCACCGGAACTGCGCGAGCAGGCCCTTACGCACTTCCGCGATTTGAGCAAGCTCAACGCGGCCAAGGAAATCGACGAGCCCGATGTGAAAAGTCCCCAGCTCAGTTTTCAACTGGCGCAGGCCGTGCCTGACGTGAATTTTCTGAGCGTGTTGCTGCGTCAGCGTTCGGAAACCGGCCGCCTGCGGGAGCTCAACGAGTACCTGGCGCAATACATTCCCAAGCAGAAGGCCATCGAGCGCGTCAGGTCTCTGGCGCCAACCAACGGTTTCGGCGGCAAGCACGTGGAGATCTAGGCAATGAGGGTCGTCGTGCGTCCGGAATCGAAGCGTTTGCAAAGCGGCTTATCGTTTACGCTGTCCGCCTGCCTGCATGGATCGGTGCTGCTGTGGGTGGCTATCGGTCCGCTGATCCCCAAGGCCGGGCCGGCGAACCTCTACGACCAGGAGATTCGGCCCAACGCCCATCGGCTGGTTTGGTATAACCTGCGTGACCGCCTGCCCGATATTTCACCATCGCGGCAGCCAGCCGACCGGCGGCCGCCGCGAGCAAACACCAAGTCCCCGCGGACGCTGGTGGCGGGAGCCAAGGACACGCCGCGCGCCTCACAGATCATCTGGTTGCCGGCGCCCTCCCTCGAGACCCCACAGATTGTGCCTTCTCCCAACCTGGTGGCGCTCACGCATCCGGCGAGGCCTGTACGCGACTTCACGCCTGCCGAGCAGCCGCGCCCCAAGCTGTTGACGCCCGATCTCCCCGAGGCTCCCAAAATGGCCGCTGCGCAACCACAGATCATTCCCTTGCCGCCTCCAGCGCGTCCGCAGCCTCGCGCGTTCACACCGCCTGCGGAAGAGCGTGCCAAAACGGCCCAGCCCTCGCTTCCGGCCGCGCCGGATTTGACCGTAGCGATGACTCACGAGCCGGCGCCCGCCGTAAACGCTCTGCTGCGCGTGCAGCCGGCACGCCGCACGTTTGTTCCGCTCGTGGAGGCCAAGCGCGCGCCCATCCCGCAGCCGGAGAATCTTCCGGACGCGCCGCAAGTTGCAGCCAAGTCCCCACTTCAGGAGCCGGTCGTGCCATTGACCGCTGTGGCCCGAGCCGTGCGGCCATTCAACGCTCCAGAGGTACGCCGCGACCAGCCAGCACGGCCGAATTCTTTGGTAGAGGCGCCCGCTGTTTCCGCCAACCACGCGCCTGAAGTAGCTCTGGCGATTGTCGGCCTGTTCCCCACGCGCCCCACCGAGATACCCAAACCGAAGGCTTCGCAGGATGCCGGCTTTTCCGCCGGACCTCAGCCGCAGCCAACCGGCGAATCCGCCGCCGCGCAGAACAGTCAACTCGTTATACCCGGCCTTTTGGCACACGCCGGTCCACAGGAGCAACCGTCCGCCCTGGTAGCCAGCCTGGAACCGCCGACTTCCGCGCGTAATTTACTGGCGGCCGCCCGCGCGGTGAGAGTGACCGCTTCCGCGCCGCCCATGGCAATACCCGGATCCGTGCCTGTCCCTGCCCCGCGCGGCTCGCGCCTCACCGGCAGAATGGTCTACTCCGTGGCCATTCAGATGCCCAATGTGACCAGCTACTCGGGCAGCTGGATCATCTGGTTTGCCGAGCGCGAACCGGTATCCGGTCAGGTGGCTGACGTGCACCCTCCGCTAGCCTTGCGTAAAGTCGACCCCAAGTATGTCGCTGCCGCAGCGGCCGAAAAGATCGAAGGCAAAGTGCGGCTGGCAGCCGTGATTCGCAAGGACGGCCACGTGGACGGAGTCGAACTTCTCGAGCACCTGGATTCCCGGCTCGACCGCAGCGCCCAGGAAGCCGTGTCGAAATGGGAGTTCACGCCCGCCCTGCGAAATGGGTCCCCGGTTGACGTCGACGCCGTCTTTGAGATTCCCTTTCATCTCGCCCCCCTTACTTCCAAAAAGTGATGCGTCAGAACCTGATCATCGATGCCGATGACACGCTCTGGGAGAACAACATCTATTTCGAGCGAGCCTTCAACGAGTTCGTCGAATTTCTAGGACATTCCTCGCTGACTCCAGCCGAGGTCCGCGCCGTGCTCGACGAAATCGAAGACGCCACCACCAAGATCCACGGCTACGGTTCGCTCAATTTCGCGCGTAACCTGCGCGATTGTTACCGGCACTTGGCCGAGCGCGACGTGCGCGACGAGGATCTAAAAACCGTGATGGGTTTCGCCGAGCGAATTCTGGAGTGCCCCATGGAGGTGATCGAAGGCGTGCCCGAGACCCTCGAGTATCTCTCGTTGCGCCACGATTTGACGCTCTTTACGAAGGGCCATCCGGAAGAGCAGAAACTGAAAGTCGAGCGTTCCGGCCTGGCTGTCTTCTTCGCTCACACGGCCATCGTCAAAGAGAAGGACCGGGCCGCATACCATAAGTTGGCCCAGGAGCGCGCGATGGCGCCGGAGCACACGTGGATGATCGGGAATAGCCCCAAATCGGACGTGAACCCCGCGCTCGAAGCCGGGTTAAATGCGGTGTACGTGCCTCACCCCCACACCTGGGGACTCGAGAAAGAGGAGATCCGCCGGGGCAACGGGCGGCTCGTCGTGGTGGAAAAGTTCGCGGATCTTCGCGGACACTTTTGACTGCGTTACCTAGTGCTGCGGCCGCGTGAAATAGTCTGTCGCCTGCGGCGGACTTTACTCCGCCATCCGAACCAGCGGGACTGAAGTCCCGCGCAGGCTGAAGCCTGTCCTACAAGAAGTTTACTGCAGCGCGATCTGTACTGTATTGGCCGTCTGCCCGTTGACCGTAACAATCACGTCCACCGTTCCAACGCCGGCCAGGGTGTGCGGCAGCAGCAGGTTCATCTGATCGAGCCCCGGATACACACCTTGCGCCGCCGTCTGGATCTGCACGCTCACCCCGTTCACCGTTGCGGTAACCACGGCGTCTGATGAGCGATGGCGGATGCCTGTGCCGTACAGAATCAGATAGAGTTGGTTGGCATCCGGTCCCACGCTGACGGGATTGGGAACATACTGCTTTTGCGTCGTATCGTAAACAGCGATGTTGTCAAAAGTCTGCACGAAGCCCGGGGCCACGTGGACGAACTGACCAGCGGCCACGCCGGTGCCATTCATGTTGGCGGTGAAAATGGCCGGAGAGGTTTGCGTGATGTTGGCGACCGTAGCCAGGGTGTTGCCGTTGGGCAGAAGCGCCGTGAACAGAGCCGGCCCCAGCGCTACCGTATTCGGAATCACGAAATTGATCTGGCTGGCGGAGGCGAACACTCCGTATAAAGGAGCCAGCCATGAGACCCCGGTGCTATCGGTGATTTTGATGCTCGCTCCTCCCAAGGAGGTTCCCAGAGGAAATGCCGGCGCGGTGTTATCGCCCGTCAGATTAGTGACATGGTACGCGCTCACTGCCTCGTCCGGCGCGAAGCTCGACGTGATGTTAGCTGCGGTGCTCACCAGTTGGAGCTGCGAAGCTGAGGTACTGCTGGCAAAGTTGGTATCGCCGTTATAGATGGCCACGATTTGATGAGTGGCGATGCTCGCGTCCACGATCGCCGAGGCCGTTCCACCGGCAAGGGTCGCGGAAGTCACCATCAGGTTATTGTTTGATGCATCCTGGAATTGAACCGTCCCCGTGGGCGTGCCGGCTCCTGGCGCCACCACGGTTACCGTGGCAGTCAGCGTCGCTTGGCCCGATTGATTCAGTTTCGGAGCATATACAGTCTGAGTCGAAGCTTGCCCCATCACAAACGAAACCGTGGCTTGCGAAGGTGTATATACGTTATCGCCCGAGTAGGAAGCAGTGACGTTATAAGTTCCAATAGCGAGTGAAGTCAGATTGAGGCCCTGGCCCACAGGAGCCGTTCCCAGCACCGTCGACCCATTCTGGAATGTGACCTGACCGGTGGGTGCGGGCGGATTTCCAGTTCCCGTCGGAGTGACGGTTGCGGTAAGCGTTACCGCTTGGCCATATACAGCGGCTTGCGGCGAGGCAGCGGCCGCTATGGTGCTGCCGCCGTTCCCGCTGCCCCCGCCATTCCCTCCGGGAGCTACATATTGTCCGATGGTGGCGGTCGCGGATGCAAACACTGAGTCGGGAGTGTATTGGGCGGTAATCGTATGTGCCCCGGCGGTCAGCGTGCTACTGCTGATAGAAGCTTGGCCGGCCGCAAGTGTTACAGGGTCTCCCAACGAAGTTGTACCGTCGGTGAACGCCACGCTGCCCGTCGGTATGGCGCCGCCGGCGCTATTCGCCACCGTAGCAGTGAACGTGACCTTGTCCCCGAGTTTGGCGGGATTCTCACTGCTGGTCATGGTCATGGTGGTGGGCGACAATGTCACGGTAACCGGCGAGGAGTCACTGGCGAGAAAATTCGCATCGCCGGAATAATGTGCAAAGATGGTTCCCGCAGCCGTGGCGGTGAAGGTGGCCTGGGCGATTCCCGACGAAGCGTCCAGGGGAACCGCCGTGCCGAGAACGGTATTGCCGCTCTTAAATGTGATGCTCCCCGTGGGTGTACCGAAGCCCGAGCCGGCAGGTAACACAAAGGCATTGAGTTGCAGTCCGGATAAACTGAGGGTGGTCGTGCTGGGGGCCGAATTGATGATCAGGTTAAGAGGGTTACTGGAGATTCCCGTGGTCCCGGTGCCGCAGTAATAGGTAGCCACCACAGAATGTGCCCCCGATGGCAAAGCGGAACTCGAGGCCAAGCCGAATTGGGCCTGTCCGTTCGTCAGGTTAAGCGGCGGCCCAGTCAGCATCGACTGCCCGTCGGCCAGAAAATCCATGGTGCCGGTAGCAGGCGACGTAGCCGAGCCTGGGAACGTAACCGAGCCCGTGAAGCTAAGCGGTTGACCGTAGACCGGCGACGCAATCGAGGAGGTGACCGTTACAGTCGGATTATTCGGACAGATCGATAGGACAAAGACGGTAGACCCGGCAGAAGCATATGTGCTGTCGCCGAGGTAATTGGCAAAAATCAAGTGGGTACCCGCCCCCAGGGTCAAGCCGGGCATGGACGCCTTGCCAGTGGCGTCCAAAGCGAACTGCGTTTGGTTCATCGCGCCATCGATCGTAAATGTGACATACCCCGTCGGCGTTACCGAGCCGGTAGGTCCGGTCACCGTAGTGCTAATTGTTAGCTTCTGACCAGGGGCCGGGGTTCCGGTTGCCGTGGGCGTAGAGACGCTGGCGGGCAGCCCATTCACCGAGAAAGAAACCGCGCCCGTGCTCGCATTCAGGCTCCCATTGCCACTGTAATTCGCCGTCAGCGTATGCCCTCCGGCCGCGAGCTTTGGTGCGAAGAAACTGGCCGTCCCTCCCGAGAGACTCTGCGTCGAGAGTACCGTTGTAATTCCATTGATCGTATCCTGAAACTGGATCGAACCACTCAATGACGCCGAACCAGGAGCTTGTACCGCCACCTGGGCAGTTATCGTGACCCCGGTTCCGGCATTCGCCGCGCCCCCATTGGGCGGCGAGAGAAGCGTAGTCGTCGTGTTGGCTTTGCCAACTGTAATGGCAACTGCTGGACTGCTCGCACTCGCGAAATTCGCATCGCCGTTATACTGCGCAACAATCGAATGATTTCCTTGGGAGAAAGTTAGTGGCGCCGAAACCGCCTGATTCCCGGACACCGTCACGGTAGCGATCTCTTGTAATCCGTTGTCGATTAGAGTAACCGTGCCGGTTGCGCCATTGCTAACCGTCGCCGTGAACACCACCGTTTGCCCAACCACGAGGTTATAGGCCCGTGCAGTCAAATTCACCGAGGTGGGGGTAGTGACCGTTACGGTCGCGGCGTTAGAGCCATTCTGCGCCACAAACTGGTAGTTGGCATCGCCGCTATAAGCCGCACCGATGGTATGCTGACCTGGCTGCTGTAGAGCAGGAGTGCCGGCCGATAAACTGATGCTCGCCGTGCCACCGCTCAGGGGAATGGTATTGCCGAAGCCTTGGTTGTCCACATAGAGCTTAATGCTTCCCGTGGGTGTGCCTGCCGTGCCGCTAACGGTCACCTGAATAGTCAGCGGTTGCGTCTGATCCCAGGTGGAAGGCGTCGCACTAACCGTGATCGTCGCCGGATTAGTACCAGCCTCCAGAAACGTCACCGTCGGAGCTAGAAGAATCGCCAACTTCAAGGCTGATAACGTGAGCCAGTTTCGCACATTTCCTCCGCCGGATCGCAAGTACAGTCAATCAGGCACACGTAGCCTGTCACTGTCCTATCAAGCTTTTGAAAACACCTGTCCGGTCTAGTTTGTAGGTTACTGAATGTTGCGGCGGCGGAATAGACCTATAACGCATAGCCCGCTGCCCATGAGGAAGATCACTGAGGGTTCTGGAACTGCTTGAGAATCTTGCACGAAGAGAGAGTCCAGGAACATTCCGTTGGTATCGTTAGTGCTCACTACCAGGCTGCTGATCTGGGCTTGTGGATTCTGGCCAAGGAAGCCGAGGAACGGCGCATTATTGCAAGGCTGCGGGTTCGGGTAATTGCCCAGTCCCGCACATAGACCACCTAGTCCTTGCGCCACGATGGAGTAAGTTCCCAGCAAATTGTTGCTCGAATCGAAAGCCTGTATGGTTGCATTAAAGTTAGACAGTGTTTTCGAGCTGATCATAAATCCCGCACTCAAGATCGGCGCGCTGAAATTGATGGTGAGGGCCGATGGACCGACGACACCCACCAAAGCATCGCCGAAAATCGGCGTGGAGGTCGGCGAGCTCGGCGCGCCAAAATGTCCTTGAAATGTGTTGACCGTGTCGTTGGCCACAAAGTCAGGCAGGTTCCACTCTGATCCATCCCAAGCAAACACTGTGTTCTGTGCGCGCTGCAAAAGGCCCACGGAGGACAACGTTATATTCACTCCGTTGTTGGAAGTCTGCCACGGGCCTGCCGTAGGGTTCTTATCTGCCGGTCCTAAGGCGGCCAGCCAATCTACAGGGTCACTGGTAAAGATTTGGGATTGGCTTACGCATGCGTTGGATATGACAGTTGTGCCATCCGCTCCATACAGGGAGCAAGACAAGCTGCTCGCCTGCGCTGCGATGCCAGACAGCATGACAATTGTACTCAGACCCAATATGCGCTTCATGCCATAACCCAGTGCCAGTGTAGGACGCGGGGTTCATAAGCACAAGAGAAGGATTGGCATGTCTAAGGTTCACGGTACTGCCCTAACTACCGGTAAATAACTGATGTTATCTGTCAAAGGTAGCTGTTTGTGCAGGATACGCGGGCGCCTTTGTACCATTACCCGATATTGGCACCCTTAAAGCTTCCTACTGGTCCGCCCGCCGCTGCCTCTCATAGGCCTGCTTCAGGTACTTTCCTGCCTCTTCTTGAGCGTTCTGGGTATTGTCCTTAGTCCTAATGGCTAAGTTGTATTCATTAACCGCGCGGTCTCTCTGGCCGGTTATATCGAAAATCTTGCCCAGGTTGATGTGCGCCCAGACTTCGGTCCACTTGGGCTCCAGGTCACCGTTGAGCGATTCCCGGAACTCATTGGCGGCGGATTGATAGTTGTTCTGTAAGAAAAAGACTTCGCCGATGCGGTAGTGGGCCAGTGAGCTGGTCCGGTTAGTCTGCAAAGCCTTCTGGTATTCCTGCAATGCCTCGCCGAACTCGCTCAGTTCCGCGAACTCTTCGCCCCGCCGGATAGCCACCGCGACACGCACCGGGTTGCTGAAGCGCAAGACGCGGTTATCGGGATCGATGGTGACGGTTTTGGGTTTGCCGAAGGTATCCACCGAAAATTCCGAGGATGTCCCCACTACCTCAACCCGCTTTTCTTCGGGATTGCCTTCGGTCTCAATTTTCAGATCCACCGGCATACGGAAGGTATCGAGGTCTTGTGCGATCTTCCCCATTACGCGAAAGCCCTTCTGCGTGCGGTAAATGGTGTATTCCAGCTTGAATTCCGGCGCACCGCTGGATTCGACCCACTCAATAAAGAAATAGCCCAGGTCCTGTCCAGACACCATTTCGGCAACCTTGCGAAAATCTTCGGTGGTCGCCGACTTCCAGGCATACTGCTGTGCGTAAGATTTCAGGGTTGCGAAGAACTTTTCGTCGCCTATGATATAGCGCAGCATGTTGAGCATCGAAGAACCTTTACTACCGGTGAGCGCCCATAGCTCCGGTGAGTAATCCTCCATGCGTGCCGCTTGAATCATGGGCACGTTGTCGATGGTCAAAGCCTCCACCATGGTGTCGCGAGCCTGCGACAGCAGAGCGCCAGGCCCGTTAGCATGTTCCACCCATAACAACTCCGAGTAAGCCGCCAGGCCGTTGGTCAGCCACAAGTGATTGCGCGTAGCGGGCGACACCAGTTGTTCGAACCATTGCCGTGAAATCTGGTTGGCCAGCAGCTTGCCGCTCGGTTCGCGCCCAATCCCTTTCGGCGACAGAAAAATCAACCCCGGAGCCGCAAAGCCGTTGGGCGCGCCGTCCTCCGTCTCCACTACGGTCAGGTTGGCATAGGGCGGCAGGCCATAGAGACCCGTGAAATGGGCCATGATTTTGCCGATCTCCTGGCCATAGGGTTGAGCCATATCGGCTTGGGGTCCGCGGAAATAGAGCGAGGTGGTCACTCCCTCGGACTGGACTTTCGCGGGGTCTCCCCTGACCACTGCGAAGTTGGCGGGAAACGACGGACGCTCGAATTTGAACTCGAAAATGTTCTTGTCGCCGGCCGCCTGGTGCGTATCCAGACCGCTCGCTATCACCGAATAGCCGGTGGGAACCGTGATCCGCATATTGGCGGCGAAACGATCAGTGGTATATCCGCTAATGGGTAGCCAGCGCGAGGGATACATCAGAAATGCAAAATCGGGATGGATGGCAGCGAATTTGATCCCATAGACGGGGGAATCCTCCTGCCCCGTGAGCCGGCCATCATAATAGAAGGTCACCGTCACGGGTTGCCCTTTGGCTAGCGGCGCATCGAAATTGAGCCGCACCGTGAAATCCTGCTGATTGCGCGAAGCCGAAATCTGCTTTCCTTGGTCGTCCACCACGCGCGAAACGTTCAGCGCGTTGTTCAACTCGAAAGTCACTGAGGTGACGTTGTTATCCAGCGGCACGAACCGTGTCGTTACCTTGGCATTCAACGTTTGTGTATTGGGCGAGACTTCGGCGTCGATCGCATAGGCATCCACGTCGACCCGGCTCCGGCGCTCTTGATTCTGCGCCGCCAGCGGCCCGGCAAGTAAAACGAGACTGGCCGCAACGGGCGCGGCGGTGCATAAGCGGAAATTACGAAACATGAGCTACTTGTCCTTCCAGAATTCCCTGAACGATCGCTGCGGCGCGTTGCGCAGCGCTCCCTTCCGAAGCCAGGCGGCGCTGCACTTCTGCCAGCCCGGCGCGCATTTCCGAGCGTGCCTGCTCATCCACCAAAAGTCGCCGCGCTTCCCTGGCCAGAGTAGCGCCGGTCATCTGACGCTGCATCAGCTCGGGCACGACGGCCCTGCCAGCGATCAGATTCACCATCGAGTAAAACGGCACGCGCACCAACAATTTTCCGGCGACCCAACTCGGCAGCGCTACCTTATAAAAAGTGACCATGGGAGTGCCTAACAGCGCCGCCTCGATGGTGACTGTCCCGCTGGCGGCGAGGACCACGTCCGCGTGCGCCATGGCATCCCAACTCTCTCCCTGGATCACCCGAATAGGCGTCTGGCCGATGCGCTCCTCAAAAAAAGCCGTCCCCGCGATCGCCGACGCCGGCAGTACGAAATTCATCGCCTGCTCCTGGTTAAGCCGCTCTACAGCATCGATTAGCGCGGGCAAATGACGCGCTGCTTCGCCCCGGCGGCTTCCAGGAAGTACCGTCACTAATGGACGGTCACGGGCCAGTCTATGTTTCTCAAAAAACTCGTCCCGGCCCAAAGAGGGCCGCACCAGACCGGCCAGCGGGTGGCCAATATAGGTAGCGGCCACCCCGGCGCGCCGGAAAAACTCCTCCTCGAAGGGGAAAATACACAGTAAGTGCTTGAGACTACGCCGCATCCCTACCAGGCGTCCCTTGCGCCACGCCCACGCCTGGGGCGCTACCAGATAGATCACCGGAACGCCGTCCCGCACCAACTGGCGCGCCACCCGCAGATGGAAATCCGGCGAATCCGTCAGGATCGCCACGACCGGCCGCATCTGGCGGGCTTCCGCCAGCAACTTGCGGTATTCCTTATAGATCCGGGGGATGTGCGCGACCACCTCGATTAGCCCAACCACCGCCAGGCTGGCCGCGTCCACCACCGTACGAACACCCGCGGCGCGTAACCGCGGACCGGTGCACCCGAAGAATTCGGCATCCGGCCAGATGCGCCGCAGTTCTTCCACCAGCAGTGCGGCATATAAGTCGCCCGACGCCTCACCTGCCGATATCAGGATCTTGGGGTGCATCTGACTAAGAGTTTAGCGTGCCGCCCTGATACAATCGAGCACGGGAATGTCCACTGAAACAGACCGGTCCAGGACGACCGTCGACGATCTGGCCACGCGCTTTCGTGGTGAGATGATTCCACTCACCAGTAAGTTTTCTTATTTCTGCACGCTGCCGATGGCGGAAGACGATCTGAAGCAGTATCTCCATGACCCGATCGCGGCGCTTTCGCCGGCTGCTCTGGCGACCCTCCCCCACGTAGACTTGTTCCTGGCGCCGTACCTGGAAAAAGGGAATGGGAAATCAGGCGACGCCGTCAGCTTCGAGCGCCCTTCCGAGGCACGCTACATCCCGGCATCGCGCAGCGAGCAGGAGAATTCCGCGGTGTTGGCGCTCGGTGTCAAGGATGTCGAAGTTGCCGATTACCACTACCGCTTCTACAATTCGCTGGCGGCCATGGTGGTGGACCACTCCCGGCCAGAGATCCGCGAACGTTTTCACCGCACCATTCGCGAAGAACTGAGTGCCGAGGTCCACGGCGAGGTGGATGAAAAAAGCTGGCATCTCAAGCAGGCGCTCCTGCGCCGCCAGACCAACGTGCGCAAGGAGACTAAACTCTTTCGCGAGTATGCCCGCCAGGCATTCGAAGACACCCTCACCCTGTACTTGCACGGGACCTGCTGCGACATCGATGTCGAAACCGGCCCGCGCCAGATGCCCAGCCGCTATCTACGCCGCCGCCTCGAACTCCTGCTGACGATGTTTCCCCCGCCAGACGGCTACGCCGTGCTGCCGGAGCAGTTGAAGACGCGGTAGGTATAATTGGACCATGAAATCCGCCGAACTCTACGACGAGGATTTCTACCAATGGACGGTTCGCAACGCAGAATTACTGCGTGCGGGCCGGGCCTCGGAAGCGGATCTTGCACACATCGCCGAGGAAATCGAAGACATGGGCAAGCGTGAGCGGCGCGAACTGCTTTCCCGCCTCAGCATCCTGATCATGCATCTTCTGAAATGGCAGGCGCAACCCGACCGGAGAGGAAACAGTTGGACCGCTACCATTCGGCTGCAGCGCAAGGAGATCGGAGATCTTCTACTGGAAATGCCGAGCCTGCGGCCTTATCTCTTAAAGAACCTACCGACAGCTTACGAGTATGGAGTCGTCACCGCCGTAGCGGAAACAGGTTTGCCGATGGAAGCGTTTGCCAGCACCTGCCCCTTTCCTCTAGACGCTCTACTCGACCCCGACTTCCTTCCGTAGTTGCATCAGTTCCCGCAGAATCCTCTCCGCCACTTCCTTCCCGCGCTCCCCCACCTCACCGACAGGTCCCACGCACGAGGGGCACCCCGCCTCACACCCGCACCCAGCCAGCAATTCCCCCGTCTGCCGCAGAAGCTCATTCGTGAGCCGATAGAGCGGCGCGCTTTGGCCGATCCCTCCCGGGTAGTTGTCGTATAGATACAGATTAGGCTCGAAGGTATCCGTGGTCTCCTGCCCCACGGCCACACCCAGATCGCGCGGATCGCACATCAACAGCAGCGCCGCCACCGTGCGCAACGCGTTGCCCAGGCCGTTGATGCCGCTTTGCCGTTCGGTGGGCGAATAATCCCCCAGCCGCGCCAGGAAGTCCGCCGGGAAATGCAGCCAGAAGGCCGTCGTGTGCATCTCCTGTTCCGGCATCGAAAGTTTCCCCGCGCCGACATTCTCATTCGTGTAGAACTTGATCTTCTTGAAGCCCACAATCTGCCGGTTCACGCGCACATCGCCGTGCTCACGCCGCGCGCCCGCTAACACCTCGCTTTCGAAAACCTCCAGCACCTTCACCTGCGTGTAGTCGATGGCGTCGGTGTAGTAGTCGCTGTCCACTCGCCTGACATACGCCTTCCGCTCCTTATAATCGAAGCGCTCCACGTGAAACTGTCGCGCCTCGTGCAGGTAGATGGCCTTCTCGTGCAATGACGTGAGCGCCGCCGTAAACGACACTTCCGCGATCACCGCAGGCTCGGAGGTAATGTCCACTACCACGAAATTGTCGCTGCTGACCGCGCGCAAGCTGACCGCGTCGGCCGGGTAGGTCTCGCTCGTCCAGTGCCACGCGCCCGCCGATCCGCGCAGGAACCCGCGCTCCTCCAGAAAACGGCACAGTTCGCCGGTAGCGTGCGGGCCGAACTTTTCGCCCTCGTGAATCGGCAGCTCGAAAGCCGCGCACTTCAGGTGCGCCAGCAGGATCTCCAGGTTCTCCGGATTGATGGCCGCGTGTTCCGGCGAGCTGCCGAAGAAATAATCCGGGTGCTCCA
Source organism: Bryobacteraceae bacterium (assembly GCA_035948775.1). GTDB lineage: Bacteria > Acidobacteriota > Terriglobia > Bryobacterales > Bryobacteraceae > PSRJ01. The sequence goes on from DASZIV010000134.1 coordinate 64,441, forward strand.
CCACGAACTGATCGAGAGGCGCGCTGGAAGCCACCAGCACCGCCGCGGACGTGGTCTGCCGGCGCCCCGCGCGCCCCGCGCGCTGCCAGGTGGAGGCGATTGTGCCGGGATAGCCCGCCATCACCACGGCATCCAGCGACCCGATGTCCACCCCCAGTTCCAGGGCGTTGGTCGCTACTACTGCCCGCACCCCGCCTTCGCGCAAGCTGCGTTCGATTTCGCGCCGTTCGCGTGGCAGGTATCCGCCGCGATAACCGCGCACCGCTTCTTTCGGAAAAGAGCCGCGGTCGCAAGCGTCCTTGAGGTAGGTCACCAGAACCTCGGTAGCCAGGCGGCTGTTAGCAAACACCAGCGTCTCCAGGTTTCGCTCAATGAATTCCAGCGCCACCCGTCGCGTTTCCTCGATATAGCTGCGCCGGATCCCCAGTTGCCGGTTCACCACCGGCGGATTGTAGAAGATGAAAAACTTCTCGCCCTGCGGCGCGCCGTTGCGCTCGATCAAATGAAAAGGTTCGCCGGTCAGCGCCTCCGCCAGTTCGCGAGGGTTAGCAATCGTGGCCGAGCAACAGATGAAACGAGGCTTCGAGCCGTAAAACTCGCATACACGCTTCAGCCGCCGCAGCAGGTTCGCCAGGTGGCTGCCATACACGCCGCGATAGTAGTGCAGCTCATCGATCACCACATATTGCAAGTTTTCGAAGTAGCGGGCCCAGCGCGTGTGATGCGGCAGAATACCGCTGTGGAGCATATCCGGATTGCTCAGCACCACATTCGCGCGCTGCCGGATGGACTTGCGCGCATCCTGCGGCGTATCGCCATCGTAGGTAAAGGCGCAGATCTCTGACCCCATCCCCTCGATCGCCTGATGCAACTCGTGTAGCTGATCTTCGGCCAGAGCCTTGGTAGGGAACAGGTACATGGCGCGCGCTTCCGGATCGCGCAGCAGCGATTGGAGCACGGGCAGGTTGTAGCAGAGAGTTTTCCCGCTGGCGGTCGGCGTCACCACCACCACGTTTTCTCCCGCTTCCACCGCGGAAAACGCCTCCGCCTGGTGCGTATAGACCTGCGCGATGCCGCGTTTCTCTAGCGCCGTCTTCAGGCGGCCATCCACCGCCGCCGGAATCTCCGTGAAGCTGGCTTCCCGCGCCTCCTGATGATGAATGGCGCGGACCGGCGAATCCGGTTCCTGGTGAGACGCGCGGAATCGCGCCACCACCGTGGTAACTGCTGGTTTTAAAGGAGTATCGAGAAGAGCAGGGCTGGCGCGGCGGGGAGACAGTTGCATGCGTGCTTTCGCCTTTTCTTTGCTACCATACAACGAAAGCTACGCCCGCAACAAGCACTAAATCCCGTCGGCTTACCGATCCCGCACGAATTCGTAACGCTCCAGGGTGGCCGCAACCTGATATTCAGCCGGCTCCTGGTGGTCATAAACTCGTTCAGCTCGTAGAACCTTGCCGACGCACCGCAGGCTTACCGCCTGCGGTCCTTCGTGATTGAGGGTGATGATGTACTCGATCGGTCCCCCCAAATCAGGTTCACGCTCCGACGTAAACAGCACTCCGGTGGAGCTAATGTTCTGGGTCACGCCTGCCACTGTAACGCGTTCGGCGCCAGAACGCGTAATTGAGAGCGGTAGGTGAAGCGTGAAACGCCGAGTTCTTCGCTGTTCCATGAAAAGTTCGCGTTTCCAATGCTATAGGTTAAGTATCGTACGGTCAATAGATCGCCTGAACAGTTATAGACCGGAGGTACTAGAGTCTAAGTAGTGGTAGTCCCGAAAGAGTCGGGTTAGGGTGGGAGGCACGCCGGCGGACTAAGCCGCCGGCGCAAAAAACTGGCTCAAACCACTTTGATAAAAATAATCACCAGGGTGTACAGGGCGAGGGATTCGATGAGCACCAGGCCGAGCAGCATGGCAGCTCGAATGGCCCCAGCAGCGCTGGGATTGCGCGCAATACCTTCGGCTGCGCCTGCGGCGGCTTTGCCTTGGCCAAGACCGCACAGGCCGGAAGCGATTGCCATGCCGATCCCGGCTGCCAGAGGATTGGCCCAGTCTTTGGCGCTTCCGGCCGTTGCGCCGGGCGCTTGAGCAAACGCAAACGTGCTGACCAGCAGAAGCAGCATCAGCAGTAACATCATTCTCTTCATTGGTTGTCTCCTAAAGAAATCGCCCCCAGGAGGTGGTTTCCGTCAAACTTGGGAGCCGGCGGACTCACACTGGTGGGCGGCATTAAGCCGGTATTAGTGCTCCTCGTGGGCGACCGCCCCCGCTACGTAGACCATAGTCAGGGCCATAAAGATATAAGCTTGCAAAAGTGCCACGAAGACGTGCAGTGCCATGAAAAGTGCCGGGATTACCAGGTAGGTCAAGCTCAGAAAGACGCCCGTCACGGCCTCGCCCGCGTACATGTTGGCATAAAGACGAAGAGTCAGCGACAATGGCCGCGCCAGGTTCCCTACGACCTCAATCACTACCATGAGGGGTGCCAGCCACCATACGGGACCCGCAAAATGCTTCAGGTGCTGCCAGAAACCCTTCACCTGGATCCCGACCGCGTTGTAGTACAAAAATGCAGCCACCGCCAGGCCGGCCGGAACGTAGGGGTACATTGTGGGAGACTCGAGTCCCGGGATGATTCCGATCAGATTCGCAAAAAGCACGAAGATGAAGAGCATTCCGAAAAACGCGATGTAACGGTGACCAGCGTGTCCGACCATATCGTTCGCCTGTCCATCGATGAATTCGTAGATCAGTTCGAAGACCTGTTGGAATTTTCCGGGGCTCACTACCGAGAGACCGGTTCGCAAAACCGCAAACACTACCACGACGATCAGGACCACCAGCAGTTCCATACAAATGAAGTTGGTCCAAGGCCTGGGCGCAGCCGATAAACCCACCAGCGATAAGATCGAATTGCCGGTACCGGCCAGATGGTCGTTGAAGATCTTGGTCAGGAAGATTTCAGTTTGGTCCATACACTAATTCGAACAGGATTTCGACGATGACCGCGGCTGTTGACACAAATAACCCCGCTAGAGCCGCCGGTAAACTGATTGAAGAATACCTGAGTATAACATAGGCAATCAGGCCCAAAACGATATAGCGCGAGCCCAGAAAGACTGCGCTTCTGCGCCGCACGCGCGCGCTTCCCAACGACTGCGTGAGGCGCTTCAGCCAGTAGAAATTCAGCCCCGAGATCGCCGATCCGACGGCAAAGCCAGCGCCCCATTTCCAGCCCCGCCACACGAACGCAGCAACGGTCCCCACAGCGGACATCACCACCATGAGCCTGACCAGGCGCGTGACGGTCTGTCCGAACCAGTCGTCAGGAATCGCCATCGCCGGAGTCTTTCGTCACCCCTCTGATGAGCTGCACGATTCCCGCAACAATCCCCAGAAGGAGAAACGGAATGTAGAGGAAGTGCGTGCCAAACGCCTTATCGAGAAGATATCCGATGAGGTAGCCCACGAACGTAGCCGCCGGCAACAATAAGGCCAGCCCGCTATAAGTGCTCCACTGCTCCACCAACGTTGGTTTGCGTTTGGCCACACTGACAGTCTAGCGGCGCGTCGCCTTCTCCGCCGCCTCTCTCACCAAGAACCCCATTTTCGGATGTGACGGCTCGAAATCCGCCTTCACCCCAAACTCCTCCAGCGCCTCGCTGGTGGTTGGCCCGATCGACCCCACAAACGCCCGGCGCAATCCTTCGAGCGCCTCCCGCCCCATACCCTGCTCTTGCGCCACGCGCATCAAGTGAGCGATCTGAATACCGGTGGTAAACAGCACCACGTCGAATTCAGCCGCTGCCAGCCGGCGCACGGCCTCGCGCAGCGGCCCCGGATCCTCCGGTAAATCCCATTGGTAGACCTGCACCGAAGTCACGCTGGCGCCGCGCCCTTCCAGTCCGGCGATCAGTTCGGGATTGGGCCGTCCATATTCCTGCACCGCGATGCGCGGTTCCGGCCGGCCTTCGGTGACGGCCAGAACTTCGCGCCACGTATTGGGTTCCGGGGCAATCAGCGTGGGCCGCACACTCATCTCGCGCAGCGCAGCCACCGGTTTCGGCCCCCGCGCTACCACCGTGATGCGGCCCAACGCCTCCGCAAACGCCGTCTCGGGATAACGGCTCGCCATCAGCCGCTGCAATTGCCGCGTCCCCACGCCCGTGAGCAGGATCATCATGTCAAATTCACCCGCCAGGAGCCGGTCGGCAAATTCGAAGGCAGCCGCATTCTCCTCGAGCGGAACCTCGCGCATGGACGGCGCCACCGAAGGCACGCCGCCTTGTTTGCGGATCAGCTCGGCCATCTCAGCCGAGCGTCTGCTCTCGAAAGTTAATACCCGCAAACCCCCAAAAGGCATAGGCCGATTGTAGTATGTAGTCTAATTGTGATCATCCTTACAAACACTTGGGAAACTTTCTGGCAACATAGTTTCTCCAGAGTTGGAGCAGGCCATGGCAGCCAAACCGATCACAAGGTGGCACCAAGCGTTTGAATCGCTCGCCGATGCGCCTATTCCCACGCACGAACTCGATTTGGATGGCCGAATCGTTCGCGTGAATACGGCTGGCTGCCGGCTGCTCGGCCTTCCCGAAGACGAGATCATCGGCCGCCACGTTTGGGATTTTGTGGCCCCCGGCGCGCAGGCCGCCAGCCGCGACAGAATCTTCCACCTCCTTCAGACAGGCGAGCCCATGGCGGCGTTGGAGCGGAATTACCTGCGGCCCGATGGCGGAGCCCTGGTGGTCGAAATCCATTCCAACTACCTGCGCGATGCGGACGGCAACATCCGGGGCGTCCGCTCGTTTCTCATCGATATCACGCTGCGCAAGCGCGCCGAGGAAGCGCTGCGGCGCGCTCAGGAAAGCCTCGAATACCGCATTAAGGAACGCACCGCGGAGTTGGAATTGGCCAATGCGTTTTTGCGCCGCGAAATGGAGGACCGGCGTCAGGCCGAAGAAGAGCACAAAAAGCTGGAAGCGCAGGTGCAGCATGCGCAGCGCCTGGAGAGCCTGGGCGTCCTGGCGGGCGGCATTGCGCACGATTTCAATAATCTGCTAGCCAGCATCATGGGCTATGCCAGCCTGGCCGCCATGGATTTGAACGCCGAATCGCGCGCCCGCAAGAGCATCGACCAGGTACTGGTCGCCGCGAAAAGCGCTGCCGATCTAACCCAGCAAATGCTGGCGTACTCCGGACGCGGCACCTTCGTACTGGAAGCCGTCAACATCACGCACTTGATCGAGAGCGTCGTCCGGCTACTCGAGTCCACCATCTCCAAGAAAGCTACCCTGCGCTTGGAGCTCGCCTCCGGCCTGCCCGCCATCCTGGCCGATGCCAGCCAGATCCGGCAGGTGGTGATGAACCTGATCACCAACGCCGCGGAGTCGCTGGGCGACCGCACTGGCACCGTTCAAGTAACCACCGGTCGGGAGCGAGCCGAGTTGGGCCAACTGCCCGCCATCTCGCCAGGACACGTCCTGCCGGCCGGCGACTATGTCTGCATCGAAGTCCGCGACACGGGCTGCGGCATGGACGACGAGACTCTCAGCAAGATCTTCGACCCCTTCTTCACCACCAAATTCACCGGCCGCGGCCTGGGTCTGGCGGCCGTCTTGGGGATCATCCGCGGCCATCACGGCAGTATCCAGGTGGAAAGCAGGCCAGGAACCGGTACCGTGTTCCGTGTAATCTTCCCAGCCATCGACACGGGTCTCGAGGAAGAGGTAGCCAGCCTCTCGGAATCCGACCCATGGCAGGCGGAAGGTCTCGTCTTGGTGGTGGACGATCAGCCTGGAGTCCGAGAACTGGCGCAAACCATCCTGGAGCGGGTGGGTCTGACGGTTCTCACGGCAGGCGATGGCAAACAGGCTGTGGATGTCTTCGACGAACACTCCAATGAGATTCACGCCGTTCTGCTCGACCTCAACATGCCGGGAATGGACGGCGCGGAGGTTTTTTGGCACATGACCCAAATGGTGCCCGGAATCCGGGTGGTACTCTGCAGCGGTTACAACGAGCAGGACGTTACCACCAAACTCCACGGCCTCCAACCCGCCGGATTCCTGCGCAAGCCCTACCACCCCGCGGACCTGTTGAACCGGATGAGGGTCATTTGGTAGTACGGCTGAACCTGCTTCCGCTTTTTAGTCCCACCCGGCGATGATAGAATAGGCAGGAGCTCAGAGCTTCTGTAATTCCTTTTCTTGCAGAGACATGCGAAGTCTGCATCGCCGCGGCAAGGGGACGAATCCAAGAGAGTAATTCATGGCGCACGTTCTCCCGAGTCTCACTGCCGGCCGTTCGCAAGCCGAGCCGGTGCTCGACACCATCGGCAACACGCCCCTGCTGCGCCTGGAAAAGATCTCTAGCCCCTATCCCGGCATCGAGATCCTCGGCAAAGCGGAATTCTTCAATCCGGGCGGATCGGTGAAGGACCGGCCGGCGTTGAACATGATTCTCGATGGCGAGCGTTCCGGCAAGCTGAACCATAACCGCATCCTGCTCGATGCCACCAGCGGCAATACCGGGATTGCCTACGCCATGATCGGCGCCGTTCGGGGCTATCAAGTGAAGCTCTGCATGCCGGCCAACGCCTCCCTGGAGCGCAAGCGGATTCTCAAGGCTTATGGTGCTGAGGTGGTCTTCAGCGACGCCGCCGAAGGCTCCGACGGCGCGATACGGCTCTGCCGCGAGGTCTACCGCGGTGATCCCGACCGGTACTTTTATCCCGATCAGTACAATAATCCGGCCAATTGGAAGGCGCACTTCGAGCACACGGGCCCGGAAATCATCCAGCAGTCCGCCGGTCGGCTGACTCACTTCGTCGCCGCCATGGGTACCAGCGGTACGTTCACTGGTGTCACGCGGCGCTTGCGGCGCGATATGCCGGAAGTGAAATGCTACTCCGCGCAGCCATCCAGCGGCTTCCATGGGTTGGAAGGCCTGAAGCACATGGCCACCGCGATCGTGCCCGGTTTCTACGACGAGCGCCTCGCCGACGGCAACTTCGGCATCGAAACCGAGGACGCCTACGTGATGGTGCGACGCCTCGCGCGCGAAGAGGGCCTGCTGGTGGGGATCTCTTCGGGCTGCAACGTGCACGCCGCTACCCTGCTGGCGCGCGAGCTTGCCCAACACGGCGAGTCTGCTACCATCGTGACCGTGCTCTGTGACAGCGCCGACAAATACCTCAGTGAACATTTTTGGGACGAATAATGATCGGTGAGTGATGATTCGGATTGAACCGGAACCCTGGAAAGTGATGGTGTCGCACGCGCGCAAGACCTACCCCAATGAGTGTTGTGGCGCGATGCTGGGCTCAAGCCTGGATGGCGAAAAACTGGTGAGCGTGGCGATTCCCCTCGAGAACGCCTTTGCGGGCGCGCAGGCCCAGAGGTACGAGCTTCGCCCCGAGGATCTGCTGGCGGCCGACAAAGCTGCCCGCGAGCGCCGCATGGACCTGATCGGCATCTATCATTCTCATCCCGATTGCGACGCCTACTTTTCGAAAACCGATTTGCAGAATTCCTGCCCGTGGTATTCGTTCGTGGTGCTCTCGATTCAAAAGGGCGAATTCCACCATGCCAATAGCTGGCTGCCCAACTTCGAGCAGACCGAGGCGGCCAAGGAGGAGTTGAGTTACTGATATGGCAAAAGTCTTGATCCCCACACCCTTGCGGCAATTCACAGCCAAACAGGATGCCGTAACCGTTCCCGGCGGAACCGTGGGCGAAGTCCTGAGCGCGCTCACCTCGCAATATCCCGACCTACGCAAGCAGATCTTCAACGACGAGGGCAAGCTGCGCAGCTTCGTGAACGTCTATCTCAACGATGAGGATATCCGCTACCTAAGCAAGGATGGAACCGCCGCCAAGGAAGGCGACACCATTTCTCTGGTGCCCTCGATCGCGGGCGGCTCGACCATTGCGGCGCCGCCATCGGAAGAGGCGCTCACCAAGGACGAGATCCTGCGTTACAGCAGACACCTGATCATCCCCGAAGTAGGGATGGAAGGCCAGCAGAAGCTGAAAGCCGCCAAGGTGTTGCTGGTAGGCGCGGGCGGCCTGGGCGCGCCGCTGGGCCTGTACCTCGCCGCCGCCGGCATCGGCAAAATCGGCATCGTCGATTTCGACGTGGTGGACTTTACCAACCTGCAGCGCCAGGTGATTCACTCCACCGCCGACGTGGGCCGCAAGAAAATCGATTCGGCTGCCGAGAAGATGCAAGGCATCAACCCCAGCCTCAAAATCGTTAAACACGAGACCGCGCTCTCCAGCGAAAACGCCCTCGGCATTTTGAAGGACTACGACCTGGTAGTGGATGGGACTGACAATTTTCCCACGCGCTACCTGGTGAATGACGCGTGCGTGCTGCTGGGCAAGCCTAACGTATATGGCTCCATCTTCCGCTTCGAAGGCCAGGCCACCATCTTCGCAACCGAAGGCGGGCCGTGCTACCGGTGCCTCTATCCCGAACCGCCACCCCCTGGCCTGGTCCCCAGCTGCGCCGAAGGTGGCGTGCTCGGAATCCTTCCCGGCACCATAGGATTGATTCAGGCGACCGAGACAGTGAAGCTGATTCTCGGCATCGGCGACCCGTTGATTGGCCGGTTGCTGCTGTACGACGCCCTGGGCATGAAGTTCCGCGAGCTCAAGCTGCGCAAGAACCCCGAATGCCCGGTGTGCGGCGAGCACCGGACCATCACCAAGCTGATCGACTATCATCAGTTTTGCGGCGTGCCGAGTCCCTCGGCCCCCGCTCAGGAGACTGCAGTGAACGAAGGCGAAATCGAAGTTACCGAAGTGAAAGCCAAGCTGGACCGCGGCGATCAGTTCGTGCTGATCGATGTGCGCGAGCCGCACGAGTACAAGATCTGCAACATCCCCGCCGCTAAGTTGATCCCGCTCGGCGAAGTTCCCCAAAGGCTGCATGAGCTGGATAAGGACGCCGATATTGTGATCCACTGCAAGAGCGGCATGCGCAGCGCCAAAGCCTGCGGCATCTTGAAGCAGGCCGGCTTCCAGCACGTCCGCAACATGAAGGGCGGCATTCTGGCCTGGAGCGACAAGGTCGATCCCAGCGTGCCGAAATACTGAGGAGCTGGGCTGGAAGCTGCGTGGCGCGACTTGCGCCACTCGAAAACTTAAGCTATTGATTCGCAAAGAAAGACGTGCGACTTCCGTGGCGCATGCCGCGCCGTGGAGACCCGATTATCGGTATGAACGTTGAATTGATTGAGTTCGAGTTTCTCTTTTTCTACTGTCTCGTCAATCTCGTGTTCAGCTTTTTCGGATACCGCCATCCCGGGTTCTTCGCCAAATTCCTTTGGATAAGAGGATGGGGTGATCCCACCTGCCTACCTCCATCGAAGTTCATATCGTTCGTCAGAATCCTGGGTCTGCTGGGAATGGGCGCTGCAGTGATCTCACCAGTCGTGTATTTGGTAATGTGGGCGACGGGCATGGGAAGAAGTCAACCACCCCCGGCCATTTAAATGGTGCTCAGCCTCAGGTGGACGCGATGAATCCCCGCAGCCGCCATCCCAGTTCCCATCGAATGCCCCGGAAACGCGGGCGATCGCCCAGTGGTGGTTACCGACAAAGCCGTGCGGTGACCAAACTTCGAAGATTACCAGCGCCGCGCCGCACCTTCCATCGCTCCGCGCGCCGAACGGGCTCTGCTGATCAGCCGACTTGACTCGATTACTGGATGAATACGACGGGTCTCTGCGGAACTGTGAGCTCTTTTTTTTCCTGTAAGCTCTCTCGCCCACTTTTACAAATCTTTGACCGAACTGCGACTACTTCCAATTCCGCTCCCTTTAATCTCGACAGTGAAGCAAGGGCGACAGCCCTTCAAACAGGAGGAGAAAGAAGATGTATAAGCAACTACCGTTGGCAGTGGCCGCCGCCACGCTAAGCGCGCTCTTTACGGCCTCTCCGCTTGCGGCAATAACGGGCGGTTCAGACAATAATGACGCTTTTACCTTTGACATGGTGGTCTCGGCCGGAGCCAAAACATGCGTTCCGAACGCGACCGCTAAGGTAACGATCAGGCCGCGCGGGCCGGTCGAGGAGATGGAGGTCGCGGTGCAGGGCCTGCCTCCCAAGTCGGAATTCGACTTCTTCGTAATTCAGGTTCCCAAGGGGCCTTTTGGCGTCTCCTGGTATCAGGGCGACATCGAGACCGACAAGTACGGTCGCGGTTTTCAGCGTTTCGTCGGCCGCTTCAGTATTGAGACTTTCGCCGTTGCACCCGGTAGCGCACCTGCGCCCGTTGTCTTCAACGGACCGTTTCCTGATGCCAGTCTGAACCCTTCCTTCAATTCGATCCAGATGTACCACCTCGGTCTCTGGTTCGGGTCTCCGGAAGTTGCTGCAGCGGCCGGGTGCCCCGCCACGGAAACCCCCTTCAATGGCGAACACACTGCCGGCATTCAAGTCCTGAACACCAGTAACTTCGCAGACAATGCCGGGCCGTTGCGGACCGTGAACCCCTCAGGTCTGAAACCGTAAGACTACGGATGCGGTTCGGGTAAATAAACGACAGGAGTGTTGTGCGCAGGCGGGCGACGCAATCGGCCGCCTGTGCTCTTGTTAGATATGGATAGACATGTCCGCAAGCGGCTACCCAGTCCCGGACGAGTGCAAGCGCCGCACCGCCCCTTCAATCGCTGCGCGCGCCGCCTCCATCTCTTCGGCGTCGCGGTATTTGCCGCGAGGCCAGAAGAATCCGCGCAACCCGTCCTTACGCCGGCGCGGCACCACGTGCACATGCAGATGGGGAACGCTTTGGCTTACGCGATTGTTGATGGCTACGAACGATCCCTCCGCCGCCATCCCTTGTTCCACCGCCTGTGCCAGCAACTGCGCATTGGCGAACAGCGGATGGATACTGGCGGGCGGGAGGTGGGCCAGAGTCTCGATATGCGCCTTGGGGATGAGCAGGCAGTGGCCTGGAAACAGCGGCCGGTGATCCAGAAAGGCCAGCGTTTCCGAATCTTGAAAAACTACCGCCGCCGCCAGGCGCCCCGTGGCGATCTGGCAGAACAGGCAATCCACAGCCATCTCCTCATCATGCAACGGGCTGGACAGGGTCCGCGCATGGCGCTTGCGGTAGAATGGTTTCCATTGGTGTTGCCATGATTCGTCCGGTCGCGGCTCTCTTCATCTGCGCCATCGTGTTCTGCGCCCCGGCTATCCCCCAGGATCAGCCCGACGCCAAGATTCAAGTCAATGTCAACGAGGTCATCGTCCCGGTCACAGTCACCGATTCGAAAGGGCGATTCGTTTCCAACCTGGAGGCCAAGGACTTTCACATTCTCGATGAAGGCAAGCCGCAGCGCATTGAGTTCTTCAGCCACAGCCAGAAGCAGCCGATCGTAGTCGGTTTCCTCCTGGACATGAGTAACAACACCCGCATCCATTGGAAGCGATACCAGGAATCGGTAATGGAGCTGGTGTGGAATCTGATCCCCGGCGACCCGCGCTATTCGGGCTACCTCGTTTCCTACGGCAACACCGCCGAATTGCTGGTGAACACCACCACGGATTCGGACAAGATCGCCGAGGAGATCCGCAAGATGAAGCCGGGCGGCGGCGCGGCGCTATACGATGCCATCTATCAGGCCTGCACCAAGCGCGAGTTGGTGCGCGGCGAGCCTTACGAGCCGCGGCGCGTCATCGTCGTGGTGGGCGATGGCCACGACAACGCCAGCAGTAAGACTTTGGACGAGGTGGTCGAAATCGCGCAACGCAATCTGGTGACCGTCTACGGCATGAGCACTCAGGCCTACGGTTTCGACAACGCCGATCAAAACGTGTTGGAGCGCCTGGCGGGAGAAACCGGCGGACGCGTCGAATACCCTCTGAATACGATTTTCAAAGACACGGCAGCGGGCACGTATTTCTGCAATCCCTCGGATGAAGGCTGCTACGCCTACAAAGTGGGAACCGGCGGCTATGAGGCGGCCATCTCCGGAAGCATCATCAAGGCGGTGGGCTCCATTTCCGGAGATGTCACGACGCAGTACGTGCTGCGCTATATTCCGCAGATCGATCCCGACGATAAGCCGAGGCAATATCGCCGGATCAAAGTGGAAATCGACCTGCCCGATGTCACCATTCGGGCGCGTCACGGATACTATCCGTCGGCGCTTCCGGCGGCCTCGGTTAACACTCACTAACCACCCGCCGATAAGCCATGTAGGACGTGTCTCAAATGCCGGCCAGCGTCGTACCCTTCTCCGCGCGCCGCCAGGGTGCTTATGTGCTCCTGGAAGCTGCACTGCCCGAGCGCCCGGTACACACGATCGGCGTGCTCCTGCTCGACACCGGGGGCAACCGCTGCTGGGTCCGTATGCGGCAACGCTATGAGGGTCTGGCCGATCCCGAAGATGCCGACGTTTTGGAAGCGCTCGAAGAGGATATGCGCGCGCGCGCGGCCGAGATGGGCGCCGAGTCATACCTCCTTTGGCTGGAGGATTCACTCTCCAACACGGTGCGCATCAGCGAGCGGCAGGCGATCGCCGTAGACTCGTTCACGCGTGTGCTGGACCGCCTCTACTCGGAGCACGTGGAGACCGTGAACGTGCAGCCGTTCGTCACCCACCTCCCGTTGTTCAGCCTGCGCGCGGCCGCCGGGCATCTCGGGGAAGATATGGCGTCGGCCGAAGAGGATTGGGTGCCGGCGCCCGAGGGAATGCGGATCGGCCCCGATCTGTTCGTCGCCCATGTAGTGGGCCGGTCCATGGAACCGCGCATTCCGGACGGCAGCCTGAACCTCTTTCGGTTTCGCCCGGTGGGCTCGCGCCAAGGCAAGATTTTGCTCATCGAACGGTTCGGGGTGCTCGATAACACGGCACGCTATACCGTAAAGCGATACACCAGCAAGAAAATAGAAACGGGCGAAGACGAATGGCAGCATAAGGAGATCCGCCTGGAGCCGTTGAATCCGGAATTCGAAGCCTGGGATGTGGAGCCCCAGGATTTCGCCGTGGTGGCCGAATGGTTGCGGGTCATCGACTGAATCCCCTCGCGAAACTTCTCGTGGCGTGGTACCGGCAGGGCCACCGCGATCTTCCTTGGCGGCGCACCGGTGACCCGTACCGCATCTGGGTCTCCGAGATCATGCTCCAGCAGACTCGCGCGCAAGCGGTCATCCCGTATTACGATCGCTTCCTGGCGCGGTTTCCGAACGTCGAAGCTCTAGCGGGCGCGGGCGAAGAAGAAGTGCTGGCGCTGTGGAGCGGCCTGGGCTACTACTCGCGGGCGCGCAACCTGCGCCGCGCCGCCGAACGTATCCGGGCCGCGGGAGGGTTCCCCGGCGACTATCACGCCATTCGCCAACTGCCGGGCGTGGGCGACTATACTGCCGCGGCGATTGCCAGCATCGCCTTCGGATTGCCGCACGCCGTGCTGGATGGCAATGTTCTGCGCGTGGTGGCGCGCGTCGAGAACGATGCCGCCAATATCGCATCGCCGCGTACGCGCGAGCGCTTCCGCCAGGTGGCCCAGCAATGGCTCGACCGACGCAGTCCGGGAATTTTTAATCAGGCGTTGATGGAGCTGGGCGCCACGGTTTGCCTGGCGCGCAATCCTTTGTGCCTGCTGTGTCCGTTGTCGTCCTTGTGCCGTGCGCGTGCCGAGGGAACTGCCGCCCAGTTGCCCGTGAAGCTGCGCAAGGTGGAACCGGTAACGGTGAATGGCACGCTGCTGGTGATTCACCGCAAGGGCCGCGTCCTGTTGCGGCAGCGGGCGGCCGGCGAGCGGCGCATGGCCGGCTTCTGGGAGTTACCCACGCCCGATCATCTACCGCGAGCGCGCGTGACGGACGCGATCGGCGCCATCCGCCACAGCATCACCCATCATCGGTATGTGCTGGCCGTGGTTCGGGCATCGGCCACGCGAGCGGGAGATGGCTTTCGCTGGTTCCAGACGCGAGAGCTCGGCGGAATCCCGCTTAGCACCAGTGCCCGCAAGGCCCTCAAACTCGCCGGCGTTTTGTAGCTCCCGCCTGGTGCCCTCGCGGTACCATGGCTCGGTGGAGCAATTCGCGCTCGATTTCGAACTCGCGCCGCTGCGGCGGATCTTCAACGTCAGCGAACTGAACGCCGCCATTCGCGCGGTGCTCGATGGCGAGTTCCCGGACATTTGGGTCTCCGGAGAGATCTCGGGCGTGAAGCTGGCCGCCAGCGGCCACTACTACTTCACTCTGAAGGAGCGCGAGGCTCAAGTGCGGTGCGTGGCATTCCGCTCGGCGCACCGATATTGGACGATCAAGCCGCAGGATGGCTTGGCGGTGCTGGCGCGTGGGCGGCTGGATGTCTACGAAGCTCGCGGCGAATACCAGTTGCTGGTGGAGATGCTGGAGCCCCAGGGATTCGGAGCCCTTCAGCTGGCGTTCGAACAGCTCAAGAAGCAGCTGGCTGCCGAAGGTCTGTTCGCCGCCGGCCGGAAGCGCCCGCTGCCGCGCTTTCCGCGGCGCATCGGAATCGTGACTTCCCCGCGCGGCGCGGTAGTGGCCGACATGCTCCAAATCCTCACGCGCCGGTTTCCGGGACTGCACATCCGCTTGTTCCCCGCACTGGTGCAGGGCGAAGGCTCGGTGGAGGAAGTCTGCCGCGGCCTCGAATACTTCAGCCGCAACCGGTGGGCCGATCTGGTGATCGTGGGTCGCGGCGGTGGGTCGCTCGAAGACCTGTGGACCTTTAACGAGGAAGCCGTGGCGCGCGCCATCGCCGCCTGCACCGTGCCCGTCATCTCCGCGGTAGGGCACGAAACCGACGTCACCATCGCCGATTTTGTGGCCGACCTGCGCGCGCCCACTCCCTCGGCGGCCGCTGAGATGGCGGTGACCACGCGCGACGAGCTGTTGGAGCGGATCGCTGCTTTCGAAGCCAAAGCCACGCAGGGCCTGCGCTACCGGCTGGCGATGCTCGAGCGGCGGCTGCGTCAACAGGGAATCGAACGCGCCCTCGGCGTGCTGCACCGACGTATCGGGCGCGGCCAACAGCGCGTCGACGAAAACAGCTACCGTCTGCGCGAGCGGCTCCGTATCGCCATCGACCAGCGGGAGCGGGCGCGTCGGGCCCTCGATGCACGGCTGCGCCGTTTCGACATGCGGCCGCGGCTGGCCGCCGACCGGCGTCGATTAGAAGCTGCCCATGTCACGGCGCTGACGGCCATCCGCGCCCAACTGGTCCGCAGCCGCAGGCGGTGGGAGCAACTCGCTGCCAAGCTCTCGCAGCTCAGCCCGCTGCGCATCCTTGAGCGCGGCTACGCGATCGTATCGAACGAAACCGGGATTCTCAAGGAAGCCGATGCGGCTCCGGCCGGATCGCGCATCCACGTGCGCCTAGCCGGGGGTGAATTGGACGCTACCGTTCAATAGTCAGCTTCCCCCGCAACACGGCCATAAGAAGGATGGCCACATGCAGGGCGTGATCGAAATGCCCGTCCGCCGTAGCACGCCACAGATCCGGCAGCGAATATGGCAAGACTTCGATGCCAGCTTCGGGCGCTCGTCCCGGCAAGGGCTGCACGCCGCTCGCAAAGCAACTCCAGATCCGGTTGGTCAACCGGCCGGTGTCTGGATTCATCGGCCCCAGGACTTCCACTTCACCCGCGGCGTATGCGGTCTCTTCGAGCAGTTCGCGCCGCGCAGCCTCGCCGGGCGACTCTCCCGGATCGACCAACCCGCTGGGCAGTTCCAAGGTGTATCGCTCCACGGCCGGCCGGTACTGCCGAACCAGCAGGATGTTCCGGTCATCGGTGAGCGCGATGAGCGACGTGTAGTCGGGCAGCTTTAGCGAATAGTACGGTTCTTCATCCGGCCGTATGGTCTTGCCCAGGACCTCGAACCACGGCGTACGAAAGGCGACTTCTGTTTTGAGCGGCTTCAGGAGCGTTTCTCCAAGACCCAACGATTCTGTTCCAGAAAGTCCAGCGTGCGGATGATGCCTTCGCGGATCGTCAGCGTGGGCCGCCATCCGAGAGCGCGGATACGACTGCAGTCCAGAAAGATGAACGGGCTGTCTCCCACCCACCCGCGTTTGCCGCCTGCGTACTGCCGCAGCGGCTGGACACCAAGGCGCTCCGAGATCCATCCGATGGAATCGTTGACCTCGCAGTATTCGTCGGTTCCGAGGTTGAAGATGTTCACCGGCCCGGATGACTGGGCGGTGGCTGTTAGAATGGCGTTGGCGCAGTCCTGCACATACAGGTAAGACTTCCTCTGGTGCCCATCGCCCAACACGTTCAAGCCGTCCGGATGCTCCAGTAGCTGTTTGTAGAAGTCGAATACATGGCCGTGGGTGTAGCGCTCGCCGAGTATCGAAACGAAACGGAAGATCCATGCCTGGAACCCATATGCTGCCGCGTATGCAGAGATCATACCCTCGGCGGCCAGTTTCGAAGCCGCATAGAGAGAAGTCTGGACGGGAAACGGAGCGGTTTCAGGAGTCGGGAATACCTCGGGTTCGCCGTACACTGAACCGGTCGAAGAGAACGCGATTTTGCGGGCTCCCGCGGCACGCATCGCCTCCAGGACATTCGACGTTGCCATGGTGTTCTGTTCCAGGTCCTTGCGAGGATGATCGGGGCCGAAGCGCACGTCGGCGTTGGCCGCCAGGTGAAACACGAAATCGCTGCCCGCCACCGCGCGCGCCACAGCATCGTAATCCAGCAGATCGCCTTCGATCAGCCGGAACCTGGGGCAGGGACGCGCCTTTTCAAGGAACTCGGCACAGCCCGTGGAGAAGTTGTCGAAGCCCGTTACCTCGTGGCCGTCCGCCAGGAGGCGGTCCACCAGATTGCTGCCAATAAAACCTGCTGCTCCGGTCACGAATGCTTTCAAGAAGCTCTCCCTCCGAACCGGTGGTCGAGGCCGATGCGGAAAATGTCGCGCACGTTGCGCAAGTTCCCGGAGACCAGATCGAGCCGGCTATCGGCGTCATCGCGCCAGCGTACGGGCACCTGCTGGATGCGGTATCCCAGCCGGCGCGCGATGGCCAGCACTTCCACATCGAACATGTAGGCGTCGATCTTTTGTCGTCGGAACAGTTCCTTGGCTGCCGCGCGTTGGAAGAACTTGAATCCGCACTGAGTGTCGTTAATGCCCGGCAAGCCCACCACCGTTTGCATGAACCAGAGGAAACCTCGGGAACCGATTCGGCGGTAAAGCGGCTGATGGCGTTCGATGCGAGCGCCTCCGCGGCGCGTGCCGATCACCGCCTCGATCCCCTTTTCGAGCCAGGGACGGAAGTTATCGAATTCGTCGATGGGAACTTTGTTATCGGCATCGGCGTAACCAATCACCGCGCCCAAGGCCCGCTCCACCGCCTCCCGAATTCCACGGCCCTTCCCGCTGCGCTCCTGGTGACCGATCGCGCTAAGCGCCGGGTTCTCGCGCGCCAGCTCGCGGACCACCTCCCGGGTGCCATCGGAGCCGTCAGCCGCGACGATGATTTCGTAGACAAGTCCGCGGCTGCCAAAGTAGCGCACCGCATCGGCGATGGTAAGAGGAATCACGCGAGCCTCGTTGTAGGCCGGAAGGATTAAACTGATGTCCGGATCGGATGGCATGGCTGCGCGGGTACAGGTCCATTGTAATGCGGTGATAGCTGCTATGCTGGCGTTTCGTTCGATTACCAAAGAGTTACCTAGTGATACGGAAGAAATCCGCCGCCGCGCCCGGCGTAACCCTGCCCGTTGTGGTCGAAAGAATTGAGCGCAAGATTCTCATCCGCGGTCAGAAAGTCATGCTCGACGACGCACTGGCCGAGTTGTATCGCGTTTCGACGAAGGCTCTCAAGCAGGCCGTTCGCAGGAACCGGGACCGCTTCCCGTCGGATTTTCTGCTGGAGCTAACGGCTGATGAAGCCACGGCTCTAAGGTCACAAACTGTGACCTTAGAAAACGGACGCGGCAAGTATGCCAAATACGCGCCATACCCGCAGCCCACGGCGTGGATGAGTATACTGGAGTTTTGGAAGCCGCACATGCCTCTCGTGCATCCCATGTAATGGGGAGCCGCACAATTTCCGTGCGACGCTTGTTCGCCTGGGTTCAACATCATACATGAGTTCTGCAGCGATTCCACAGGTCCATCGGGTCGTCCGCTTTTACGAAGCTCCTATCGGAAAGAAAGCGGTCATGGCAGTGACCGGTCTGATTCTGTTCGGATATGTGATCGGTCACCTGCTGGGCAATCTCCAGGTCTATTCAGCGGATCACGACCAGATCAACCGGTATGCCGCCTTCTTGCATGATCCGAGCATGGCTGGTTTGTTGTGGGGCGTGCGGGCGCTGTTGCTCGTGGCCGTGGTGCTGCACATCACCGCATCGGTGCAACTCTGGAATTTGAAGCGCGCGGCCCGCCCCATTGGGTATGTGAAAAAGGATGACGTCCCAGCCTCCTACGCCGCCCGCACCATGATGTGGAGCGGCCCGATTCTCGCGGCGTTCGTTATCTTTCATGTGTTGCACCTTACGCTGGGCAGCGTCCTTCCCCTTGCAGAACTGGGGCCGAATCATCCCAATGTGCGAGCCAATCTGATCAATGGCTTCCAGCATCCGGCGGTAGCGGTCTTCTACATCGTGGCGATGCTGCTGTTGTGCCTGCATCTGTACCACGGGCTGTGGAGCATGTTTCAGTCGGTGGGGTTTAGCCATCCGCGGTTTACGCCGAGAATGAAGCGGCTCGCCGCCATTGTGGCCGTGCTCATTGCCGTTGGGAACATTTCGATTCCGGTTGCTGTCATGGCCGGTTTTCTCGCGAATTGAGGAAGCATGGTATTGGACTCCAAAGCGCCGGGCGGCCCCATCGAGACGCGATGGGAGCGGCATCGCTTCTCTCTCAAGCTGGTGAATCCGGCGAACAAGCGGAAACACACCATCATTGTGGTCGGATCCGGCCTGGCGGGCGCCTCCGCTGCCGCTACTCTGGGCGAGCTCGGATACAACGTAAAGTGTTTCTGCTTTCAGGATTCGCCGCGCCGCGCTCATAGCATTGCGGCGCAAGGTGGGATCAACGCCGCCAAGAACTATCACAACGACGGCGACAGCATCTATCGCCTGTTCTACGACACGGTGAAAGGCGGCGATTTCCGCTCGCGCGAATCCAACGTCTACCGGCTGGCGCAGATCAGCGTCAACATAATCGACCAGTGCGCTGCGCAAGGCGTACCCTTCGCCCGCGAGTACTCCGGTTATCTGGACAACCGTTCCTTCGGAGGCGCGCAAGTCTCGCGGACCTTTTACGCGCGCGGCCAGACCGGTCAGCAATTGCTGCTGGGAGCGTATCAGGCACTCGAACGCCAGATCGGCGCCGGCCAGGTCCGCATGTTTCCGCGCACCGAGATGCTGGACCTCATCGTGGTGGATGGACGGGCCCGGGGGATCGTCACCAGAGACCTGATTACGGGTAAGGTCGAATCGCACCTTGCCGATGCGGTGGTTTTGGGTACCGGCGGCTATGGCAACGTGTACTACCTTTCGACCAATGCCAAGGGATCGAACGCCACGGCGATCTGGCGCGCTCACAAGCGCGGGGCATTGTTCGCGAATCCGTGCTACACGCAAATTCACCCCACCTGCATCCCGGTTTCGGGGGACTACCAATCCAAGCTGACGCTCATGAGCGAGTCCCTGCGCAATGACGGACGAGTCTGGGTGCCGTTGAAGAAGCGCGACGAGCGCCCGCCTGCGCAAATTCCCGAAGATGAGCGCGACTACTATCTGGAGCGCAAATATCCTAGCTTCGGCAACCTGGTGCCGCGCGACGTGGCGTCGCGCAATTCCAAATCCGTCTGCGATGAGGGTCGCGGAGTCGGCGACACCTGCCTGGCTGTGTATCTGGATTTCCGGGATTCCATCGAGCGCTTAGGCAAGCACCTCATCCGCGAGCGCTACGGCAATCTGTTCGATATGTACCAGCGCATCACCGGCGAGGACCCGTACGTGGCGCCCATGCGCATTTATCCCGCCATTCACTACACGATGGGCGGGCTTTGGGTGGACTACAACCTGATGTCCACGATCCCAGGGCTGTACGTGATTGGCGAGGCCAATTTCTCGGACCACGGGGCCAACCGGCTGGGAGCGAGCGCGCTGATGCAGGGACTGGCCGACGGCTACTTCGTCCTGCCCAACACGATCGGCGATTATCTGGCGTCCCAACATTTCGGGGAGATTCCCGCGGATCATTCCGCGGTGCGCTCGGCCGAGACGGAGGTCGCTTGCATTACACAACGCCTGCTGGACGCCAAAGGGACCCGCTCGGTCGACTCATTCCACCGCGAATTGGGCAAACTCATGTGGGACTATTGCGGGATGTCGCGCACGGCTCAAGGGCTGGAGCACGCGTTGGGGGAAATTCCGGGACTGCGCGAGCAGTTCTGGCGCGAAGTGCGTGTGTTGGGCACTGGAGAAGAATTGAACCAGTCGCTCGAAAAGGCCGGACGCGTCGCGGACTTCCTCGAGCTCGCCGAGCTGATATGCTCGGATGCGCTTCACCGCAACGAATCGGCCGGCGGCCATTTTCGCGAAGAGTATCAGACGCCAGACGGTGAGGCGGCGCGCGACGACGCACACTACTCGTACGTGGCCGCATGGCAATTCCACGGCGTAGGCAGTGCCCCCGAACTGCACCGGGAACCACTGACCTTCGAATACGTGCATCCGACGCAACGGAGCTATAAGTAATGCGACTCATTCTCCACATCTGGCGCCAGCGGAACGCCGCGGAGAAGGGGCGCATGGTGCGTTACGAAGTACCCAATGCCAACGAGGACATGTCATTCCTGGAGATGCTGGACGTCCTCAACGAATCCCTGATTGAGAAGGGCGAAGAGCCGGTGGCGTTCGATCACGACTGCAGGGAAGGGATCTGCGGCATGTGCGGTTTTATGATCAATGGAGTGGCACACGGTCCCTTGCCGGGCACTACGATCTGCCAGCTCCACATGCGCCACTTCCGCGAGGGCCAGGAGCTGTACCTGGAACCCTGGCGGGCACACGCGTTTCCGTTGGTCCGCGACCTGGTGGTGGATCGCAGCGCGTTTGACCGGCTGATCGCCGCCGGCGGATTCATCTCAGTCTCCACAGGAAGCTCGCCCGATGGCAACGCTATCCTGGTACCCAAGGAGAATGCCGATCGGGCCATGGACGCGGCGGCGTGCATCGGCTGCGGCGCCTGCGTGGCGATGTGCCCCAACGCGTCCGCTTCGCTGTTCCTGGGAGCTAAGATCTCGCACCTCGGCCTGCTTCCGCAGGGGCAGCCCGAGCGGGATGATCGAGTCGTCGCCATGGTCTCGCAAGCTCACCAGGAACGGTTCGGCAGCTGCACCAACATTGGGGAATGCGAGGCGGTGTGTCCGAAGGAGATCCGGCTGGAGGTGATCGCCCGCATGAACCGCGATTTCCTCCGCGCCACATGGCGGGGCCGGAGTGCTGCCGGGCGCTAATGTTAGCGCCGAGGCCGTGGCATCAGCTTCTGCAAATCGAGAAAATGTTGCGGCTGATACGCGGTTCGCGACCATTGCGACGACGAGTCAAACTGAACGCCCACAAAATAGCCGATTTCCCGGTAGACGCAGTAACGTACCGAGCCAGAGAACTCTTTCTTGGGCGATCTCCAAGTGAGTACCGCGTTCAAAGGAATAGCGACTTCCAGTTGCAGACACGCGCCGGAAGCAGAGATATCTTCCAAAACGGCCTGTGCCTTCTGTGTTTTGCCCCCGCTATCCTTCCAACAGATCTCGATCAGATCCGCGCACAACATCCGAACTTCCGAGCGCCGTTCCGGCATACTATTCATATCGGCTAGCTTACGCGATCTTTACCGGCGTTGGCGGTCAACTCATGCTGGCGTAGGACCTTAGACATGCCAGCCTACGTGGAAACACCGAGGGCAATTAGGTTATGGCCAACAGCGCGACGGCCTCCCGTTTGCCCTGCGCGAGCGCCAGATCGGCGGCGGTCTGTCCGGCGTGGGGTCCGACCCCCGGATCGCGACGTCGGCTCCGTGCTGCAGGAGGTAACGCATCACCTGAAGATGGCCGCGATAGGCGGCGCTGTGAAGA
Organism: Bryobacteraceae bacterium; assembly: GCA_035948775.1. Classification (GTDB taxonomy): domain Bacteria; phylum Acidobacteriota; class Terriglobia; order Bryobacterales; family Bryobacteraceae; genus PSRJ01. Next base: position 86,532 of record DASZIV010000134.1, read on the forward strand.
GCAGTGAGGCCGTCACGCCGGCGGCCGTTGACATCGGCGCCGCGATCGAGCAACAGGCGTACTAATCCCAGGACGGTGTCCTCCTGGTGGCTGGGATTCGGGACATCGGGAGCTGCGACCGCGCACCCGAGTGGGCGGATTTGGAGAAAGCCGTCACGCGTTGGAGCGTTGGCCTCGGCACCCGCCTTCAACAGCAGCCGGCTGACGGCAACTTGTCCCCAATAACAGGCTCGATGCAGGAGCGTACTTCCCGTCGACCCGAACTCCTTTGCGAGATCAGGATTGGCGCGCACGGCCGACTCGACGTGAGCAACCATGCCCAGTTCGGCGGCCAGACCTGCATCGATGGAAACTCCCCGGTTCAGAAGAAGGTTGACTACCGGTTGATGGCCACTGAAGAACGCTGCGTGGATGGGCTGCGATCCGAGCATAGTGGCGGCGGTTGCCAGGGCTGGGTTTTCGTCTAACAGCGAAGACACAAGGGGCACATCTCCTTGCTTAGCGGCCGCGATCACAGCATCAACCTTGTCCATCAGGAAAACAATTGATCGAGGTCGATCAGGAGTCCAGGAACAATCGCGGAACGCAAGGTGCCACGGAATTCCTCGACGCGGCCTTCGCCGAACACCAATACGTATTGCGTTTTGGGATACACTACCCAGACTTCTTTGCCGCCGTTGGCGAGATAGGTTTTCACTTTGCGATCCACGTCCTCGGCGCGATTGGCCTCAGAAATGATCTCGACCGCCAACGCGGGTGAGCCCTCGAGGTAATCGCCACACGGCTGGTTGATACGGTTGATACTGACATCCGGCACGAGCCATGCTTTCTGGCCGATTTTATAACCCATTTCCGGATAGACCTCGCCTAGTCCTGCGGCGTTATCGGAGGCGGCCACGATCGGCTTCAGCAAATCGCAGAGCCTGTAGGCCAGCTTCATGTGCTTGAATTTCGCAGGCGGCAAATGAATCAGTTCCCCATCCAGCAACTCCAGCTTGCCGGGCTCGCTAGGTAGCTGTTCGAACTCCTCAAACGAGAGAAGTGTAGTGGCGGCCATCGCATCCATCATCTTATCGTCCTAGGACCGGCCGAACAACCGGTTAAAGAACTCGCGGGTGCGGCCGCGGATTTCGCGCAGCGCTACGTCGAGGCGCTGCTGATGCAGGTGTTCGGGCGTCCAGCGCTTCACCAGATCGCCCAGCAGTTCGAATTGCGCCTGGGAGGTGGGCAGGCTGCCTTCGGCGTGACCTGAGATGATGCGCTGGCCATGATCGATGGCGCGGTAGAACGTGGCGGAACTGCGCAGGAAGTCCGCATCTTCGCGGGTGAGGTGGCCCATCTTCTCGATCACGTCGATGCGCTCGGGCGTGTTCAGCACTTTGTAAAAGATACCCGCGCCTTTGAGTCGCAGATACATGAGAGCGAAATCAATATCGTAATAGCCGCCGACGCCGGCCTTGAGCGGGTTGCGCGGCCCCTGCTCGCGCTCCAGACGGGCGCGCATTTCGACCAGTTCTTTGCGTGACCGCATGCTTTGGCCGTAGCGGCGCCAATCGGCCTCTTGCAGTTCATGCAGGAAATCCGTGGCGTGCTCCAGGTTGCCAGCCACAGCGCGCGCCTTCATATAGGTAATGCCTTCCCACGCCTCCGAATGGTCGGTAAAGTAAGTTTTGTAGGCGCCCTGGGTCTGCACCAGGTCGCCTTCGCGGCCATTGGGCCGCAGACGGGTATCGACCGTGAACATCACACCTTCGCCGGTGTACGATCCTAGTGTCTGAATGATGCGCTCGGCCACACCGGACCAGTATTCGTGTTCGCCGGCGTCGGCATCGGGGATGACAAAGATCAAGTCAGCGTCCGAACCCAAATCGAATTCACCCATGCCCAGGCGGCCAAGCGTGACCACCATCATCTGGTCGTGCGGCACGTAAGAAGGGTTGGCGGGCGGGGGCGCTTCTGTCAAAGCAATGCGATAAGCCGCTTCGATTACAGCATCGGCCAGCGCCGAAGTCTTTCGCAGCGTGCTGAAAATCTCCTGGGACTGAAGGACGCTCTCGCTTTGAATCCGCAGCATCTGGCGGCGATAGAAGCGGCGCAGGGCGGCGCCATCGGGCAAGGCTTCACCTTCCAGTTGCACAGGCCGGCCGATTTCATCCAAAAGCTCGGGATGGCGCAACAGTTGATCGGCGAAGTAGGGGCTATGTTCGAAGATATCGAGCACAGCGGCTGCCAGCAGCGCATCGGAATTCAGGCGTGCCAGCACCTCGGGACTGGCGAAGGCTTTTTCCAGAAAATGTTCGAAGCGCTCGCGGCCGCGGTGCAGGTTGGCGTTGTGGACCACCACTGCCAGCTGCGGCGCCCGCTGATCCAGGAAACGGGTCAAATTGCTGGCCGGAGCCAGTGTCTCGACTTCCTCCTGCACCAGAGCGGGTTCGGCGGGAATCGTGTAATACATCGGCTTCTGCGCGTGAATCACCCGTTCGTAGATTTCGCGGACGGCCTCGCGGTGCTGCTCCAGACGTTCGACCAGTCCTTCTCCGGTGAGGGCCACGCCCGGACTTTCCGGCGGGATGCGGCGAGCCAAAAGGTCCAACTCCTCGGGGTCGGTAGGAAGCGTGTGAGTTTGCCGATCGTCCTCCATCTGCAGGCGGTGTTCCAGGTGGCGCAAAAATTGGTAGGCGGCGGCTAGCCGTGCATATTCAGGACCGGACAGCAGCCCCTTGTCGCGTAGGCGGAATAGTGCCAGCATGGTGCCTCCGTGGCGGACCCATGCGTCGCGGCCCCCATGCAGGCGTTGCAGGCATTGCACCAGAAACTCGATATCGCGAATGCCACCGGAGGCCAGCTTGATATCGAGCCCGTGCGAGGGGCGGCGGCGGGTGGCGACCTTTTCGCGGATACGCTGCCGCGTTTCGGAAACCGCCTCGACGGCGTGGAAATCGAGCGAACTCTGGTAAATCAGGGGCTCCACGAACTCCAGCAGCGCAGTTCCGGGCTCGCGCTCTCCGGCCGCGACGCGCGCTTTGATGAGCATTTGTTTTTCCCAGTCCCGCGCGCGCTGCTCGTAGTAGGCACGCGCTCCCTCGAGCGACGTGCAGATCTCCCCCAGGGTGCCGTCCGGCCGCAGGCGAAGGTCAACGCGGTAACACTGGCCCTCAGCCGTATAGCTGGAGAGCAGGGCGGTGTACTGGTTGGCCACCTTCTTGTAGAACTCTTTGTTGGTGATGCGTTCCGGGCCATCGGTCTCGCCGCAGCCGCCGTACACGAACATCAGATCGATGTCGGAGCTGTAATTCAGTTCCGTACCGCCCAGTTTGCCGAGCGCGATCACGGAAAGGCCGCAGGGATTTCCGTTTTCCAGGCGCGGTTCGCCGTGGCGCGCGACAAATTCCTCGCGAATGCGGCGGTAGCATACGTCCAGGATGGCGTCAGCGAGATGAGAGATCTCTTCGGTCACTTCGGAAAGCGTGGCGATGCCCAGAATGTCGCGCACGACAATGCGCAACATCTGCCTGCGCCGGAAGCGGGCGAGGTCGACGGCGGAAGGGACGCCTTGACGATCGGCGCCCAAAAAGTCAAAAAGGCGCTCGGCATACTCCTCGTCGGATAGAACCCGATACAGGCTGCCGGAATTCGAAACCTGTAGAATTCGCTCCGGGTTTTGCAGCACAGAATCGGAGAGGAAATGGCTGTAGGAGAATAGCGTTACCGCACAACGTAGGGCCGCCGGGGAGCTGGCGATGCGGTCGAATGCGGAAGGAGAAGTCTGCCGCAGACGTCCCAAATAGCGGAGAGAGCCGTCCGGGTCGGGAACCGAAGCCAGCAGCAACCGAATCCTCGCCGCAATGCGCTCCGGCAGCCCGTTCCCTAGCCGGTTTACGGCGTCCAGGGCACGGGACGGATCCCGGAAGTCTACCCCCTCCAACAGACTGATCATGACGTCAGGCGAACGTGGCCCGTCTTTTGATTATAGCGTCCGGCTGGATAAAGGCGGGGTTAACAGTCAGTTACGGAAGTTATTCGCCTGGGCAAGTCAGGCCAGCGACGCGACGACCTCGATGAGATCGTTGGTGTGAATTGGTCCGGGAGTTAACACTCGGCAATAGAATCCGCTCATTCCCCAGTGCGCCGAATCGGGATCGAGCGCCTTCACCCGGGAATCGTAGACTTCGGTTTTAAGTGACTCGCCATACATATCGAGAGCAGTGCAGGGACCGCGGGGCTGGGTGATTTCGAGCAGCGTGCCGCCAGCCCGGAGCTGGTCGCCAATACGCAGATCGCGGATGCAAATGCCGCGGGTGGTGAGATTCTCACCCATCGCGCCGTAAAACAACGGGTACCCGCGCGCGGTCAACTCTTCCACTATTTCCGAGGCAATGATGAGGATGGCTTTGCGCGGCCCGCCGTGAATGGAAGGGTGCGCGTGCAGATCACCCTCGATCCCCAGCGGCGTGATAAGGCCTCCCGCAACAGGACGTTTCGGGAGGCCTCCCGGGGAAGTGCTGATTTGGACGATGGTGCCTTGCAATTAGATGTCGTAGTACAACGCGAACTCGTAGGGGTGCGGCCGCAGACGGATGGCGTCCGCCTCGTTCTTGCGCTTGTAATCGATGAACGTTTCGATCAGCTCCTCGGTGAACACGTCGCCGCGCAGCATGAAGGCATGATCGTCTTCCAGGCAACTGAGCGCTTCTTCGAGCGAAGAGGGCATGGAGGGAACGCTCTTCATCTCTTCCGGTGTCAGATCGTAGATGTCCTTGTCGAGCGGCTCGCCCGGGTTGAGCTTGTTCAGGATGCCGTCCATGCCGGCCATCATCATCGCCGCGAAGGCGAGATAGGGATTAGCTGACGGATCGGGCGGGCGGAATTCCACACGCTTCGCCTTGGGGCTGGCCGAGTACATCGGGATGCGGCAGGCGGCCGAACGGTTGCGCCGTGAGTAGGCCAGGTTGACCGGCGCCTCATAGCCCGGCACCAGGCGCTTGTAGCTGTTGGTGGTGGGCGCGATGATGGCCGACAGTGCACGTGCATGCTTCAGCAATCCGCCAATGTAGTGCAGGCCAAGTTGGCTGAGACCGGCATAGGCGTCGCCGGCGAACAGCGGCTTGCCTTCCTTCCACAGGCTCTGATGCGTGTGCATGCCGCTGCCGTTGTCGGCGAATATCGGCTTGGGCATAAACGTTACGGTCTTGCCGTATTGGTTGGCCACGTTGCGGATGATGTATTTGTACAGCATCATGTTGTCGGCCGACTTCACCAGGGTGTCAAAGCGCTGGTCGATTTCGCATTGGCCGCCGGTGGCGACTTCATGATGGTGGCACTCGATGTTGAGGCCGCACTTGATCATAGTCTGCACCATCTCGCTGCGCAGATCCTGATAGTGATCCGTGGGCGGCACCGGGAAGTAGCCTTCCTTATAACGCGGACGGTAACCGAGATTGTTCTCCCTGCGGCCCGAGTTCCAGCGACCTTCCTCGGCATCGATGAAGTAGTAGCCGGAGTTGTGAGTCTGATCGAAGCTGACGTTGTCGAAGATGAAGAACTCGGCTTCCGCCCCGAAGTAGGCTGTATCGGCGATACCGCTATTCTTGAGATACAGTTCGGCCTTCTGGGCGATCCACCGTGGGTCCCGCTCGTAGCGCTGCTTGGTAATGGGGTCCTTCACGTCACCGTACATGACCAGGGTAGGTGTCTCGGCGAAGGGGTCCATAAACGCGGTGTTGGGATCGGGGATCAGGAGCATGTCGCTCTCATGAATCGCCGCCCAGCCCCGTATGCTCGATCCATCCATCCCGAAGCCATCTTCGAAGCTGCTCAATCCAAGCTCATTAATCGGGTAGGAGACATGATGCTGCAAGCTGGGGATATCGGTAAACCGCAGATCCAGCTGCTTGGCATCGTTTTTCTTGGCAAATTCCAGCACTTCTTGCGGGCTCATCCATCCTCCTGGGGGTGTAAGTAGTAGGCCGAACCGGCCTCGTCGAAACGGGGGTCCTGAGGCCCACCGTGGCACGTCTGGTCGGTCGAATTTAAAATCCTACCACGTCTGGGGAGGGTGGGGGGCGTGCGAGGCGGGGCTCATCGTCATGAGGGAGGGGCGGAAAGAGTGAGCTAAAGGCAAAGCTCCCTTTGTCCTCGGTAAGACCAGCTGCAGAGGGAGCGGGTTTTACCCTAGTGCATGGCTTCGCAGCCGCCGGCGAGCGCGAAAGCTACTATAGTTTCTCCGCCGGCTTCGGGAGCAGTATCGATCTCTACGGAGCAAGCGATGATTTCGTCATCGGTAGCGCCATGGAAGCACAATTCACAAACACGCGCGGCGGGCTCTCCGGGAAAGCGCACGGCTGGCCCGAACGTCCGGCAAGTAATGGGACGCGCGGCATACAGATCGCAGGCGCCGGTCGCCGGATCGAGGGCAGGACAAAACTCGTTTTCGGCCGCTTCATCGACAGTGAGTGCCGCCTCCAGCGGATTGTCAGGGAACGCAGCCGTGAGGTGATCGACGTAGACATGGGCGCGGTGCAGAACGCGCGCGGCGCGCTCCGGTTCACGTGTCTTCAACTCAGTCAGTCCCTCGCGCAGGCGCACAGCATCGAGTTGCGTGATGGGAAACGGGCCGATACAACATTCGTGGCAACCGATGCGGCACGCGATCCAGGAACCGCCCTTGCGAACGGCTTCGGCCATGGTGCGATCGACGATTTGTACCAGTTCGGCGTGGTCTGTCACGCGGTTGACTGTCCCTTCCGCACAGTGCTAACCTAACACTCTTAAAGACATTTCAAGTAAGTCGCCATCTCTCCTTTTATATAAGACATGGATGCTATACTGCGCGACCTGGGCGGGATTCTGCTACGAGCCGTGCCTACGTTTTTGCTGGTGATCTTCCTGCATTTCTATTTGAAGGGCGTTTTTTTTGGCCCCATCCAGCAAGTACTCAAGAAGCGCTACGAAGCTACAGAAGGCGCGCGCAAACTAGCCGAGCAAAGCCTGGCGCGCGCGGCCCAAAAGACCGCCGAATTCGAGGCGGCCATCCGCGCTGCCAAGGGCGAAGTCTACCATGCGCAGGAACAACTGCATAAGCAACTGCAGGAGCAACAAGCCGCGGAACTGCAGGCCGCCCGCAAGCAGGCCGAGGCGCTGATCGCGCAGGCCAAGGCTGAGCTGGCGAAAGACGTGGAAGCCGCCAAAACCGGCCTGGCACGGGAGAGCGAACTGCTTGCCGACCAGATCGCGGAGTCGATCTTGAGGCGGAGTGCGGCATGACGCGCGGCATACGATCGATTCTCCTGCTTTGTTTCAGCGGCATTTTTTTTGTTGTTTTTGCTCAAGAAGGTGAGCAAGGCAAGAAGCCTGAGTCGTTCGCCGAAAGATACGAACTGGAGCTCAAATGGGCCAACTTTATAATCCTTGCGGGCGGACTTGCGTACCTGATTCGCAAGAATGCCGGGCCATTTTTCGCAGAGCGCGCGCGCAAGATTCGTGAAGATATCGCTGAGGCCGAGCTAGTACGGCGGGACGCGGAGCGCCGCGCGGCCCAAGTAGATCGCCGGCTAGCCAGTCTGGAATCCGAGATCGCGGCGCTGCGAGCGGAATCGCAGAAGGAAGCGGAGGCGGAACGGGAACGGATCCGGCAGCAAACACCTTTGGAAATCGCAAAGGTGCGCGCCCACGCCGAACAGGAAATCGTCGCCGCGGGTAAGACGGCCCGCGTGGAACTAAAGCGATATGCCGCCGAACTGGCGATCCAGCTGGCGGGACAGAAACTCCGGGCCCGCATGACTCCCGATACGCAGGAAGGCCTGGTGCGCGGCTTCGTACGGGACATCGATAGTCTTCCGTCGATGGCTCAGCCCGCGCAAAACTGATGACTCTCACGGCGGTAATCTCGCGATACGTGGAAGCCCTGGCGGATGTGGTTACGGGGAGCGGTTCGACTGTTCGACCGCAGGAGGCGCTCGAGCAATTGCGCGCCTTCGATGCGGTGTGGGGCTCTTCGACCCCGCTGCGGAACGCTCTGGTGTCGCCCTCCGTACCGGCGGCGAGGAAGAGGGCCGTGGTGAACCGGATTGCCGATCAACTGGGGCTCTCGCGCATAATCCGAAATTTTCTCTTTGTCCTGATTGACCACCGGCGCATCGCCGAGGTGCCGCAGATTCTCCCAGCCTTCGAGTTGGTTCTGGACCAGCGTTTGGGGTTCGCGCGCGCCGAAGTGGCTTCGGCACGCGAGTTGAGCGAGGCCGACCGCACCATACTCAATGGCAAGCTCGAGCGGCTGACCGGAAAGCGCATCCGCATGCACTTCAGCGTGGATGAATCGCTGATCGGCGGGGTGGTGGCGCGGCTCGGCTCGACGGTGTACGACGGTTCGCTGCGCAGCCGCCTGCATGGCCTGGAGCGACGCCTGGCCGCGGAAGAATAAGCGTAACGGAAAGGATTTATGGCTTCGATTCGAGCGGATGAAATTACCAGCATCCTGCGCCAGGAGATTGAGAACTACGAACGGGCGATCGATGTGTCGGAAGTCGGCGCCGTAATCTCCGTGGGCGATGGCATCGCGCGCATACATGGCCTGGAGAAGGTCATGTCTGGAGAGTTAATTGAGTTCCCGCACGACGTCGCCGGTATCGCCATGAACCTGGAAGAAGACCAGGTGGGCGCGGTGCTGCTGGGCGACTACACGGAAATCAAGGAAGGCGACGAGGTAAAGCGCACGGGCCGCATTATGTCCGTCCCCGTGGGCGATGCGCTGATTGGACGTGTGGTGAACGCGTTAGGCGTGCCGCTGGATGGCAAGGGCCCCGTTCACACCACCGAGTACAATCCCGTCGAGCGACTGGCGCCTGGCGTAGTGGACCGGCAGGGCGTGAAGGAACCGATGCAGACCGGAATCAAGGCCATCGACGGCATGGTTCCGATCGGCCGCGGCCAGCGCGAGCTGATCATCGGCGACCGGCAAACCGGCAAGACCGCTATCGCCCTGGACACCATCATCAACCAAAAGGGCGGCGACATGATTTGTATTTATGTCGCTATCGGGCAGAAGCGCTCCACCGTGGCGCAGGTTGTAAAAACGCTAGAAGATCACGGCGCCATGGAATACACCTTCGTGGTTTCGGCGTCGGCATCCGACCCGGCGCCCATGCAATATCTCGCGCCATTCGCCGGCTGCGCGATGGGCGAATACTTCCGCGACCGCGGCAAGCACGTGCTCTGCATCTATGACGATCTTTCGAAGCACGCCGCCGCGTATCGTGAGATCTCACTGCTGCTGCGCCGGCCGCCCGGGCGCGAGGCATTTCCCGGGGACGTGTTTTATCTGCACAGCCGGCTGTTGGAGCGCGCCGCCAAACTCAACAAGGAGAAAGGCGGCGGTTCGCTGACGGCACTGCCGTTTATCGAGACGCAGGCGGGCGACATTTCGGCCTACATTCCCACCAACGTCATTTCGATCACCGACGGCCAAATCTTCCTGGAAGCCGACCTTTTTAACTCGGGTGTCCGGCCGGCGATCAATGTAGGCATTTCCGTGAGCCGCGTAGGCGGCAACGCGCAGACGAAGGCGATGAAGTCGATCGCCGGCACGCTGCGATTGGATCTGGCACAATACCGTGCCCTGGCGGCTTTCGCGCAGTTTGGGTCTGATTTGGACAAGGCGTCGACGGATCAGCTCAACCGCGGCAAGCACCTGGTGGAGATTCTCAAACAGGGGCAATACCAGCCCCTCCCGCTCGAAAAGCAAGTGCTGATCATCTTCACTGGCACGCAGGGGTACCTGGACGATCTGCCGGTGGAGCAATGCCGCAAGTTCGAAGAGGAGTTGTACCGATTCATCGACAACGCTCATCGCGATATCTGGGATGAGATCCGCGTGAAGAAGGCGCTGGACGATATCCTCCGCGATAAAGTGAAAGCGGCGATCCAGGAGTTCAAGGCTCGGTTCGTGGCCGAGCAGTCGGCTAGCCCGGCAGGCAAAGTGCATGCCTAGCCTGATTGACATCCGGCGGCGCATCCGCTCGGTGAAGAATACGCAGCAGATCACCAAAGCCATGAAGATGGTTTCGGCGGCGAAGCTGCGGCGTGCGCAGGACCGCGTGATTGCGGCGCGTCCATATTCCGCGCTGCTGGGAAAAGTTCTGGCCAACGTGGCGGCAGCGGCGGCGGTAGATCCGGATGCTGGTTCGAACCTACTGGTGGCGCAGCGGCCGCAGCAGAAAATCCTGCTGGTTTTGGTCACCAGTGACAAAGGACTGGCGGGCGCCTTCAACAGCAACCTGATCAAAGGCGCGCAGCGGTTCATCGCGGAGCATCGCGACGCCCAAGTGACTTTGGAACTGATCGGGCGCAAAGGGCGCGACTTTTTCCGCAAGCGCGCAGTCCGCATCTCGGGCGACCATATTAATCTTTCCGCCAAACCCTCCTACGAACAGACCGCGCCCATTGCGCAAAAGGCCATGGAACTGTACCGGAACGCGGAAATCGATGCGGTTTACCTGATCTACAACGCGTTCAAGAGCATGGTGGCGCAGCAGTTCACGATGACGCGCGTGCTGCCGGTGGAAGTGCCGGAACGGGCGACTCCAGTGGATTACATTTTCGAACAGCCGCCCGTGCAAATGTTGGACGCTCTTCTGCCGCGGTACGTGGAGATGGCGTTTTACCGCGCCCTGCTGGAATCCACTGCCGCGGAGCACGCAGCGCGCATGACGGCGATGGAGGCGGCCACGTCGAACGCGTCGGATATGATCGAGAAGCTCACTCTATACATGAATCGCGTTCGCCAGGCCAGCATCACCAAGGAAATCATCGAAGTGGTCAGCGGCGCCGCCGCAGGTTAAGGACATATGGCAACAAGCACTCATGCAGTGGTAATCGGAAAAGTAGTTCAGGTGGCCGGACCGGCCGTGGACTGCCAGTTCGCCGAAGGGCAGATCCCCGTGATTCACACCGCCATACGGATCACCAGCGAAGGCTTTGACGTTCCCAACCCGATCGACATCATCTGCGAGGCGGAACAGCACATCGGCGAAGGCCGCGTGCGCACCATCGCACTGCAGCCCACCGAAGGACTGGTGCGCGGCATGAACGCCATCAGCCTGGGACATCCCGTGCAGGTTCCCGTAGGTCAGGAGACGCTGGGCCGCGTATTGAACGTGATCGGGGAGCCGGTGGACCAGATGGGTCCGGTGAACGCAAAGCACTTCTATCCCATTCACCGGCAGGCACCGTCGTTCGAAGACCAATCGACCCGCCTGGAGATGTTTGAAACCGGCATCAAGGTCATCGACCTGCTGGAGCCCTACCTGCGTGGCGGCAAGATCGGCCTGTTCGGCGGCGCAGGCGTTGGCAAGACCGTCATCATCATGGAGCTGATCAACAACATTGCCATGAAGCATGGTGGCGTTTCGGTGTTCGCCGGGGTGGGCGAACGCACGCGCGAGGGCAATGACCTGTGGACGGAGATGCAGGAAAGCGGCGTTATAGATCCGCACGACTATCACAAGTCCAAATGCGCACTGATCTATGGCCAGATGACCGAGCCGCCGGGGGCCCGTCTGCGTGTGGGACTGACCGGCCTGACGGTGGCGGAATATTTCCGCGATGAAGAGGGCCAGGATGTGCTGCTGTTCATCGACAACATTTTCCGGTTCACGCAGGCCGGCTCGGAAGTGTCGGCGCTGCTGGGCCGCATGCCTTCGGCTGTAGGTTACCAGCCCAACCTGGCCACCGAGATGGGCGAGCTGCAGGAGCGCATCACATCCACAAAGAAGGGTTCGATTACTTCGGTGCAAGCGATCTACGTGCCGGCCGACGATTACACCGATCCAGCCCCGGCCACGGCTTTCGCGCACCTGGATGCCACCACCAACCTCTCGCGTGACATCGCGGCTTTGGGCATTTACCCGGCGGTGGACCCGCTGGCTTCCAGTTCGCGCATTCTGGACCCCAACGTCATCGGCGCCGATCATTACGACACGGCCCAGTTGGTGAAGGGAATCCTGCAGCGATATAAGGATTTGCAGGATATCATCGCGATTCTGGGTATCGACGAGCTTTCCGATGAGGATAAGCTGGCGGTGTCGCGGGCCCGCAAGATTCAGCAATTCCTTTCACAGCCCTTCCACGTGGCCGAACAGTTCACCGGTATTCCGGGCAAATACGTGAAGCTGGCGGACAGCATCAAAGGTTTCCGCGAGATCGCGGAAGGCAAGCACGACGACGTCCCCCAGCAGGCGTTCTACATGCAAGGGACCATCGAAGAAGTGCTGGAGCGCAACGAAACACTGAAGAGGGCGTAACGCGGAGCTGGCGATGGCAGACACTCTGGACCTGGAACTGGTGACACCCGAGCGGCCCCGCGTGCACGAACAAGTGAGCGAGGTGCAGGTTCCCGGCAAAGACGGCTACCTGGGGATTCTGCCGGGCCACGCGCCTTTACTGGGGGAATTGGGGAGCGGCTTTCTGGCTTACTTGGTGCGTGGCGAGCGTCGTTACCTGGCGGTGCATGGCGGTTTTCTGGAGGTGCTGGAAGACCATGTGCGGGTGCTGGCGGACGCGGCGGAACGCGCCGATGAAATCGACGTGGAACGCGCGCGGGCAGCGCAGCGGCGCGCGCAGGAGCAAGTGTTAAATCCCGGCTTCGATCCGGCGGTGGCGCTTGCGGCGTTGCAGCGCGCGCAGACTCGGATCGCGCTGGCGGAAGAGAAGGTTCCGTAGCGGTTTAACGCGGGGGGCGCGCGAAGCCACGTCCGAAGTTGCGCCTGGTACGTATCCTTCAATGAACCGCCTCTGAGCGGAATTCAAATCCAGAGAAGGAACCTTATGTGTAGCTATGCTCTTCGTGTGTTCTGCGCCGGCCTGTTGGCCTTCGGCGCCGCTTCCACCATGTCCGCCGGCGGCCATGATGCACTCTACAAAAGCCTGGGAGGCAAAAAAGCGATCGTAGCGGTAGTCGATGAATTCGTGGGCCGCGTGGCGGGTGACAGCCGTATTAACGGGTATTTCAAGGATGCCGCTTCGGATCCAAAGCGTCTGGCCGCCTTCAAGATGAAACTCGTCGATCAGATCTGCGAGGCCAGCGGCGGGCCCTGCAAGTACACCGGCAAAAGCATGAAAGCAGCCCACGCTGGAATGGGTATCAGCGGCGCCGATTTCAACGCACTGGTGGAAGACCTGGTGGGCGCATTGGACAAGTTCAAGGTAAAAGAGGCGGACAAGAACACCCTGCTCAGCGTACTGGGTCCCATGAAGTCCGATATTGTGGAAAAGTAGCGGGCCCGCGATACTGTATCGAACATGACTGGGAGCGGGCGTGTAAGGGGTGGCGTGGAAGACCGCTTGCTACGTGTCCCGCACGAGTTATGCTGCGACGATATCCGATTGGCGCCGAAGTCGGGCCGGAGGGCGTTCACTTCCGTGTGTGGGCGCCGCGGCGGAAAACCGTGGAAGTGGTGTTCGAAGGCGCGCCTCAAGCTACCCATCAGTTGGAGCGTGAGTCTGGCGGTTATCATTCCGGCCTGGCTCCCAACGCCGCCGTTGGGTCGCGCTACCGCTTCCGCCTGGATGGCGGCGATGCGTTTCCTGACCCCGCTTCTCGCTTCCAGCCGGAAGGCCCGCATGGTCCCTCTCAGGTAATCGATCCGGTTGCATTCCGCTGGAGCGACAGCAATTGGCGCGGCGTGACGCTCGCAGGGCAAGTGATCTACGAGCTGCACATCGGAACGTTCACGCGCGAAGGCACTTTCGATGCGGCGCGCCGGGAACTGCCGGAACTGGCGGATGCTGGAATCACGGTGATCGAAATCATGCCGGTGGCCGATTTTCCAGGCCGATTCGGCTGGGGCTACGACGGGGTCGGTTTCTTCGCACCAGTGGCGATCTACGGCCAGCCTGACGAGTTCCGCCGCTTGATTGACGACGCCCACAGCGCTGGACTGGGCGTGATCCTCGACGTGGTATACAACCATGCCGGGCCCGACGGCAATTATCTCCGGCAATTTTCCGAAGACTACTTCACCAACCGATATGCGAACGAATGGGGGGAGTCCATCAATTATGATGGCGAGAATAGTTGCGGTGTCCGCGAGTGGGTGGTCAGCAATGCGCGCTACTGGATAGATGAGTACCACCTGGACGGTTTGCGGCTGGACGCCACCCACGCCATCCACGACGCGTCTCCAGCGAACATCATGGCGGAGCTTACGAAGGCCGCCCGACAAGGCGCGCCGGGGCGCGACATCATCGTCGTGGCGGAGAATGAATCGCAGGATGCCAGGCTGGCGCGGCCCGCCAGTTCTGGCGGCTACGGCATCGATGCTTTGTGGAACGATGACTTCCATCACAGCGCGCGAGTCGCCCTGACCGGGCGCAACGAAGCGTACTACAGCGGTTATCTGGGGAAATCGCAAGAGCTGCTGTCCGCCGTGAAGTACGGCTACTTATACCAGGGGCAGTATTACCGATGGCAGAAGAAGCAGCGCGGTACTCCGGCGCTGGACCTCCGGGCGGCGCAGTTTGTCGTCTACCTGCAGAACCACGATCAGATTGCGAATTCCGGCCGGGGCGAGCGCCTGGAGCAGCTCACGAGTCCGGGGCGATACCGGGCGATGACGGCGCTGTTATTGCTCGCGCCGGGCACGCCCATGCTCTTTCAGGGACAGGAATTCGCAGCGTCCAGCCCATTTTATTTCTTCGCGGATCATAATCCGGAGCTAGGCAAACTGGTTCGCGAGGGTCGCGCGCAGTTTCTGTCGCAATTCCCGAGCGTGGCCCAGCAGGAAATGGGTGAGTACCTGATCGACCCCGGCGATCCCACTAATTTCGAACGCTGCAAGCTGGATTTCGGCGAGCGACAACGGCACGCGCCGGCTTACCACTTGCATAAGGACCTGTTGCGACTCCGCCGCCAGGATCCGGTGTTTCGTTTGCAAAAACAGGGGTCTGTGGATGGCGCGGTTCTCACAGACCATGCGCTGCTGGTGCGCTACTTCTCCGCGAACGGCGACGACCGCCTGCTTCTCATCAACCTAGGCTCGGATCTCCACCTGGACCCCGCACCGGAACCTCTGCTGGCGGCGCCGCGAGATAAGGTGTGGGAGGTGCTGTGGTCAAGCGAACATCCACGGTATGGCGGCAGCGGAACGCCGCCCGTGGCAACTGAGGGGGACTGGCGCATTCTTGGCAATGCTGCCGTTGTGATGCGTCCAGCCGCGGGACCATCGGGCGATGGCTGAATTCCAGGAATGGCTGGTCACCAACGGGCTCGGCGGATATGCCTCGGGCACGGTGAGCGGCGCCATCACACGGCGTTATCACGGACCGCTCATCGCGGCGCTTCCTAACCCACTGGGCCGCACCATGATGCTCAACGGCCTGTCGGAGCGTCTGCGCCTTCCCGATCGCCGGGTGGTGTACACAGGAGCAGAAGAGCTGGCCGCGATCGCTCCGGAACATATCATTCCCGTGGCGGCGTTTCGACTCGAAGCCGGGTTACCCGTTTGGCGTTATGAGTTTGGTGGATTCATTCTCGAAAAACGCCTGATGCTGCCCTACAGGCAGAACACTGTCCACATCACGTACCACCTGCTTGCCGGCAACGGAAGGCTGCGGCTGGGGCTGCGTCCCGCCATCCATTTTCGCCCGCACGATTCGCCGGTCAGTACCGCCGATGAGCGCCAATATGTGCTTACCGTTCACGGCGACCAATTCGAAATCACTTCCCGCCACGATTTGCCCACGCTGCGCCTTCTGGTGCGCGGCCCATCGGCGGCCTTCACCTTCGATCGGAAGGAGACCAGCTCAATTCCCTATCCCACGGAACGCAGCCGCGGCTACGATTGGGAAGGCTCGTTATGGAGCCCCGGCTATTTCCGGACCGATCTGGGCGAAGGCGATCGGACCACCCTCACCGCTTCCACGGAAGATTGGGAAAACATTCGCGCACTGAGTCCTGAAAACGCGTTCGGCGCCGAACTGGATCGCCGCAACCGGTTGGTCGCAGCCGCCCCTCCTGCAGCCCAGACGGGACAAGCCGCGGAGCTGGTGCTGGCGGCGGACCAGTTCCTTATTACGCCCGTGGGCCGAGTGGCGGATGCGACACGCGCGCACGCCGCCGGCGACGAGGTGCGCACCGTAATCGCCGGGTACCACTGGTTCACCGATTGGGGCCGCGACACCATGATCAGCCTGGAGGGTCTCACGCTGGCTACCGGGCGAGCGATCGAAGCGGGCTGGATCCTACGCACTTTTGGCCACTACATTCGCGATGGCTTGATCCCCAACCTCTTTCCAGAGGGCGTAAAAGATGGTCTCTACAACACAGCGGATGCCACGCTTTGGTTCTTCCATGCAATTGACCGCTACCTCAAGTTCACGGGCGACCGCGCTACTCTGCGTCAACTCCTTCCCAAGCTGGTGGACATCATGGAACACCATGTGCGCGGGACGCACTTCGGTATCGGCATGGACCCGACCGATGCGTTGTTGCGGCAGGGCCAGGAAGGGTACGCGCTCACCTGGATGGATGCCAAGGTGGGTGATTGGGTGGTGACGCCACGCCGGGGCAAAGCAGTAGAGATCAACGCGCTCTGGTACAACGCTCTGCGACTGTTGGAGCAATGGCTGCGCGAAGAAGGCGACGAGCACCAAGCCGGCATAGTCGGTGAGATAGCGGCGCGCGCGAAAGACTCCTTCAACCGCCGCTTTTGGTTTGACCGCGGCGGCTACCTATATGATGTGGTCGGCGCCGAAAACAGCGGCAATGATGAGGCCTGCCGCCCCAACCAATTGCTGGCGATTTCACTGGATCATCCCGTGCTCGATCCGGAGCGATGGCAATCGGTGATGGACGTGGTGACCGCGCGGCTGCTGACGCCCGCGGGATTACGGACCTTAGCGCCCGGCCACCCGGACTACAAAGCGAAATACTACGGCGACCTGCGCTCGCGCGACGCCGCTTATCATCAGGGCACGGTCTGGCCGTGGCTGCTTGGGCCGTATGTGGACGCGTGGTTGAAGGTCCATCCAGGAGATACGGACGGGGCGCGGAAACTGCTCGAGGGCCTGGTGCCACAGCTACAGCAAGCTTGCATTGGAACGCTCAGCGAAGTGTTCGATGCGGAGCCGCCCTATACGCCGCGAGGCTGCGTAGCGCAGGCCTGGAGTGTGGCGGAAATGTTGCGATGTTGGGTGAAGACGGAAAAGGCGCCGCTCCCCTTGGTCATGGCTCAGTAACGCGAGCCAGTATCACCCGCGGCGACTGCTGATACAGCTCTTCCACCAGCGCGGCGCGGTTCTGCAAGACCGCTCGCTGGTTGAGCGAACCCTTGTCGGTGATCTCGTGCGCGTCCATGGAAGGCGGCTCGTGCAGCAGGATGGCGCTCTGCACACGATTGGAACTTCCCGTGGCCCGCTTGGCGAATTCTTGCAGCAGCGCTTGGACCACAGTTCGGATAGCCGTGCTGTTCAGAACCTCCTCCACGGGTGTGCCGGCCATCGCATCGGGGCAGGCGCGCCGGCAAGCGTTCACGTCCGGAAAGATTAGTATGGCGATATGGTCGCGATCGTGTCCGGCGATCACGACGTCCTGAATATACGGTGCGAAGTGGCTCAGTATTCTTGCGCGCAACGGTCCTACGCTTACCCAGGTGCCGCTCGACAGCTTGAAATCCTCCGCGATGCGGCCGTCGAACACGAATCCCTTGCGCGGGTTGCTCTCATCCACGAAGCGCAGGGCGTCGCCCAATTTGTAATATCCCTCTTCGTCGAAAGCGGCTCGCGTCAGGTCTTCCTGCCGCCAGTATCCGGGCGTTATATTGGGTCCGCGCAAACGGGCTTCCAACTTGCCCGCTGCCGGCACGAGCTTGAGTTCCACACCGGGCGCAGGCACGCCGACGTGCCCCGCGCGGCTGGCCTCCTTGTCGGCGAACATGGCGTGGGGCGCAGTCTCGGTCGACCCGAGGCCGGTCAGCACCAGGATCCGTTCGCCGCACGTCTCGAGCGACAGCGCTTCCAACTCGTCCCAAACGTGTTGCGACAATCCGGCGCCCGCGTAGTACATCAGGTTCAGCCGGCTGAAGAAGTGTTTTCGCAACTCGGGCTCCGCGCGCAGATAAGGGACCAGCGATTCGAAGCCTTTGGGCACGTTCAGATACATCGTGGGGGCGATCTCGCGCAAATTGCGGATGCTCTCTTCGAACAGGCCCGGCGCCGGCTTGCCGTGGTCGATATAGAAGGTCCCGCCGCAGTAGAGGATCATGCCCACGTCGGCGTTGCCGCCAAAGGTATGGTTCCACGGCAGCCAGTCCAGAATCACGGGCGGTTCATCGGCCATGAACGCGAAGTATGCGAGCGCCATCGCTTGGTTGCTCGACCACATGCGGTGGGTGTTGATGACGCCTTTCGGCATGCCAGTGGACCCGGACGTAAACAGAATCTTGGCAATGCTTTCGCCAGTGACCTTGGCGTGCGCGGCCTCGAGTGATGGCCCCTCGGTAGTGCTTAGGAGATCAGAGAACAGCGTGGCGCCTTCCACCGGATCGTTTGTCACCACCAGTTCGGCGTCACCGGGCTTCACGGCTTGAATGGCCCGGCGATACTTCGCGCCGCTAGCGGCGAACACCATTCCCGGCGTGAGCAATTGGAAGATGTGGCGCAGCTTGGCCAGGTCCGAGGAGACTAGGGAATAGGCCGGCGAGATGGGCGCGTACGGAATACCGGCGTAGAGCGCGCCGAAGCCGATCAAGGCGTGTTCGAGATCATTCGCCGAGAGAACGGCCAGGGGGCGCTCCGCGGAAAGGCCGCGATTCACCAAAGCCTGACCGATTCGCCGGGCCTGCGCCGCGGCATCCGCGTAGCTCAACCGTCGCCAATTGCCATCGGGGCCGCGTTGCGCCAGGAAGGTCCGCTCCGGCGCTTCCTTCGCCCAATGATCCAGCCGCTCGGTGAGTTTCGTAGGGTAACGCCCGAGCGGATGTGGCGACTTGGCATAGATCACGCCATTTGATCGGCGATCGAGGATGACGTCGTTGGGGCCGAGGCGAACGTCGCGAAAGGGATTAACGGGCGCGTTAGTGGACAGCGACACTTTCTTTCCTCGATTCGTCCAGACCGGCGAACGTCTCGCCCGCTTCCGCCAGGCGCTTGAGTAGCGGGGCCGGCTTCCATTGTTCGCCGTGCTCGCGATGAAACGCTTCGATCCGGCGGCAGATCTTATCGAGGCCCACCGTGTCCGCGAACCACATGGGGCCGCCGCGATACGCCGGAAAACCGTAGCCCGCCAGGTAAACGGTATCGATGTCGGATGCGCGCAGGGCTTGGCCCTCTTCCAGAATGCGCGCACCCTCATTGATCATGATGTAGATGCAGCGTTCCACGATTTCTTCGCCGCCGATGCTCCGACGAGGAATGCCCGCTTCTTGTGCCGTCTGCTCGATCAGCGCGGTCACTGCGGCGTCGGGAATGGCCTTGCGATTCTCGTCGTAGCGATACCAACCGGCACCGGTCTTCTGGCCGAGACGGCCCATGTGGTACAGCTTGTCGAGCACCAGCGGCCGGCGGAGGCCCGCGTCTTCCTGATGTTCCTGCCGCACACGCCACTGCACGTCGAGACCGCCCATGTCGTCCACCGCGAAAATGCCCATGGCCATGCCCCACTCGTACAGGGCCTGATCCACCTGTTGCGGTGTGGCGCCTTCTTCCACCAGAAACTGCGCCTCGCGCATGTATGGCAGCATCATGCGATTGCCCACGAACCCCCAGCAATTGCCTACCAGCACGCCCACCTTGCGCAACGTCTTCGCCAGCGCCATGGCAGTGGCGATCACCTCTTTACTGGTGGCCTTGCCGCGCACGATTTCGAGAAGGCGCATCACGTGGGCCGGGCTGAAAAAATGCAGCCCGATTACCATTTGCGGACGCGCTGTGGACGACGCGATCTGGTCAATATCCAGGGTGGAAGTGTTGGAGGCCAGCACGCAGCCGGGTTTGGCGACGCGGTCCAACTCGGCGAACACCTGTTTCTTGAGTGACATATTCTCAAACACCGCTTCGATAATGAGGTCGGCGTTGTCGAGGCCATCATAGGAAAGCTGCGGGCGGATCAATGCCATCCGCTGGTCCATCACCTCTTGCGAGAAACGTCCCTTCTTGACCGAGCCTTCATAGTTCTTGCGGATAGTGGTGAGTCCGCGGTCGAGGGCCGCCTGGTCGGTGTCCTTGAGCACCACGGAAATGCCGGCGTTAGCCAGCGCCATGGCGATGCCACCTCCCATGGTTCCGGCCCCAACGATCCCCGCCTGGCGAATGGGTAACGCCGGCGTCTCTTTGGGCACGTCGGGAATCTTCGAGACGGCGCGCTCCGCGAAGAAGGCATGGATGAGGGCGCGGCACTGGTCAGAGGACAGGCATTGTCGTACGATTTCCCGCTCCTTGCGGCAGCCCTCTTCGAAGGGCAAAGTAGCGGCGCCCTCGATAGCGTCGATCGCCCGGAGTGGCGCCGTCATATTGCGGCGTGTTTTGCGAGCCTGTTCGCGGCCCGCCGCGAAGATGGGAGCATTGGCCGCGGCTGAACCCAGCTTATCGTTGCGCTCACGCGTCTTCGGATGCGGTCCGCCGCGAGCGGCCACTGCAACAGCGAAGGCCACGGATCCCGATAGCAGGTCGCCTTCTATAATGCGGTCGATCAGGCCCAACTGGATCGCTTCAGTAGCGCGGATGGATTTACCCGACACGCACAGATCTAGCGCCGCGGCGATTCCCACCAGGCGCGGTAGCCGCTGGGTCCCCTCGGCGCCGGGAATGATTCCGAGGTTGACTTCGGGCTGACCGGCCTGCGCGTCGATGCTGGCCACCCGATAGTGTCCCGCCATGGCAACTTCCAGCCCGCCACCGAGCGCAGTTCCATGAATCGCCACCACGACAGGTTTCGTACAATCTTCGATTTTCTGCAGCAGGCCGTGCAGGCTGGGTCCGCCCGAGCCGCGGCCGGAAGCAGCTTCCTCCAGCTCCTTGATGTCGGCACCCGCGATGAACGTCCGGCCCCCGCCAATCAGAACAACCGCGCGAATTGTGGGGTCACCCTCGGCCTCCTCAACAGCGGCGGCGATGCCCTCCGGCACGCCCGGACTGAGCGCGTTCACCGGCGGATTATTCACCGCGATCACGGCCACGCCGTCCCGTCTGGTGAGGTTCACAAGTTGGTTCATGTTCGGTACGGGCTTACCCCGAAGGATCTTAGCACGCGAGGCGCTGCCGTCTCAAACGACGCGGATCAGAGAAGAGCCCGGAACGGAACTGAAGAGATCCCGGTTAAGAAGCGCCAACTCGAGATTGCGGCGGGCCAGGCGGGAATGCTCGCGGGCCAGGCTCTCGGCGCGTGTGCCATGGCGGTTTTCGATGGCTTCGACGATAGCGCAGTGGTGTTCCTGGCCGAGCGTCAGCATCTTAGTGGCTTGGGGAAGCAGGGTAGGTGCGAATACCAGGGCGCTCGGTGAAGCGAACGGAAGCGATAACACACGCTCCAGAGTCCGGCGCAGCATAGGGCTCTTGGCCAGGTCCACCACCGCGGAGTGGAAGGCCTCGTTCAAATCCAAATAATGAGCGAAGATCTCGATCGTAGGGGCCAGCATCGATTCCATCTCGTCGCGGCATTTGCGCAGCGGGGCCAACTCATGATCGGAGGTAAGACGTTCGGCGGCGAGCCGGGCCGCCGTGCCTTCGAGCACACCGCGCATTTCGATGGCGTCCCAGATGTCGCCCACAGTGAATTCGCGCACGGTGAAGCCGCCCGTGGGCGACGCCTCCAGGAGACCTTCGTTCGCCAGCCGGTCGAGCGCCAGGCGAATCGGCGTTCGCGAGACTCCCAAACGGGGAACCAGCGGAAGTTCCGAGATTCGCTCTCCTGGACGGAAATCGCCGCGTAGCAGCATCTCGCGCAGGCTGATCAGCGCCCGCCCGGTTTGCGAAATTTCTTCAACCGGTGCGACTCCTCTCGATTTGCTTTCCAACGGTCTGGGCTCCATGATCCTGTATCCGGATCTTAGCATAGGAGGCTGCGGCCAAGACCACTCCCTTACGGTCGTGGCTCTGTTCCGACACCGTCGCGGTTCCGTTCCTGCGAGGAACCCGGGGCGCGTCAGCAAGCGGGTGTGCCACAGGTTGACATGCCGCGGCGGAGTACGTACGCTGGTCCAACCATGCCGGAAACACAGATGAAGCGGAGTGAGGCGCCGAAGGAAACTCAGCCTAGTCTGGGCTACGCCTGGTACGTGGTGATCGCGCTTACCGCAATCTACATGCTGTCCTTCGTCGATCGGCAAATTCTCAGCCTGCTCGTCCGGCCTATCAAGCAAGACCTCCATATCAGCGATACAAGCGTCGGACTGCTGCAGGGGCTGGCTTTTGCCCTGTTCTACACGCTCATGGGATTGCCGTTGGGTCGCATGGTGGATACGCGCAACCGCCGCAATTTGATCGCATGCGGCATCGTAGTCTGGAGTTTCTGCACCTCGGCGTGCAGCCTGGCGCGAAGCTTCGCCACCTTATTTCTCGGCCGCATCGGAGTCGGAGTGGGCGAGGCCACGCTTTCGCCGGCGGCCTACTCGCTGATCTCCGATTACTTCCCCACGGAGCGGTTGGGAGTCGCGATCAGCGTGTATTACATGGGCGTCTTTCTGGGGTCCGCCCTGTCGTTTTTCGTGACGGGGTTGGCTATCGATGCGCTGGCCCACACGCCGATCGTCCACGTGCCGCTGCTGGGGGCGATGGCGTCTTGGCGCATCACGTTTCTGTTGGTCGGCATTCCGGGTTTGCTGTTCGCGCTGCTGGTCTACACGATCCGCGAACCGCTGCGCAAAGATATGCTGCGCGCGAAGGATGGCAGGGCCACGCAGCTCGGTTTCGGGCAGACTCTCTCGCAGTTGCGTATGCGTTGGAAGTCAGTCGCGGGACTCTCCGCTGGAGCGATCTGTCAATCGGCGTGTGCGTTTGGCCTGCTGGCCTGGGCTCCCACGTTTTTTCAGAGGGTGCACGGATGGACGCCGGGGCAATCAGGCCGCGCGCTGGCCTCGATCCTGGTTAGCTTTGGATGTTTTGGAATGTACGCGGGGGGAGCGCTGGCAGACCGATGGCACAGCCGCGGCAGGTTGGAAGGACCGTTGAAGGTGGGTGTCGTAAGCGGCATTGGGACCGTGCTCCTGCTGCCGCTAGCGATGGTAATGCCGCAAGCCGGGTGGACCTTGGCCCTGCTGGTTCCTGGCGTGTTTTTTCTAGCGCTGCCAATGGGCACCGGCGTTGCCGCCCTGCAACGCATCTTCCCCAATCAGGTTCGCGGGCAGGTGTCAGCCCTGTTCCTTTTCTTTCTCAATCTGGGAGGCCAGACACTGGGGCCGCTGGGGCCCGGTTTCCTGAACGATCATCTGTTTCATAACGAAAAGATGATTGGTCCTTCGATGGCGATTACCATC
This sequence comes from Bryobacteraceae bacterium, assembly GCA_035948775.1. GTDB lineage: Bacteria > Acidobacteriota > Terriglobia > Bryobacterales > Bryobacteraceae > PSRJ01. The sequence continues at coordinate 109,991 of DASZIV010000134.1, forward strand.
GGCGTCGCGGCCATCCTCATGGTGGTGTCGTTCCTGGCGACGTATCGGCCGTACCGGGCTGACTTCCGCGCGATGCAGGCGGCCGCCGCATCTAAATAGAATGAACCTACAACTTGAAGGCAAGACTGCCCTGGTGACCGGCTCAACGGCCGGAATCGGCTTGGCGATCGCGAAAGCCCTGGTCAGGGAGGGCGCCATCACCATTGTGAACGGCCGCACGGAAGAGCGCGTGGCTGGGGCCATGAAGGCCAGCGGAGCGGCCCACGGAATCGCGGCAGACCTGGGAACCGAAGGCGGCGCCCGCGCGGTGACTGCCCGGTTTCCGGAAGTCGATATCCTGGTGAACAACCTCGGCATTTTTGAAATGAAGCCGTTTGAGCAGATCCCGGACGACGACTGGCGCCGCTTCTTCGAAGTCAACGTGCTCAGCGGCGTCCGTCTGAGCCGTCACTATATTGGCGCGATGAGGCGCAAGAACTGGGGTCGCATCGTGTTCATTTCGAGTGAGTCGGCGCTCCAGATCCCGGCCGAGATGATTCATTACGGCATGACCAAGACGGCGCAACTCGCGGTGGCCCGTGGCCTCGCTGAAACTACCGCCGGCACGGGTGTGACCGTGAACTCAGTCCTGCCGGGGCCAACTGCATCGGAGGCCGCCGAGGAATTCGTGGGGAAACTCGCCCGAGACACGAAGACCGACCGTCAATCGATCGAGCGGGATTTCTTCCAAAAGGTGCGGCCCAGTTCGCTCCTGCAGCGGTTTGCCACCACGGGCGAGATCGGAGCGGTGGTGGCTTTCGTCTGCAGCCCGCTGGCCTCCGCGATCAATGGAACAGCGCTGCGCGCGGATGGCGGCGTGGTGCGATCCATCGGCTGAGCTGGCTTACTGTTTCGTAGACGCCGCGGCCGGAACCGCGGCCGGCCGGTCAGTCAGTGTCTGTCCGCTAGCTAGCGTGACGGAGACAAAAATGGCTCCAGGCTCGCCGCTCTGCAGCGGATGAGCCGCCACCGTCACCTTGTCACCGGGCTTAATCGTATTCGACTTCCAACCCGCGCGGATCAGAACCGCCGGCGATGTCATCTCCACGTTCCATGTGTCCATGCCGCCCTTGTCGTTGGGCACTTCCATCTCGATCCACGAATGCGGATTGGCCCACTTGAACTGCTTGATCGTCCCCGCCAGATTCACCGTCTTGGTGCGGTCAAACCCCGCCATGGAGTGGTGCGCGTACGCGGAACCGGCCAGCCCCATACCAACCACGCACGTGAACGCGAATAATAAATGTCTCATGCCTTTCGTCACAATTGCTCTCCTTAACGGACGTTCGCACTGGATGATTTGGTGCTCGGCATATGCTCGTTGAGATCGGGCAGACAGGACGCCTCGGTGATGTCCTGGTCGTCCACTCGTCGCCAGCGCTTAGTCATCTTCCACTCGCCTTCCCAGTTCTTCGGGTCGCTCATGGTGTACTCGATTTCCAGTGTGGCCCCGTTGTTGATCAGGCGCATGCGCTCGATAATGTGAAGCGCGTCGCTAGCCGGAACTCCATTGTCGATCCAGTGATGATCGTCTACGAAGCCGGTGGTATCCACCACGAGCGAGTCACCTTCCCAATGGCCGATCGATTCGCCGTTAAAGCTGCGCACCACCAAGTCGGGGTCCGTGTGCTTGCGGCCATCCAGGTAGATCATGCGCACGCTGTTCATGAAGCCGCTGATCATATAGATGGCGGTGGGGATCTGGACCATGGCGATGGGCCACACGCGCGTCATGATCACAGGCAAGCCCGCGGGCCAGCATTGGCCGATGTCGTCGTGGTAGGCCTTTCCTTCCGCAGCCGCTTTCTTAGCGGCGTCATAGTGAATCTGGGCCGCTGGCGTGAGTTTGAAGCCAGCAGGCGGAGAGAACCGGAAGCCGTTGTTCTGACCCCCGCCGTGCATCCACGTTCCGGTGAGGTCGAAGGGCGCCTTGGGACGGGGCTTGGCGATGTTCGATGGCGCCAGCGCACTCGGCTGTGCCGGTTCCTCCGCAGCCACCGCCGTCAGCGCAGTCGCGAACAAGCCGGCCGCCAGGGCCGCCCCGAGAATTCGAAATCGCTTCGGCATCGTTACTCCTCTCTCGATCGCGCGCAGTGCGCTGTTCAGTGCTCGCGTACTTTCATTCGGACCACGCCCTTGTCGTCGACGTATTCGCGGTTATTATCGCAGACAAACTCAACCATCTCGTAGTTCGGCATACGCTTGTAAGCCACCGTGTACGTCATCGGCTTCTCCAGCACCACCGGATCGTCAATCGTGATCTGGTCGTGAAGAATGTCGGCCCCAACCAGGTGGAATCGCTCCGTCACACGCAGTTGCTCGCTGTGCGGCATGCCTCGATATCCGTTGACTGTAGTCTTAATACCGATGGTGTCCAC
>DASZIV010000135.1:0-12947 GCA_035948775.1 Bryobacteraceae bacterium
GCGGGACAGGGCGAAGATCGATCACGACATACTCAATGTGCCGCGGGATTGCTTTTTAATTGCAGCGGATGCTTGGGCGATATGCCGTGCGGGTAAAGCCGATCCCAACAAATTCGGCATCGTCCGGGGAGATCTGCGGGGACAGTGGTTCCTGGCAGCGAACCTGGTACACGAAGTTGCAGGGCTCAATAAGGTAGAGATGCTTCGCTGGGACGCTTGGGGTGCGATGCCGAAACCTGGAGACTCACTGCGAGACGACCAGCTTACGTTCTTCGATCAACTGGCCGCCATCACGCAAGCGCCCGATGAGTCGTTCGAACAACTGGGCCGTCTCTATGAAAGCGACGATCGCCTGCGCGTGCCGGCGACCGTTTTCAATTCGGTGTTACATCAACCGGAAAGGGTGTCCGTATTGACCGCGTGTTGACCCAAACGGAACATGAGGTCCGATTTCGGCCGCTAAGCCGCCTGTTATCAGCACGGATTCTCGAGATTCGGAGCCTCAGGTTTCGAATCGGCCCCAGCGAGTGCTTCTAGCGCGCTTAAATGCCGGTACACCAGCGCTACCGGCAGCCCCATCACATTGAAGTAACAGCCCTCGATCCGCTCGATGAACTTCGATGCCAGTCCCTGAATGCCATACGCGCCGGCTTTGTCCATAGGCTCGCCGCTGGCGACGTAGTCTTCGATTTCCAGCGGCGTCAGGGGCGCGAACCAGACCTGTGTCTTGGCGCAATTCTGAATCAACGCGGTTCCTCGGCGCAGGCAGATTCCGGTGAACACCTCGTGGCGGCGACCGGAGAGCGCTTCCAGCATGCGCCGCGCATCAGGCACATCTACGGGCTTGGCCAACATCTCGCCGCCCACAACCACCGTGGTATCGGCTCCGAGTACGATTTCCTCCGGCGCGGCTTCCACGCCCAGCGCCTTCGCTTCGGCGAGCCGCCGCACATAGTGGTCGGGGGCTTCTTCCGGCAAGGGCGTCTCATCCACCTGCGCGATGCGGACCGTGAACGGTAGCCCGGCCTGGCGCAGGATTTCGGCGCGGCGCGGAGACTGTGATGCGAGCACCAGCATCGTTCCAGTGTAGGAAATTCGACAAAGCGTGGGAACAGAAGTCCCGGTGCGGCGTCTAACCGGAGAGGCAAAACGATTGCACACGTTCTGGCAAGATGTGATCTTCGCCCTTCGGCAACTGCGCAAGAATCCCGCTTTTGCCTTCACCGCAATTGTTTCAGTTGCGTTAGGCGTCGGCGCTACCACTGCGGTATTCAGTGTCGTCTACGCGGTCCTGATGAACCCTTACCCCTACCACGACCCGGGGCAACTCGCTTATCTGAATCTCCGCGACAAGGCCGGCAACGACCGCGGCGCGGGGTTGACCGCCTTTCAGATCCGCCAGGTGCGGCAGCTCCATTCCATTGAAAGCATTCTGGCGATGAACGAGTGGAACCTGACCACGACCGACGGAGATTTGCCGGACGATGTTATTGCCTGGTACCTGACGCCGAACGCCATGGCGCACCTGGGCATGCCGCCGCTGCTGGGCCGCGGACTGGTCGCTGCGGATGCGCCCGAAGGTCAGGATCCCCAGCCGGTCGTGGTGCTGGGCTACAAGTTTTGGCAGAAGCGATATGCCGGCCGCACCGACGTGATTGGCCAGCCGCTCCAACTAGTCCACAAAACTTACACCGTGGTGGGCGTCATGCCGCAGCGATTTACCTGGCAGGGCGGCGACGTTTACCTTCCTCTCAAACTGGTCGAGGCGGCGGACCACTTCTACTATTGCTCGCTTCGGTTGAAGCCCGGCGTTACGCGCGAGCGAGCCAATGCAGAGTTGCAGCCGCTCATCGAACAATACGCCAAACAGAGGCCGCAGGGATACCCTCCCTCATTTCGCGTGCAGCTTCAGGGGCTGAACGATTGGGTAGTCAGGAACCTGGGCGGCACGCTGGCCCTCCTGTTTTCAGCGGTCGCGTTGATGCTGCTGATCGGGTGCGGCAACGTCTCCATTCTTCTGTTGGCTCGGGGAACGGCGCGCCAGCAGGAACTGGCGGTGCGGACCGCCATCGGCGCTGCTCGCGTGCGGATTGTCCGCCAGTTGTTGACCGAATCGTTGGGTTTGTCGCTCGTCGGTTCGTTGGCGGGAGTGCTGCTGGCGAGTCAACTGGTCCGCCTGATCATGCGCTGGATGCCGGAGAACCAGTTTCCCAGCGAAGCAGCCATCCGCATCAATCTGCCGGTTCTGCTATTTAGTATGGGACTGGCGATCTTCACCGGCGTGCTCTTCGGGCTTTGGCCGGCCTTTCATCTTTCGCGGCCCGACCTGGCGCAGGTGATGCAGGCGGGTTCGCGGCGCACCACCGGCGCCGCGCACGGCAAGCGTAGCCATGCTTTCTTGGTGGCCGCCCAGGTAGCCCTCACGCTGGTTCTGCTCACGGGCGCGGGGGAAGCCATCGCGGCCTTCCGCCATCTGATGCATACCGAATTGGGTTATGATCCCTCCCACACAATCTCTGTGGGGATACCGGTTCACGATAATACGCACATGCAGTGGGAAGACCGCGCGCAGTACTTCGAGCAGATCCGCGCCAGGATTTCCGAACTGCCGGAAGTGGTGGGGGCAGCCATTTCCACCAATGCGACACCGCCCTCGAACGGTTGGGACACGCGCTTTGAGATCTTCGCCCAGAACGCAAACCAGGAACAACAGGCGCGTACCAATTTCGTCAATCCCGACTACTTCACCGTGCTGCGAATTCCCTTGGCAGCAGGCCGTATGTGGACGCGCCCCGAGATCGTGCGAGGAGCACGGCTGGCCCTGGTCAACCAGACGCTGGCCCGCCAATATTGGCCGAAGGGCAATGCCATCGGCCAGCAGCTGCGCGTGCCTGTCTTGAAAGGGCAACCACCGTACAACCTGGCGGTGCCCGACAGTGATAGCTGGCTGCAGATCATCGGTGTTGTGGCCGACGCCCGCGACGACGGCTTGCGCAAGCCGATTAAGCCGGCCATCTACGTGCCGTACACGATAAACATGCGGATGTTCACACAGATTCTGGTGCGCACGCGCGGTGAGCCGCTAGCTATACTTCGAGCGATTCGCCAGGAGGTGCGTTCGGTGGATACGGACCAGCAGATCATCGGCGATCCGCAAGACCTGGAGCACTGGATCATCCGGCAACCCGAATGGGCCGGCGAGCGCCTGGCGACGATTTTGCTGAGCGGCTTCTCTGTGCTGGCGCTGGCGCTAGCGGTGTTTGGACTCTATAGTGTGGTCTCGCACGCGGTGGTTCGGCGCACCAACGAGTTCGGCATTCGCATGGCGCTAGGCGCGCAGCCTGGTCATGTGCTGGGGCTCGTGTTCGCCTCCACTGCGGCGAGCGTGGGGGCGGGACTCGCCGCGGGTGTGATCCTCAGCGTGATCCTGGCCCGCATTTTTGCGGCCTGGACCCAGGAGCCCTCCAGCGATCCGTTGATTCTCGTGGCCGTGATGCTGCTTCTGGCGAGCGCGGCCGCGGCTGCGTGCCTGTTTCCGGCGCGCCGCGCGTTCTCGATCGATCCTATGACAGCGTTACGGTATGAGTGATAATAATTTATATTTTAAGATATCAAACTATGATATAATAGAATTCCATGTTTCCCAGATGTTTGGTATTGGCGGCGCTGGCAAGCGGCGTCATATGGGGACAAGCGCCCGCTTACTCCGCTACTAGCGTTCTCAAAACGGGGCGGATTTCACACCCGCTCCCTTCGCGCCCGGTTCCATCGTCACCATATTCGGAACGAACCTTTCCTTTGGAACCCAGGTGCTTTCCACGGACAATTCGCAAAGTAACACGCTGCCGGATTTCCTGGCGGATGTGCGCGTCTATGTGGATAATCTGACGTCGCCATTAATCTATGTCGGCCCGACGCAAATCAACTTCGTGGTCCCCGACAATATGCTGGCTGGCAACGTGCCCGTTCGGGTAGTGCGGCAGGGCGTTACCGGGCCCGAGGTTACGATTGCGTTAACGGATGCGGCCCCGAGATTGTTCGCCACCGACGGAGGCTACGCCATCGCCCAACACGGCGTGGACTATACGGTGGTCACCCCGGACGCTCCCGCTCGCCCTGGAGAAGTTATCGTCCTTTATGCCACGGGGCTCGGCAGGACGGCGCCCCAGCCGGCGACCTTCGAGATACCCCAGTACCCAGGCCTGTTAGTGAACCATCTCCAGTTATTTCTGGATGGCTCCGAGGTGAGTGCCGACCGTATCTTTTATGCCGGCCTAACGCCCGGCTCAGCCGGGGTTTACCAGGTCAACCTCGTGCTTCCAGACCAAATGGGGAGCAATCCGGAAATCCGGGTGACCGTAGCGGGGCAGGAAAGAACGCCGGGCTTGAAACTCGCGGCAACCGGCTCTTGATGGTATGCGTTGAACATATAGACTAGAATCGGGTCAGGAGTTACCGATGTTCGCACGAATGTATCTGGCGTTAACTTTGGTTATCGGGGGCCTCGGGGCGGCGGAGGAAGTGGTTACTCCCCTAACCGAACCGGCCAAGCCGGTCACCTACACCGTCGACACCGGAACCAAAGTGCCGTTGACGCTGATCAACAGCGTCAGCACCAAACATTCGATGCCGGGCGACCGCGTTTATCTGGAAACGGTGTTCCCGGTTTTAGTAAACGGCAAGATTGTGGTTCCGGTGGGAAGTTATGTAGCCGGCACGGTCACCCAAATCAAGAAGCCTGGACGTGTGAAGGGCCGCGGCGAATTGTATGTGCGGTTCGATTTCTTGACATTGCCCAATGGAGTCACCCGCGATTTCCGGGCTCGCATTGGCGGCATGGATGGAACGGCTCCCGGAGACCTAGACCGCCAGGAAGGCAAGGTCACCAGCCAGGGCAACAAGAAGGGGGATCTGGAAACGATTGCGGAAGCCACTGCTGCGGGCACCAGCGCCGGCGGCCTGATCGGCGGCCTGGGCCTTGGCCATCCGGGCTTGGGCGTGGGGATTGGCGCGGCTGCCGGTGCAGCGGCGGGCATGATCGGCGTGCTGCTTACCCGAGGTCCGGACGCGGTTTTGGAGAAGGGCACGACTGTAGAGATGTTGCTGGATCGCAATATCAGCTTCAGCGAAACCGACCTGAACTTCGGCAACTACCAGGTGCCGCCGATCGTGGTGAGCCCGTCTTCTGGCGCAGGCACCTCCGGGACGTCGATTCCTCGCAGCCGCTTCCCGTTTTAGCGGCCAGTGCTATGACCGCTTGAAAAATAACTTGTAAAACATGTTTAATGCAGAATGTTTTGGACGTATGCTGAGTCATGCGAGCCTACAAGCGGCTGTAAGTGCACCTATCGAAGCCCGACGAGTACACTACTAGCCGGCGCGAGACTTCGTTCCAATCTTGGCCTCGGCTTTGATTTTGCCCTGGGTCTTACCCGGCTTTCCCACATGAAGCGATCGCTCCACCAGCGAGTCAAACGCCGCCGCGGCGCGCCAGTCCGATTCCGGTGATCGCAGGAAACGCTGCGAAACATGGTGAGCCAGATAGATCCCGTTCAGCTCCCAAACAAACTGTTCGGGATCTAGGTCTGCGCGCAGGTGCCCCAGTTCCACCGCGCGCTGCGTCAAACTGCGGAGGAAGACATGCCAAGCCGCCTCCAACTCCGCAATCTTGTCCCGCACAGGGCTTTCGATATCGTCGTACTCAAACATTCCGGCGGCGATGGGACATCCGCCTGGAAGACCGCTGCGCGGCGCCCATCCGAACCAGTTGCGAACCACCGCCCGCAGCCGCGGCAACCCCTCGGGTTTCTTCATGGCTGGTTCGATGATATGGGGGCGGCCGTACTGAGAGGAGTATTCCAGCAGTTCGATTTGCACTTCGTCCTTTGATCTAAAGTGCGCGAACAACCCGCTCTTGGACATTCCCACCTGATCGGCGAGAACGCCCAGAGTCACGCCGCCCAAACCGGACTTGCTCATGAGCGCCAATCCGCGATCCAGAATGCGTTCGCGTGTGGTTGCGGCGTGTCCCATGACTCAGAAAATAGCACGATCGGTCGGTAGCGTCAAATCCATATCTCACCGTCCATGTATCGCCGCGGGTTTCCAGTTCGCGCTACTCGACGCCTTGCAGGATCGCCTCGCACACATACTCCTGCAATTCCCAACTCGGCGCCAAGGTAAAGGTCCGATTGAAAGTGTAGGGTTTGGTGAAGGCTTTTGCGTCTTCGATCGAAAGCTCTACGTTCAAGTGACCCAGATCGGGCCGTCGATATCGTTCCACCAGGTGCATGGCATCACTGTGCGGTTTGCCGGTAGAGTCCAACCAGGTCTTATCGTTGAACCCCACGGTGTCGACCACCAGGGTGTCGCCATCCCACTTGCCGATGGATTGCCCGGTCCAACTGTCGGGTTCCACATCGAGATTGTGCGTGCGGCCATCCAGGAAGAAGCGCCGATAGCTGTGCGTGTTTCCTTCCCACAGCAGCGTGATCGCATCCTTGCGCTGCACAATCTTGTAAGGCAGAGGATTAATGCGCACCGCGCCATTCGGCAGGCAGAAGTGCTCGGGATCATCCTTCCCCTTGTTGGTCTTCCGCTCCTCGAAGATTTTCTTGGCCGCGGGTTGGTACGAAGGATCGCTCGGCAACAAGGTGCTCGTGGGAACCCAGACTCCGGATAGATCCACCTTGCCATCTTCGGCGCGGGGAGTGGGTCCGGACGGAGGGGCTGGAGCCTTCCGGGGCTGAGGAGGCGTCACGCCGTTTACTTTGGGCGCACTGCCTGATTCACCCAGTTTGTACGCGGCGTTCAGGTGCGCGGGGTCCTGATTGTTTTCGTCGCAGACGTACTCGGTCATCTCGAAAGCAGGCTCGAGCGTAGTGGTTCGATGGAAACTCCACGGCTTCGTGAAAACCCCCGGATCCTCAATCGTTACGTCCATCTCCATGTTGCCGTAGTCACTACGGTGGAACGTCTCGATCACGTGCATGGCCTTGGTATGAGGAGTGCCTGGAAAATCAAACCAGGATTTCTCGAAAAAGCTGACTGTATCCACCACCAGGGTGTCACCGTCCCAATGCGCGCGCGAGTCACCGTAAAATGTCGGTTTCAAGTCTTTCGGATGACTGCTCCCATCCACGAAGAACTGGCGATACATGTGCGTATTGCCTTCAAAGAGCATCAACACCAGCTTGGGGGTGGCAAAGAAGGCCGTGTGGTAAGGAGCGGCTCGCGGCGGACCTCCGGGAAGACAGCGCGCCTCATAATCTTCCGCGCCATTCTTGGCCCGGCGCTCTTCCACCACTTTGGCCGCCCAAGGCAGCATTTCGGGGCCCGCCTGCCCGCTACCGCCAAAGCCGTTCCAGATTCCGGTTATGTCCGGATGCCCGTCTGACAAACGGGGCAGTGGGCCAGCGGGGCCTTTGCGAGGAGCGCCACGCCCTCGTCCTCTCCCCCCTTCCGGAGGCGCCGCAGGATCCTGAGCGAGCGCGCTTCCCAAAGCGATCGCGGTAACGACGAACCAGGTTGCCGTATTGCGCACCAGCGTTCTCCTTCTACTGATTCCTTATTGATTCGGCGGTGCATCGGGGCCCGTAGATCCCGCAAATACTCTGCGGCCATCCGGCAACACAACTCTCCGGGCATTCGCGGCGTTAGCGCCATCCTTCGCCATTAGGCCTTCGACTGTGACCTGGTCGCCGACCTTGAGCGAATCCTTTCTCCAGCCCTGCTTCAGTAAAACGGGAATTGCGCCCAGCTCAAAGTTCCAGTTCGTCACCTTACCGTCCGCATCCTTAACGTCCACATAGAAGCGGGCGTGCGGATTCATCCATTCCATCTTGCTGACGACTCCCGTTACCTTAATGGGTTTGTTCGCATCATACTCAGCTGCGAACGAGTGGTGGGCCAGCAGGGGCATAGCGGAGATGAGCAGCCCGAAACCCGCTGCGAGCAAAGTCGACTTGCTTTTCATTGCATCCTCCAGATTCTAAGAACACTGCAATTTTCACACACATCCCCGCCAGCATCAATTGGCGCGAATAATATCATCGCGGTATATCGGTGTCAATGTGGGGCATGCTGTTAACTTGCCCGCCTGAGGGCTTTTTTCTGAGGCCTTTTTTCTTGACACGCACACCAACCTGATATAGACTCGCCTCACGTTTTGATCTCAGGGAGCGAGGGTGACGGGATAATTCAATAATTCTTATATAGCGGCTTCTTCATTTCTTGGAGGTCGCCCCATGCGCTCCCTGTTGACCGTAGTTTGTTTGTTCGCGCTTGTTTCCGCCGCGTTCGCACAAAGCGATCGTGGCACCATTACCGGCACGATTTCCGACCCGGCAGGCGCCGTGGTTGCCAGCGCCCCGGTGGTAGCCCGGAACATCGAAACCGGCGCTGTGTACTCGGTAGCCGCGTCGGCCACGGGCAATTACACCATCCCCGAACTGCCCGCCGGCACCTACGAACTCACTATCGCCGTTCCCGGATTCAAGAGACTCATCCGTCCAGGCCTGATCATCCAGGCGGCGCAAACCATACGCGTTGACGCCGCGCTAGAGGTGGGTAATGCTTCCGAGTCGGTCACTGTCCAAGCCGAGGCTCCTCTTCTGAAGACCGAGAGCGGCGAATTGAGCCAGACCATCGAGACACAGGTTATGGACGCTCTTCCGCTCCTGGAGGTCGGGGCGAGTAGTTCGGGTATTCGCAACCCGTACAACATCGTTGCACTGTTGCCGGGGTCGTACTATCAACCCGTGAATACGCAATTCACCACCGGACCTACCGTCCGCATCAACGGCGGAGCCACCGCATCGGAGACCTTCCTGGTCGACGGTATGGATGGCACGAATTTGATGTCCCAAGGCATTAACCAACAGACCGCGCCCGGTATGGATTCGATTCAGGAATGGACGGTTCAAACCAGCAACTACTCCGCGGAGTTCGGCCAGGCCGGCAGCGCGGTGATGAACGTCACCATGAAATCGGGCACCAACCAGTACCACGGCAGCGCGTACGACTACTTCCAAAACGAAATCCTCAATTCCGGGCAGCCGTTTACCGTACAGCCGGGCAGCCCCAATGAGCACATCCGCCCGGCGGCAAAGAGAAACGACTATGGCATCACTCTGGGCGGCCCAATCCGAATTCCCAAACTCTATGATGGCCACAACAAGACCTTCTTCTTTTTCAATTGGGAACAATACCTGAACACCACCAACGCCCTGCCTGGCGCGCAATCCATTCCCACGGCGGCGTATCGCAACGGCGACTTTCGAGCGGCCATCGCGGCGGCCGGCACCAAGACTCTCGGTACCGATCCGTTAGGCCGCCCGATTATTGCCAACACCATTTACGATCCGAATACGCAGCACATGGCGCCCAACGGCCAAATCGTCACCGATCCATTCCCGAACAACACCGTCCCTATGTACCGCATGGATCCGGTTTCGCTGAAAATCCAAAACCTGATGCCACTGCCCTTCTGCGTAGCGGGAGCGCCCTGCAACGCCAACGGCGTGGTCAACAATTGGCAGAATACGGAACCCTACACGCGTGATACGGAGATTCCGTCGCTCAAGCTCGACCACATCATCGGGCCCAAGGATAAGCTTTCTTTCTACTGGAGCCGGACTCTGACCTACTCCGCTACCTACTACGGCGCGGACGGATTGCCACAACCCATTTCCTACTCCTTCGGCGGAGCCATCTACACCCACCGAGAGCGCCTGAATTACGACCACACCATCTCGCCGACGCTTCTGCTGCACTTGGGTGCGGGATTCGATGCCGACGACCTGGGACGGCCGTCTGTGACCCAAGACTATGACATCTGCGGGCAACTGGGACTATGCAGTTCGGCATTCGTCCGCCCGATCACCTTTCCTAACATCACCGGTCTCTCCGATCCGCTAGCGGGCGGTTTCGGCAGTCTCACGCAACCTCTCGGCCCCATACCACGCACGGATAGCCTGTATCAGCAGTTCGAGTCGATCGCCAGCCTCACCTGGGTCAAAGAAAACCATACCTTCAAGTTCGGCGGCGAGTTGCGAAACGGAGGGGTTTACTCTCAGAACTTCAGCAAGGCCACGTTTGCCTTTAGTGGTGCGCAAACGGCGATGCCCTACCTGGTGAACACTTCCACAGGCAAGAGCGTTGCCGCCGTAGGCCCTAACAACATTGGTTTCCCCTACGCCAGTTTCCTGCTGGGTGCCGTCGATACCGCCGACATTGATCCTTACGCCGATACGCGTTTTGGAAAGCACAGTTTGGGATTCTATGCGCAGGACAGTTGGAAGGTGACGCGGAAATTAACGCTGGATGTGGGGCTGCGCTATGACTATTCAACCTACTACCGGGAGCAGTATGGCCGTTCTCCGAACTTCGCGCCGAACATGCCGAATCCAACAGCAGGCGGCCATCCGGGCGCGGTAACGTATCAAGCCATCTGCGGCTGCGACTTCGCGCACAATTATCCCTTGGGATTCGCGCCGCGGATTGGCATAGCGTATCAGGTAGGGCCCAAGACGGTTCTACGCGGCGGCTTCGCCATGGTTTACAGCGGCACCGATCTCAACGGCGCGAGTGGGTCTGCATCGGCCATCGCTCCCCTAGGCCCCGCCAGTCCCGGCCAGCCGGTCATGACTTGGGGTCAGGGAGTCACCGCAAACGGCGCACCCTTAACTCCGGCGCAGATCGCGTGGCCAAACTTCAGCCCGGGCTTCTATCCGGTCGCGGGGGTGATTCCCGGCCAAGGTCCGCAATATTACGATCCCAACGCCGGAAGACCCGCGAGGCAGTATCAATGGAGTTTCAGCGTACAGCGCGAGGTGGCTGCCAATCTCGTGGTGGAAGCCTCCTACATCGGCAACCGAGGGATGTGGTGGCCCACTTCTCTGGCGGCCCCCCCGGCACCCGGAGGGGCGACGGGGCAACTGGTCAACTACAACTACCTGAGCACGAGCATATTGAACCAGTACGGGCTCAGCTTGAACAACCAAGCCGATCTGGCCACCCTACTTGCACACGTCGGTGACCCGGCTGCGGGGCGCTTCCAGAATAAGCTTCCTTTCGCCGGCTTCCCGCTGACGGCTACGGTGGCCCAATCATTGCGGCCGTTCCCGCAATTCAATACCAATTGCACCGGGCTGTCTCCCAGCGGTCCTTGCCCGCTTGCCGCGCCGCTGGGCGACACCTGGTATGATTCGCTCCAGCTCTCGGCCAACAAGCGGTTTTCTCACGGTCTCCAGTTCACCTTCGGGTTCACCTGGCAAAAATCGCTGGATACCTTCGGAGGGACTCCCGACGTGCAGAATCGGGCGCTTGCCAAAGCGGTCTCGTCCCTGGATCAGCCGTTCGCTACCCGCGTCGGTTTCACTTACACTTTGCCTAAGCTGGGGCCACGACCAGTGTCATACGTAGTCCGCGACTGGTTTTTCAACGGCTTCGTTTATTATGCCAGCGGGATACCCCTTTTGGCTCCCTCCGCCAATACGGCGGGCTACCCGGCGAACCTCACCACGGGGTCGATCAACAACATCACCTTCCAGACTTCCACGCCGCAGCTTCGGGTTCCGGGCCAGTCGCTGTACCTGAAAGACCTCAACTGCCATTGCTATGATCCCAATACGACGATTCTGTTGAATCCGGCAGCGTGGACTAACCCCGCGCCCGGCCAGTATGGCGGCGCGTATTACTATAGTGATTTCCGAGGGGAGCGACGTCCCGTGGAGAATTTGGCGATTGGAAGGCAATTCCGCATCCGGGAACGGGTCACCTTGGCGCTGCGGGCGGAGTTTCAGAACATATTTAACCGCACCTATTTGAACAACCCGACCTTCACAAATCCGCAGACCGCGCCGGTTTGCAAGCTGCCCACCGGCTCCAATGGCGCCTGCTCCCCGGGATTGCAGGTCGTCTCCGGTTTCGGATCGGTCAACACCTCGACGCTGCTATACCAGCCGCGGACAGGTCAGCTCGTCGCTCGGTTCGAATTCTGAGGAGTGGCTATGCAAAAACGCGCTGTCGGTCTGATTGCCTGTTGGGGCGTGGGAGTGGGTATGCTCTTTACGCCCTGCGAGGTCAGGGCGCAATCCGCCGTCGCAAAAGCTCACGACCAGGCGATTCCGCGAACGGCCGATGGCAAACCCAATCTCCGTGGCGTCTGGGATCACCCATACGTCCCCGATATGACCAAGGATGGGAAGGATCAAAAGGGGGCCGGCGAACTCCCCTTTACCACGTGGGGAGCCGACAACTTCAAGAACTACGACGTCTCCAAATTCGATTACACCGGTCACTGCCTGCCGTTCGGCTTGATGCGCTCCATCAATGTGGGCGGCTATCCCATCCAGATCATGCAGGATGACCAGTACATCGCGCTCCTGTTCGAGCAGAACACCTGGTTTCACGTGATCTACATGAATCGCGACCACCCCCAGAATCTGGAGCCCACCTGGTTCGGCCACTCAGTAGGCCACTGGGACGGCGACACACTGGTGGTGGATACGATCGGCTTCAACGGAAGAACCCGCCTCGACACGCTTGGTCATCCTCACTCCGACCAGCTCCATTTAATACAGCGCTACGCGCTCACCGATCCGCAGCACATGACGTACGAGATGACCATTGATGATCCGAAAACGTATTCCAGGCCGTGGAAGAATACCAGAACCTTCACTCGCATGAAACCCGGCCAGGAACTGATCGAGTATTCCTGCGAAGAGAACAACCGAGACTTCACCGAAGGTCATATCAAGTAAGCAGCTTAGATCATTGGTTTATCGCAGCTGAATCTAAAATATAGGGTTCTGCGCAGGAATTCGTGGGAGGGCGCAATTCATGCCGCTTTGCTGAAGACCACGAATTCGGTCCTGGTCGCCGCCATCCGCTGAGCTTTGAGGAGCAGGTAGCGGAGGTTTTTGTATCCGCGGCCGCGGCGTAGC
>DASZIV010000136.1:0-17521 GCA_035948775.1 Bryobacteraceae bacterium
GCTACGCCGCGGCCGCGGATACAAAAACCTCCGCTACCTGCTCCTCAAAGCTCAGCGGATGGCGGCGACCAGGACCGAATTCGTGGTCTTCAGCAAAGCGGCATGAATTGCGCCCTCCCACGAATTCCTGCGCAGAACCCACAATCGTATTGGCAGCGCGTATTGGCGACCCATGAGGGCATCGGCGGTCCAATTACTCACGATCAGTCGCGCAGCGTTTACTGATTCCGCGGCTCACCGGCGTGGTCAGCGTGCCGCTGGGAGTTATTGGTGTCTACCATTCAGAGCCTCCGGACCGCCAAGTTCGCCGAGGAGAAGACCCTGTCACTGTGGTGATCACGGTCGGAAGCTATTCCAGTGAAGCTGACGTCACTATCGCGGTTCGTTGACTTTTCGTTCTCGTCACCGACTCAAACGCATGCGCCATCTGCAAAACGCTCCACTCATCCCGATGCCGGCCGACGATCTGGATACCCACCGGCAGCCCCTCTGGCGTAAACCCGCAGGGAACCGAAATCGCTGGCGTTTCCAGAATCGAGATCCAATAGCAGGATTTCATCCAGTCGATGTAGGTCTCTAAGCGTGTACCTTCAATCTCGGTCACGTACGGCTGGTTCACATCGAACGGCGGCACCTGAGTGGTCGGCAGAATGAAGTAGTCGTACTTCTCCAGGAACAGCCGCATGCGCTGCCACAGCGCAGTGTGTAGGGCCTCCGCGCGGGCGAGATCGCTCGCTGTGAGGTTGGAACCGCGGTCCACTTCCCAGAGAATCGTTTCTTTGATCTGGTCGGAGTGCTGCTTCGCGAGGTCTCCGAGGTTAGCCACGAATCCCCAGGCGCGTAGCGTGTGGAATGCCTCGTCGGCGCCGCTGAAATCGGGTTCCGCCTCTTCCACTACGCAGCCCAGGTCCTCGAAAACACGTCGTTGCGCATTTACTGCTTGCAGAATCCTGCGGTCGAAAGGCACCCCTCCCAGATTCCGGAACCAGGCCACGCGCACGCCGCGGAAATCGCGATCCAGGTTCCCTGCGAGACTTGAACCCGGTTCTGTAATCGAGATCGGACAGGCTGCATCAGGACCCGCGATGACACTCAATAGCAGCGCCACGTCGGCTACCGTCCGGGCCATCGGCCCCGCTACGCTAAGTGTGGACCAGGCATTGGCGATGGCCGCTTCGGGCACGCGCCCCGGCGCCGGCCGCAGGCCCACCACGCCGCAAAACGCCGCCGGATTTCGCAGGGACCCGCCGCTATCGCTGCCATCGGCTAGCGGAACCATGCCGCACGCCAGGCTCACCGCCGCGCCGCCGCTCGAGCCTCCACAAGTCTTAGTCAAATCGTACGGATTAAGCGTCGGTCCGAATACCGTATTGAACGTCTGGGAACCTGCGCCGAATTCGGGTGTGTTGGTCTTGCCCACGGAAATCGCGCCGGCCTTCTGGATGCGCGCCACGGTAAGGGCATTCTGCGTGGGTACGTTCTCGCGGAACAGCGGGGAGCCGAAAGTGGTGCGAATGCCCGCCGTTTCGAAGAGATCTTTGTGCGCCACCGGGAGCCCGTGCAAAGGGCCGAGCGGTTCTCCATGAGCTTGCGCCTCGTCAGCCCGGCGCGCGTTCTCCAAGGCCTGTTCCGCCACCAGCGTGACGATCGCGTTGACTTTAGGATTGACTTGCTCGATCCGCCGCAGATGGGCGGACATGACCTCACGCGCGCTCAACTGCTTGCCGCGGATGAGTGCGGCCATCCGAACGGCCGTGAGCGAACAGATCTCGTCTATGGCGCTTTGCACGAGAAGCTGGCCGAGTCGTTGGTGCTGCCAGTGCCCTTGTAAACCGCCACTTGCGGATACGGGCACAGGGGCCGGGACATATCTACGTTGCCGCCGGTCACGTGATTGGCGATGATCGTTTCCGGCGCGGTACCGCCTGCCCGCCATCGCTCCAGCGCGCCCATCCAATTGATCTGGTTCGGCCCCGCGCCGCCGCCGCAGTGCTGCATGCCGGGTGCCATGAACAGGCGGTACCAGTCATCCTGCTTGGAACCCATCTTCTTCAGCACGCTCGAATAGTAGTTGATGCTGTTTTCGGGGGCGATGGCCGTATCGGCCCATCCGTGATACATCAGCAGCTTGCCGCCGTGCGCTTTGAACTTGGAAAGGTCCGGGTCAACGGCGTTGATCACGCCGTCGTCCTTTTTGTCGGCCGCGGCCGTATCGCGATCCGCGTCGAAAGTGTGCCAATCCCAGTTGGGATCGCCGTAGGTCAGGTACATGAACGTGTCCTGCCCAAGCGCCGCCGGTGCGTCGCCGCCCAGCAGCAAGCCCCACGCCATCTCGCTTCCAGGCTCGTAGGAGGGAAAGATGAGCGCGCCGGTCTTCGATTTCAGCGGAGCATAGATCTTCTTGACTGCCTCGACTTGGTCTGCGTTCAGGCAGTTGGTCGAACCCGAGCCCGAGCACAGCAGCGTCGCGGGATCGAAAGTGCATTTGCGGGGATCGTTCAGAAGGCCGTCTTTGATGCCATCTTTGGCGTCGCATGCCGCCAACACTGCCTTGTTGATGATGGGGTAAGTGCTCGCCGGGAGGATGTTGTGGTCGTCTTTGATCACGTCCATTCCGATGGCCACGGTCCAGGCGTGCAGGTGGGTTTCGAAATTCGCCGGTGCACCGGCCAGGATGCCGTCGAAGTCTTCGGGGAACCGTTGCGCCGCCTTCAAGCCTTGCCGGCCGCCCGTGGAACAGCCATTCCAATAGGAGAGCCGCGCAGATCGGCCATAGAAAGTCGCGATGAGCGTCTTGGACTTGACGGTCATCTCGTGCTCGGCGCGCCAAGCAAAGTCGATCATCTTCTCGGGATGCCCGAGGGCGAAGCTGGCGCTGTTTCCCTTGTGACCCGTGTCGCTGCCGGCCGTCGCATAGCCTTCGCGCAACGCTGCCGCCAGGGCGGGATAGCCGATCGCGCCGGTGAAACCGCCGTTGCCGACCGCTTCAAACTTGCCGTTCCAGTCCGTTTGCGGCATCCAGAGCTCGATCTCGATGTGCGAATCGGCCGATGGCGTCAGCACCGCTGCGACCCGGCAATAAGCCGGTAACATCAATGGCGGTTGCGCCCCACCGGGACCGCCGCGCCCCGGAACCTGGAATGGCCCTGCCGGCACGGCTTCGGCCGCGGTAATCGTGGCATCCGGAATCGAAAGAGATTTCAAGCTCTCGCACGGCTTCGGCGTTTGAGCCCACACTGCACCAGTGAACAAGGCCGCGCCGAGCGCAAGAGTAACCACACGGTTCATCAGTCCCCTCCTGTTTCGGTCTATGAATCTATCGTATTGGCGCAGGTTGTGTCAAAAAAAAGCGGGCAGACCCCTGGTCCGAATCCGGGGCCCGCCCTACAAGGAGGCACTGCTTTAGCGGGTGCTTCGGAACGAGAGAGCCACCACCACCACACCGAAGACCACGACCAGAGCCAACACCCCATACACCAGCCCCAGCGACGCCTCATTCGCCGCCGCTGCCAGCGTGCCGCCGCTGTGCAGGTGGATCAGGAAGTACGCGAGCGTCGCGCATCCGATTAGTAAATAGGCCAACTTCACCAGCGCCGGTACGTCGGCGTCGGCAACTTGTGTGTTCTCTGTCGGTAGCTTGGATCGATTGGGTGACATGTCAGCTCTCAATTCTTAGAGATATCATCCAGTTGTACGTTTTCACTAGCGCCACCAGGCGTGTGCCGCGCCAGTTCATCGATAGTGGCGCTCCGCAGAACAGCCGTCATGGCCTTCTGCGCTTCATCCCATACGGGATAGGCAGAACACGTGGCCTGATGAGTGCACTCGCCGGGCGCGTTCAGGTAGGCGTTTAGACGGATCGGTCCTTCCACCGCTTCCACGATTTCGAGCAAGGAGGAGGAACGGCGCGCCTGCGGAAGCTCGAATCCCCCAGTGTTGCCTCGGTGCGAGGTGACCAGGCCGGCCCGCGTCAGGCTTTGTAACACCTTGGAAAGAAACTGCTCCGGACAGTCCACCACTCCCGCCAATTCCGTACGGCTGGCGCGCGTTCCCGGCGCAACCGCCGCCAGGTGGACCATCACCCGTACGGCATAATCGGCAGCTCGTGTTAATTGCATTCCAGTAAATCCAGTCCTGTATATCCGGTTTTCGGATTGCATTCCATGTGCCACGTTTCCAATGCGTTCAAAAGATGGACATTGTGGATCCAGAATTCGCCTCGCAGAGGCCGCTCCCACACCCAAGTGGGTGAAATTGCCTTCTTTGACCCTATATTGAAAGTATGTCCAGCCAAACGGAACCCTGGCTTCGCGGCCCCACGCACGGGGTCGATCCGCTGCTCGCGCCCATTCTCTATACGTTCCAACAAGCCCGGGAGGATTTGGCGAAATATACGGAGCCGCTGACGGCCGGCCGACTTTGGGCGACACCACACGGCTTCGGATCCGTCGGCTTCCACATACGCCACATCGCCGGAAGCACCGACCGTCTCATGGCGTACCTGGAAGGCCGCGAACTCACTCCCGCTCAGATGGCGGCGCTCGGCGGCGAAGAACAACCTGGCACCGAGGGCAGGGAAGAACTTCTGGCCCTGATGGACGTGGCATTTGAGCGAGCTGAGTCCGCCATTCGTGCGCTCGATCCCACAACCCTGAGGGAACCCCGCTGGGTCGGTCGCAAGCGTTTGCCGACCACGGTGATCGGCCTGCTGACGCATATCGCGGAGCATATCCAACGGCATATCGGACAAGCCATCAGCGCCGCGAAGCTCTCGCTTACACTGTGAGTAGGAGCCAGATTGGGAACGCCTACGACCACCACCGAGTCCCAAGCTGAAGGGAAGTTTGAGGGGCTCGATGCGGAACAACTGATCCGCGCATTCCGCTTGATGCATACCTCCCGGCGCATCGACGACCGGGAGATCGCCCTCAAGCGCCAGAGCCGCATCTTCTTTCAAATCAGCGGGGCCGGGCACGAGGCGGTGGAGGTAGCGGCTGGCATGGTGCTGCGACCCGGCGAGGATTGGTTTTACCCCTATTATCGCGACCGGGCGCTCTGCCTCACCCTGGGTGTGACGCCTTACGAGATGCTGCTGGCCGCCGTCGGCGCTGCGGCCGATCCTTCGTCGGGCGGTCGACAGATGCCGTCGCACTGGGGCGACAAGCGGTACAACATTGTCAGCGGGTCCTCCCCCACCGGCACCCAGTTTTTGCAGGCGGCCGGCTGTGCGGAGGCCTCGCTCTACCGCCGGCAAGCCAACGAAGTCACCCTGGTTTGCGGCGGCGATGGCGCTACCAGCGAAGGTGAATTCTGGGAGGCGCTGAACATCGCTTGCCTGAAGAGCCTGCCTCTGCTGTTCATGATCGAGGACAACGGCTACGCGATTTCCGTGCCAACCGAGTGCCAGACAGCCGGCGGCAATATTTCGCGGCTGGTGACTGGATTTCCGGGGCTGTTGAGCGAAGAAGTGGATGGCACCGATTTCCTGGCCTCCTACCGAGCCATGAAAACCGCCGCGGCCTACGTACGTAGCGGACAGGGCCCGGCACTGGTGCATGCGCACGTCATCCGGCCATACTCGCATTCCCTTTCCGACGATGAGCGACTGTACAAGACTCCGGCTGAACGGGAGGCTGAAGCGGAGCGCGACCCGGTTCTGACCTTTCCGCGATTTCTGGTCGACGCCGGCATCCTCGACCGCCATCGCCTCCAGCTAATTACCCACGAGGTGGATGAGGAGGTGCACGAGGCCACCGAGCGCGCGCTGCTCGAAAAACCGCCGGCCCCAGAGTCGGCGCTGGTGCATCTCTATTCCGATACGGTCGATCCGACGTCGCCGCAGTTTGAAACCAAGCCGCAACTCCGGGGCGACCCCATGACTATGGTCGACCTGTTGAATGCCACTATGCGCGAAGAGATGCGGCGCAATCCCGACATCCTGGTGTTCGGTGAAGACGTGGCGGATTGCAGCCGCGAGGAGAGCCTTAAGGAGATCAAGGGCAAGGGCGGTGTCTTTAAGGCGACGGCCGGGTTGCAAATCAAGTTCGGCGCGGAGCGCAGCTTCAACACGCCGCTGGCGGAAGCGGCCATTGTGGGGCGCGCCATCGGCATGGCTACGCGTGGCCTGAAGCCCGTAGCCGAAATTCAATTCTTTGATTATATTTGGCCAGCTATGATGCAGATTCGCAATGAGTTGGCAACCATGCGATGGCGCTCGAATGGAGATTTCTCCTGCCCGGCGGTGATCCGCGTACCCATCGGCGGTTACCTGAGCGGCGGCGGAATTTATCATAGCCAGTGCGGCGAGGTCGAATTCACCCACGTCCCCGGACTGCGTGTAGTGATGCCATCGAACGCGTTGGACGCTTGCGGGCTGCTGCGCACCGCCATTCGTTGCGATGATCCGGTTCTATTTCTCGAGCACAAGCGCCTTTACCGCGAGCCCTACAACCGGTCGCAGCATCCCGGGGAAGATTACACCATCCCCTTTGGACAAGCCAAGATCGTCAAACCGGGCGCGAACCTGACCGTGGTCACCTACGGGGCCCTAGTGCAGAAGGCCCTGCAGGCCGCTACGCAGATTGAGCGTCGCAATCCTCGGGTAAGTGTCGAGGTGCTCGATCTACGAACGCTGGCGCCCTATGATTGGGATGCCATTCGCCAATCGGTGGAGAAGACCAATCGCCTGCTGGTAGCGCACGAAGATACAGTTTCCTGGGGCTACGGCGCCGAGATAGCGGCACGCACAGCCGACGAGCTGTTTTCGAAACTGGATGCTCCTGTACGCCGCGTGGGGGCGCTCGACACCTGGGTTGGCTACCATCCGCAGCTCGAGGCTGCCATTCTGCCGCAGACCGAAAAGCTGGCCGCGGAAATGGAATCGCTGCTCGCGTTCTAACTTTTGGCAGGGGAACCGGCGGGCTGCGCGCTGTTATACTGAATGCTTCCAGTCGACGATTCTTGAGGAGTTACATGATTCCAGCAACACAAATGCGTCCGGGGATGGTAATCGTTTTCAACAAGGAGCTGCACTCCGTTTTCAGCGTCAACCACCGGACCCCAGGGAATTTGCGCGGTTTCGTGCAAGCCAAGATGCGCAATTTGCGTAGCGGCTCCATGTTTGAGCATCGCTTCTCGTCGGAAGATAAGGTGGAGCGAGCCATCCTGGAAGAGCAGGAGATGGAGTATCTATACGACGACGGCGAATATTATTACTTCATGAACACGGCGAGCTTTGAACAAATGCATCTGACCAAGGATATTCTTGGAGATGCGCCGCAATACCTCATCTCGCAGTTGAAGGTCAAGGTGGAGTTTTACGAGGGTAAAGCCATTAGCGTGGAACTACCTGCGACGGTGGATCTGACTGTGGTCGAGACCGAGCCTGGACTAAAAGGCGCCACGGTCTCCAACGTGACCAAGCCGGCCAAGCTGGAAACGGGCCTGGTGATCCAGGTACCGCCCTTCATTACCGAAGGCGAAAAGATCCGCGTCAACACCTCTGAAGGCACCTATCAGGAACGCGCGTAACGTTGCTTTGATTGGGACGGCCGCTTCCGCTCGAAAACAGCGTCGCTGCCGCGGCGCGTCCCAGTTTGTCCGTTTAGCCTAGGCCTCTAATTTCCCTCCCCTTCACCGTGGTCGGCTTCGTCGGTAAACACCATCACCCCAACATTGGTCACCGGCAGGAAGATTTGATTGTTCTCGCTGTCGGCGGCGATCGAGTGACTGAATTGAGGAGGCGGCGGTGTTAAGAAGCCGGTCCATGGCAGTGTGCCAGTGCCAACGGGGCTGTAAGGAGGCAGAGCACTCAGGACAGCCGCACTGACAAAACCGCCGAAATACACGCGGTCATCGCCCGGATTGAACCAGATTTCGTCAGCGCTCACGTTCGCGGCGTGCGTCGTCGTGCTTGTGCCAATATCGACGACATCGCCGCAGCTCGTCATCAGCCGCTGGCCGGGGATCAAGGCCAATCCGGCTGGGCTGCAGGTAGTCGGGATGACATGCGTCACGGTCTTCGATACCGGATCTATTTCATCGATTTCTCCGTTGGTGTTGGTGCTGGTGGCTGGCACGGCGAGGTAGAACTTACCCTTCTTTCCGTCCCAGACCGACTGCTCGAGGCCATGGTTCGTCCCCCCGAATATCGCTTGGGGAAACTCAATGTAGCCTATCTCGGTACGGGTTTCGGTAGAGAGGAAGCTCACAAACGGCGGATTATCTCGATCGTTGGCGATCAGGATGAGGTGATGATCGGGATCGTACGACAACTCATCCGCCCGAGCGGTTCCGGCGGCAGTGCCGTGCGTCGGGATGGATGCCACGATGGACTGTGTCTTCACATCGATGACTATCGCCGTGCTGTTGCTGGCGCCCACCCATAGCTCTCCGGTGCCTTCCTCCTCGTCGTCATGCGATTTCTGAATCGCTACGACTCCATTCCCGGTGATAGGTAGAGGGAGTTTAATGGAATATAGGAACTTATCGTGTTTCGTGTCGATCACATCGATGCGCGCCGGCACAGGAGGGGTTGCAGTGACGTTGCCGCGATCGGTGAGGTAATACCGGCTATTATCTGAATCGACCCAACTGATGTCAAACACACCCGACAGTGCGGTATCGGGGATGACAATCGTGGGTAGGACCTGATAGGGGCCGAGCTTGTCGTGGTTCGAGTCATCCGCAAAAGCGGTCGCGAACAGGGCGAGTCCGGCGAATACCAACATGGGCACTGCGCACAGCTTCTTGTAGTTCATACGTGAGCTTCTCCATTGAGCTAAGAGCAATCGAGTCGTTTCGTGTGCTAAACGCACGATGGATCACACCATCGATTTATCGGGTATATCTCCTCAATCATTTCCACGCAAGAAATTTTTGAACTTCTGTGTGAGGAGTCGTGCGATGCAGCACGCCGGGAAACGACAGGTCGTACGTAAGCTCGGTTCGGGTACGGTTTATTACTCTCTCTGATGTCAGTGAACTGTCACGTAAGGTTGCGAGGTAACTAAGGCTGAGGATGAGTCTGGCGGGCCGGGTGCGCGGGGCGGATGAGACGGACGACCAAAACCGATCGTCCGCCTACTTAGTGTTTCGGGTCTGGCTACGACTTGAGTTTGTCCACGTGGATGGTGTTGTCGGCATCCACTTTGCCACTTATGGTGACCTTCTTGCCAGCTTGTGGAATCACCTTGTCCTGATCGGCGATCTTATATATCTTACCATCATCGGTGACGAGAACGGCCGGGGAACCACCTTTGATGCACTTGGTGGCGCAGGCTACATCGCCCTTCATGGCGGGCACTTTGGAGCACATTTCATCGATGATGTAGCCGGTGACATCGGCCGCCATAGCGCTGATCGAGAGACCAGCCGTTAAACCCAATACCGCGATTGCCTTCTTCATAATGACCCTCCCTCTGAGTGATTCGCCTCCGACTATACTCCCCTGCAGGGTGGACGGCAAACCAGCACGGTACGCCAGCGTACGGTTAGCTGGGAATTTACCGTTCCGGAAGCGGGCAAAACGCACCTTCGGAGAAGCCTTCGGCGCCGATCGCAAACACCCGGTTGAAGCGGGCGCGGTTGTTTTCCCAGGCGATGGCTGTCGCCAACTCAGCCAGTTGCGGCTCGCTGAATTCACGACGAAGGTCCGCGAACAAGGTATCGTCGACCGACGCTGGAGTCTTCGTGATGGCGATGGCCAGGCGCAATACCAGTTTCTCGGTTGGCTGGAACGCCTCGCTTTCCTCAAAGCGTGCCAGGTCCCGCAACTGCGCCTCGGTGATCCCGGTCTTTCTGCCAACGGCAGAATGCAGGTCGATTCAAAATGGGCACCCGATCAATGCGGCGGTTTTGAGTTGAACCAACTCTTTGAGGAGCGGAGAAACAGTGCGTGCCGATGCGCACACGGTATCCATCCATGTGGATGCTAGCAGAGTTGGGGTATGGTATGCGGCCAGCGTCTTGGATTTGGGGACTCGGCCGATGCGCTTTCGTAACTCGCGATAGATCGATTTTGCAATCCAGTTCGCTTCGGAAGCGGTAACGCCTTTTACTCGGTCCATGTCCTTAGGATAATCAACGGAGGAGGGGGCTAACCTATCGCACGCGACCTGTCGATATCACTATTGAGACGTGCTTCCATGGTTCCGAAACGCTTGATCTTTCCGGGTATTCTTTTGCTGTGCAATGCCGGTTCCGCGATCGCTTGTTTTGCGGCCGGCTACTGGAAGCGCGGCCTGTATTGGGCAGCTTCGTCCGTCTGCATCGCGACCATTAGCGCCTGAATCTTCATCCGCCTTTTGCCGGAACATGGGCATTGGCGCTGGTGTAGAATCGTGGAACAAATCTATGCCGTTCACCAGCAGGTTTGCCCTTACGTTTTTGTGCGCCGGTGCGCTATCGGGAGGAGCGGTCCCGATTCATGCTCAATGGTTGAACTACCCGATACCTGGCATTCCGCGCACCCGCGACGGCAAGCCGAATCTCAGCGCGCCTGCGCCGAAGGCGTACGATGGAAAGCCCGACCTTTCGGGAGTCTGGTCCACAGACCCCGACTTTTTCCGAAACCTGGGGAAGGATCTGAAACCCGAAGACGTTCCCATGTTGCCATGGGCCGCGAAGGTGCAAGCGGAACGGGAGACTAAGGACCATCGCGACGATCCCATGGCGAACTGCATGCCACCCGGTGTTCCGCGCATCGACACGTCCAATAACGGCGAGGCGCTGCACCCGTTCAAAATCGTGCAAACGCCAAAGCTGGTCGTGCTGCTCTATGAGACGTCGGTGAATTCGAATTTCCGGCAGGTGTTTCTGGACGGGCGTCCGCTTCCGAAAGACCCGCAACCGACCTGGCTCGGATATTCAGTGGGTAAGTGGGCAGGCAACACCCTGGTGGTGGATACCGCTGGTTTTAACGGCCGCGCGTGGCTCGACACCTTCAAAGGCCATCCCCAAACCGAAGAGGGGCACGTGACGGAACGGTTCACACGACGGGACTTCGGCCATATGGATCTGGAGATCACGATCGAAGATCCCAAGGCATATGCGAAGCCATGGACGGTCAAACTGCCGTTGACTCTGGTGCCGGATGGCGAACTAATCGAGACAGTCTGCGAAAACGAGAAAGACCGGGAGCACGAGGCCCGGTAGGGCAATTGCGCGTGGCGTCATGGCGCTCGGCACTATTCGATCGCGATAACAAGGAGCGTAGCGTCGTCCTGTTGCGCGCCATTGGAGAAATCGGCCACGGTCCTGAGGATCTTCTTTCGCAGAGCGGTGGCGTCCGACGCGCGGTTGGCCGCAATAATGCCGAGTAGCCGTTCCTCGCCGAATTGGTCGCCCTGGGTGTTTTCCACTTCGGTAATGCCATCGCTAAAAAGCACCAGGCGGTCGCCGGGAGCGAGCGTGACTTCGCCCTGCTGGTAGACCCAATCCGGAAACACCCCGAGCACCGCGCCACCCTGCTCCAGACGGAGTTGCTCGCCACTGGCGCGGACTAATATTGGCTGGTTGTGCCCGGCGTTGGTATATGCCAAGTGGCGGCCTTCGAGCACGCCGTAAAACAGCGTGATGAATTTGTTGGCGGCGGTATTGGCGCAAAGTATCTGATTGAGCCGGGTGGTGAGACTGGCGGTGGACGGTGCTTCGGGAGAAAGGGCGTGCACGGCCGCCTGCAGATTCGACATCAACAGGGCCGCAGGAACGCCCTTACCGGATGCATCGCCCACACAGATTCCCAGGCGCCGTTCATCCAGCGGTACCAAATCGAGATAGTCGCCGCCCACTTTCCCCAGGGGCTTCCACGCGGTGGCAACATCGCAACCCGGAAGTCGCGGAATCCGTTTCGGTAGCAGAGCCTGCTGTGTGGCCACGGCTTCCCGCAATTCCTCTCGTTCTGCCGTGCCATTTTGGATTTGCCGGCGTACCGTGGAGAGCAACTGCGAGTTGTCCCAGGGCTTCTCGACGAAATCCTGCGCGCCGCCGCGCATGGCTTCCACCGCCAGCGGGACGCTGCCCCATGCCGTCATCACTACCACCGGCAGCCCGCTGTCCAGCTGGCGGATGGATCGGAGCAGATCCAGGCCTTCCTGGCCCGACGTTGTGTCGCGGGCATAATTCAGGTCCATCAGCAGCAGGTCGAAGTCTCCCGTGGAGAGGTTGTCGAGTACTGCTGCTGGCGAGTTCGCGGTTTCGATCTCATAGCCTTCCTGCTTGAGCAGCAGGCGCAATGCTTCGATCACATCGGGTTGGTCGTCAGCAATCAGGGCACGCATGGTGATGGTAATAACAAGTGGCATGCCAATCGCGGGCAAGACGCGAAGTGCTATGCAATCAGCAGCTTGGTAAGCCGGCGGCGTCGTGTGAGGACGAGCCGGCTGGCCGCTGGCGGACGGCTGGTTCCCAAAAACGAACAGCGTCAGGAGTTAGCTTGAGCCGGGAGCTCCGGTCGCAGGATCAAAACAGACGGGGTTTTCTCTGGGGCATGCAGCCGCAGCAAAAAGTGTCCGATCCCCGCCACGCCCAGCAGCAGATTCGGCGACTCGCCGCCGCCCATTACACCACATGGCCACGCCAGTCCTGCGTTCGCGTACATCTCGATGCCCCGCCGCGCAACCTGCTCCGCCAACCGGCGGTACGCCGCATTGTCGAAGACCTCGCTCGCGTAAATCAACAGCTCGGCATTGCCGGCCAATCCATGGCACAAGCAAAAGTTCTCCTGCCCCGGCGACGAATACTGCAGAGTGCGCGAGGTGCTTCCCAGAGCGGCTTCGGCTTCGCGCCGATAAGCGTCGTCGTGTGTCAGCTCCCACGCGCGTAGTCGGCTTAGTCCGATTCCGGGAGCGCCGTGGCACCACGCCATCCCGTAGGCCGCCGGCTTTCCCGGCTCCCATTCGCGCAAGTCCGGCCAATTCTGGTGCTCTGCGCTGTACCAATGGCGTTCATAGCGGAACGCTTCCTCGGCCCCTTGCCGGAATGCCGGATCTGCGGTTGAGTTGAAAAGCTCTAGTAACGCGACGCCGATTCCCGCGGTGCCGTGGGAATATCCGGTCAAATCCCGATCCGGCCGCCCTCCCGGCATAGTCGTCCACGACCAGCCTCGCTCGCCGCGATTGGCGCGCGTGAGGAGAAACCGGCCGAATCGCACCGCTGCGTCCATCAGGGCCGGCCGTCGGTGGTTCCGAGCCACGCTCAGCAGCGCGGGGATCGAGCCGGCAGCTCCGGAGATCACGTCCAGCTCGTGGGTCCCGGGCTCGCCTCTGCTTACGTCTTCCAGCGCGCCCAATCCTTTTTCGACCCAGTCGCCGCGCCCCAGTTTCTGGCCCGTTTCGATCAAGGTCCAACCGATGCCGATCCATCCCGAGTAGAATCCGGTCCGCGCCTCCGGGGGAAAGATTTCCATTCGCGAAAGCGACTGTGCAATCGCTCCTTCGGCGGTCCTGCGGAACAATGGCTCGCCTGAGAATTCGAATAGCTCAGCCAGAAACAATGCGATGCCCGCCGTTCCGGCATATAAGTCCGGTCCGAACGATTTGTGCGTCACCGACCAGCGGTTCAACACGAACTCCATCGAATCGCCTAGCCAATTGCAGCGGGCGCCATCCCAGATCGCGTCCCTGCAGAGGCGCGCTCCGATGGAATCGGCGGCCTGCAGAAACCCATTGGACGCGCCGCTCATGCCGCCCTCCCCAACAAGGCCGGAAGTTCGTAGATGTCGGCCGAGCCCGCCAGCAGGTGCGGCTGGCGGATGTCCAAATGGTTTTGGCGGAATCGCTCCACGGTCTCCTCGAGCCGTGCTTCTTCCGTATTGACGCCTTTCACATAAGCGCTCCAAATGGCTTCCGCCAGGAGAGCGCAGCGGGTCAGGCCAAAACTCTGTCCGTTGCCCATGTCCTCCGCCAGTCCCAATCCCGGGGCCAACACTTTGCTGAAAAGTGGCGTGTCGGGGCGCAAGTTTTCTCCAATCATCGGATAGATCTCTTCCACCAACTGCGCAGCAAATTGGTAGAAGCGGCGCGGAACGAACAACACGGCGGCATCTGCCCGCCCATACAGCTGGCGGATGGACAAACATTTGAACCGGAACGGAACCTGGAAGCGATTGAAGCGTCCGGTGACCGCCGATGTAAGCGTGGCCGCGCCTTCCGCCGCAATATTCCAATAGAAACGCACGAAGCTCACCTGGTCTAACTGCTCGACGCTTCGCTCGCTCAACACGATGTAAAACCCAGGCTGCATGGTGGTGGACTCTTTCGCCATCAGGACACGAATGACGGCGCCCTGCTGTACGGCCGACCCTCCGCCAGCGGGCGGAACGAACTGGCCAGGGAAAAACATCTGTGTCAGCCCATTTTTGTGCGCGAAAATTGCGCCCGATGGATCTGCCTGATAAACCTGCCACCCGTCTTCCCAGCGTTCGCGCCCCTGGTTGGCTCGCATGAGTTCTTCGAGAAACTCATCGGCAGGGGGCTGCGCGGTGGGCTCGGCGTCCAATGCTCCCGTGAAGCGGCGGCAATATGCGTGCGCATAAATCTGTGACTGCATCGCGGTAATGAGTCCGGCGCCGGGAAGGGGAGCGGCTTGCCCCGGCGGTGGGGCCGCTTGGCCGGCCGGAAATCGTCTTCCCGCCAAGCTGAACTCGGCCGGCGAGAGAATCTTGATGGCGCGAAAAAGCGCTCGCAGCCGCTCTTCAATTTGAGGCGCGAATGGCATGCATCTCCCTCCCCAGTCCCAGCAGGACGCGCGTTGCTTCACGGGGATTTTGCAACATGTTCAGACTTGTCTGGAGCATCACGATCGAGTATGGAGTCATCTGTTGCGAGTACGAAAGGGCTTCGAAAACGGTTTGCAGCATGCGCGCTGCGGAGTGCCGCGCGCAACGGTCGAGCAACTGCTCCGATGCCCCATCTGACAACCCCATGGTTGCGACATAGGCGTTCCAGAACGCCCGCATCGCCGGCTGAATCTTCTCAAGCGGTGTTACGGCTTTCTCTACCAGCCGGTCCGGATTGGTCTCCGATCCCGCCGGCATCGAGTAGAGCCACTGGTTCAGATAGCCCTGCAGAATTGCGGCCACGTCCCAGCAGGCGTCTCCAATATCGGCTAGCTCCCAGTCCACCACTTTCAGGGTTGGAGCATTCGACCCGTTCCGCCACTGCACGCAGTTTTCGAATTTCATGTCGCCGTGGATCAGCGTGTCGGTCCGCCACTCGGCTGCCAGGGCATCGAGCGATTCCGTGAACCCCGGGTACCGCTGCAGCAGCGACATGAGCTGCGCGTTTCCTGCGCTGAGATTCTGTATGGCCGATGGATGGTTGCGGTGCAGGCTGAGGATCCACGGCGCCATTCGCGGGAAAATAGCTTGCTGCGGCTGATCCTTGAGTTGGTCGCCGATCTGGGAGTGATAGGTTCCTAATCCGCGGGCGATTTCCACGGCTAAGTCTTCCGGAAATTCGCGCGACCGGGCGAAGAGCGCCCCCAGATTTTCGGCATTCGGCAAAAACTCCAATACGATGATGTGGCGCTCGGGATCGTACAGGTGAAACTTGGGCATGAGCGAGGCAAGCTGCGGAATCCCCGGCGTCTTTTGCGCCATCTCATAGCAAGCTGCCTCACGCGCCAGCGTCTCGGCTGAATAGGATTGCGACGGCTGAATCTGTTTGACGAAGTAGCCTGGGCCTTCCCGGCGGATCAGCGCGAAGTTTCGATGCCGGCTGGTGAGCTCGGCAACGATCACGTCGCCATCCACTACGGCTTTGCGCTCGAGCAATCCGCGCTCGATCAGATATTGGGCGATACGAGTCCGGTCGAAAGGAATGATCATGATGGTTGCCGTGTCTACTGTATTTTAGTCGCGCGGTGGCAGGGAGGTGAGCGTTGCGCGCTCACCTCCCAACTGGAGCCGCTGCCGGCGATCAACAAATGATCGTCGGACACTGCGCCGGGAAGGCAGTGTGACACTGCACTGGGATGGTTGTCTGACAGCCGATGTGGGTAATCGGGCAGAACAGCGGCGGCGGCGACGGCGGACAAGGCGCCGTAAAGTGCGATGGGCAGTGCGCCGGGAAGTGCGTCGGGCACTGTGCCGGGAAGTGCGTCGGGCATTGCGCCGGGAAGCGCGTCGGGCAGAGAACCGGCACGGTCGTCGGGCAATTGACGTGCGTGACCGGGCAGAACAGCGGCGGCGGCGACGGCGGACACGGTAAGTTAAAGTGCGACAGCGGCAAGCCAAACTGCTCAGGGCCAGGTCCCTGCGGTCCCGGACCTTGCGGGCCACAGAACGGTCCTCCTGAAGCGATGGGGCATTGCGGCGGGGCCGTGAGATGACACAGCGCCGCGGCCGTCTGGACCGGGCACTGCGGCGGGAACGTAACCGGGTGGCACACCACAACAGCTGTGTGGCACACCGGTAGAACGGTAATTGGCGGACACTGTACCACGACCGACCTTGTGCAAATCAAGACGTGTGTCGGACAGTTCGCCAACTGGGTACACGGGGGCTGGTGCGTCGGACACGGTGGCGCCTGTGTGCAGGGTACATGGTGTGTCGGGCACTGCACCGGGATCAGAGTTGGACAATCGATGTGCGTGATCGGACAGAAGAACGGCACCGGCGATGGCGGGCACTGCACAATAATCTGTGATGCCGGCAGGCCGAACTGCTCAGGGCCAGGTCCCTGAGGTCCCGGGCCTTGCGGACCGCAGAACGGTCCTCCCGATGCGATGGGGCATTGGGGCGGAGCGGTCAGCGGATGACATAGGATCTCAATCGAGGGTGGATTACATGCCGGCACCGTTGTGCATACGATGTGGGTGGGACACAACACCGGGAAGTGCGTCGGGCATTGGACCGGGAACTGCGTCGGGCAATGGAACGGGAAGTGTGTCGGGCAATGGATTGGGATGGTCGTGGGACAACCGAAATGAGTGATCGGGCAAGCGATCACGGTAACGGGGCAGTGGACAGGCAGTTGGGATACCGCTAGTCCGGCCTCCCCTTCTACTGGTCCCGGACCTTGCGGACCGCAGGCGACGCCCGTGGCGATGGGGCACTCCGGCGGTGCTGTGATCGGCGGGCACACTACTACGACTGACCTCTGGCACGCGGGTACTGAGGTGCAGACCAGGACGTGAGTCGGACAGGTCGTCAGTTGTGTGCACGGCGGCTGATGGGTCGGGCACGGCGGCAACTGGGTGCACGGCGGCTGATGCGTCGGGCACGGCGGCAGCAGGGTGCACGGCGGCTGGTGCGTCGGGCACGGCGGCTGATGCGTCGGGCATGGCGGCACCAGGGTGCACGGCGGTTGATGCGTCGGACACGGCGCCACCAGGGTGCACGGCGGCTGATGCGTTGGGCACGGCGGCAGCAGGGTGCATGGTGGCTGGTGCGTCGGGCACGGCGGCAACTGGGTGCACGGTGGCTGATGCGTCGGACACGGCGGCAGGACGGTGCATGGGGGCTGATGGGTCGGACACGGCGGCAACTGGGTGCATGGTGGCTGATGCGTCGGGCACGGCG
>DASZIV010000137.1:0-8867 GCA_035948775.1 Bryobacteraceae bacterium
TTCGCCTTGGGCGGGCCGGCTCGCAGCAGCGGTTGTCGGAGACGCGGCAGACCCGCACGTTGCGCCAATTCGCCCAAATTTCCGGGCGCAGCCGTTAACAAAAAGGGGGAGAGAGTTCGAAACGAGGTTTTTGGCTCCTCAAGTAGGACTCGAACCCGCCACCCTTGAGTTAACAGCGCTGCAAACGTGGGTTTGAACACGACGCTCTCACCAACTTTGATGTGGAAGAACCCAAGGGTCGAAATCGACGGCCAGCGCAGCTATTGCCGGCGCCTCTGAGATGGAAGGTTGTTTGGCGAGAGCAACGCGGGAAAGATAGGGTGTAAACTTGAGCTTTGCTCAGGAACGCAGCCCGCTTGGGGCTGGTTCGAGGACAGCCCAAGTCCGCGACAATGACCGAACATGGTGAGGTTGGGGAAAAAAGTTTGCGCCCGAGGCTTCCATTGTGAGCCCGCGCGGTCGCCGTAAACTGGCAGTTGCACGTCAGGCGGCTGGGGGCTTATACCACCTGTTTTGTGGTACGAAATCTCTGCTTGGCGACGCAGGACAGTAAAGGAAGACAATGGAAGGACGTGGGCACACGGACTTTAGGTTCCAGTTCCCGCAAGGGAGTGTAGGTTCAAATCCTATCATCCGCACCAGTCAATTCAGCAATTTTAGATTCTCGGAGGCCGTGCGCTTCTCGGAGGAACATGAAAACCAGGAGTCTTGTCGTTGTTGTAATCGCGAGCGCGATATGGGCCGTACTCACGCCATACCTGGCTGCACAGGATCGGTCTTTCTATCAGCAGACCGACCTCAAGGGCCAGGAAATCGGGAAACTTACGGGCGATGTCTATTATGCCCGCATGGATGATTACGTTTCGGTGTTCCTGGTTACCCCCGAAGGCATCGTCCTGGTGGAACCGATCGGCACCGAATTCGCCACCTGGTTGAAAGCGGAGATGGCGCGGCGTTTCGGCGTGCCCGTGAAGTATGTCATCTACAGCCACTCGCATTGGGACCACGCTTCGGGCGGAGCCGTCTACGCCGATACCGCGCGGTTCATCGGCCACGAGAACATGCTCAAGAACATTGCCATGCCGCCCGCCAACACACCGCTCCCGGCATATGTGCGCGCGCAAGACAAAAACGGCGACGGAAAAATCGAACCCGATGAAGCGCAAGGCAATCTGAAAACTATGTTTCGCCTATACGACGCGAACCACGATGGGACTCTCAGCGGGGCCGAGATCGTTCGCGGCCCGATCGAGTACGTGCACGCACCTGACCTGACTTATACCGATCGTTTAAATATCAACCTCGGCGGGAAGCGCGTGGAAATCATCTCCCGGCCGACGGCGCATGCCGACGACAACACGCTGGTGCGCTTCGTCGACGGTGCCAACGTGCTGTTCGCCTCCGATTGGATCACCGTGCAGCGGCTGCCGTTCGGCGCCATTTCCCCGGACGAAATCCCCATGGTCAAGGCCGTGGAAGCCATGGATTTCGAATATTTCGTGTGCAGCCACGGGAAGCTGGGCAAGAAGGCCGATGTCACGGCCAACCTCCGCTACCGCGAAGAGCTACGCGATGCCGTGGCCCGCGCCATTGCCGCCGGGCAGACGCTGGAACAGGCGCAGGCCAGCGTCCTGATGGACAACTATAAGGATTGGGAGTTCTACGGACAGCAGCGCGCCCTCAATGTTGCGGGTACTTATCGCGCACTCTCGGCCAAGTGAGATCGGCGCCGCAGCCGATTTTTTGGGCATATGCCTCAGTGAATCAGTTGCTTACGACTCATTTGAGTGATTGACACTGGTATCCGGAAACAATACAATACGCTCGCATGTGGGCAGAGGGTCGATCTATATCTATAAGAAGAATAAAGGCTTTGCTGCTAATTGGGTTCGTTCTTCTCGCAACCGGTGGACTCACTGCAGCACCCGCGACCGCCATCGACCAGCGTGCGGTGATCGATAAGTACTGCGTCACTTGTCACAACCAAAAGACCAAAGCGGCCGGTTTAGAGCTGGATAAGATGGATCTCGCCAACGTTTCGGCGGGCGCTCCCGTCTGGGAAAAAGTCATCGAAAAAATTCGCGGCGGCATGATGCCACCCATCGGTATGCCGCGGCCCGATCGCGCTGCCATGGATGCGTTGGTGACCTCTCTGGAACAAGCGCTCGATCAGGCGTACTTCGCCAGGGTGAATCCGGGACGCGTGGGTCTCCACCGCCTCAATCGGGCCGAATACGGCAACGCGGTCCGCGATTTGGTCGGGCTGGAAACAGATGTTTCGGCGCTGCTTCCTGCCGACGATGCCAATTACGGGTTCGATAACATCGCCGATTCTCTGAGCGTGTCGCCCATGCTCATGGAGCGCTACGTAACCGCCGCTTGGAAGATCAGCGGCCTGGCTGTCGGCGATTCCAAAATTCCTCCGACCACCTACACCTTCCGCAACCGGCCCGACCTCTCTCAAGACCGCCACATCGAAGGACTCCCGCTGGGCACTCGCGGCGGCATTCTGGTCAAGTACAATTTCCCGCTCAACGCGGAATACCGCTTCAAGGTGCGTTTCTGGGGAAACACGGTCAACACTGTGCGTGGGCTCGAATTGCCCAGCCAGGTGGAAGTCACTCTGGATGGTGAGCGCGTCAAGCTGGTCACCATTGGCGGCGAGGAGGATGCCAACCTGGGCAATACCAATCCGACGGCTTCCGCCGAGCAACTCTCCAAGCGCGTGGAGCTTCAGATTCCCGTCACTGCGGGCCCGCATAAGGTAGGCTTCGCGTTTTTGCAGCAATCTTCGGGGCCTACCGTGGAGCTGTTGCAGCCGTACATGCGGGAAAAGGTGGATCCGATTAACACCGCCGGCATTGCCGAAATCGACTGGGTCTCGGTCTCCGGACCATTGAAGCCGACAGGTCCTGGGGACACACCCAGCCGCCGCCGGATCTTCACGTGCCGGGGGGCCACCGGGGCCGACCCCGTGCCGTGCGCCCGCCAGATTCTTTCCACGCTGGCGCGCCGAGCCTACCGCCGGCCAGTTACCGATCCGGAGATGGAGCGCCTGCTGGGCTATTTCCAGCGGGGGCAAAACGAAGGCGCCAGCTTCGATGCGGGAATCGAGAACGGGCTCGCCTTTATTCTGGTGAATCCTCAATTTCTGTTCCGCACCGAGACCGATGCCGGCAAAGCGGCGCCAGGCTCCCCTTATCGCATCACCGATCTGGAACTGGCTTCCCGCCTGTCCTTCTTCTTATGGAGCAGCATTCCCGATGACGAGTTGCTGGCGGCGGCGTCCCGCGGCAAGTTGAGCGACCCTACAGTCCTCCAGCAGCAGGTGCGGCGCATGCTCGCCGACGGGCGTTCCGATGCGCTCATTCAGAACTACTTCGGGCAATGGCTGTACCTTCGGAATCTGAAGGCTACCGTTCCCGACCAGCAGGTCTTCCCGGATTTCGATGACAATCTGCGCCAGGCCTTCCTGCGAGAAACCGAGTTGTTCACGGGAAGCATTGTCCGCGAAGATCGCAGCGTGGTGGATTTGCTCACGGCGAATTACACCTTCCTGAATGAACGGCTGGCCAAGCACTACGGCATTCCGAACGTGTACGGCAATCAGTTCCGCCGCGTGACTCTCGCCGATCCGGCGCGCCGCGGATTGCTCGGCCAGGGCAGCGTGCTTACGGTATCTTCCTATGCCAATCGCACCTCGCCGGTGCTGCGCGGCAAATGGATCCTTACTAACATCCTGGGCACGCCTCCTCCACCGCCTCCGCCCAATGTGCCGGCCTTTAATGAGATGGCCAGCGGCACGGTGCGCGAGCGGATGGTTCAGCACCGCGCCAATCCCGCCTGCTCGGGCTGCCACAGCGTGATGGATCCGGTCGGTTTCGCAATGGAGAATTTCGATGCCATCGGTCACTGGCGGACCAAGGACAACGGCGATCCAGTGGATGCATCCGGCGCGCTCCCCGATGGCACTCGAGTCGACGGCGCCGCGTCCGTGATGGCGGCATTGGCTGCGCATCCGGAGCAGTTTGTCCGCACCATGGCATCTATGATGCTTACGTACGCGGTGGGCCGCGGACTGGAATATTACGATATGCCGGTGGTGCGCACCGTTGCCCACGACGCGGCCAAGAACAATTACCGGTTTTCGGAACTGGTGCTGGGCATCGTCAAGAGCCCTCCGTTCCAAATGAAGGTGAAAACTTCCGAAGAGCCCGCGAACTCGGTCGCGGCGGTTACCGAACCGAAACGTTGATGGGTCAAAGGAGTCGTCGATTTGAATTTCCTCACAAAGAATCACTTGTCACGCCGCGCGATTCTGCGGGGCGCCGGCGCCGCTGTGGCTCTGCCGTTGCTGGATGCGATGCTTCCTGCCCAGACCCCTATCGCCAAGACGGCCGCGAAGGGCACGCTGCGGGCGGGATTCATCTACGTGCCGCACGGCGCGATTCTGCCCCAGTGGACGCCCATCGGGGATGGCGCCGACTTCAAATTCTCCCGTATTCTGAAACCGCTCGAGCCCTTCCGCGACCGCGTCACGGTGGTTACCGGCTGCGCCATCAACGCGGAAAACGGGCACGCCATCAGCAATTCGATGTGGCTAAACGGGGTCAGGCCCGCGCATGGAACCGAGATCCTGTCGGGAACCACCGTGGACCAGTTGATCGCCAACAGGATCGGTCAAGACACGACCTTTCCCTCACTGGAACTGGCTACCGAAGATCACTCGGCCGAGTTGGGCAGTTGCGGAGGCGATTACGCCTGCGCGTACATGAACACCATCTCGTGGCGCAATCCCACCACGCCGAATCCCATGGAGCTGAACCCGCGCGTGGTGTTCGAACGGCTTTTCGGAGGCGATGGCGCGACCGCGGCAGAACGCGCCGCCCGCTTGCGAGACAATCTAAGTCTTCTGGATGGCGTGACCGCCAGTGCCAAGGATCTCTCCAAGGGACTGGCATCGCGCGATCGGGAACGGCTTAACGATTATCTCGATAACGTGCGCGAAATCGAACGGCGCATTGCCCAAGCCGAGAAGAAAAACAGCGAATCGGAGATCAGCGCGCCAGAAACGCCCCCGGGCATCCCCGATTCTTTCGAAGAGCACGCCAAGTTGATGTTCGACCTATGGGCGCTCGCCTTCCAGGGAGATATCACGCGAGTGACTACGTTTATGATGGCGCGCGAGCTGAGCACCCGCACCTATCCGCAGATCGGTGTTTCCGAAGGCCATCATCCGGTTTCCCACCACCAGAATGTGCCCGAGCAGATCGAAAAACACGCGAAGATCAATACTTATCACATCACTCTGTTCGCGGCCTTCCTGGAAAAGCTGCGCCAGACTCCGGATGGCGATGGCAACCTGCTCGACCATTCGATGATTCTTTACGGAAGCGGCATGAGCAACGGCAACGTCCACAGTCACGATATTCTGCCGGCGGTGATTGTTGGCGGGGCGGCGGGCAGGCTGAAGGGCAACCGCCATGTGAAGGCGCCTCTGCGGACGCCGCTCTCGAACGTGCTGGTGAGCCTGCTCGATAAGGCAGGTGTCCCGACCGATCGTCTGGGCGATAGCAATGGACGCGTCGAGATCTAGTGCCGAGGTGGAGCAGCCCCACATGAGGAGATACGTGATGAGGATGAGATTTTTTTGCGCCACACTGGCTTTGGCCGCTATGACGGGGTTCGCCGCGCCGGGCACGGATCTCCGCCTGGTGGAGGCCGCCAGGAATCAGGACGCCGCGAGCGTGCGTTCTTTACTCAAGCAGCACCTAGACGTAAACGCCGGGGATGTAGACGGGACCACCGCTCTGATTTATGCCGCGCATCAGAACGATCTGGACCTGGCGAAAGCGCTGCTAGCCGCCGGGGCCAACGCCAAAGTCGCCAATCGCTATGGCGTTACCGCTCTTTCGGAAGCGTGCAATGTGGCGAATGGCGAACTGATCGAACTGCTGTTGAAGGCGGGATCTGACCCGAATGCCACCATCGGAGAGGGCGAAACGCCCTTGATGACGGCCTCGCGCACCGGATCGATCGCTGGGGTAAAAGCTCTGCTGGCCGCCGGCGCCGACGCTAAGGCGAAGGAGTCCTACCGTGGCGAGACGGCGTTGATGTGGGCCGTGGCGGAGAATCATACGGATGTCGCCAGGCTCCTGATCGCCGCGGACGCGGATGTAAATGCCCGCTCTACGTTCTATGACTTCAAGTTTCGGAAAGTCGCCTCGGGCGGCACTCAGGCCATCTACTTCCGCGGCGGGTTAACCCCGCTTCTGTTTGCCGCGCGCCAAGGCGCGGTGGAATCCGCTCAACTCCTGATTGAAGCAGGCGCGGACGTGAATATGGCTGAGCCGGAATTCAATTTCACACCGCTGCTGGAAGCCATCTATAACGACCATTACGATCTGGCGGCGCTGCTGGTCGACAAGAAGGCCAATCCGGATGGCGCTTTATACCTGGCTGTGGAGATGCGCAACCTCGATTATTTCGGTAACCGTCCGCGCAAGGCGGTGACGGACAAGATCGACGAGCTCGGATTCATCAAGTTCCTGCTCGACCACGGGTCCGATCCTAACGCTCTTTTAAAGACCAAGCTGCCCGGCCGCATGGCGCAAGGAGCGATCGCAGTGCCGCCCGGCGCAACACCGTTCTACCGTGCCGCGCGGTCGGCGGACTTGGCCGTGATGCGCCTGCTTCTCGAAAAGGGCGCCGATCCCAACAGGCCCAGCAATGACCACACGACGCCTCTGCTCGCCGCGGCCACCGGCCAGGGCGCCCGCTTTGCCGGCGGTGAAGAGCGGCCTATACCGGAATTTGTGGAGGCTCTCCGCCTGTGCGTGGAGAAGGGCGCGGACGTCAACACGGCCAATGACCGCGGTGACACGCCGATGCACGCCGCAGCCGAACGCGGCGCCAACCCGATTGTGCAGTTCCTGGCCGATCACGGAGCCAGGCCCGACGTTAAGAACAAATCCGGCCGCACTCCGCTGGATGTCGCCATGGGTATCGGCGGCGTAGCCAATACCGGTGGCAGCGTGCATACCGACACCGCCGAATCGATCCGCAAACTGATGGACCGCGCGGCGACACAAAAAGTGGCGCAGGTGCAATAAAGGGCGCTCATGATCCGCCACTTTTTCTTCGCCGGTGTGCTCCTGGCGCTGCCCGCGGCAGCGCAAAACTTGCCCAGCGGACCCGGCAAAGAGGCCTTCGCGAACGTGTGTAGCGGATGCCATACTCTCGACATTGCCACCAGCCAGAAAAAACCGCGGGCCGGCTGGCAGTCCACTGTCGATTCCATGGTGGCGAAAGGCGCCCCGGCCTCCCCGGAGCAGGTCGTAGCGATCGTGAATTATCTTTCCGCTAATTTCGGCCCAAGTGAGACGGCCGATTCCGGCGCATCAGCTAAGGGCATGCCCGATGGACCCGGCAAACAAATTATCCTGCGCGAGTGCACCGCCTGCCATCTTCCCGACCACTTCACGAAGTACCGGCATAGCAATGAGGAATGGCAGGCCATCGTCATCCGGATGGGACAACGCGTGCGCTCCGCGACCAAGGAAGAGCTCGACGTTGTTCAGAAATATCTGGCTACGAACTTTCCGAAAGCGGATGAGGCCGGCAAGCTCAATGTCAACAAAGCTAGCGCCGAGGACATCGCGGCGGGCCTGGGCCTGACCACGGATGAAGCCAAGGCACTGGTCGATTACCGGCAGCGCCACGGCACGTTCCGCGAATGGGGCGAACTGCTCGCCATCTACGGCGTGGACGGGCGGAAAATCGAAGCCGCCAAAGACCGCATGAGCTTCTAATTTCCGCGCGGCGCGACCCGCTTGCCGGCCAGCACCGTAGCGCTCGGAAAGAGCCTCTGCCGGCCGGTCCGCTTGTTCTCGTAATTGTCCACGAACTCGAAGGACCCTTCCCGTAGTTCCAGGACGGCCAGGAACAAAGACGGAAGCACGGCTTTGCACATTGCTGCGCAAGACGGTGAGAAGGAGATGGCTGAATTGCTGCTGGCTGCTAAGGCCGATGTCAACGCGAAGGACAGCGACGGCTGGACGCCTTTGCACTGGGCAGCAGACCGGGGTCGGGCCGATGTGGCTGAATTGCTGCTCGCCAATAACGCGAATGTCGATGCGAAGGCAGCCGAAACCGAAAACACCACCATTCAGGCCGCTGGTTCAGAGTCGGATCCGCGCGCTGAATCATTGCGAAACTCGTGCGGCATCGCAGATGATCGCAAGTGATAGCAGATGAGAGGTTATGGCGAAAGCCGATGTGCTCTTCCGACTGACGCAAGCGACTGATTGTTTTGGACTTAGGATTGTAATCGCAGATTTCAGTTCAAGGAATTCCAGATCACCAGCCGCCAGCCGCCGACCTTTGACGCCGTGACGTAGTAGCGCGGCAGCGCACGAGATTGTTTGGTTTTCGAAGGTCGTTTCATATCCAGAGTACCTCGCGACGGTCTTGTTTTGGCCATGACATGCACATTACCTCAACTCGCGGTTGCCTTCGTTCAGAGTCGGATCGGCGCGCTGAATCATTCATCGCGTGGTGGATGGATACTCGTCTGGCTCCGCGGCCGCCCGTTCAGGAGCGACTTGCCAGCGTCGGCGAGAAGCAGTCAACGGCAGTGCAGTAAGAGACTAACCTGATACTTCTAGAAAATTTGCTTACAGGCCCAGTAAGCTTGCGCCCGGCTAACCGCGACACTGAGCGCGACTTCGGCAGACTCCGACGGCCCGTTTTGCGAGTTTTAGCAAGGCGTGAGAGAATCAGATTCTCCCCATGCCCACAAAACTATCGAATGAAGTGATCCTCGCCGCCATCGAAGGCTTCCAATCGCAAAAGAAGCAGATCGACAG
>DASZIV010000138.1:0-85700 GCA_035948775.1 Bryobacteraceae bacterium
TGTGGTACGCCGATCAACTGGGAATCCACCAGGAGGCCCACGGCGGCCATTTCAAGTGGCGTTCTTTTGAGGACCCGCAGCGCGAGTGCCTCACCGCCTGGAGCGTATTTCCAGCATCTTCGACTTACTTCGATCCGAGCAAAGCTTCGTTCATGATCAACTACATCGTCGACGACCTGGATGCGATTCTAGCGAAGCTGGGCGCGAACGGAGTTTCCATCGACCCTAAGCGCGAGAACTACGACTACGGCCGCTTCGCCTGGATCTACGATCCCGATGGGAACAAGATCGAGCTATGGGAACCCCGTTAGGGTCGTGCGGGTCTTTCGACGCCTAAGGGTTGATGAGCTGCTGCTCTCCGCCTAGTACCCAATCGACGAGTTGTTCCATGCGGTCGATGAGCATCTCGGGCGCCGGGTCGCTCAGAGTTTCGGGCGCAAAACCGTAGCGGACGCCGCAGGAGTGCACGGAGGCGTTGCGCGCGGTTTCCACGTCCACCGAACTATCGCCCACCATCAGGGTGGCGGCGCGTCCTATGCCCGCTTCGGCCATCAGCGTCTCCACGCCGATGGGATGCGGTTTCTTGAAATCGAAGCTGTTGCCGCCGTAGACCTGAAAGAAAAGGCCGCTCAGTCCCAGGCCTTGCACGATGCTGCGACTCACCCCTACGGGCTTATTGGTCAGGATGGCCAGTCGTTTGCGCGCCCCGCGCAAACGGTCGAGTGAGTCCCGTACGCCTGGATAGAGCACCGTGTAATCCAGCTTATGCTCGCGGTAGTATTCCAGAAAAAATGTAAGGGCCTCCTGGACCGAAGCGTCCGATACCTCCGGGCCTAGAGCGCGGCGGATCAAGACGGGCGCCCCGTTGCCCACATACGAAGAGACCAGCTCGATGTCGAGGGGTCCCAGCCCCATGTGGGCACGCGTCGCGTTCACCGCGTAAGCCAGATCCAGTTTGGAATCGATGAGAGTGCCGTCGAGATCGAAGATCAACAGGTCGATGCTCACGCGGCGCCGGACTTCGGTTTCCGCGTTCGCCCCTGGCGGGCAGCGGGGCGGCGGCGCGCGCGCCCACGGCCATCGGCCAACTGGTACTCGGCCAATTTCCTCTGTAAGGTATTACGATGGATGCCGAGCAGCTTGCTGGCCTCCGAGCGGTTGCCTCCGGAACGTTCCAAGGCGCGCTGGATCATGCTGCGCTCCAGCACTTCAATGGCTTGTTCCAGGAAGATATTCCCCGCCAGCAGATGTTCCACCAACCCGTCAAATTTCTCTTTCATTCTTTACCTTTTCGCCGGCGGGCAGTATTCCCTTGCCGCCATCTTTCCAGGCCGATTTCACGCGCGCGTACGTTTTGCGAAATCCTTCCTTCACTTCGTAGGGAGCGATGGCCGCCACCATGCGAGCCGCGCCCACTACGTAGGGAGCGAGATGCGAATTCACCACGGACGCGGGAGGCCGATCGCTTGTGGAAAATGCCATGATCCCCGTCACCAGAGCCACCGCGATCAGCATCCCGCGAAGGATTCCGAAACCTGCGCCCAAAATATGATCGAAGAAGGACAGGCCGGTGATTTTCAAAAACCGGCCGACGAACAGACTGACCAGGCCGCCCGCCAGCATCACGCCGCAGAACACGATGGCGAAGCCCGCGAAATTAGCCATCGCACGCGAACTGAGGTAGGGTATCAGATACGATCCGGCCAGTCCATAGAGCCAAATACCTAGGACTAGCGCAAGGCACACCGCCACCAAGCCGATGACTTCACGCGAAAGTCCCTTGCGGAAACTGGTGACTACCGAAGCCACCAGGATCAGAGCCAACACGACGTCCAGCCAGTTCATAGCTGGCGGCCGGTGAGCTTCGCGTAAGCTTGCCGGTACTTCTCGCCTGTCTGGGCGGCAACCTCTTCCGGCAGCGGCGGCGCGGGGGGCTGCTTGTCCCAGTGAATCGACTCGAGGTAGTCGCGCACGAACTGCTTGTCGAACGATTGCTGCGCGCCGCCAGGCCGGTAGCTTTCCGCCGGCCAGAAGCGCGACGAATCGGGTGTGAGCACTTCGTCACCCAACACCAGTTGGTCGCCCACGAACCCGAATTCGAATTTCGTATCGGCGATGATGATGCCACGGGATTCGGCGTACCGGGCGGCCCTGGTGTAGATATCGAGCGTCAGGGTGCGCAAGCGGTCAGACAGATCGGCGCCGACGAGTTCGGCCATGCGTTCAAACGAAATGTTCTCGTCGTGGCCGGTCTGGGCTTTGGTGGCGGGCGTGAAGATCGGCTCCGGCAGGCGATCGCTTTCGCGCAGGCCAGCCGGCAAGCGGATGCCGCAGACCGTGCCTTGCTGGCGATATTCCTTCCAACCCGAGCCGGAGAGATACCCTCGCGCGACGCACTCGATGTCCACCATGTTGGCCCGTTTCACCAGCATGGAGCGGCCTTCGAGCGCCTCGCGGTAAGGCGCAAGCGTCTTCGGATACGCGTCGACGTCCGCCGTCAGAAAGTGAGTAGGCGTCACGTCGCGCAGGAAATCAAACCAAAAAATCGAGAGCTGCGTCAGCACACGCCCTTTGTCGGGGATGCCGGTGGGCAGGATGTAGTCGAACGCCGAAATGCGGTCGGTGGCCACGATGAGCAGCCGGTCATCGACGCGGTAAATATCTCGTACCTTCCCGCGAGCGTGGCGTTCAACGCCGGGGAAATCGGTTTCCAGAATGACTGGAGTTTGTATGGATTTCACGGTTCCTTCGGATTCAATCGGGGGAGTAAACCAAATGATACCCCGATCCGCGACGATGTGGGGCAGCGCCCGCGCTGCTAGGGTACTATTGTCGGAATGAACTGGAATGATGCGGCGGAAGACTTTCTCAACCAGGTTTTAAGCCAGACTCCCCGGCCCGTGCGCGACGCTACCGAGGCGGAACTGCGCGGTGCGGCTGAAGCTATGGCTGAAGAAGACGGGAAGCAGCGCGTGGGCGTCGAAACCGTCATCACCGCCTGGGTTCGGCTCACCCCGGAAACACTCCGCCCCGA
This sequence comes from Bryobacteraceae bacterium, assembly GCA_035948775.1. Taxonomy (GTDB): domain Bacteria; phylum Acidobacteriota; class Terriglobia; order Bryobacterales; family Bryobacteraceae; genus PSRJ01. Next base: position 3,035 of record DASZIV010000138.1, read on the forward strand.
TCTGCCTCGCCAGATGGAACGCTTCGGCCTCGATCCACAGGACTACCGCAACCTGCTCGAGTGAGGTCCGCAGTTTTTCAGCGCCTCGCGTTTCGTGAGCGGGCTCAGTTGGGCCTCGTGTTGGCGAACGTACCGCTGAATCTCCCGCGAGTCGGTCCACGCGTATTGGCGCAGCGCCCATCCGATTCCTTTGCGCAGAAAGAATTCGGGGGAGCCGAGCGAGGGGCGGATGCAATCGTACAGAAGCTCGAGATCGGTATCGCGTTTGAACTGGAGTTGCGCAAGGATCGCGCTGCGACGTTTCCACAAGTCGTGGCCCGCCGCCCATTGGCGCAGGATCGGAGCCATTTCGGCCGGATACCGGCGCAGAAGCTCGCCGATCTGGTGGGACGCAAGAGAATCCACGAAGTCCCACCATGCTCCCGAAGTGATCATCTCCTCATACATCGCCAGCGCGTCTAGTGTTTGATACTGCCGGTAGAGCGGGTGGCCGGCCAGTTCGATAGCCGCGTACCGTTCCTCGCGGTAACGCGCGTTGCGCCAGAGATGGAGCACGGTCCCTCGCCACTGTTCGAAAGAGGCGAGCGGGTGTGCAGCGATCGCAGCCTTTGCGGCCTTGCGCAGCGGCATGGACGAAACACCCAGATAAGGCATCACCGATTTCATGTACGCCTGCATGAACGGCGCTTTGGCTGGATCGGCCGCCTCGCCGAGCGCCTCCCGCAGCGCGCGGATCAACGCGGCGTTGTGTGCCATGGCATTAGTGTGCAGCTGGCCGGCCGGTTTGTCCGGGTTTGGCGCGCCGCATGATCAGCACCATAGGCGCCAGGCACAGCACCACCAGCGCCAGAAACGAAACGACATCGATATAGGCCAGCGTGGTGGCCTGCCCGGAGATCAAACCGGAGATGCGTCCGTAGGCATGCCGCATGGGTTCGGCGGAGCCCCTGTTAGCGAACATCTGGCCCATGCCGTTGGCCATTTGATCGAAGGCTCCATTGCCCGGCGTGGCGTGGGCTACCAGGTAGCTTTGATGCTTGGCAATCTGCCGCGTCAGCGACGCGCTGATCATCGCGATCCCGATACTGCCTCCTATGTTGCGCACGAAGCTGTTCATGGACGCAACCTGGTTGCCCTTCTCCCGCGGGATGCCGATATACGCCAGCGTGTTGGAGGGCAGAAAGATGAAGGGCAATCCAATCGCCTGGTACGTTCGCAACATGGCGGCGGTGGCAAAGTCCATCTGCAGGCTGATATGGGTGACCATGAAATACAGCGCCGCCGCCGTCGCCAGAAATCCTGCCGCCATCATGGCTCGCGGATCGACGCGGCTCACCAATTGCCCGGCAATCGGCATCATCACCAGCATCGCCAGCCCTCCGCCTGCCATCGCCTGCCCGGCTTTCTCAGCCGGATAACCAAGTAGCAATTGCAAGAATTGGGGAATCACCACGGTCGTTCCGAATAGCACCGTGCCCAGCACGAACGTAAAGAACATAGCCGTGGCGAAGTTGCGGTTCTTGAACAGGCGCACATCCACGATCGGCTCGGGATGATACCATTCCCACACTACCCACACGATGAATGTGTACACCGCAACGACGAGCGTCACGGTGATCCACGTGGAATGGAACCAGTCCGATTCCTGGCCTTTGTCGAGCACCATTTGCAGACAGCCGATGGCCAGCACCAGAAGGCTGAGCCCGAGGTAGTCGATCTTCTGGCGGCCCTGCGCTCGAATCTTATTCAGGTATGGCGGGTCTTCCACCATACGGCTGGTCAGCAGCAGCGAGATGATGCCGATAGGCACGTTGATATAGAAGATCCAGCGCCAACTGAAATTGTCGGTGATCCAGCCGCCCAGCGTGGGCCCTAACGCCGGCGCCACCACCACCGCCATCCCGTACACCGAAAATGCGACTCCGCGTTTCTCGGGCGCGAAGGTATCGGCAAGGATCGCCTGTTCGCTTGGCTGCAGCCCGCCGCCTCCCACGCCTTGCATCACGCGGAACAGCACCAGCATCCCCAGGCTGGGCGCCAGCCCGCACAGGAAACTGCTGGCCGTGAACAGCGCCACACAAGTCATGTAGAAGCGCTTCCGCCCCATCAAGCGCTGCAGCCAGGCGCTCATGGGCAGAATGATTGCGTTGGATACCAGGTAGCTGGTGAGGATCCAGGTGGACTCCTCCTGGCTGGCGGAAAGATTGCTTGCGATGTGCGGCAGCGAAACGTTGGCGATGGAGGTGTCGAGTACCTCCATGAACGTGGCCAGCGTGACCGTCAGCGCAACCGCCCAAGGGTTGTACTTGGGCGTCCACAGAGCTTGCGATTGCGACGCAGTCGACACGTTACTTCAATCGCACCTTGGGCACCACCGACATACCCGGACGAAGCTGGTCGAGCCCTTTTTGGTTTTTGTCGAAGCGGATGCGCACGGGCAGCCGCTGCACTACCTTCACGTAATTGCCGCTGGCATTTTCCGGCGGCAGCAAACTGGTGATGGTGCCGGTGGCGCCGGGCATGCTCTCCAGGTACCCCTGAAAAGTCTGATCGAATGCATCCACTGAAATCGTGGCGCGCTGCCCGGGACGCATGTGGCGTAGCTGGGTCTCTTTGAAATCGGCGGTGACCCAAAGGTCGTCGAGCTGCCCGATGAGAAAGAGCTGCTGGCCGGGCTGCACCCTATTGCCGATTTCCACGTTGCGCTTGGTAATGACCCCGGAGACCGGAGCGTAAATCTTGGTGTACGTCAGGTTGAGTTGGGCCTGATCCACCTTCGTCTTGGCCACCTGAGCATCGGCTTGCTTGGCGACTACGTTGGCGCGGCTCACGGCCATGCGCTGCGGCGCATTGCGATTGGCTTCCGCCAGATGGCTCTGCGACTGCAGCAACTGAGATTGCCGCTGGTCTACCAGTTTTTGGGATGCCTCAGCGGCCGCGCGGTTCGCATCCACTCCGGCCTGCATCGCGTTAGCGCTGGAGACCGCCTGATCGTAAATTTGCCGCGGAATCTCGTCCTTATCCACCAGCGCTTTGTAGCGCGCCACGTCCTCTCGCGCTTTCGTGTAGTTAGCCTCGGCTTCCCGCAGGCGTCCTTGCGCTGCTACCAGGTCGCGTTCGGCCCAGGCCACCGCGGCATCGGCAGTGGCCACATCAGCCTGCGCGCTCAGGATCGTCGTCTGGCTGGTGACTTCCGTCATGGGCACGTTCGGGTCTTGCACCTGAACCTCGGCCTGTTTCTGCGACAGTTCGGCCTTGGCTTGCTCCAGCGCGACTTCATAATCCCGCGGGTCGATCTCCACGACTAGCGTGCCTGCCTTTACAAATTGGTTTTCTTCTACGCAGACGTTGATGATGGTGCCGGCGATGCGCGAGCTGATTGCGTTGAGGTGTCCATCCACCTGAGCATCGTCGGTGGATTCGTACTCCTGCGCATAATTCCAATACAGGACGCCGGCCGTTGCCACCACGGCCCCGATCACAAGGAGCACGAGTAGCGCTCTACCGCGGCCACGCGTTCGGCTCGGGGGTTTGGGATCTTCTGTCGGCATTCTGTTTACGGTCTCCCGAGAAGTTGTTGAATCCCTTGTTCGGCCTGTCCCATCGCGCGGGCCAGGCTGGCCTTGGCCAGATTATGGCCGAACAGACTGGCAATGTAATCCTGTGCCGCGGTAGCTACCGACTCCTGCGCCTGGATCACTTCGATGGTGTCGGCCACTCCCGCTGCAAAACGGTCGCGCGCCTGCGCCAGCGTATCGGCGGCTAATTCCCGATTGCTTTGCGAAACGGTGACCTGGCTCGCGGCGGCTGTGAGGTCGAGAAACGCCTGGCGCACATCGGCGTCTACGCGCCCCCGCAAATCCTCATACTCCGCGCGGCGCTGCTGCAATGCGGCATCGGCCTGTTCGATATCGCCGCGCACCCGGCCGCCCTGCCAGATGGGAACGCGCAGCGTGCCGGTCACGCTGAACGTGCCGTGCGAGCTTGTGGGAGACGTGCCGATCACACCGTAGTCGGCTGCAACATCGGCCGTGGGGTAGCGCTCGGCGGTAGCTGCTTTCCGCGCCAGTTCGGCCGCCTGCACCTGTGCCTGAGCGGCTTTCAAGTCGGCGCGGTTGGCGGCGGCGCGGAGGAGCGCCTGGTCCAGCGTGAGGTTCGCCAGCGGCGTGTAGACCAGCGGATCCGTCAAGTTGAAATCCTGCCCGGGCGGTAACCCGATCACGCGGCCGAGCTGGATCTTCTGTTTGGCGAAGTCCGTTTCTTGCGATGTCAGGCGCTGCTGTTGCACCTGCAACTCCACCTGGCTGCGCGTCACGTCGATGCGCGCCGTTACTCCGGCGTCGTGCCGGTCCACCGCCTGCTGATAAGTGGCCTGCGCCGCCGCCACCTGGGCCCGCGCCGCATCGATGCGCGCCGACGCGGAAAGGATCGATAGATAACCGCCGGTCACCGCCAGCACCACCAGATCGCGCGCATCCTGCGCCGAAAGTTCGGTAGCGCGCAGGTTCTGTTCCGAAGCGCGGAAGTTACGCCGGTCCGTCATGTTGTATATCGATTGTGTGGCGTGGGCACGCAGGTCGAAATAGTGGAACGGACCCACCACGGTGGGAATACTGAAGCCGGGAAAGCTGAAGTGGAATCCGAAGGCGGCCAGATCCACCTGTTGGTCGGTGACGAACGTGTCGGCCGACACTTGGGGCATCAAATTAGCCAGCTCCACCCATCGTTGCCCGCGGGCTTGGCGAATGCTGTTCTGATACCCGACCGTGCCGAGGTTGTACTGCAGTCCCTTGCGGATGGCGTCTGCCAGAGAAAGATCGAAGGGCGCGCCTGCAGCCTGTGAGGAAGGCACGCTGCCTTGATACGCGCCTTGCACCTCAACAGAGCTGGTGATGGTATTGACACTCTGCGCGCCGCCGGGCAGGCTGTTCTGCACCGGGGCCACACTGCCAGGTTCTCCGGTACGGCCCGAAAGCGGTAATGTCAGAGCGCGCGATGCTGCGCCACCGCCGCCGCCCCCGCCGCCGAGCTGCGCGAGCAAGGCTGCCGGCGTTGCCAGCGCGCCGGCAAGCATCAGAATTCGGGCAAATCTCTGGTGCACTCTCACCTCTCCGTTCTTAAGCACGCCTGGCCCGGCCCCGGACCGGTCTGCCATTGTTTCCCATGCCCGACCACAGCAGATCGATGCTGAATTCGATCTCGTCCTGCGCCCGGAACTCTTTCCAGCCCAGAAGACGCCGTTCGATCAAGCCTCGCGACATGTCCAGGATGGCAGCAGCCACCGCCGGTGCGGGAACACGACGGATCTCCCCGCTGCCGATCGCCTCCTCCACTACTTGCGCCACGTAGCGTATGTTTTCCCGAACCAGTTGGTGGCAGGCGCGGTTGAGCGGGCCGCGCAAGAACATGCTGCCGTATTCGGCCAAATAAATTCGCAGGAAATCTTCGTGTGACCGGCAATAGTCCAGCCTTACTTCGAAAAACGCGCGCAGCTTTTCGCGGAAACCCGTGGCCGATTCCATCTTGCTCCGGGCGTCCGCCGACATGGCGCGCAGGTCGCTCACCAGCGCCGCCAGGTACAGGTCCTCTTTTGATTTGAAGTAGAGATAAAGCGTGCCTTTGGCGATGCGCGCCTGCTCTGCGACATCGTCAACGGCCGCATCGGCGTAGGCTTTGCGGGAGAAAATCGTGCGCGCCGCCTCCAGGATGGCGGTCCGTTTCCGCTCGCTGACTGACTGGTCAGTCATATTCTTACAACATAAAAGGAAGGTGGCGAGCTTGTCAAACTAATATTGGATGCGTCCGCTCAAAACTGCCGCGCTCAGTACCGCCTTCCGGACTCGCGCTCCGAACAATGCGGCCGCTTCCGAACCGGTTATTTCGTTACGAATGCCGGATCTATGGCGCCAGTCAGCGTGCGCTCGAACGCCGTCCAGTCGCAGGCGAAATCTCCCGCGGCCGAACTGCAGCCCGGAAGAAAGACCGGTGCTCTCTCGGGTGGGGAGCTCAGGCTTAACGGCGCCGCCTGGTGCATCTGCTCCAGACTTTGTGCGATGTAGTAGGTCCGTACGGTGTACGCGCCTCCGGCTCCGCGCCAGAGCTCGAACACCAGTGCGCCGCCGGGCGGCGTGTCATCCCGTTGATACCCCGGCAGCAGCCACCCTAGGTTTAGCATTCCGGAAAAGTTGGAAAGGTTGGCGTCGTGGCCCACCAGGAACAGAACGGTGTTACCGGGATTGCCGATCGCACCCGCCACCGGACTGCCGCTCGTCGCTTGCTGCAGTGAATTGAGCAGGTGACTGAGGAGGTTCGATCCGCGAATACGCGCGCCGTAAGCGGTCCGACGGGCCAGGTCGGCGTAGGCCGTGTGCAGCGCCATCACCTGTCGCAGGTTGGATTCGGTAAGCCGTCCCCAACCGAGATCGCTGCCGCTCATGCCATTGGTGTATTCGAGTAGCAGATCTTCGGCCAACGTGGAAGCGGTGTTCAAGGAACCGGTGATGTCCGCGAAGCCGCCGGCCTTGCCGGGAACCACCGCGATCGGCGCGCTCAGCAGCGATTGCGCAGGCGCTTTGGTGCCCAATATCTGCTGTAACTGCTTAAACGCAGGCCGGTAGTCTTCCAGCAGAGCCTCGGGCTTCGCTCCGATGCGCCCCTGGATCGCAGCCGCCGCCAGGTTGCGGTCCGCGTGCGCCGTGCTGATGTTCAAACCATCGAAGAGCGGGTCCTTAGTGCCCGCGGGAAGGGAGTGCACCGTCACGTTGCAACCGGGCAGGAATCCTTCCGCAAGCGCGCGGCCGGTCTCGATGGTGCGCTGATCGGTGTCGGCCCAGAAGTAAGTTCGTGACGCGTCTCCGCATCCGTTGGCGCCCACCAGGCCCGAACTCGCCAGGTAAGCGCGGTCATAGGCGCCGAAGATTTTCATCAGCGCCCGCCCGTGCGCGGTGAGATACCCGGGCGGAACTTTCCAATCGGGCCAAGGTTGCGACGAGTATTGGTTCAGCCGGTCGGCGGCCCAGGTTGGGGAGCGCACGCCGTGGCGCGTCACCACGATGACGTACTTCAATTGCGCGCTGGCGTTGGCCGCAAGGCCCAGCAGCAGCAGACCGGGAACCAGAATGGTTCGCAAGTGCTTCCCCATGGGCAGCACCTTAACATGAATCTCCATCCAGGGGCTATCCGCTCACCTTCAACCGGACATTACAGGACTAAAGTGGTTACGCCTCACTCAGGCGGCGTGCGTTTTCCGTCGGCGGCGGAAGTGAATCAACCCGATCGCGCCCAGGCCGAGGCCCACCGGTAACAGGAAACCTGGCTCGGGCACGGGGCTCGCAACGAAGCTGTGAGCGATGCCATTGGCATCCGTGTAGAACCCGGCAATCTCGCCCGAGTCGCTGATCCCCGTGATTTGGGTGACCTCTACCCCGTTATGGAACGCCGCGGCCGGATCGTCCAGGAAGGTGTACGACCCGGTAGTTGTGTTGTAGAGGTAGCCGTGCTGGCTCGTCGTGGAGTCGCCGTAGTAGCCTACCGCGAGCCCATTGTCGTTGGCTCCGAGGATTTGGGAGAACACGAACGTGGCACCGGGTTCCCCGGCCACTGCGGGGATCACCGGGTCAGCAACGGCCGTCGCGGTGATGACGCTCGGCGTGGCCGGTGCTTTAGCAGTGAAACCGTGGTCCTGGCCATCGTTGCCGACATAGAAGCCCACCACGAGCCCATTGTTATTGATCCCCTGCGCGTTGACGACGTCTGGACCGGAAGGCGAGTTGATTGTACTGAAAGTGTTGCTTGCGCTGCTGCCAAGGATGAACCCGGGAGTATTGGCCCCCGAGCTAAACTGGCCGACGATGTTGCCCTTGTCGTTAATGCCGAACGCATTGATGGCGCCCCCTGGCGTTGCGAGGTTTTGCACCGAGCCGCCGAAAGGGAGGAAGAAGGCGTTCGTGCCGTTCCCGCCGACGACATCGCCAGCGCTGTTTATCCCGAAAGCAATCTGGCCCGCGCCGGTATTTAACTGAGTCGTCGTTCCGGGGGTACCGGTGAAATTGGTAAAAGTGGACGCATTGTTTGCATCGACTGTGGTGCCGACCACTTGGCCGGTGTTGCTGATGCCGTTTACGTTAGATCCGACGGCAGTACCAGTCAGCGGAGAAAAGTCGAAGTTGATGAAATCGTAACCTCCCGCGATAATATCAGCGCGCAGCTGACTGGGCACCAGGCCTGCCAGGAACAGCGCTGTGAGCCCGGCGATGAGACGCAACCGGTGACCGCTCGGTGTCTCGACTGGACCGCGTTTCCGAACCGTGGCAAGAGTGTCAGACATAACATGCCTCCTGAGGTGGAGTCCAATCTAGCACGGTCCGCTGCCACAGTTTGTTCGCATCACAACAGTCATTGCCGATTTAGAACAGCATCTGTGAACGTTTTCACCACAACGACTGGACGCGGATCGGCGAATCGAGCTGGCCTGGGGTCGATGCCGCCCGGGAGTCGGATATAAGCGATTATCATGAAGATCTGGAGGACGTGCTCGCAAAAGGCGACCGCGTGATCGTGCTGGTCACGGAGAGAGTGCGCCGTAACGGTCGCGAGTGGTCCTCGCCACAGGTCCACGCGTGGACCCTTAAGAATGGAAAGGCCAGGGTCTTCCGCCAATTCCAGGGCGACCAGCAGACCGAAGACGAATTCTGGTCCTGATCGGTACCAGGTTCCTCGCTTAATCCACCTTGAGACTGATCCGGGAGGTTGAAAAGCTCACTCACCTGCCGCACCGCCGTTTCATGAACTCTGGGAATTCGCTCATGGAGGATCATTTTCGCGCGCCAAAAGCGCTTATGGGCCTATCCCCGGGTTGTATACTATTCCATATCTAGAACTTCCGAAGGAGGGTCGGAATGGCCACCATCAAATTTTCGTTGAACGGAAAAGCCCAAACCGTCGACGTCTCTGAAAAAATGCCGCTGCTGTGGGTTCTGCGCGACACGCTGGGAATGACAGGGACGAAGTTTGGGTGCGGCATGGCGCTCTGCGGCGCTTGCACCGTTCACCTCAACGGACAGGCGATTCGCTCGTGCATCACCCCGGTTTCGAGCGTTGCCGGCAAGAATATCCTCACCATCGAAGGCCTTTCGCCCGATAGCAACCACGCCGTGCAGCAGGCCTGGGTGGAACAGGACGTGCCCCAGTGCGGCTACTGCCAGTCCGGCCAGATCATGGCCGCCGCGGCGCTGCTCTCCAAGAAAACCCACCCCACCGACGCCGACATCGACGAAGTGATGCGCGGCAATATTTGCCGCTGCGGCACCTACCAGACGATCCGCAGCGCCATCCACCGGGCTTCGGAAATCCTGGCCGCGTCCAACGGAAAACCGGCGGCTAAGGGAGGTGTCGCATGAACAGCATCCGCAAAGTGAATCGTCGCAGCTTTCTGAAAGTAGGAGTCAGCGGCGCAGCTGGCCTCACCATCGGCTTCGCGCTGCCCCAAACGTCGCTTCTGCTCGCGCAGTCGGCCGGGAGCCGCGTCTTCCCGCTGAACGGCTACGTGCATGTTGGCGCGGACGATATCGTGACCTTCGTGCTGGCCAAGTCCGAAATGGGCCAGGGCCCCATGACCGCGCTCTCCCAGATCCTCGCCGAAGAGATGGATTGCGATTGGAAGCGCATCCGCACCGAGTTCGCCCCCGTCGATCCCAAGCTCTACGGGCCGTTGCAGGGCACCTTCGGTAGCATGAGCATCCGCACCGGTTGGGACCCTATCCGCAAGGCCGGAGCCACCGCGCGCGAAATGCTGGTGCAGGCAGCTGCCCAGAAGTGGGGAGTGGAGAAATCGCGCTGCCGCACCGAGAGCGGCGCGGTCATCAACACCGCCGACAACCAGCGGCTCACATTCGGCAGCCTCGCCGAGCCCGCCGCAAAGCTGACGCCTCCTTCCCAACCCACGCTCAAGACCGCCGGCCAGTACCAAATCATCGGCAAGTCCGTGAAGCGTTTGGATACCCCGCACAAGGTGAATGGGCAGGCAGTATTCGGGATCGATGCCAAAGTCCCTGGCATGCAATACGCTGTGGTGGCGCGCTGCCCCGTCTTCGGCGGCAAGGTAGCCAGCTTCGACGCCGCCAAGGCGAAGGCCGTCCCGGGCGTGAAGCAGGTAGTCGAAATCTCCAGCGGCGTGGCCGTAGTGGCCGACAACACCTGGAACGCCATGGAAGGCCGCCGCGCCCTGGATATCAAGTGGAATGAAGGCGCGCTGGCCAACCTGAATAGCGCCGAGATCCGCAAGATGATGCAGCAAGCCACGGATAACCCTGGCGCGGTGGCGCGCAAAACCGGCGATGCGCCGGGCGCATTGAGCGGCGCGGCCAAGAAACTGGAAGCCGTGTACGAAGCTCCGTATATGTCGCACGCGCCCATGGAGCCCATGAATGCCACCGCGCATGTGCGTGCGGACGGCTGCGATGTGTGGGCTGCTACGCAGATCCAGACCGCTGCCCATGGCGTAGCCATGCAGATCACCGGCCTGTCCGCGGACAAGGTGAAGGTGCATACGCTGTTCCTCGGTGGCGGTTTCGGCCGCCGCGGCGGCGACGATTTTGTCCGCGAGGCCGTCGAAACCTCCAAGGCCGCCGGTGTCCCCGTGAAGCTCACCTGGTCGCGTGAAGACGACATGACCCACGACCTGTATCGGCCGGCGTCATACACCAGGTTCACCGGCGCGCTCGACGCTGAGGGCTGGCCCGTGGCCTGGCACACCCGCGTGGGGTGTCCTTCGTTCGCCGGCATGCAGAACGGCGTGGACCGGGCAGCCGTGGAAGGCATCGCCGACCTGGCCTACGCCATTCCCAATATCCAGGTGGAATATCAGAAGGCCGATCCCGGCATCCCCACCACCTATTGGCGCTCGGTGGGCTACTCGCAGAACACATTCTTCACCGAGAGCTTTTTAGATGAACTGGCGATCGCCGGCGGCAAGGATCCGCTGGAAGTCCGCCGCCGCTTGCTGGCGAAGAATCCCCGCATGCTGGCAGTCCTCGAATTAGCCGCCGAGAAGGCCGGCTGGGGGAAACCGCTCCCCGCAGGCCGCGCCCGCGGCATCGCCGTAGTCAACAACATCGGCAGCTTCAATGCCCAGGTGGCTGAAGTATCCCTCGATAAGGGCAAGCTCCGCGTCCACCGTGTAGTCTGCGCGGTCGATTGCGGCCAAGTGATCAACCCCGCGATTGTGGAGCAGCAAATCCAGAGCGGTATCGTCTACGGCCTGAGCGCCGCGTTGAAGGGCGGCATCACCATCGATAAGGGCCGCGTCCAACAGCAGAACTTCCACCAGTACGAAGTCCTGCGCATCGATGAGATGCCCGTGGTCGAAGTGCACATCGTACCGAGCCAGAACAATCCGGGCGGCATCGGCGAGGCTAGCACGCCGACCACCGCGCCCGCCGTGGCCAACGCCATCTTCGCGCTTACTGGTAAACGTCTGCGCAAATTGCCAATCCACAACGAGGACTTGGCGTAGTTTTACTGAGCCGTGACCAAAGGGAGCGGTGCCTTTCGCGCCGCCCCAAACAATTCCCCGCACTTCTCCGCCAATAACCCAAGCCCTGTCAACAAGACCCCCATCCACTCGCGAATTCCGCCCAACTCCCACTGCTACCGTGGGGCCATGTCCACCCAACGTCAGATCGAAGCCAACCGGCTCAACGCACAGAAGTCCACCGGCCCGCGCACTCCCGAAGGCAAGGCCGTCTCCTCCCAGAACGCCCTGAAATCCGGCCTCGACGCCGACTCTCAATTCGTCATCGGCGAGAGCGGCGATGAGTTTGCCGCGTTCCAGCATCAGTACATCGTTCGCTTCCAGCCAATGACTCCCGAGGAGCGTTTCCAAGTCGACACGCTCATCCGCAACGAATGGATGCTGCGCCGATTCTTCCGCGCCGAAGCCCACCTGTGGGAGTATCACGTTATCCGCGCCGACCGCTCCGAAGGCGTATCCCTTGGCGCAGCCCTCATGGCCGCCGACCAGGTCTTCCGTCGCCTCCAGCGCCGAATCACCCTAGCCGAGCGCTCCTATAAGGATGCCTTCGCGGAACTAGAGCGCCTTCAACGCGGCCGAGGCTCATTGCCCACCCCTCCCGACGGCCAGCAACCCAAACCAGTCACAGCAGATAGCCCCCAATTGGGTTCGTTCCTCGCTCCCACCAGTGGGGCCCGGACTTCCGCCCCGCCGCAGCCCTTCCGGGTGGCGTCCGTCGCAGTGACACCCCCGCCCAGGATCGATGCCACAAGCGTTTCGCCAGGGTACTTCGGCGATTTAGCATAAGACAATGGCCGTCTCTATACTGACCCGATGTCCCTTCTCGGCCCCAGCCGCTGCACGCATCGCAAGCCTGGATTCTCGCAGCGTTGGCCTCCTTCCCAGCAGTGGCGCAGAACCCGCGTGCGGGTCCCGTCACCGGCGTGATTGACGGCGTCCAGCATCAAGGCGATCAATACTATGTTTCCGGGTGGGCTTGCCAGCAGGGGAACCGTGGCTCCATTGATGTGCATGTTTACGCGAATCACGCCTCGGGTGATACGCCGGCGGGGAAGTTCGTTACCGCAGGCACGGCCGATCTCCCCAACGAACCCGCCGTCGACCGCGAATGCCACGACGCCAATGGTGGCAAGCACCGGTTCCACGTCGGGCTACCCAACCAGCTTCTGCGAACGTTCCAGAACAAAAGGCTCTACGTACATGGCATCGCCCTCGCTGGCAACGTGGAAAACAGCGCGCTCGCGGGTTCCGGAAATTTCGCTTTCCCGAAACCCGCCTGGCCGTCCGATCCGCCCACGCCCAGCTTCGTCAATGGCCCGGCAGTCGCGGCCTTCGACACCAGAAAGGATTCCTGCGAGCAGATCGATATTCCCGATGCAGCCGCGCGCGCCTTTCGCGACTACAAAGGAACCATCCACGTGATCGCCTCGCACTACGTGACCCGCGCCAGTCTGGGAACCACCCTCGAAAATGCGAAACACAATTGCCAGATAGTCTATAACTCGCGCCACGATGGCAACATCGCGAATTACAACGACGCCACGTGGCTGAACGCGTTCTACAATATCGACGGCAAACGCATCGTCGCGCTGGGGCATATGGAGTATCACGGCTGGGAACATCCTGGCATGTGCGCCTCCAAGACCGACACCGTGGCCTGCTGGTACAACGTCGATACGTTCAACATCTCTGAGGACGGCGGCTATCATTTCGCGAGCCCCAAGCCGCCCGCCAACTACTTCATCAGCCTTCCTTACAAATATCAGCCCAACCAGGGGCCGGAAGGCTACAGCGTGGACTCGAATATCATCAAGGTCGGCAATTGGTATTACGACTCTGTGTTCGCATGGGCCTGGCCGCCCAACTGCGGCGGTGGAAAAGGGCAAAAGCCTTGTCTGGTTCCCGATGGCTCGTGCCCCATTCGCACGGCGAATATTCTCGACCCGCTCTCTTGGCGCGGCTGGGATGGCAAGGATTTTACAGTTGCCTTCGCCGACCCGTATAAAGGCGCGGTGGCGAATCCTGCGGCTCACGTTTGCACGATCGTGCCGTACCTCGATTATTCGACGGGAATCAATTTTCACAAGGCGTCCAACCTGTTCATTGCGACCCTGTGGAATCAAGGGTCGGCCAACTGGGGCCCGGAGGGCGTGTACTTCACCACCTCGCCCGACTTTATTCACTGGAGTAAACCCGCGCTGGCCATGACGCTGAATCAGATGCTCCGGCGGGAGCCCGAAGGCAACTGGTCCTATCAATACTTTTCCTTGATCGATCCAGATCTGGAAGACTCGAGCTTCATGACGATCACCGACCGCCCGTATCTCTACTATGTGCGGATGGACGGTGACCATCCTCCGTACCAGCGTGTGTTGTTCCGGCAAAGGATCAAGTTGGACTGGCTAACCAAATCGCATCCGGGCGCCCGCAACCAGTAGGGCTGGCCTGTCGCTTACCCGGCTGCGGCCGTCACAGGGCGATCTTCCTCCAGCACGCAAATGTCATCCAGGTTGCGGTACTTCTCGTCGAAATCCAGGCCGTAGCCCACCACAAACTCATCCGGTATCTGGAAGCCGACGTAGCTCACCACCACCGGCCGTAGTCGCCGCTCGGGCTTGTCCAGCAGCGTGGCTATCCGCAAGGATTTCGGTTTGCGCTGCTGCAGCAGGTTCATCAGGTAATTGAGCGTTACACCGCTGTCGACGATGTCTTCCACAATCAATACGTCGGCATCTTGAAGCGAGATGTCCAGGTCCTTCGTCACCTTGACTTCCCCCGATGTGGTCTTGCCCTTTCCGTAAGTGGAGATTCCCATGAAGTCCACAAACACGTCGCGCTTCATGGCACGCGCCAGGTCGGTCAAGAAGAAACACGCGCCTTTCAGGATGCAGATCATGTTCAGATTGCCAGTCGGATAATCGCGCGAGATTTCTTCACCCATCTCGCGGATGCGCTGTTGGATCTGGGCGGAAGAGAGCAGGATTCGCAGCTTGGGATCGATCATGGACTTTCTATTATCTGCGACCGGGCACTCGAAAAGTTCGATTGTAGTACGATACGGACAGGAGCGTGTTCTGACGAAGGCGAACGTTACGGGACCTCAGGAAGTTCAAGCCTCAGTTCAATCCTGGCTAGTGGCGGTACGAGCCGCCGAATCCAAGAAAGCCACCGAGATCAAGGTGCTGGATCTCACCGGCATTACTTCCTTCGCCGATTATTTCGTGATCTGCACGGGCGCCAACCAGCGGCAGATACAGGCCATCTGCGATGAGGTCGGGATGCAATTGAAACAGCAAGCCGGTGAATTGCCCATCAGTATGGAAGGGTACACCCAGGCGGAATGGATCCTGGCCGATTACGGCGACCTGCTGATCCACATCTTCTCGCCGAAAGCCCGCGAGTATTACGATTTGGAACGGCTCTGGCGCAGCGCCAAGACAGTCGACATCCCGGCCGCCTGAAATCGGCTAACCCAGAATATCGGGCAGAGAAACGCGGATGATGGGGTCTGCTGTTTCGAGAACTTCTTTGGCTTCGTGCATGCACGATTTGG
This sequence comes from Bryobacteraceae bacterium, assembly GCA_035948775.1. Lineage (GTDB taxonomy): Bacteria > Acidobacteriota > Terriglobia > Bryobacterales > Bryobacteraceae > PSRJ01. The sequence continues at coordinate 18,118 of DASZIV010000138.1, forward strand.
TGTAGATATAGGCGCGGCGCTGCCGCGGATCGATCACCCAGACATAAGGAACGCCGAAAGCGAGGTAATCGGCCAGCTTTTCATGTACTCGCGATGCCCGGTCTTCCGGAGAGAGGATCTCAATGCACAGAAACGGCGGTGCCGTGAACACCTGCTCCTCGGGCTCATCTCCCACCACTACACAGACATCCGGGACCCGGAATCTGGTCAGTCTCAAGCGAACTCGCTGCTCCGGGAACACATGAATGCCAAGCGCAGTCCGCTGGTTGAAGAGCAGCGCGATGAGTCGGACCTGAACCTTGCTATGGTCCTTTTCTCCCACGTTACGATCCACCAACTCGCCGTCTACGTAATCGTAATCGGGATCATAGTTGGTTGCGATATACTCGTCAACCGGCACCAGCGTACGGCTGCCCATAACCGGATTATCACATGAATGGCGTGTCGGGCCGATTGAAGGCCCAGTGAAGATCTATCTCTACTTCATTGGCAAACCGAAAGATCCACACGCCAACGCCCTTGCCGAGGACTACCTGAGCAGGGCCGCCCGGTACACAGCCGCCGAAATGCGCGAGATCCGCCCCGATCGCGTCGACCTCTGGGCCAAGCATCCCTCCGCGCGCAAGATCTTTTGCGATCCCGCTGGCAAGCCCTGCGATTCGGCCGCGTTCTCCTCCATCGTCGCCAAAGCCGAAATGGAGGGCCGCGACCTGGTCTTCGTGATCGGAGGACATGACGGGCTTCCGGCGGGTTGGGCGGCGCGCGCCGATCTGCTTCTGTCCTTATCGCCCTTGACCATGCCGCACGAACTGGCGCGCGCGGTGCTCGCCGAGCAGATCTACCGTGCGTTTGCTTCCTTGCGGGGTCATCCCTACCCGCGCTAACGTTGTTGTTTGCATGTCTTGGTTCAAGCGCGACAAACCTGCGGGCGACAAACTCGCCAGAATCGAAGAGGGCGACCGGCGTGTGCGCACCGAGGGTCTCTGGCAGAAGTGCGATGGATGCCGGCAAATCATCTGGAAGAAGGAGTTTGACGCCAATTGGAATGTCTGTCCGAAGTGCGGCGCGCATTCCCGCATGGATGCGGCATCCCGCCTGAGGCTGCTCCTCGACGATGGCGCGTACCAGCCGTTCGATGTAGAGCTGACCTCTAGTGATCCGCTCGGCTTCGTGGACAGCAAGCCGTACACCGAACGGCTGCAGACAAACCAGGAAGCCACTAATTTGAATGACGCCCTGATCTCCGCCTGCGGCAAGCTGGATGGCCGCCCGGTCCAGATCTGCTCCATGGAGCCGCGTTTCATCGGCGGCAGCATGGGGAGCGTAGTCGGCGAGAAGATCGCGCGGGCCATCGAGCGCGCCATCGAGCGCAAAACGCCGATCCTCATCGTCTCCGCCTCGGGCGGCGCGCGTATGCAGGAGGGCGCCATCAGCCTGATGCAGATGGCTAAGATTTCAGCGGCGCTGATGCGCTTGGATGAGGCGCGCCTGCCTTACATCAGCATTCTGACCGACCCCACCACGGGCGGTGTGACCGCAAGCTTTGCGATGCTGGGCGATTTGAATATCGCCGAACCCGGAGCTCTGATTGGTTTCGCCGGTCCGCGTGTGATCGAGCAGACCATTCGGCAGAAGCTGCCCGAGGGCTTTCAACGCAGCGAATTCCTGTTGAAGCACGGCATGCTGGACGCCGTGGTCCCTCGTCTCGAGTTGAAGCCGTACATTTCCAAAGCCCTGAGGTTTTTCGTCTCTTAAGTGGACTACCCTGATTCCGTACAGTTCCTGTATGCGCTTGGCAACGAGCTGAAGACCGCCAAGTTCGGCCTGGAGCGCATTCGCACCGTCCTCGAAGCCCTGGGCAATCCGCAGGACCACTGCCACTTCGCCCACGTCGCCGGCACCAATGGCAAGGGCTCCACCTGCGCCATGATGGAGTCGGCTCTGCGTGCGGCCGGCCGCCGTACTGGATTATTTATTTCGCCGCATTTGGTGGAGCCCACCGAGAGGATCTCGATCAACGGCCGCCCGGTGGAGGCGGCGCTCTTTACTGAGGCGTTCAACCGGGTGCACGCTGCGGTGGAGAAACTACTGGACGCAGGCGCGATCGATCTGCACACTACTTACTTTGAAACGGTCACAGCCATGGCGTATCTGATCTTCGCCGAAGCTCCCACGGATATCGTGGTGCTCGAGGTCGGCTTGGGCGGGCGCCTTGATTCCACCAACACCGTGCGACCCGACCTCTGCGTCATCACACCTGTGGATTTCGATCATGAAGCATTTCTGGGGCGAAGCCTGGAATCGATCGCGGGAGAAAAAGCGGGGATACTCAAGCCGAATGTCCCCGCGGTATTCGCCCGGCAGCGGGCCGAAGTGGTTCCCGTGCTGGAGAAGCGCGCGGCGGAGTTGGGAATTCCTGTGAAGCGGACCAGCGAATGGACCGTGTCTGACCTGGAACTCGACGCGCGCGGCAGCCGTTTCACACTGAGCGGCGAATCCACTCTTTGCATCCGCTGCCCGCTGGCCGGAGAGCACCAGGTGGAAAACGCCATCACGGCGGCAGCGGCGCTGCAGCAACTCGGCGTTCCGGAGCGCGCCATCGAAGAAGGCATCGCCTGCGCCCAATGGCCCGGACGCCTGGAGAGAATCTGCGAACATCCCGAGATCGTGATCGATGGCGCGCACAATCCGGCGGGCGCCCGCGCCTTGGCCGCTTATCTCGATCGCTTCTATAGCGACCGGCGCGTCCGCATGATCTATGGCGCCATGCGCGATAAGGCGGTGGAGGAAGTTTGCGGGATTCTGTTTCCACGGGCGGCGCAAGTGATCGCCACGGCCCCCGATCAGCCGCGTGCGCTCGATCCGAAGGCGATTGTGGAACTCGCCAGCCATCCCGATCTGCGGACCGCTGCCTCTCTCACCGAGGCTCTGCAACTGGTGCGCGATGCCGGGCCTCGAGATGCGATCTTCATCACCGGCTCGCTGTACCTGGTGGGTGAAGCCCGCGCGTTGCTGGGGAGAAAACCGTGAGCTTCCTCCGGTCCGTACTGTTCTCCACTCCGCTGCTGGTCCTCGGTAGTATCGTGCTGGGCCTGGTTTCCATCGGCGCCTCGTTTGTGGACCGCACGGGCAGCGCCGCCCACCAGGTCGCGCGGCTCTGGGGGAAGCTGCTGTTGGCGGTGAGTTTTATCCGGGTGACTGCCAGCGGCGTAGAGAAGCTCGACCCAAAGGGGACCTATGTATTTGTGGCGAATCACGGCAGCTACATGGATATTCCAGCGGTTCTATCGCAATTGCCGCAACAGTTCCGCTTCTTCGCAAAGAAGGGGTTGTACAAGATTCCGTTCCTGGGCTGGCACCTGCGCCGGGCCGGTCACTTGCCGGTGGACCGCTCTAACGCCCGCAACTCTTTGAAAAGCATGAACGAGGCAGGACGCATCATCGCGGAGCGTCGGATTTGCATGCTACTGTTTCCAGAGGGAGGACGCTCTCCGCACGGGTTGCGCGAATTCCGCGAAGGAGCAGCGTATCTCGCCATCAAGGCAGGCGTGCCGGTGGTGCCGCTTGCGATCATCGGAATGCGCGAACTGCTGCCCATGGACTCCATCCACATTCGCAGCGGCCGCGCCGAGCTTCGGGTGGGCGAACCGATTCCTACGGCCGATTTGAAGTCATCGGATCGCTCACAGCTTACCGAGCGTTTGCATGACGAAGTTCGTGCGCTGCTGGAGAAGCCGCAAGTGGGGCAGGCTTCAGCCTGCAAGGGGCTTTAGCCCCGCTGTCGCAATCCACGAACAAAACCCGGGGGCTAGCCCCTTTGCAGGCTGAAGCCTGCCCCACGGCGGTACCTTACGCCGCCACCGGAAAACTCATACGGAACGCAGTCTCCGCAGGCGTGCTGGTCAACGTCAGTTCTCCGTGGTGCGCCTGAACAATGCTGTTCACAATGCTCAACCCCAGGCCCGAGCCTGGTATCTGCTGCTTGATCGAAGGGCTCCGGTAGAACCGCTCAAAAATCCGCTTCTGTTCTGGCCCGGGAATGCCTTTGCCGCGATTGACGATCTCGATCGCGATCGATTCGCCTGTCCGTTTCAACCGGATCGAAACCGGTGAAGACGGCGTGGAGTATTTGAGGGCGTTATCGAGCACCTGTTTTACCGCCAGCATCACCAGGCGGCGATCGACGGTCATGGCAGGCAGCCCTTCCTCGCTGCTGATTTCCATGGGCCGTCCGTCGATTTCGCCACGGAGCGAAGCCACCACTTCGCGGATGAGTTCGCTGGCGTCAACGGGCTCCAGGCGTAGCTGGATCTGCGCCGTATCGAGGCGCGCCATTTCCACGGCATCGTCTATCAGGTCGTGCAGGTGCTCGGCTTCCTCATCCGCGATCTTGAGCAGTTCCGTGCGGCTCTCCGCGGATTGCTCGGGGTTGGACAGCAGCGACGTGGTCGCCGCTTTGATGGAAGTCAACGGCGTCTTAAACTCGTGCGCCATCGCATCGATGAGCGTAGTTCGAAGCTGCTCGCTCTCTCGTGCCGCTTCCACCTGGCGGGCAAGATTCTGGCTCCTGGCTCGTTCCAGGCCGATGGCAATCAGGTTGGCGATGCCCTGTAGCACCGAATCCGGCATACGGGCCCCCTGCAGCGCCAGGCTGGCAATCGGCTCGGCGCCCAACCGGATCGCCGTAATCACGCGCTGGCGCTCCGGATCCGAGAACGACGTGCTCAACAACGCGGCGTCTCGTAACTGGTCGTCCATCCCGGCGAACTCTTCCGGACCCGCTCGATAGAATTCGCCGGCATGCCGGTCGTACAGGACCACCGCGTTTAGATTGAAGGTCTCCGCCAGTTTTTGGATCAGCTGCTTGGGAAACGGCTCGCCGCCATCGATGAGCAGGATCGCCCGGCTGAACGTGTATAGCCGTTCCAGATCCTGTTGGCGCCCGATGGCGTCTTGAGCGCGCCGTTTTACCAGCGCCGAGAGGCGGCTGGCGATCAGGGCCGTGATCAGGAAACTGACGAATGCCACCAGATTCTGCGGGTCGCCGATGGTGAAGGTGCCGAGCGGTGGCAGGAAGAAGAAGTTGAAAGTAAGAGTCGCGACAACCGAGGCCAGAGCCGCCTCGACAAAGCCCCAGGTGCTCGCAATGATGAGCACTAGCAGCAGGTACGCAAATCCCACGGTGGTGGCGTAGGTGGGAACCTGCGGCCGGTACGCCACGTAGGTAATCATCGCCACACCGGCCAAGGATAAGGCCACCCGCAGGGCGCGCTGCAACAATGTTCTAAATCACCTCTTGGTTGCTATTCTAGGCGATTGGCGGAGCAATGCCTGCGCTACGCGTGCTTAGCGACGTAGATCAGCAGTCCGAACACCACGATCGGAATCAGAGCCAGGGCAGTGTAGAATATCACCCTCTTGGAAACCGGCTCGCGGCGCCACTTCCAGTCGTTCAATTCCGCGCGGTCGGCCACGCCCACCTGGTCCTGATGCTCCAGGTCCCAGGCGAATTCGCGCGCGCTGGCATAGCGGTTCTGGGGATCGCGCTCCAGCGCCCGATAGATGATTTCCTGCAATTGCGGCGTGATCTCCGGATCGATTTCACGCGGCGGCACAGGGTTGTTCTGCACCCGGTCGTTCATTACCGCCAGCTTGTTCGGTCCTCGAAAGGGCGTCAGCCCTGTGAGCATTTCGTATAGGATGACGCCCAGGGCATAGATGTCGCTGCGCGCATCGCCCCGTTTTCCTTTCACCTGTTCCGGTGAAATGTAGTCGGGCGTGCCCATGAGTTGGGTCAGCTTGCCAAACGTCAGCCGGCGCGCGCCAGTCGTGCCCGCAATGCCGAAATCGATCAGCTTGATGTGATCTTCGCCATCGACCATGATGTTCTCTGGTTTCAGATCGCGATGCACCACTCCACGGTTATGGATGTATTCCAATGCTTCGCAAATCCGCACCGCGAGGTAGATAGCCCGCTCCCGCGGCAACTTTGCTTGGGGCGTCAGAATTTGACGCAAGAGCCGGCCGTCCAGCCACTCCATGACCATGTAGACCCGGCTGCGCTGCGGGTTCCGCATGACCTTCATGACGCCGGGGTGGTCCAACTCCTGACCGATCTCTTCTTCGCGATGAAAGCGTTCGAAGAACACCGGGTCGCATTCCATTTCCGGATGAGGCACTTTGATGGCAACCTGCGAGCCGGTACGGAGGTCGGTGCCGCGGAAGATGGAAGCCATGCCGCTGCGTGCCGCCACGCCTTCGATCCTGTAATTGTCGAGTTCGTCGCCCAGGCGAACCGGGGTCATGCGGGTACCTCTCCCCGATGCTAGGGTTTAAGCCGTGAAGAAGTCATAAAGAAGGCATGAAGAATATATGGAATTTCCGGTGGCGCGGCCCTGTTTGGCCTCCGCAACCGCGTGATAATAGAAACGGTTAAGAGAAATGGCCACCCAACTTAAGATTCGAGTCAACGAACGGCAGTGGACGATTGCCGCCCCTCCCGATACACCGCTGCTTTACGTCTTGTCCAATGAGCTGCTGCTGCAGGGCCCGCGATTCGGTTGTGGGCTGGCCCAGTGCGGCTCCTGCTCGGTGCTGGTGGATGGCGTCGAGAAACGATCGTGCGTGACGCCCGTCTCGGCTGTCCAAGGAAAATCGGTGACCACGCTGGAAGGGCTGCCGGCGTGGTATGCCGCGCAAAAGAAGCTCTCCGCGGCGCCCGCCTTGCATCCCGTGCAACAAGCCATGATCGATGAGCAGGCGGTGCAATGCGGGTACTGTTTCAACGGCATGATCATCAAGGCTTCCGAGCTCCTTTCGAAAAACCCCAAGCCCGATGAAGCGCAGATTCGTTCGGCGATGAACGGTCATTTGTGCCGGTGCGGATCGTATCCGCGAGTCATGAAAGCAATCCAACGCGCCTCCCAGGCTATGGCGGAGGTGACCAGGTGAACACCCTTCCACGGCGGAACTTCCTGAAGACGGGAGGCGCTTTGGTGATCGGATTCCATCTGCGCGGCGTATTGCTCGGGCAAGAGCCCTCGACGCGCGGGACAACGCCTGGTCCGCCTGACCCCAAACAAGTGGACACATGGCTCGCCATCCACGCAGATAACACGGCAACGGTCTACATCGGCTTTGCCGAGTTAGGACAGGGTAACTCGACTGCCCTGCTGCAGGTCGCGGCTGAAGAACTCGACCTGGACATGAGCCAGATCCAGACCGTTCGGCTGGATACCAACGTCACGCCCAATCAGGGTGGGACGTACTCCAGCGCTTCGATCCAACGGGGCGGGCCGCAGCTTCGCACCGCCGCCGCCGAGGCGCGGTTCGCTCTGCTCAAGCTAGCGTCCCAGAAGTTGAACACGCCTGTAGAACGGCTCACCGTTTCCAAGGGCGTGGTGTCCGCGGGTGCCGGACAGACGGTCACGTACGGAGCGCTTGTCGGCGGCAAGTTATTCCAACTGCCGTTCACCGGCTCAGCGCCCGTTAAGCCGGTGTCGGAATACAAGGTGGTGGGCAAGCGCATTCCGCGCAACGATAGTCCCGACAAAGTGAGCGGCAAATATGTCTACATGCAGCACGTGCGCGTGCCCGGAATGCTGCACGGCCGGGTGGTTCGGCCGCGTGGCCAAAGCGCTTACGGCGCCGGCGCGAAGCTTGTAAATATCGACGACAGTTCTATCCGCAATATCCCAGGGGCCCGCGTGTTGCGTCGCGGCGATTTCATCGGCGTGGTCGCGGAGAACGAGTGGGATGCGGTGAAGGCCGCGCAGCAACTCAAGGTGACCTGGGATACCACTCCCTCTTTGCCCGGCAGCGGTGCTCTGTACGACCAGATGCGCTCCTCTAAAACCACGGACCGGGTAGTGGCGGAGCGGGGCGATGTGGCCGCAGCGATTGCCCAGGCCGCTCAGGTCGTCTCCGCCAAGTACCGCGGCCCCTACCAGGCCCACGCGCCATTCGGCCCTAATTGCGCGTTGGCCGACGTGAAGGCGGATTCCGCGCTGATCATGTGTTCGACGCAGGACGTTTACGGAACGCGCGGCGGACTGGCGCGCTTGCTGGGTATGCCCGTCGAGAAGGTGCGCGTGCAATATTACGAGGGGTCGGGCACCTACGGCCATAGTTGCTACGACGACGTGGCCCAGGCCGCCACGGTGATGTCGCAGTTAGCCGGGAAACCGGTTCGGTTGCAATTCATGCGCTGGGATGAGCACGGGTGGGACAACTACGGGCCCGCGCACGTGGGCGAGGTCCGCGCTGCCGCCGATGCATCCGGCAATATCGTGGCTTATGAGTATGAAGGCTGGCACCACAACTGGAGCCTCGTAGAGACTACCGCACAGTTGATCGGAACGCCTCCTGCGGAATGGCCGGGCGCCGCGGCCCAGGGAGTGAGCGCGTTGAACTGCGGCGGCATGTACGCCATTCCCAACGTCCGCCTGGTCAACCATCAATTGCCCGGGAAGGAATACCTGAAGGGCGGTTGGCTGCGTTCGCCGCTGGATCTATCGTTCTCGTTCGCGTCAGAGCAGACTCTCGACCAGCTCGCCTATCTGCTGGGCATGGACCCCTATGAGTTTCGGCGGCGCAACATCAAGGATCAACGCTGGCTCGGGGTTCTGGACGCGGTGGCTCAAACCGCAAAGTGGAGGCCCGGGCGCGCGGCGTCCAAACTATCAGATGCCAAGATTGTGACGGGCGTTGGGATTGGTGTCGGTACGCATCTGGCATCTTACGGCGCGGCCGTCGGCGTGATCGAGGTCAACAAGGATACAGGCCGCGTCGTCGCAAAACATCTCTACGGCGCGATTGATGCTGGTCAGACGGTCAATCCGGCTTTTGTCGAAAACCAGATCAGCGGACAGCTGGTGCAAACGGCCAGCAGGATGTTCAAAGAGGAAGTTACTCTGAGTACCACCAATGTGACAAGTCTCGACTGGAACAGCTACCCCATACTGCGGTTCGAAGAATGCCCCGAGGTGACTCCGGTGGTAGTTCAGCGGCTGGACCAGCGATCCACCGGCGCCGGCGAGGAAGTAATGGCGGCGGCCGCGGCTGCGATTGGGAACGCGTTCTTCGATGCTACCGGCGTGCGCATGCACGAATACCCGCTTACGCCGAATCGCGTTCTGGAAGCGCTGCGCCGCGGGTAAACTTACTGCTTAGCGGCGCCGGTCGGTTTCGCGGCCGCGGGCGCCGTGACGATCGTCGCCGAGGTGATGCGGTCGAGCATGGGGAAGTTGGCATCCAGATAGGCTTTGCCTTCCGCCTGGATGGACCCCTGGTTCGGCTGCTCACGGTAGCCGGAATAGATCTGGTCCATCACGTCCATGCCTTCGGTCACCTCGCCAAATGGCGAAAATGCCGCATCCAGCCGCGAGTTGTCGCCATAGCTGATGAAGAGCTGAGTGGTGCGGGTCTTGGGCCCTGCCATGGCAAAGGAGATGCGGCCCCTTGTATTCGATTGCGTCACAGGGTCGTCGGCGATCCGCGCCGACTGCCACGCCGCCGACACATCGGGACGTGGGCTGAGACCGAACTGCGCCATGAACCCGGGGATTACCCGGAAAAATGCGGCGTCGGTGTAGAAGCCGGCCCGCACCAGGTTGTAGAACCGGTCGACGCCCAAGGGCGCCCACGCCCGCGTCACCATAACGGTGACGTTCCCTTTGGTGGTGGCAAATTTCACCTGGAATGTTTCCGGGGCTTGGGCCGTTAGCGAAGAGGGATCGAGCAGATTCGACTTGGCCGCACCGGCCTTCGAATCGCCTGATTTGGTCTGCGCCAGCGCCGTGGCGCACAGCAGTAATGCGAAATAAGCAGCTTTCATAGCAGAATCACTTCACATTATGACTGATCCGGCGTGATCTCTTAACTAGCCGGTGGATAACACGGCGGAGTTTCGACCGGTTTCTCGCTTCCCATCCAGGAGGCGAATCGCATGAAACCGTGGGTGATCGCGTTGGCAGCGGTGATCGGAGGGGGCGTACACGCTGCGGACGACGGGCCTAGACGGGTTAACGTCTATGTCCTGGACCAGGCAACCGTCCCCTTCGCGGTCAGGCTCGCGGCTCAAATGCAGGCGTCCAGAATCTTCGCAGAAATTGGCGTGCCCATCGAGTGGCACTGCTGCGGGGACCGTCGCTTGTCTCCAGGGCCACTCATCGTCGTCACGTTGGCCGCCGACGCGCCGCACAGCTTGCAGCCGGCCGTGCTGGCCGATGCGCTACCCTACGAGGGCGTTCACATTCGCGTATTCTACGACCGAATTGTAAGAGTTGCTCCGGCAAGTTGGAGGAGCACCTTGCTCGCCCATGTGCTGGTCCACGAAATCACTCACGTCTTGCAAGGTGTTAGCCGCCATTCCGCGGAGGGTATCATGAAGGCGCGCTGGTCCGAACAGGATTACTCACAAATGCGCTGGAAGCCGCTTCCTTTCACCAAGACGGACATCGACCTGATCGCTCGCGGCCTTCGGGAAACGCGGCTAATCCTTCTTTCCTCCGAGCAAGCCCCGAAGTAGCCCGCCGGCGACGCCCTTGACCTCATCTTTCACAATGGCCCCCACGTCCGGCCGGAAGACTGGATCTGAGCAGGTGCCTGCCACCGTGAACGGAATCGGCCGGTCGCGAACTCCGGCCATCAGCCCCGAGGTGTGCACCAGCGCACTCATCTTGAAGGCCAGCGCGTAGTCCGCACTGACGGTGCCGCCTCCGCTCAGATCACCGATTGCGGGGACAATCAGTTTGATGTCCTGCGCATCCGTGCCGTCCGGCGCCACACGCACATTGGCGCTGAGCTGTTGAATCTCCGTGTCCGGACCGCCTTTAATGCCGGCTATCTTTTCAATCGACGCCATCTTCTTAGGAAGATCGAACCCCGTCAATTTGGTATTGTTGAGCGCCAGAGATCCGTTGGTGACCAGTCGATTGGCCGGTCCATCCATAGACAGAATCGCGCTGGCCATTCCGCCTTGAAGCGACGTTCCGGCAGGCAGCACCACTCCCATGGCCGGCAGCATGGCTTCCAATTCCTGAATCGGCATCTCCGGACCCGACAATTTCATCTTCAACTCCATGACGTCGCCCTGCTCGGCATAAGCACCCGTCAGTCGCGCGACCGCTTTCCCGAGGTGGATATCGCCCTGCTTCACCACGCCAGTATGCTTTCGCAGATCGTGCTGCACGGAAAAGTCCAATTCCACCGGACGCGTGGCAGGCGTACCGGTCTTAGAAAGCTTCAGCTTCTCGGCCTTTAGTCTTCCCTTGATGTCCATCATCTGGCCGTTGGAGTCGCCGCTGCCATCGAACGAAACCAGTCCTGCGACGTCAGGCGCGATGTCGTTCATCCCCGAGCGGACAAGATCCAGCTGAGCCATGTGCAGGCTCACGCTCACCGGAGTCATCGCGGAATCCGTCGGATTGATCGGACCGGCCTTGCCGTCGAGCTTAAGCGTGCCGCCTCCGCGGATGGCCGCCGCAAGCGAGAAGGGGAACGCCGCGCCGCTCGAAAAATCCCGCAGCTCGATATTCACCTGCTCCATCACAAGAGGCTTCCAATGTCCCACGGTGCGCCGCAGGGTGAGCTGGCCGTTGGTGATGCGCACCAGCTTCACGGAAAGATCCAATGGCATTCTCGCGGCCGGCGCAGCGGAGGAGGCCGGGGTCGACTTGCCGCCCAATGTGGAGAAATTCCAGTTACCGGATGGCGCCTGCACGAGCGCAATTTGCGGCTGGTCGATGGTGAGGTCGTTGACGATCAACTTGCGCGAAATGAGGAACGGCCAGAGTTGCACACCAACATGCAATGACTTGGCTTCGAGAAATGCGGGTTTGCCGAAAGCCGGATCTTCCGCGACGGAGAGATCGTCCGCGGTAACCTCGCCGGCGAGTATTTTCAATTGCAAGTCGCCCAGCTTCACATCCCGTCCCAGGGCGGAACTGAGATCCGAAACCAGCGTTGGCCGGAACTGATTCACGTTGATCAGAAACGGCAGGCTCACCACGCCCACAATCAACACCACAAGGACGATTCCAACCCACTTGGCAACGCGTTTCACAACGGCCTCCTGTTCACCAAAACCTGGCTTCGCGTGTATAACGGTATATCTATCGTATCCTCTTGAGTGAGGCTTGATGAAACGGCTGAACCCCGTGCCGCCGATCATCCTGGCACTGCTGCTGCTGGGTTGTTTGGCGGCCTACTATGCGACGCGGGAATCCGCCACTCCGCGGCCGCCCCGGAAAATCGCGGCCAGCGAGCAAACGCCCGTAGTAGACGGCAAATTGCTGGCCACTGCGCAACGCTCCGCTGCGTTGGCGGAGACCAGCGACGAGCAGGACCAAGCGCGCATAGCCCTGCACCTGGCGGATCAGGAACTGGACGAGGCTTTCGCCACCGCTCTGCGGGAAGCGCAGCAGTACCATCCGCCGGCTAGCGGACCGCTTCGGGATCTGACCACACAGATCGACCAGCTCAAGAGCGCGGTGGCAGCCGACCAAGGCCGCGTGGCGCAATTGACCAAGCAAGGCGCCGCCGACCAGTTGGAACTTGCGCAGGCACAACTGTCGCTGGATCAAGACGAGCTCGAAGATGCTCAACAGGACCTGGCACGCCAAGGCGGCGACCCACACGCGACGATCGAACGCGCCCTCCAGGACCATGAGGCGTCCCAACACCAGGCAGAGCGAGCATTCCAAGTAGTCTCGGCCAGCCCTACCGTAACGCTGAGCGAGCAGGTTCGCAGCTGGCTCTCGCTGGGGAGCCGTTTCGACGAATTGGCCGCTGCGGAACAACAGGCGTTGAACCAGGCACAGGCCCTGTCCGATCAGCACAAAGACATAGAGCAGCAACTCGGCGCAGGCAGACCCGCCCCGGGCGGCTCCGAGAGCCAGGATACTACCGCCCGAATCTCAAGCCTGCGCCGCCTGTCGGATCAACGCAAGACGCTTACGGAATTCGACAAGCGAATCCAGGACTCCCGACAACTCGCCAGCAGCTACAGGACTTGGGCGGGCCTGGTGTACAACCGGCGGCGCGAGGTTCTGCATTTGCTGCTGAGCTCGTTAGCGCAGATTCTCGCGATCTTGCTGGGCATGCTGTTAGTGAACCGATTGCTGGCCCGAGCGTTTCACCTGTCCGACAAAAAGCGGCTGCAGCAGATGAGGATCATGACCCGCATCGGAGTCCAGGTAATCGCGCTCGCCCTGATTCTTCTGATCATCTTTGGACGCCCCAACCAAATCTCGACCATCATCGGACTGACTACCGCCGGCCTAACCCTGGCGCTGAAGGATTTTTTGGTCTCCTTCTTTGGCTGGTTCGCGCTGATGGGCAAGAACGGAATCAGCGTGGGCGATTGGGTGGAGATCGAAGGAGTGGGTGGTGAGGTCATCGAGATCGGCCTGTTGAAGACGGTCCTGCTCGAGTTAGGAAACTGGACCAACACGGGCCACCCCACCGGACGCCAGGTTGCCTTTGCGAACAGTTTCGCCATCGAACGGCACTACTTCAACTTTTCCACTACGGGCCAGTGGCTTTGGGACGAATTACACGTGACGCTGCCCGCGGCGGGCGACCCCTACCAGATCGTCCAGGAAATCCGCCAACTGGTGGAGCACGAAACGCAAGGCGAAGCCAACCAGGCCGAGCAGGATTGGGAACGCGTCACCAAACAATATGGAGCGCGCTCATTTTCCGCAAAGCCCGCCGTGGATTTGCGGCCATCGGTGAACGGCCTGGAGGTCGAAGTCCGTTACATCACGCGCGCCCCTGAGCGGAATGCCGTGAAGTCCAAACTCTTCGAAGGGATCGTGGGGCTGCTCCACAAGCCGGCGGCCGAGGCAACCACTTAAGCCGCAACCGTTAGGGAGCCGGATGTAGAACCAACTTCTGTACGCGCCAGTTGTTTAGATCGGCGACATACAATTCGTTCTCGGACGGACAGGCCATGGCGTGCAGCCAGTTGAATTGGCCGAGTTCGCGGCCGCCAATGCCGAGCATGCCGACTACTTTTCCATCGAGCGTCAGCTTATACACGCGTCCGGGATAGGCATCGGAGGTGTATAGGTACTGCGTCGGACCCTGGGTAATACAGATGGTCCACGGCGCGCCAGGAGCCATGGTTCCACCGGCGGGCGCCACTGCGGGTGTATCCCCCAGGGTCATCTTGGTTCCCGGCGGAACCGGGGGCGTGAACTTGATCTGACGGATAAACTCGCCGTCGGTCGTGAACACCTGGATGCGCGCGTTGCCGCGGTCAGCCACGTACACGTTGCCCTGGCGATCGAGCCCGATGTTGTGCGGCGTATTGAATTGACCGGGCGCGCTGCCGCGCACGCCCCATGATTTGATCCAGTTGCCGCGCGCGTCGATCTTGGCCACGCGGGAATTCACGTAGCCGTCGCTGATATACATGTTGCCCTGCGCATCCCAAGCTATATCTGTGGGCTGGTTGAAGTAGCCGTCGCGATGGGTAGGCGCCCAAGAGCGGTCCGGGAATTTGTGATCGTCGGTAGGTTCCTCTTTGCGCCCCAACACCATGGTTACGTGGCCCAGCGGGTTGAATCGCATGATGACGTCGGTGCCTTTATCCACCACCCAGATGTTGTCGTCGCGATCGATACGAACACCGTGCGCATAACCGAAGCCATAAACGCCCTTGCCGATCTCGCGCACGAACTTCCCCTTTTCATCGAACTCCAACAGCTGGGTGGCGATGGCATTGAAGATAGGACCGGAGGTGTTACTGCGCGAAATCATGAACACGTGGCCCTTGGAATTGACGGCCACGCCCGATAGTTCGCCGAGGTTCATCTCGGCTGGATATTGAAAGTAATCCGGAACCGACTCGAACCGGATTTCCGGTATCTTTTGCTGCGCGACGAGCGGGGCAGCGGCCAAGACTGCGGCAAACAGTACGATCGATTTCATAACGTCCCTCCTATCACCGGAAGTAGTATAATCCACGGTGCAAACGAGGGAGGGGCTGGGATGGCAAATCCACATCGAAAGATTCTCACGCTAGCGGTTGCGCTGATAGCGGCAACCGGAATGTTTGCGTGGAAGGCGCACTCCGATACGGAGGTCCAACCGATCAATGATCGGCCGCATCCGTACCGCACGATCAGGGACTGGGCGCAGCCTCCGGGGGGCGGCAAGTGGCCCGCGGTCACTGCCGTGGAGGTTTCTCCCGATGGCAGCATCTACGTGATTGATCGATGCAACGCCAACTCGTGCGCGGGCCGTACGGAACCGCCCATCCTCAAGTTCGATGCCAACGGCAAGCTTCTGGAAAGCTGGGGATCGGGCATGTTCGTTTTTCCGCACGGGGCGACCGTCGACGCGGCTGGAAATCTATGGGTAACCGATGAACAGATCAAAGACGGGAAGGGCTACCAGGTCTTCAAGTTCGACCCGCACGGCAAAGTGCTGATGACCCTCGGCAAGGCCGGTGTTGCAAGCGACGAGCCGGGCTTGTTCGATGAGCCGACCGACGTGGCCATTGCCGGCAATGGCGACATCTTCGTTACCGAGGGACACGTCGGTGGGACCAAGGGCAACGACCGCGTCTCGAAATTCTCCAAGGATGGGAAGTTCCTAAAGGCCTGGGGCAAGACGGGATCGGGCCACGGCGAGTTCAACGCGCCGCACACCATTGCCATCGATTCGCAGGGGCGGGTGTTCGTGGGCGACCGCAACAACAACCGCATCGAGATCTTCGACCAGGATGGGCGCTACATCGACACGTGGCTGCAATGGGGGCGTCCCAGCGGCATCTTCATTGCGAAGGACGACACCATGTATGTGGCCGACTCGGAATCGTGGGGCAAGGACGAGCCGGGCTGGAAGAAGGGCATTCGCATCGGCAGCGCCAAAACCGGCAAAGTGGATTTCTTTATCGAAGACATGGAATCGACTACGGAAGAACATAGCGGCGCGGAAGGCGTGGGCGTAGACGCTTCGGGCAACGTGTACGGAGCGGTGGTTCGCCGGCAGATGCTGGAGAAGCACATCAAACTGACCGCCCCGGCTGGGAGGTAATGGATGCGTCTTTATCTGGTGACGCTTGGCTTCGCGACCCTCGGCACGGCGCTCGCGCAGACCGCGCCAGACTTTCGCAAGCCGGCCGGCGCTGACTGGCCGCTGGTGGGCGGCGACTGGGCTAACACACGATACTCCACGCTGGCGCAAATCAGCCCTTCGAACGTCAAAACACTCAAGGGCGCGTGGATGGCCCGCTTGAATTCGGGATTCGGCGCGCCCTATTCGCAGCAGGGCACGCCGGTGGTGAAAGACGGCGTCATGTACATCACTACCGGCCAGCAGGACATCTTCGCGCTGGATGCTAAGACCGGCAATCTCATCTGGGAATATCGCACGCGCTCCGACCCGAAGACGCCCGACAACAAAGCCAAGCGCGGGGTAGCGCTGGGCGAAGGCATGGTTTTTGGCGTCGAGGCGGACATCCGCAAACCGGCACCCGCGGAAGGCCGGCCGGAGCCGCTCACCCGCATGTTCGCCCTCGATCAGAAGACCGGCAAGACTCTGTGGACGCACGAACTGGGTGAAGACGTACCCAAAAATCTGCGCCAGTACGTGGCAGCGCCGCCGCTCTACTACAAAGGGCTGGTGTACATCAGCGTCTCTGGCGGCGATGGCGGCCTGCGTGGACGCTTGACCGCTCACGATGCCAAGACCGGCAAAGAGGTGTGGCGCTGGTGGGCAACTCCCTATCCGGGCGAGATGGGAAGCGAAACCTGGGAGGGCGATTCGTGGAAGAGTGGTGGCGGCGCCATGTGGGTGCAGCCGGCGCTCGATTCCGAGCTCGGCTTGATCTACGTGAACACCGGCAATCCCTGGCCCGATTACAACGGCTCCACGCGCGGCGGCGATAACCTGTTCACGTGTTCCATCGTGGCGCTCGACGCGGTCACCGGAAAGTACCGCTGGCACTACCAGGTGGTGCATCACGACTTGTGGGATTTCGACATGCCCACGCCCGTGATCCTGTTCGATCAAACTTACAACGGGCAGCCGCGGAAGGCGCTGGCCGCTCACTCCAAGCAGGGTTGGGTTTACATTCTGGATCGCGTGACCGGCAAACCACTCGTTCCCATTGAAGAGAAGCCCGTGCCGCAGGAGGCGCGGCAGAAGACGGCGCCCACACAACCGATTCCGTCCGGCGATCCGACGGCGCCGCAGTGCGCGGAGCCGGTGCCGGGATACGATCGCGGCTGCATGTTCACGCCGGTCTGGACGGACAGCAAGATTGCGCAGCCATCGGCCTCCGGCGATTGGGCGCCCGGCGCTTACGATCCGCAGACAGGCTACCTGTTCTTCACCACCGGAGTATCGACGCGCAAGTTCAGCACCACGGGACGCGTTTCGGTGAAGGGGACGCGCGAGTACGGCCTGATCACGGCGCTCGATTCGCGAACCAACAAACAGATTTGGCAGAAGGAAGTGCCGTACCTGGCCGGCTATGGTAGCGGCGTGCTGGCCACCGCGGGCGGCTTGCTGTTCCACGGCGGCACGGACGGCTACTTCCGCGCTTACGATTCCAAAACGGGCGACGAAGTCTGGCGCTTCCAGACGGGCTTCGGGGCCGATGCGCCGGCGGCCACCTATGAAATCGGCGGCGAGCAATATGTGGCTATCGCCGCGGGTGGCAGCCGCGATGGACTCCGGGAAGCGCGCGGCGATCTGGTGTGGAGTTTCAAGCTGGGCGGCCGCCTCAATCCTCTGAATGGACCACCCGCTCCGCCGCCGGTGGTCACCGTCGAAGCACCGCCCAACCGACAACCCGAATAGAAAAGGAGCATGGAAATGAACCATCAGAAACTGGCATTGCTGGCAGTGGCATTTCTCGCTGCTGTAAATATGCGCGCACAGGAGCGGCTCGCGCCGATCCCCGCGGACAAGATGACGGATGTGCAGAAGAAAACGGTGGCCGAATACAAGGAGATTCGCAAGACGGAGCTGGCTGGCGGGCCTTTTGCCGTATTGCTGCGCGTACCGGATTACGTGGTGCCGGCATTGCAAATGCGCCTTCACAACCTGAACAACAGCGCGCTGAGCCGCAAGAACACCGAGCTGGCGATCCTGATTGCCGCGCGATACTCGACCAACAACTTCGAATGGAACGCCCACAGTACGCTCGCCAAGCAGGAGAAACTCAGCCCGGCGATTATTGCGGCCATCGCCGAGGGCCGGCGGCCCGAAGGGATGGCGGAAGACGAGGCGGTGCTGTACGACTTCTGCGCGGAGTTGCTGCACAACCAGAGCGTGAGCGATCCGACGTACGCGCGCGCGCTGGCTAAGTTTGGCGAAGCAGGAGTAGTGGAAGCGGCTAGTCTGGAAGGCTACTACACTTTCTTGTCGATGGTGATGAACACGGCCCGCACGGCACTCCCGGCCGGGGCGAAGCCGCAGCTGGCGCAATTTCCGAAGAATTACTAAGCGTTCGCGGAGGAAGAAGACTCGGGAATTAGCCCGATCCTGCCCGCTTCATCTTACTGACTGGGGTGTGGGAACCGGAGTGGCTACGGTAGGCGGCAGCGGCCCATTCGCGATTCTGGTCGGTGGTTTTAGCCAGATTCCGCAGCCGCTTCGCCTTAACCCGGCTGCCGGCCAGTTCGGCGATGGCCAATTGTGCATTGACCTGCGCATGCACTTCAATGGCCTCCTCGGCTAACCTGAAAAGCTCCTCGCACCGTGGGCAGCCCATCGCAATAGATTATACGCTGATTTGCGCAAATCGAAGTCGTTATTTCAGGGATGAACGGTAAACTTCCTTACCCCTGAGATAGACCTTGACGATCTTCCTGGTGTTGGTAATGTCGTCGAGCGGGTTCGCGTCGAGCACGACGAAATCCGCACTATGGGCGGGCTCCAAAGTCCCGCGGTCTTTCAGGCGCAGGAAGCCGGCGGCGGTCACGGTGGCGGCGGTAATCGCCTGAGCCGGCGTCATCCCGGCCTCCACCATGAGCTGCAACTCGCGATGCGCGTTATAGGCGTGGAAATAGTCGGGCGCGGCCCCGGAGTCGGTGCCGAAACCGATGTGGGCGCCTGCCATTTGAAGCTTGGCGAGGTTCCGCTGCATGACTGCATACGTTTTGCGGGCTGCTTCCACCACCGCGGCCGGGCGAGTCTCGTAAGCCGCGCGCATGCGGGCGATGATGATGGCCGGCACCGTCTCGCGCAACAGGGCATCGTCCAGCCATGCCGGCGGCCGGGAATAGGTGCGGCTTTGGGCTAGCCCAAGATTAGGCATCACCATTATGTTCTTCTTGCGGATCAGCGCTACGGTCTCGTCGTCCAATTCGCGGTCGCGGACCAGGTGGGCGAAACCATCGATTCCGGCGCGCGCCAGATCCTTTGCGTCATCCAGATAGTAGACATGCGCGATGACCCGCGTGCCGCCCTTGTGCGCTTCGTCGATGATGGCGCGATAGAGCTCCGGACGGAGCTTGGGAACCGTGCCGTTGCGATCGTCCACCCAGATTTTGATGAAATCGACTTTGTTGGCAATTTGTTCGCGCACGGCCTGCCGCGCTTCCTCTTCGGTGGTGACACCGTACGCCGAGGGCTTCAGCGCCGGATCGGCCGGACCGGCGTTGGGGGCCGCGATCCCCCGCCCTGCCAGGCGAAACAACGTGCCGCCATTGCCTTCCTGCTCCATGCGAAGTTGGAGCGGTAAATCGCCCGGGTCGGTGCCGAGTGACAAGACTGCGCTTACGCCCACGTACGCATAGCGACGGAGCTGGTCGGCCAGGTTGTCGTACGTGTAGTTCTCCGGCGAATAAGTGAGGTTCTTCTGGTAACCGATGTGAATATGGGTGTCGATGAGCGCCGGTATGACGGTTTTTCCAGTGAGATCCACGACCGCGGCTCCGGGCGGTGCATGCACGGCTCCCCTCTTGCCCACTCTGACGACGCGCCCGTTTTCCACCAGGAACGCGGCGTTCTCCACCGGCTGCCGGCGAGCGTCCACGATGAGACGCGCTCCTTCGTAGAGTACTGGTTGCGAAGCGGCGATGCCTGCAGACCACCACAGGCAGGCTGCGGCCGCCAGGATTTTGGACCTCGGTTGCACCGTACCAGCTTAACCTTTCAAAAAGAGAGGGAGTCGCTGCTAATTCAGCGCCCGGAATACCTCGCCGGCTTTCATGACGAAGCGCACATGTTCCATCGTGCGGATGTCTTGTAGCGGATCGCCATCTACGGCAATGATGTCAGCGAACTTGCCGGGCTCAATGGTACCAGTCTGGTTCGAGACTCCCAACATCTCCGCCGCGTTGACAGTGGCAGCCTGAATGGCCTGCAGCGGTTTCAACCCGTAGCGCACCAGCGCGTCGAATTCCTTGGGCGCCACTTCCGGCTCCGCATCCACGCCGTACACCATGCGCACTCCCTGTCTTACTGCCGCATCGAAACCGACACGCCGCAGACTGAGCGCGGCGCGTCCTTTTTCCAACATCACGGGAGTCATGCCGCGGCTGGCGCCCAGTTCCACGCCCTCCTCAAAGGTGTACAGCGTGGGAACGAGCCACGTCCCCTTCTTCACCATGGTTGCAGCCAGATCATCGTCGAGAACGATGCCGTGCTCAATCGAATCCACGCCGGCGTTTACGGCGGCGCGGATGCCGGCTTTACCTTCCGCGTGAGCCATCACTTTCTTCCCGGCACGATGAGCGACATTGACAGCCTCGGCCATCTGCTCGTCGCTCAACTCCTGCACGTTGAAATCGCTCAACGGGTCCATCACGCCGCCGGTGGCCATCAGTTTGATCCAGTCGGCTCCGTACTTGATGTCGCGCCGAACGGTGCGATCCACCTCACCCACTGTGTCCGCCAGGTTGATCCGGCGCGGCAATTCCTGGTCGGGGGAGAGCACGTCGGCGTCGCCATGGCCGCCCGTTACAGAAACAAAGTTACCTGCCACCTTCATCCTTGGGCCGGGGATCAGCCCCTTGTTCACACTGTCGCGCAGCGCGATTTGAGCATAGCCGGGGTCGCTTTCACCGGCCTCGCGCAGCATGGTGAAGCCGCGAGTTATCCATTCGCGAAGGTTACGCGCGCCCCAGAGAGCGGCCTGCGCGGACGACATGAGGAGCCCCGCGGTGGGTGACCAGTCCTTCTGATCGCCCAGCACGTGCGCATGACAATCACAGAGGCCCGGAAGCACCGTCTGTTTCGAAAGGTCGATGAGCTTGGCATTCGCGGGCGCACTGCCAGTCACCGATCCCACCCTATCGCCCACTATCAATATGTAAACGTCGTTTCGGTAAGTGCCAGTGCGGACATCGAGAAGCCGTCTGGCGTGAATGGCGATCCGCTGCTCCTGCGCGCCCACCGGCAACACCGCCAGCAACAGAAGGAAACAGAACAGTCGTTTGCCCACAATTACTTTTGACCGAAGATGCCGATGTATACGCCCTTGGCGATTACCTTGCCGTTCATGGC
Source organism: Bryobacteraceae bacterium (assembly GCA_035948775.1). Classification (GTDB taxonomy): domain Bacteria; phylum Acidobacteriota; class Terriglobia; order Bryobacterales; family Bryobacteraceae; genus PSRJ01. Next base: position 39,589 of record DASZIV010000138.1, read on the forward strand.
GGCCAGCAGATCGGCGCGCGACGTCGACGCGGGCAGGCCCAGCTTGGCGTTCAGCGCGTACACCTCGAAGGTGTAGTGGTGGTCGCCGTGACCAGGAGGCGCGCAGGGTCCCATGTACCCCTCGCCACCGCCCAGGTTCTTGATGTTTTTGGCGCCATCGGCCTGTTCTCCATTCTTCACGCCCTCGGGCAATCCCTTGGCATCGCCGGGAATGTCGAAGATGGCCCAATGCAACACATCGTTGGTGGCGGAGCCGCCCAGCACGGGGTCGGGATCGTGCAGGATGAGCACATAACTCTGGGTGTTGGCAGGAGCGCCGGTCCAACTGATGGCGGGCGAAGGGCTGTTCTGCCCAGCCGCGCACGTGTACTTGTTAGGGACGCGGCCTCCATCGGCGAAATCCGCGATGGTGATGTGAATCATCGGGGGCAGCTGAAATCCGCCGCCCTTCTCCTGGGCGCCCACAAAGGCGATCGACGCAAACAGCGTCGCAGCGGTCACAAACCGTCTGGTGTAACGCATCAAATTTCTCCTTGGGTGGATCATAGACAGGGTACCCGACCGGCCCGCTTACTTCAAGCATGCCAGCCCCGGTCAACCATGTCCGGCTTGTTTACGGCGCTTTCGGGAACTATGATCTTGGGGAAGGAGTTGAGGGTTGAGACATCGCTTCCTGGGGATCATCCTGACGGCGGCCGCGTCAGCTGCTGTGTTCTGTTGGCCATTTACTCACGCAAAAGCTGACGATTTCGATGGCAAACGCGTCGCGGCTGCGCTCACGCGCAAGAACATCCCGCCGGCGCCGCGCCTGCCCGATGGCCACCCCGACTTAGGCAACGCGAGTGGTTCCTGGGAACCGCCGGGCGTCGGCGATATGGCAGGCACGGGCGGCGGCTTCGCCGGTACCGCGCAACCGGACAAGAAGCTGGATGTCCCATTTCTGCCTTCGACTAAAGCCTTGTACGACGAACGCAATGCCAACGTCACTAAAGATGACCCGGAAGGATTTTGCTTGCCGCCGGGGATTCCGCGGATGTATGCCACTTCTTTTCCGTTTCAGATTTACCAGCTGCCCAACCGCATTCTGTTTGTTTTCGAAGGCGGCGCGCACATGTGGCGCACGGTGTACATGGATGGGCGCAAGCATACACCGCCGGACAAACTGAATCCGACCTACTTAGGCGAGGGGATCGGGCATTGGGACGGCGACACGCTGGTGGTGGACGTTACCGGATTGAACGACCGAACATGGATCGACGGCGCGGGTCATCCTCATACGGAACAGCTTCACGTCATTGAACGCTTCACGCGTGTGAATGAATTGATTCTGCATTATGAAGCCACTATCGACGACCCCGGCGCATATTCAAAACCGTGGACAACCAGCTGGAATATTCTGTTTCATCCTGGCATGGAGCCTCTGGAATATATCTGCCAGGAGAATAATGCGGACTTGAAGCATTTGGTTGGGAAGGGGAAGTAAGAGCACCGCTGCAGCTAAACCGGCGGCTCCCAGCCAGCCGGCATGCGGGAGAAATCGACCATGGCTTCGCGCTGGTCGGCATCCATGGCTTCCTGCGCTTGCTGGTATAAACCCGTTCCGGCGCTGGCGGAGAAGGAAACTTCGGGGAACGCTTCGCCTTTCTTGAGGGGACGTTCCACGAACTCGGGGAAGCCGACTTCGGCAGGATTCGCGGAGTCATCGTAGCCTTTCGCGAACACCTGGCGCACCCAACCGAATCCGTCGTTCCTTTGCAGAATCGGTCCGAGGAGGCGCAGACCGGCCTGCTCCACCATATTCTTCTGAAAGGCCGCGAGGTCGGGCACCTGAAACGCGACGTGTTGCACGCTGTGATCGCCGTGCCGTTCCGCATACGCCGTAACGTGCGATTTTTCCTGACGGTCGATGCCGGCAACCAGGGCGATCCCGAACTCGCCGAAATCGATGCACCACAGCATCATGCTCGACTTCTCACCCGGATTGGTGTCGTCCACGCGGAGAATTATCTTTCCGCCGAACTTCTCGATGTACAGCCAGGCCCACTTCCGGATGGTGTCGGGGCGGACGACGTACGTGACATGATCGATCTTCTGAAGCCATTTCATTTGGGGCGTCCTACAATTCCATCCTAGTAGCTGTGGAGCACCGCCGGGCTAAGCCGCGGTTCTGTAACTCACAAATATCTCGAAACCCGCTCCCGATACCGCGTATAGACCCAGGAAACGGCGAGCAAGATCAGTCCCAGCACGATGAACGATAAGATCCGCGGCAGCGTCTCCAAATGGCGCAGATCCCACACGAACAGCTTCAAGATGCAGGACAACAAAAGCGCCAGGCCCGAAAGCCGCAGCACGCGGTCGCGTAGCGGAAAGCCCGAGGCCAACAGCGCCGCGCCCTGGATTCCCCAAGCCACGGTCAGCATGCTGCCGGAAATGTTGTAGTACAGGAGTAACCCTGTCAGTGTGATCGCGAGTAAGGAATAGTACAACCTCTCCCGGCTCGCGCGTTTCGCCAGGAGCATCGCCAGGTAGAAGCAGGCGATTACAAGAACACCTGTCCAGACCGAATTCGTGCCGCTGACAAACCACCACCAGACGAACGCCAGCGCTGCGACGCCATAGCTCTGCCAGCGCAAGGGTACGAGATTCCCAGCTCGGGCAGCCACGAGGAGTAACAGCGCCAATACCGCCCACGCTGGAGCGACCTGGTTGGACGATAGCATTCGCCCTAGCAACACCACCAATGACAAGCTGCCAGCCAGGGACCCGTTGAGTTGCAACCGCTTGCTCTCTTCGTCGCTGAAATGGTCCGGCGGCGACCACAAGGCGCACAGCACTACCGCATAGCCCACCGCGGCGGCCACACCCAGTGCAAGCTGATAAGGTTCGAAAACCGCCACGGCCACACCGAGAAATCCCAAAAGGTATCCCTGCAGACGGAAATCAAACAGCTTGCGCCACCAGCCGACGGCGAACGCAGCGGCGCCCAGGAACAGCCAACCGATAGTTCGCGATGGTTCCGGAACTTCGTTGCCAATCACCAGCGCCAGCATTCCCGCGGCTGCGAAACCGAAGAAGGAATCCGCCGCGAAGAGCGCGCGATTGGCATAGAAGACGGCGGCATCCACGCTGGATACCGGGACCCACGCAGCCACCGGCAGCGTGACCAGATCGGTGGCCAGCAGTCGGCCTACCTCCAGCCCAAAGAGCGCGGTACCCAGCCATCGAAGATAACGCGCGCCCAGCCGCACGCCCGCCAGGTAGAATAGCTCCGCCTCAACCACCAGCGCCGAGGCGACCCACTGGCGGTCAAGCTTCTGGAACGCCGCTGCAGCGGCAAGGGCCGCGGTCAGCGTAGCGGCGCCCTGCCATTCGCGCGCGCGAGCCCGGGCCACGGCGCTCGCCAGGTAGCCTGCCGCGGATGCCGCCAACAGAATCCAGACCTTTTCCGGCGCATCAGAGGTCCACTTTAGGATAGACAAACCCAGAAAGCCGGCGGCGTTGAGGGGCAGCAGCCAGGAACCGGGATGCAATATGTCGAAGATCTCAAACAGCAGCCAGAAGACCACGAAGATCGCCTGCGCCTGCCAGAGCGGAGCGCCTGTATCGCCGCATAGCACGCAAATTGCATAGGTGGAGATCAGTCCGAACAGAACCATTCTCGGCCAGCGGAAGCGATGCGCGACATACAGAAGCGAAACCGCCAGGGGGATTAACGTGAGTAACGGGAACTGGGCGACCTCGGTGATGGCCAGCGTGCCGAAGGCCACGAAATAGGCCACGCCGGTAACGGTCTGCGAACGGTAGCGCAGTGAATGAACGATCATGCCTGCCGCCACAGCAAGCAGCAGGAGGAAACCGGATACCGGGTCTGCAATTACGCGCGCAGCCGCGACCGCGTGCATAGCGTAGACCGTGATGTAAAGCGCAGCCCATCCTCCGCCCATCAGGCCGCGAGCGAAAACCTGGTATCGCTCGCGCCGTTCCCAGACTGCGCCGGCAACCAGCATGGCAACACTGAGAGCGATGCTGGTAACCACACGACCGAGCGGACCTACGCGCGTGAAGGAGTAACCCAGCGCCAGGGCGATACCGACCACCAGTACAAACACGCCTAGTTTGTTGAGCCAGTTTCCGCCCAGCAGGGTTTCCCATTCCTCGGTGGAGCGCGGAGGAGCGGGGGCCGGAGCAGCAGGCGGTATCGGCGGAGCGGAAGGCCGCTCGGCGAAGGAGGGCCCGCTCAACGACGGAATTGGGAGAGGTTCGGGAGCGGCGGGACGCGGGGCCGGCGGAGCCACGGCTTCCTCCCGGGGAAACATGGCGTCGAGCCTGGTCAAGGCCAGATCCTGCCCGGCCAGCCGAGCTTGGAGGACCGCAAGGTGCGATTCGATGGATTCGAATCGGTTCCTTATATAGGACCAGCGGACGAGTAACACAACGATCAGGCAAAAAATCAGGAAGCCTTCCATGACGTCCTCCTTCTTCCGTTGGGAAGCTACGCAGTGACTGCGGCCAATTCTTGCGCCAGGTTCTTCAGCGCGCGCAGGTCCAGCTTACCGGTGCCGAGCAGAGGAAGCGACGGCACCTGGTATAAATTCTCCCGCTTCGGAATCCACAACCGCGGCAGGTCCGTCTCCGACAGCCGCTGCCACACCTCGGAGGCGCTTAGGGGGTGTACGTAGAGAGCCACCAACCGCTCGCCGCGCTGTTCATCGGCGATGGCCGTTACGGCGCAGGGTGCGTCGCCCAATACACCGCCTATGGCGTCTTCGATTCGCAAGTGCGGCACCATTTCGCCGGCGATTTTGCTGAACCGCGAAAGGCGATCGGTGATTTGCAGGAATCCATCATCGTCGATCCGCGCGATGTCACCAGTGATGTACCATCCATCGCGGAAAACTTCCGCCGTTTGCTCGGGCTGGCCCAGGTAACCGATCATGCGGTTCGCCCCTTTTACCAGGAGCAGGCCTTCCTCATTCGCCGCCAGCGGCGCGAAGCTCTCAGGATCCACGATTCTGGCGGCTACGCCGGGTAGCGGGTGACCTACGGTTCCGCGCTTGTGGCCCACCTGGACCGAGTGATCCACCTGGAAGTTGGGAGCGTTGACGGCCACCACGGGCGCCATTTCGGTGGCGCCATATCCTTCCAGCAGCTCCACGCCAAATTTGTCGTAAAACGCCGCAGCCACGGGTTCGCGCAGTTTCTCCGCTCCCACCAGCGCGAACCGCAGGGTTGCGAAATCTTCGCGCGCGCACTTGCGTGTATACGTGGAGCAGAAGGTCGGTGTGGAGAGCAGCAGGGTCGCGCGGTATTTTGCCACTAGCTCACCAATCGCCTTGGCGTCCGTCGGGTTGGGATGGTATACCACGCCGCAGCCGGTAACCAATGGAAACCAGATCGTGACGGTGTAGCCGAACGAGTGGAAGAACGGCAGAACGCCGGCGATACAATCGCGGTCGCCGACCTGGAAGATCTGATCGATGGCTTCGATGTTGGACAGTACGTTGTGCTGCGACAGCATCACTCCCTTGGGGACGCCCGTGCTGCCGCTCGAAAAGATGACGGTGGCGAGTGAAGCAGGGCAGGCATGCCCCACCAGGGCCGCGGGCAAGAAGCGGGCAGCAAGGAGCGCACGAATCCGGGCTAACTTTCCTGCCCGGCCGAGAATGTCTTCGGCATAGACCATCCCTTCCATCGGTTCGATCTTGGCTTTCGCCAGAAACGCTTTCGATGTCACGATGGTGCGGATTGCGCAGCGCTCGATTGCCGAGGCCATCGCCTCGCGCCCGGCAGTGAAGTTCAGATTCACCGGAACGCGGCCCGCCAGCGTGATCCCGACATTGCACAGCGCGCCGGCCACGGTGGGCGGCAACAGCACGCCGATCATCTCTTCCTGGCGGCGGGTCCGCACCCAGCGCGCCACCAGAACGCTGCCGGTGAGCATGCGCCCATAGGTGAGCGTCGTGCCGGTGGAATCGGCCATGGCAAAACGATTCCAATGCCGACGTGCGTTGCGGATGACGCGCCGGTGGAGCAGATCGGAAGCGGTTCTACGGTGCATGGTGGCGGCGGTCGAAAGCTCCTGAATGGCCTGCCGTACCTCATGCGCCGCGGAGTTCGATGGCATCGGGCTGCCGAAGGAAACGGTCACCGGATACGGGAACCGCTTCGGCCATTTCCAGAAGAATCGCCCGCGCTCGAAGCTGAAGATGCTGCCCCAGAGGCCATCCAGATGCACCGGAATGATGGGCACATCCAGACCGTCCATAATCTTTTCCATGCCGCGGCGGAACGGCAGCATGTTTCCGGTCCGGCTGATGGCTCCCTCGGCAAAGATGCACACCACGTGGCCGCCCTCCAACTCCCGGCGCGAGGCCTGGATCGAATGCACTACATCGCGCGAGCCGCCATTGCCCACCGGGATAGCTTTCATCTTGCGAAAGAACCAGTGCAGCGCCTTCTTTTCGTAGATCGGCTTCCACACCAGGAAACGTATGAATCGCTGGATGCAGCCGCCGATTACCAGTCCGTCGACGAACGACACATGATTCGATACCAGGAGCGCCGGGCCCCGGAAGGGTACATTTTCCTGCCCCACAATGCGGATGCGAAAGATGGTGTGGGTGAGCATCCAGAGCATAAAGCGGATCAGGAAATCGTCCACCACGGTGAGGATATAGGCCGTCGCCAACAGACTCACGAAGCCCAAGCCGAGGATCACGTGTGCGGGGCTGACGTGCAGCGTGTCGCATGCGTAGAAGACGCCCGAAGCCAACAGCATGGCCAGCGTGTTGTAGATGTTGTTAGTGGCGATGATGCGGCCCTTCTCGCGGTTCTCGCTACGCTGTTGGAGGTAAGCGTTGAGCGGGACAAAGAAGATGCCCGCGGAAATGCCGACCAATGCGAGCGCCGCCACGGACGCTTCGTACGAGCCCCGGACGGCATAGAGAGCGATGCTGAAAACTCCCATGAACACGGATCCCAGCGGCACTAACCCAATCTCGACCTTGTCGCCGGAGAGCCGACCGGCCAGCATGCTTCCGGCGCCGACGCCGATCGCGAGGCACGTCATCAGCAGGCCGACGCGTGTGTCGCTGGCGTGCAGCGTTTCTTTGCCGAAGAGCACCAGGTCCATCTGCAGCAGCAGCGCGAGGAACCAGAAGTAGGAGATTCCCAGGACCGTCAGCCACAAGGGACGGTTGCGGAGCAGATGCCTGGTTCCGGAGACGATTTCGCCGAACGGGTCAAGACGCAGCGGGTCCTTTGTACCTGCCGCCGGCACGCGTGTAATCCGCAGGCTCGCCAGGAAACCCGAAGTTGCCACAGCCACCAGCACCACGCCGATCTTCCAGGCTTCGCTTGTCCACGTGGTAAACAAGAAGGGTCCGACCGACGTGCCGAGCACAATCGCGATCAGTGTGCTCATTTCGAGTAGCGCATTGGCGCGCGAGAGCTCCTGGTTGGGCACGATTTCGGGAACGATGCTGTACTTGGCAGGACTGAACACCGTGGAGTGTACCGCCATCAGAAACAACACCAAGAACATCCACGGCACGCTGGTTGTAAGAAAGGTGAAGATGCCGATGGTCATCACCAGAATTTCGAAAGCCTTCACGCCGATTAGCACACTGCGCTTACTGATGGCGTCGGCGAGATGGCCGGAGTAACCCGCGAACAGCAGCGAGGGGAGCACGAAGATGGCGCCGGCCAATGCCAGGTACTTGCCGCTTTGGTCGGCGCTGCCGATGATGTGCACGGCGCGCAAGGAAACGATGAGGCGGTAGGCGTTGTCGTTGAAAGCGCCCAGAAATTGGGTCCAGAGAAAAGCCTGGAAGCCGCCGTTCTTCAGTAAGCCTTTGAATCCTGTCTGAGCCATAACCTACCTAGGGCACGCCACTTGCCCACCACCTCGCTGCATAAGCTTCCAACAATTCAATAGCTTAGACGCCGACGATTCGCAACGTTCTCGCTAAGATATACGTTTTTTGTACAGCTGGCATACAATAAATGGTCGACATGGCCTTTCTGTCTCCCAGCCAACGCCCACTGCTCCAGGCGGTTTCCCGCCTGGCCTATTGCAACCCATTTCTGCCTGAGCTGGTGGAGCTGGAGCGCGCCGTGCTTGGCAAGGACTTCGTGGAAGGTGAGCCGGTCTGGAGCCAGCAGGTGGAGAAGCCCGATCAGCCGCGGGCGAATGTGCTGCGTATCGCCGCGCGCCTGGAGCCGCTGGTGGAGCAACTGCAGGCGCATCTTGGCCAGGGCACGGCTGCCGGCGATGCGGATCTTCTGCTCTATGAAGACGCCGTTCTTTACCTGCTGTTCCAGCGGTACCATCTCAGTTTCTTTCAAGCCAGCTTTGGACCTGGCGCCGAAAAGTCCGATGCCGGGCGCTGGCACTTCTACACCAGGTTTCTGACCGACTGGCGTCATTTCTTCCCGCCGGACGGCGTCCGCTTTCCAACCGGCCACGATCCGCGCCACACCTTCGCTTGCTTCCGGCAAATCCAGCGGGCTTTCGAATATGTCTTTCGCGACATCATTGGCAGTTCGCTGCCCGCGGCGCGTCTGCGCGCCTCCATCTGGCAATCCATCTTCACACACGACATGCGCCGATACCGGCGCACGCTGTATGCCCGCATGGGCGAATTCGCCACGCTCATTACCGGGCCTTCGGGCACGGGCAAAGAATTAGTGGCCCGGGCCATCGCGCAATCGCGGTACGTGCCCTTCGACGATCAGCGGCGAATCTTCGCCGACGAAGGCGCGGGATCGTTCTTCCCCATTAACATCTCGGCGCTCTCCCCTACCCTGGTGGAGTCCGAGCTGTTCGGCCACCGGCGCGGTTCGTTTACGGGCGCGGTAGCGGACCGCAAAGGATGGCTGGAGATGTGTCCCGAGCTGGGCTCGGTGTTTTTGGACGAGCTGGGCGATCTCGACCCTGCGATTCAGGTGAAGCTGCTGCGCGTCATCGAGACGCGTACTTTTCACCCCGTGGGTGAAACCGCGGGGCGTCAGTTTCGCGGCAAGCTGATCACCGCAACCAATCGCGACCTGGCTAGTCTGATGAAGAAGGGGCAATTTCGCGACGACCTGTATTACCGGCTGTGCTCGGACCAGGTGGTGACTCCTTCCCTCGCGGAGCAACTGGCGGATTCGCCGGGAGTCCTGCGCGAACTGGTGTTCTACATGTCGCGGCGCGTTGCCGGGCCTGAGGGGGAAGAGCTGGCCCGCGAAGTGGCCGCATGGATCGAAGGCCATCTCGGCCGGGAGTATCAATGGCCGGGCAACTATCGGGAACTGGAGCAATGCGTGAAGAACGTCTTGATACGGCGGAACTACCAGCCATCCCAGACTCGCGCTGACGACCCAATTGAAGAATTTGTTCTGGATGCCCGCGCGGGGCGCCTCTCTGCCGACGAACTGCTCTCGCGGTATGTCACGCTGGTCTACAGCCGGACCGGCAACTATGAACAGACGGCGCGGCAACTTGGGTTGGACCGGCGCACCGTAAAGGCCAAAGTGGACGCCGGCCGGCTAGCGAAGTTACCGCGAAGAAGTTGAATGGAAAGGAAGCGGTCTGGTTATCACGGATCGCGTCCTGGTTTGTACTCTCGCTGGCACGTGGCGTGCACTAGTCATATCAGAGGAAACAAACTTTATGACCAGACATCTTCTAGGCTCGCTGTTGTTAAGCGCCGCACTCCTGGCACCCGCCGTAGTCCGAGCTGAGGACGAGACTCACATCACCAACAAGCGATATTATGACCGCGATCGCAAGGATTACCATCAATGGAATCGCGACGAGGACCAGGCTTACCGCCAGTACCTCCAAGAGAACCACAGGCAATACCGAGACTTCAATCGGCTAAGTCGCAATGAGCAGTCGGAATACTGGACTTGGCGGCACCAGCATGAAGATGCTGATCGGCGTGATCGCGACGACAATCAGCGGCACGATCACCAGTAGGCCGGGGGGCAGTAAAGGGCCGGTTTCCGGCCCTTTCACTCCAGCGCAAACGCGTTAAGGCCCGAGCTCACGATCACCACGTACTGCTTGCCATTTCGTCCCATATAAGTCATCGGGTTCGTGTGGCCTTCGGCATCGAGTTTTGTTTCCCACAGCACTTTACCGGTTCGCGATTCGAAAGCTCGCAATCGTTTATCGATAGTGCCGGCGATGAACACCAGGCCGCCCGCGGTGGCAATGGGACCGCCTTGTCCGAATGCGCCGGTATTGTGAACGCCCTTGGCTTCCATTTCATCGCTCGTGCCGAGCGGCACACGCCACGCGATGTCTCCAGTGTTGGCGTTGACGGCCATCAGCTCAGCCCACGGCGCCGGCTGGCAAGGTAATTGCTTCGCCGGGTCCCAGAAGCGCGCATTAATGGAGCCCGGACCCAAGGGGCTCGTGCGACGATAGGCCACTCCGTCGCCTTCCTTTGTTTTATCCAAGCGCCCCATTCCCGCTACGTTGCGCACATTCACAAATACGTAGCCGAGCTTGGGGTCCACGGAGACCCCGCCGTAATTGGGCCCTCCCTGTTGGCCCGGGAAGATCACACGAAATTCCTGGCTGCTATACGGCGTGTATGGACCCTGATTGTGGATGCCGCCAATCTTCGCCACCAGGTCGCGGCAGAATTTTTCATGCTCCGGCTCACCCGTGAAGATCTCATCGGGCTTGATGCTGTTCCGCGCGAGGGCCGGAGGTTTCGAGGGAAACGGCTGCGTCGCCGAGGTCTCCTCTCCCGGTATATCGGATTGCGGCACGGCTCGCTCCTCCGCGCCATATACGGACTTGCCCGTTTCGCGATCGAGGAAGAACATCCACCCCGGCTTGGAGACTGCCACCACCACCGGAACTTTCTTTCCATCGTGAACCAGGTCCATCAGTGTCGGAGCGGCTTCCGCGTCATAGTCCCACACATCGTGGTGCGTTAGCTGAAAGTGCCAGCGGAGCGCTCCGGTGTTCGCGTCGAGCGCCACAATGGACGACGAGTAGAGGTTGTTTCCGTGACGCGCACCGCCATAGTATTGCGCCGCAGGCTGGCCGATGGGCAGGAATATCAGACCACGCTGGGCATCTATAGTTGCCGCGCCCCAGTTGGCCGGCGATCCCGCGGTGAGCCAGTTGTCTTTGGGCCAGGTTTCGTAACCGGGTTCGCCGGGATGCGGGATGGTGTGGAACGTCCAAACGAGTTTACCTGTGTGCAGATCCCAAGCTCGTACGTCCATAGCCGGGCCGTCCGGGTCGTCTTCTTTGCCCTGCGCGCCGGTAATGATCAGATTGCGAAAGATGACTCCGGGCGACGCCATGTGATAGGCCGCATCTGGAAATTTATCGGTGACGCCCACACGCAGGTCGACGAAACCTTCCTTGCCGAACCCGGGAACCGGTTTCCCGGTCTGGGCGTTGAGCGCGATCAGCCGTCCGTCGCTGGTGCCGCCCAAGATCTGCGGCGGGCTCTCTTTGTCGCCCTGCCAGTAGGTCACACCGCGAAGCGGGGCGGCCGCCTTGCCCGAATCGTATTTCCAGATTTCCTTCCCGGTTTCCGGTTCGAGAGCTACGATGCTGTGGTGCACTGTGGGAGTGAAGAGAATGCCGCCAGCCATGATCGGCACGGCTTCCGTTCCACTCAACAGCCGGTTCGCCGGGCTATTGTCAATGCCGCCCGTTTCGATGCCATACTGCCAGGCGAGCTTCAGCCGGGAGACGTTCTTGGCATTGAGCTGCGTGAGCGGTGAATAGCGCTGGCTGCTGGGATCGTGGCCGTAGGCCGGCCAGTCTCCTTGTTGCGCATACAGCAGCGGCACAACTATCCCCGTGAGAAGAGCGGTTCGCAGGAATCGCATGGTGGACTCTCCGTGTCAGATGCAGTTTATACGGCGGACCGGCGTCGCGCAAATGCTACGGGACCAGTCCGGGACCGGTGCTTTGCGGCCTTACTTCGCGCGGCCCTGAAAGCCAGTGGCTAGCATCTCGATCTTATAAATTGTCTTAGCGTTGTTCCGAACTCCCTCGGGGGTTCGAAACTCCGTTCCATCCGGACCCAATGCACCGCTGCCGACGACGTAGAGCGTCTTTTTATTCGGTCCGGAAAAGGCCACGCTGATCGCGCCGCGCGGCGTGGGAATGACGCCGAGGTACTTGCCCTCCGGGCTGAGCACCTGCACGCCGGGGTCGGTCGAGATGTAAAGGCGGCCCTCTGTATCGATCGCCATCCCATCACCAGAACCGCCGGCTTCCAGTTTTCCGAACTCGCGCTGGTTCCTGACTGTCCCATCCGGCTGAACATCGAATGCCACGATCCCATTGCCATTGGTCACGTACAGGGCCTTCTCATTCCGGCTGAGCATGATCCCGTTCGTGCGAATATTCTCACCGATGCTGCTCACCTGGCCGCTGGGATTGACGTAGAAAGTTCCCGCGCCATTAAAATACGCGCCGCCCTTCTTGTCGGCCACCAGATCGTTGAGCCGTCCCAGACCCTTGCCCGCGATGTTATCGGCGAGGATCTTGCGATTGGGAGCGAGAACCGCGACGGCCGTCGGCTCCGTGCATGGGGCCGGACGCCTGCCCGGGTCCGTACAGGTCCTTTCCACCGCCAGAATGCGGCCCTGGGCGTCGATCGAGATCGCGCCTGCGCCATGGGTGTCTTCCAGGCAGACGGAAACTTTGTCGTGCTGGTCGAGTTTGCTGATGCGGCTGGGCTGTTCCTGCGCGAACAGCAGGCCTCCGTCGGCGGCACCGATAATGCCATCGGCGTTGTCGGGGCCCTGCCAGGACAGCGTCCATTTCGCACCCGCCGCTACGACTCCCGGGATTCCGGAAACCGTCACTTCTCTGGCCGCGGGCGGCTGGGGGAAGCCCGGCTGACGTTGCTGCGCGGCGAGAACGGATCCAAGAAAACACCATACCATCGCAAATCGGGTTGCCATGATTCTCTAGGGTACTCCGGAACGCCAACTATATCGAACGCCTTCGCAGCCTGCGCCAGGCGTAGCGTGCGGGGAAGAAGAGAACAGCGGCCCAAAAGACCACAACCGGGCCATAGGAAAGCAGGAACATGCCAAGGGCGGCCAGGCTGTCGACCACATTTCGGTAACCCTCCACGGCGGCGTTGCGGAGGCGGCTGAAAGTGGAGGGAGCGGCCACGGCGAGGTGGGCTTTGTACTCTTCGTTGATCCGTACCTCAAGCGTGGCGAAGTTGACCCGGTCCCCGAGGTTCTTGCGCTCGGCTTCCATGCGCTCGATTTCACCACGCACCCGATCGATCTGCACCTCGACCGCCAGGACGTCGGCGATCTTCCCCGCGCTACGCCGCAGGATATCGTTGAGCCGCTGTTCGGTGTTGCGCGCATTGGAAAGCCGGGCTTCGAGATCAACCATCTGCTGGGTGACTTCTTCGCCGCCTTGCTGCTCCGTCTCGACCCGGCCGAGTTTGCGGATTTCTGCCAGAGCCGCGTCCAGTTGAGGGGCGGGGACGCGCAGCGTGGCTTGTAGAGTTTGACCGGAATCGGCGGGCGCGCCGATGGTCAGGTTGCCGAGGTAGCCTCCATGGCGCTTCAGAATGTCGTCGAGCGAGGCGCGTGTTTTGGCGAAGTCGGGAGTAGTCAGGGTGATTTGCGCGGTGCGGATTACGAGAGGGATTCGAGCGCGGGCTATGTCGACTTGGAGTGGCACCACCTCCAACGGACCAATCCCTCCTGCCGAGCCGCCCTGACCCTGCTGGCCCTGGCGTGCGGGTGGCGCCGTCAGCTGTGCTACACGCCCCTGCTGCAGCAGAGGCGCGACTTCTCGCGCTCCTGTGGATTCGTGGAACATGGAGGGCGTGACTACCATCAGCATCAGCGCCGCGCACGCTGCTGCCAAACCCACGATCCACGGTGTGCGCCCCGTCCAAAGCGCCAGGCGTTTCCGGCTTGGCAAGGTTGCCGCGCTTACCGCACTCTCCACGCCCGGCGGCACTTCCTCCACCTGCCACTCCAACAGCCTCCTTGAAACGCTCTGTATCTCAGCGGCAACCGTCTGGCACTCCCGGCAGTGCGCCAGGTGCTGAGCCGCTTCGGATGCGCGCGGCGACGACAACTCGCCGTCCAGATAGGCCATCAACTCTTCGGGCTCGATCGGGTGCATCTCACGCCTCATTGCTTGCCGGCTCCAAGTAACCTTTCAGTGCCAGGCGGGACCGGAACAGCCGCGTCCGCACCGTATTCAACGGAAGCCGCAGCAACTGCGCGATCTCCGCATAACTGAGCTGCTCGTACTCCCGCAGCATCAGGATTTCACGCTCAGCCGGTTCCAACCGGTCGAGCGCCTGCCGTACCCAGAGCGTTTCATCGGCCCGTGGGTCGCACACCTGGTCGGCCTGCGCATCGGAGTGGGCCAGCTTGCGGCGCTCCGCGGCAACTAGCTTGATCGCAATTCCGTATAAGTATGTCCGAACGAGCGCGCGGGGCTCGTAGCGCTCCGTGGCCCGGAGGACCGCCAGGAAAGTCTCCTGGGTCAGGTCCTCGGCGCGCTCACGGCTGGCCAGACGCCGCCGGAAATACCCGTAGAGCGGCTGGCGGTAGCGCGCGAATAGTTCATCGAACGCGTCGTGCGACCCGCGCTGGAACGCCAGCATCAGGGCTTCGTCGCTCGTCATTGCTTCTACTGGTGTAATGCCGTGAGGCGCGAAAAAGTTCCGGCGGGCGAGGAGATTTTACCCGCCGATGGAGTACATCGGCCGCGGCGGCGCTACGAAGCGTGTGGAATTGATCTCGTGCCCGATCCACTTGCCGGCCACGTTTTGGCGAATCAAAGCGGCGATCGTTTCGTCCGTCGCGCCCGATCGCAGCAGGATCTTCACGTCGTCTTCCTCGACGGCGAACAGGCAGTAGCGCAGCTTACCATCGGCCGTGAGTCGCAGGCGGTTGCAGTTCAGGCAGAATGGACGGCTCACCGAAGCGATCAACCCGATCTTCCCCACACCATCCGTGAATTGGTATTCCGAAGCCGGCGCGCGCGGATCCGGATCGGGCACCGGAACCAGGGGCGCGATCTCACGGGTGAGCATGGCGACGATGTCGTCCGCCATCAGCACCTTGCTACGATCCCAAAGGTTCTGGGCATCGAGCGGCATGAATTCGATGTACCGAATCTCAAACCCGTTCTCGCGGCCGAACCGAGCCAGCGGCACAATGTCGGGCTCCACCAGGTTCTTCACTGCTACGGCGTTGATCTTGATCTTATAACCCAGCTTCTTACAGAGTTCCAGCCCGGCGAGTACTTTGCACAGTTCATCACGGCGCGTGATCTTCAGGAATCGCTCGCGATCCAGCGTGTCCAGGTGAACATTGATACGCCGCAATCCCGCTTCATAGAGCGCCTCGGCTTGTTGCGGCATCAGCACGCCGTTGGTCGTCAGCGCCAGGTCGTCGATGCCGGGGATGGCGGCCAGACGCCGGATCAGTACCGGCAGATCGCGGCGCACCAGCGGCTCCCCACCGGTGATCCTCAGCTTGCGTATGCCCAGCGGGACCGCAATCCGCACGAAGCGCTCGATCTCTTCGAAATCCAGTATCTGCCGGCGGTCTTCAAAATGCACACCTGTTTCCGGCATGCAGTAAAAGCAGCGAATGTTGCAGCGGTCGGTAACACTGACCCGCAGGTTGGTGTGGACGCGGCCGAACGAGTCGATGAGTGGGTCAGCCATCTATTTCAAAGCCAGCATGCGCTCCAGCGGAACCAGCGCGCGCGCCATGATGTCTTCGGACAACTCGACGCGTGGCTCCAGCCGGAGTAGGCAATCCCTAAGCTTCTCTAGTGTATTCAATTTCATGTACGGACATTCGCTGCAATTGCAATTCTCGTTGGCCACGTAGAAAAACCGTTTGCCGGGGGCCTGCCGCTGCAGCGAATATTGGATGCCGCTCTCCGTCATCACGATGAACTCGGAGGCGTCGCTCGCGGCGCACCATTCGATCAGGGCCGAAGTGGAGCCCACAAAATCAGCCATCGCCAGCACCGCCTCGGGGCACTCCGGATGGGCCACAATCTTCGCCCCGGGATGTTCCATCTTCGCTTCCGCCACGCGGCGCGCGGGGAACGTGGCATGCACGATACAGGCGCCCTGCCAGATCTGCATGTTCTCACGGCCGGTCTGACGCTTCACATAATTGCCCAGGTTGCGATCTGGTAGAAACAGTACAGGCTTCTCCGGCGGAATCGAATTGACCACCTTCACCGCATTACGCGATGTGCAGAGGATGTCACTCTCCGCCTTCACTTCGATGGAGGTGTTGATGTAGCTGACGATCACGTGATCGGGATTCTGGCGGCGAAACGCGCGCACCGGCTCCACGGGGCAACCGTCCACCAGGCTGCAGCCGGCCTGGCGATCGGGCACGACTACCACCCGATGGGGATTGAGCACTTTAGCCGTTTCGGCCATGAACCAGACGCCGCAGAATGCGATGACATCTCCCGCGAACTCGCGTGCCTTGCGCGCCAGCTCCAGGCTGTCGCCGATCACGTCGGCCAGCTCCTGTATCTCGGCATCCTGGTAATGGTGCGCGAGAAGGATCGCCTTCCGCTGCTTCTTCAAATCGAGGATTTCGTCGGTAATACTGGTTACAGCTAGCATCGGGGGAGAGAGAATTAGTCTAATCTAGTGTAACAAAACGGTCATAATGAGGGATGTGCGCGTCCTTCTGATCTCCACTTATGATCTGGGGCGTCAGCCGTTCGGGCTGGCTTCTCCCGCTCAGTGGCTCAAGGCGGATGGGCATGAAGTAACGTTGGCGGACCTTTCGTGCAGCCCCTTGCCTGTGCAGGCTGTCGAGCAGGCGGACCTAGTCGCATTCTATCTTCCCATGCACACCGCGACGCGGTTGTTTCTGCGCGTAGTGGAGCAGGTGAAAGCGGTGAACCCAAGGGCGCACTTGTGCGGCTACGGACTGTACGCACCGCTGAACGAAACGTTGTTGCGGCGCGCAGGATGCTCCAGCGTGATCGGCGGCGAATTCGAGGGGCCACTCTTAGACTTAGTGCGCCGTTTGTCAGGCGGCTCCGTTAGCGTTTCTCCGCAACCGCTGGTATCACTCGAACGCCAGCAGTTCCTTGTGCCTGATCGCGCGAGCCTTCCCCCGCTAGCTTCTTACGCCGGCCTGGTTGTGAACGGCGGCACCCGGCGTGTCGGCTACACCGAAGCAAGCCGCGGCTGTAAGCATCTGTGCCGGCATTGTCCCGTGGTTCCGGTGTACCGCGGCGTCTTCCGCGTCGTGCAGCCCGACGTGGTCCTCGCCGATATTCGGCAGCAGATCGCGGCGGGCGCGGAGCACATCACATTCGGCGATCCAGATTTCTTCAATGGACCGGGGCATGCGATGCGGATCGTGGAGGAACTGCACAGGGAGTGGCCGCGCCTTACCTACGACGCCACCATCAAGATCGAGCACCTGCTCCGGCACCGGAAGCTCTTGCCGCGGCTCCGAGCGACCGGTTGCCTGTTCGTGACCAGCGCCGTCGAGTCGTTGGACGACGCGATCCTGGAAAAACTGGCCAAAGGGCACACCCGCGCGGACTTCCAAGAGGCCCTCGCGCTCGCCCGCGCTGCCGCGTTGCCACTCTCGCCCACGTTCATTCCGTTCACTCCGTGGACCACCCGCGAGTCATACCTTAAGTTCCTCCGCGAGTTAGTGGATCTCGACCTGGTGGCGGAGGTGGCTTCCATCCAGCTCGCTATCCGCCTGCTCCTTCCCGAAGGATCCCTGCTGCTGGAGTTGCCCGAAATTCGCGGACTGATCGACCCGTACGATGAGCGCAGCCTGGCCTATCCCTGGCGCAACGCCGACCCTGCGCTAGATTGCCTTTGCGTATCGATACAGCAGCAGCTCAAACAACAGGAGCGCCGCAAGGCTTCGCGCGCCGAGATCTTCCGGCAGATCTGGGAGGTTGCCGGCAACGGCCATTTTCCGGAGGAGCCTCCGCGGCCGGACCGCGCCACGATCCCCTATCTCACGGAACCTTGGTACTGTTGAGCGGAGCCCACCGAAGAGCAGTTGGCTCTTGTGTAAGACTCTTTAAGTTGGCCCTGATATGAATTCGAATCGCTCTCCTTCCCGCAGGACGTTCGTTGCGACTGGGATCGGCGCAGTCACCTGGGCGATGGGGCCGGCGCTGGCCCAATCGCCAGACCCGGCTGCCTTAACGCTAACGGAAGCGGCACGCCTGCTGCGAAGCAAGGCAGCGTCGCCAGTCGATCTCACGCAGGCTTGTTTGAAAAGGATCGAGAAACTTAACCCGGCAGTGAACGCTTTCATCACAATCAGCGGGGAATCAGCTCTCGCATCGGCGCGTGAAATGGAGGCGGAAGCGCAGAAGGGGAAATGGCGAGGGCCGCTGCATGGCATTCCCATCGCTCTGAAAGACAACATTGACACTGCCGGCATCCGCACAACGGGGGCGAGCGAGTTGTTCAAAGACCGCGTTCCCACCGAAGACGCCGAAGTGGTCCGCAGACTGAAGAATGCCGGCGCCATTATTCTCGGCAAGCTCAACATGCACGAGTTCGCTTACGGCGCTACCTCTGCGGTTACGTATTTTGGCGCCGTGCACAATCCGTGGGCCTTGGACCGGATTTCGGGCGGATCGTCCGGGGGTTCTGCCGCCGCCATCGCAGCTGGTCTATGCTTCGGCACTCTGGGCACGGACACGGGCGGCTCGATCCGGATCCCGAGTTCTGATTGCGGCGTCGTTGGATTGATGCCGACTTACGGCCGTGTCAGCAACCGGGGCGTCATTCCGATGGCCTGGACTCTCGATCACGTCGGTCCGATCTGTAAGACGGTCGAGGACGCCGCCATCATGCTGGGAGTCATCGCCGGTTATGATGACGGGGACCCAACCACTGTCGACACGCCAGTTCCAGATTATAGCCGCGGTTTCAAAATGCCAGTGTCAAAACTCCGGTTGGGCCTTCCGCGGGTTCCCTTCTTCGACAACCTCGATCCGGAATTTGCCAAGGCGCTGGATGTGGCCATCGAGGTCCTTCGGAAGCTGACGGCCAGCGTCACCGAGGTCCGGCTTCCTCCATCGGTCGCAGGGCCAATTGTTTGGGGGCCCGAAACCTACGCCTATCATGCGAAGTGGCTGAAGGAATCGCCGGAAAAGTATCAGCCCGCGACACGCGCGCAGATGGTTCGAGCAAACGAGGTAAAACCCGAGGTTTACGCCGAAGCCCGGCGCCAGGTCGATTTGGCGCGCAGGGAAATCAAGAAGGTGTTCACAACGGTGGACCTTTTGGCGACACCCACGCTGAAAGTCCCGCCCACCACCATCGCGGCCAGCCTGAACCCGCTACCCAATCCCGGCGCAGGGAACCCCGGCAATCCGTGGGCGTTCGACGTGTACGGAATCCCTGCCATCACTCTACCATGCGGTTTTACGAGCTCCGGTTTGCCGATCGGCCTCCAGATCAGTGCGGCTCCGTTTGCGGAAACTACCATGCTGGCCCTGGCGCATGCCTACGAGCGGGCAACCGACTGGACACCAAACACCCCAAGCTTGGGGCCTGATAACTTAAAGAACGCGCTAGAAAGGAGCGACGCCGGGATGAAACTGATCCTCGTACTTGCGCTGGCCTGGACGGGTTTGGCTGAGACCTACCGATTTGAGCCTACGGAGTTTCACAATACTTTCTCGGGCGCCCACAAGCCCGTGCTGCGGATTAAGCCCGGCGACCACGTGACCACCTACACCATTGATGCGGGCGGCGTGGATTCGAAGGGTGTGCAACGAGGACAGGGGCCCAATCCGGAAACCGG
The DNA here is from genome assembly GCA_035948775.1 of Bryobacteraceae bacterium. Taxonomy (GTDB): domain Bacteria; phylum Acidobacteriota; class Terriglobia; order Bryobacterales; family Bryobacteraceae; genus PSRJ01. The sequence goes on from DASZIV010000138.1 coordinate 59,398, forward strand.
CCCGTTCTACATTGAAGGCGCCGAACCGGGCGATACGCTCGTCGTGCATTTGCTGCGTCTCGAGACCAACCGCGCTACGGGCTTCTCCGCCTCGCTTCTGGCTCCTTACACGGCCGACCCAGGCTTTCTGCGCGCCGAAGCTCTGCGCGATCCGAAGAGGGCAGCCTGGCAGATCGACAAGCAGAAGGGCGTCGCCTACCTCGACTCAAATGAATTCAAGGGTCCGCGCATCGAGCTGCCTCTGCGGCCGATGCTGGGCTGCGTGGCAACCGCACCGGCCAACAGAGCGGCCATCCCCACCAGTTATCCCGATAACTTTGGCGGCAATATGGATTACAACGGCATGGGCGCGGGCGCCACCGTGATGCTCCCCGTTTTCGAGCCCGGCGCACTCTTCTTCCTGGGAGACGGCCACGCGCGGCAAGGCGACGGGGAAGTGGTTGGCAGCGCCATCGAAACATCGCTCGACGTTGAATTCTCGGTTGACCTCATCAAGGGAAAACGAATCAACTGGCCGCGCCTCGAAAATCAGGACTACATTATGGTGCTCGGTAGCTCGCGGGCTCTCAATGAAGCCTTGCAGCACGCCACCACCGAGCTGATGCGTTGGCTGATGGATAGCTACGGTTTCGACGAGCGTGGCGCCAGCCTGCTGATGGGCCAGGGGATGGAGTACGATATCTCAAACGTGGTGGATCCGGAGTTCACGATCGTAGCGAAAATGCGCAAGCGATACCTCGGATCGCCGCGTTGAGAGGAGGATAACCAACGTGGCCGATCATCGCCATAGCCGTAGAGGATTCTTGAGCCGGTCCGGAGCCGCTGTCGCTGGTGTTGTCAGCGGGCCATGGCTAGGATCCGCGGCGGCCGCCGACGTGCCTGAAGCTGATCTGGTCGTCTTCAACGCCAAAGTCTACACCGTCGATTCCCGCGTAGCGAAGGCCGAGGCGTTCGCGGTCAAAGGCGGTCGATTCGTCGCCGTGGGGAGCAACGCCGAGAGCAGGGGGCTCATCGGCAAGGCGACTCAGACGTTCGATGCCCGGCAGATGACCATCGTGCCCGGGTTCATCGACTGCCACAATCATGCGCCCGGCACCACGTTGCTCTATGACGTGGTGGTGGGCAACCCCTATGTGGTGGAGTTCGTGACCATCTCCAGCATTGTGGACAAACTCCGCGCGAAGGCTCGCGAGACACCGCCAGGTACCTGGGTGGAAGGATATTTCTTCGACGATACCAAGGTGAAGGACAATCGCCAGTTGAACGTTCATGACCTCGACCAGGTATCGAAGGATCATCCGGTGGCGGTGCATCACCGTGGCGGCCACACGTCGTATTACAACAGCAAGGCTCTCGATCTGGCCGACATCAACAAGAACACGGCCAATCCACCCGGTGGCACTTTCGACCGCGACGCCAATGGCGAGTTGAATGGCAGGGTTACCGACCGGGCCATGAACGCGTTCAGCAAGGTTGGCAAGCGGCCGGTGTTTACCGAAGAGCAGAGGTTTCAGCGCGACCGCGATGGGCTGGCGTATATCTCCAAACAGTTCGTGCGTTATGGCGTCACCAGCGTGCACCACGAGGGCGGCAATTTGGCGGCCCTGCAGCAGGTGCGGGCGCGCGGCGAGCTCCTGCATCGCGTAAGTTACGAGGCCAGCGGCAAGGTGCTGGAGGCGATGATCGACGGCGGCATCATGACCGGCTTCGGCGACGAGTGGATCCGGTTGGGAGCCACCTCCGAGCATACCGTCGACGGATCGTTCTCCGAACGCACCATGGCGCTCAGTACGCCCTATCCCGGCGTAGTGCCACCGTATAAGGGTAACGTTACGGAGACACAGGACGACCTCAACACGTGGATCGAACGGGTGCATCGGGCGGGCATCCAGGTCAACTGCCACGCCAATGGCGATGTCGCTATCGATATGGTGCTCACGGCGGTGGAGCGCGCGCAGCGGCTCTACCCTCGACCCGACACCCGCCCAAAGATCACCCATTGCACGCTGATCAACGACGATCTGGTGCGGCGCATCAAGGCGGCCGGCGTGGTCCCGGCGGCGTTCACGTCATATGCCTATTACAATTCCGACAAGTTCAGTTTCTACGGCGAAGATCTGATGAAGCGCTCGATGGCCTATCGCAGTTTCCTCGACGCCGGGGTTCCGGTGGCGGCGGGCTCCGACTTCAGCCCGGGGCCGTTCGACCCGCGGATGGCCATTCAGGGAATGGTGACCCGCACCGGTTGGGACGGAAAGACCTGGGGAGCCAACCAGCGGATCAGCGTGGAAGAAGCCCTGCGAGTGAACACGCTCAATGGCGCTTACAACTCCCACGAGGAAGCGATCAAAGGATCGATCACACCAGGGAAACTGGCCGACTTCGTGGTGCTGTCGGACGATCTGTTCACGATAGACAAAGAGAAGATCAAGGACATCCAGGTGGTCCGCACGGTGGTCGGCGGCTCTACGGTCTACCAGGCGTAGGAGCAAGCTCGGCGGGCAATGGAAAGTTGCCGTCATACGGCGGCCAATTCGGCACCGGAAGATCGTTCGGCGGATAGTACATGGCCGAATACACGTGGCGGATCTTGTTGGTGTCGATCACAAACCACTCGGCGAAGGCGTTGCGGCGCGAGGGAGAGCCAGGGCGGCGAATGAAGACCGCATAGGCTAATACGATCTGTGCTTCCGTATCAACCACCGGGAAACGGCGGGCCGCCACGTTCTGCAGATTGAAATTCTGGAGGTTCGCGGCGCAAGAGCTTGCCGGACGCGCTCCCGGAGCCGGAGGAGGCGGCGGCGGTGCACCAGGACGGGCCGCGGGGTCGCCGGAGACCGTCTGTCCGTTCTCCACGCGCGAACAACCGGGGTGGGCCATGATCAACGAACCGTCATGCGAGGTGATGCCATCGAAGTAGCTATTCGTAATGGCGACGAGCTCTTCCCGCGACAGACGCTGCGCGGCCGGAACAACACGCTGCTCGGGCGGATGGAGGGCCAGGTTGTCGGGTCCGAAAGCGTAGGCTTGCGGCTTGCCCTGCGCGTCAAAACCGTTGATGCCCGCCGCCACGCGCCGGGCGATGATCCATTCCGCTTCAGTGATCCTGCTCTCTTCCACGCGGATGCGAACGGTGGTCACGGTGGGTTCGACGCCTTCATTCAACACGCCAAAGAAGGCCGCTTGTCCGGTGACCGGATCGTAGTAGCGTCGATCTACTTTGCCGATGGAGGTGATCGACTTCCATGCGCCTTCGCCAAGCTTCACCAGGAGCGCGTTCTCCGTATGGCGATAGCCGAGAAAGAGCGGCGCCGCCTGCGGGTCGTGCTTCACGATGGCCTGCAGGTATTGGTCGAGCGACGATTGCAAACAGGCTCGATCACAGGTGGCGCCGAGCATGGGCAGAACGGCGGCCAACCCGGCTGCGAGGACAGGGAACAGGCGCATGAAAGATTGCCCTTTACCGGTGCCCAGCCGCATTGTAGAGGAGGGCGCGAATCTCGGCCGTGGTTGGCGGGCTCGGGGCGGCGCCTCCAGCAGCAGGAGGCGTTGGCTCAGCTTGAGGAGCCGACGCTGCGGCCGCATCGCCCGATGTAGCGGCAGGCGCCGGAGCCCCTCCGCGCCGCGCACCGCCAGTGCTTATCAAATCGATCGGCTTGCGGCCCTCAGCGTCGACGAGTTCGGGGTTTGCTCCCTTGTCGAGCAGGTAGCGCACGAGATCGATCTTGCCCGTTTGAGCGGCCCAGTGGAGGGCCGTCATGCCTTCGTTCGCCGACGGCGCGCGCGCTATGCGCATGGAGTAGGTTGTCGTACCGGTGACTTGTGCGTTCACGTCCGCGCCGTGCTGGAGGAGCAGCTCCATCAGCGGCATATCGGCCGTGCCGCCCGCGGCCGACTGCGCGGCAAGGCCAGTTCCTCCGCGCGTCCCCGTCCCGACTCCCGCCGCGACCAGGAACGATGTGAGGCCCATGGCGTTGATGTTGGGGAGCGCCCCCTTTTCCAGAAGAGCTCGAACCACTTCCAGATCGCCGTTCATGGCAGCACGCAGTAAAGGCGTACAGCCCGTACCAAGAAGAGGGTCGATGAAGCGGCCACTGTTCCCTCCCCGGCTGGGACGATGCATATTGAGCTGCGGACTGGGATCTACCCCAGCGGCCAGCAGGGCGTTGATGATCTCCATGTCGGGAACGGGCGGACGACCGGAGCCGCGAGACGCGGCGGCGAGCACACGGTCACGCGGGGGCGATTCGCGCACACTTCTGCCGCCGACGTTGAGACCAGCGCTAGAGCCGCCTTCCTTTCGATCGATAACCATATACAGTGCCGTGCGCCCCCACCAGTCCCAAACGTTCGGATTGGCTCCGTGATCCAAGAGCAGTTTGGCGATGTCGTTATGGTCGTTATCGAGAGCGATCATCAGCGCGCTTACACCTTCCGGAGTCGGCACATTCGGATCGGCGCCGGCCGCGATCAGCGTCTGGACGCAGTCGTAGCAGCCATCGCGCGCCGCATAAAGCAACGCCGTCAATCCCCCGACGGGACGATATTGGGCTCGCGGCTCGGAGGTAATTTGGTCTGGCCAGTCGCTGTACAGCGCGCGCGGCTTGAAGTCGGCGCCTTTCGAAAGAAGCAGCTTGACGATCTCAGCGGCATTTTTCGGCGCGGCGGCAGCCCACATCAAGGGGGTTTGATTGTGAAATTTTTCAATCGTGTTTACATTCGCACCGGCGTCAACCAGCATTCGGACCACAGGGAGTTCCCCGGTTTTGATCGCCAGCATCAAGGCCGTCTCGCCATCCTGATTGGCGCCTTCGTGTTCCGCACCCGCGTCCAACAGCATCTTTACCATCCGCGCGTCACCCAGCTTGGCGGCTTCGGCGAGCGGGCTGGATCCGAATTCATTCGTGACGTTGACCTTCGCCTTTTTCGCGAGCAGCGCGTCGAGCAAAGCGTAATCGACTTTAAAGACTGCCCAATGGATGGGGCGGGTGCCGTCGGGTTGCGCCTCGTTCACGTCCGCGCCGGCCCGAATCCTCTCGAGTGCCGCCTTGCGGTTTCCTGCTTCAATGAGACTGGCAAGAGAATCCCTCTGCGCCTGCGCCAGAAGCGGGAGACCGGCGGCGGTCACACAGACAACAGCGAGAATGGCACGTTTCATTCGTCCCTCGGTGTTACACGACATTGCGGTCCATTTTGTCATGGTGAGCCCACAGACCCTTGGCTGCGTCGTACAGAAACTTGTACGGATCTTTCCACGTTCGGGCGAGGCCCTTCAGAACCCCGGCATCCAGCATCTCTTTGGGGCCGTCGCCTTCCCGAACCGTTGTGAACAGGCGGACGCGAACCTCTTCCATCATGTCGCGTTCCGCCTTAAATTCGGCTCGGGTCATGACGGGGCCGTACGCGGGCACGATCCGGGTCTGTTCCTTGCTGAGCTTGAGCAGGATATCCATGGCGTCGACGCGGCCTCCGATCCATGCGCCGGTGAAATAGTCGAGCGCCGGATCGCGCAGGGGCGATGCTACGTCGCCCACTGCAAGGACGTTCGCCGTTTTAAAGAAGACGTAAATATCGCCGCTGGTGTGGGCCAGAGGCAGGTAGCCGTAGTCGATTTGTTCGGCGCCCGCTTTCAAAGAACCGGTGGTCAGAAAAGTTTCGGTGGGGCGGGCCGCCTGGGGACGGGCCCTTTCATAACGGTCCTCTGCCGGAACCCAGTAATCGGCCGACATCCATTCGCGGGTGCGCTGGTGCGCGATGATCTTCGCCCCCGCGGCCGCAAACAATTCGTTGTTGCCCGTCTGATCGAGGTGATAGTGGGTGTTGAAGAGTGTTTGCACCTTCGAGTGGAGCGCGGCTTTTACCTGGTCGCCGGACTTCGGTGCGCCACTGTCCACCAGCACAAGACCGTCAGCAGTATCGAGAGCCAGGACATTACTGCCGCCTCCGTCGATCAGCGCGAGCTTTTCTGTCAGGCGAGTGCCACCCCCGGCTGCTTGCGCGCGAAGCGGTGGCGACGCCCACATCGCAAGCACTCCCGCCACCGCGCTGTTCAAGAATTCTCTACGCTCCACTTCGGACACCTCTAGACGCCCGCGATCGTGCCGGTGCTGTCGCCGAACTTATCGCGTTCCATCCCCACCTTCTGCAGCAAGGTCAGGTGGAGATTCGCGATGGGCGTGCGTTCCGGCAGCACCAAGTGTTGGCCACCGAGCTTCATCTTGCCTGCGCCGCCGCCAACCAAAATGTTCGGCTCCGGATAGTTGTTGTGCAGGTCGCTGTTGCTCATGTTCGACCCGTACATGAAGATCGAGTGGTCGAGCAGGGTCCCCTGTCCGTCCGGAGTGGCCGCCATCTTGGCCACGAATTCGGAGAACTTTTGCAAGTGCCAGGTCTGGATTTTGACGAGCTTGTTGATCCTCTCGATATCGTTGGCGTGGTGGGAAACGGGGTGGAAGGAATCCGAAACCCCGATGTGGTTATAGGTCCGGAGGGTGCCTTCCGCCACCATGATGTACGTAGCCACGCGCGTGAGATCGGCTTGAAACGCGAGAGCGAGCAGGTCGAACATTAATTTCACCTGTTCGTCGAACTTTTCCAGCTCCCCCGCGGGAGCATTGGGAATCTTCATGCTCGAAAGGCTCTTTCCCGATGCCATCTGCGTTCGCCGCTCAATCTCGCGAACGGTATCCAGGTAGCCATCGAGAGCGGTGCGGTCCGCAGCACCTAACTCGCCCTGCATCTTCTTCGTCCGGTCGAGGATCAGATCCAACAAGCTGCCCGTCTGGTGGCTGATGGATGCGCGCTCCTGCGGGTTGTCGCCTTCGCCGAAGAGCTCCAAAAAAACTTTCCGCGGATTGTACTCCATGGGCAGCGGAGAATCGGCGTCGCGGAACGATAGCGTGGTATAGGAGCCGCCACCGCCCGCGGCCACCTGCACGGTGGTTTCCGAGGCAAGTTCCAGCGAGGGCATAGGGGTGTCCTGGCTAATGAACTTCGCGATGATCTGATCGAGGGTGGTGGCCATGTGGGCCTTGGGGCCGCCCATATCCGGACGGGTGGCGCTGAGCCACGTCGCGGGAGTGAACGTATGCACCGATCCCGCGGTGGCGGCGTTCTCCAGGTTGCCGAACGACGTGACGTACTTCTTGTACGGTTCAAGTGAGGCGAGAATCGGGCTGAGCTTGAAATCGGCGCCGGCGCCCGCTGGCGTCCACTTGTCCATCGAAGGGCCATGCGCCGTGTTGTACATGATCGCGCCATGGGGAATGTAGAAGAAGGCTGCGCGCATCTTGGGCACTGCGGCAGTCTGGGCAAGAGCTGTGGCGGCGGGCACCATGGCTTCCAGAAACGGCAAGGCTAACTTTACTCCGGCAGCCTTCAGCACCGTTCTGCGCGCGATGTGTTTTTTTGTGATGAACATGTTATCTCCTAAAGTGCCACCCTCATTTATTTGGCCGACGCGGTCCTCACGCCGCTTTCCTTCGGAACGGCTGTTGGCCCCTGCCTGCGAAATGCATTGGTATTGACGATACCCAAAACGATGGAAGAAAACTTGTAATCATCCTTCGCGGTCGCCCGAACCACCGCGCGAATCTGAAGCATATCGAAGTACTCGAGCTCCCTGTTGAGCGCGTACATCATCAACTTTTCCGTAAAGGCCGTGGCGAACATTGCCGGGCGATCAACCAACTGCTGCCTAAGTTCCACAGGTCCGTTGATCGGCACGCCATTCGGCAGCACGGTGCGGGCATCGATCGCGGCCTTCGCCTCGCGATCCGTGGTCCGCCATTCTCCAATTGCATCGAAATTCTCCATGGCCAGACCAGTCGGATCGATCACACCGTGGCACTGCGCGCAGACCGCCTTATCACGGTGTTGCTCGAGCCGCGCCCGGACCGTTTTGGGCAGCTCGCCCGCCTTTTGAGAAAGGTCGGTCGCGGTGTTCGGCGGAGGAGGCGACGGGGGCGTGCCAAGCAGCTTGTCGAGCACCCATGCACCCCGCAAGACGGGAGACGTGCGGTCGCCATAGGAAGTCCGCAGCAGCATCGCGGCCTTGCCCAGCAGGCCCGCGCGTTCTTTCTCGGCGAGCGTGACCTCGCGGAATTGATTGCCGAATACGTGGGGAACGCCGTAGTGCCGCGCCAACCGTTCATTAAGGAACGTGTGATCGGCAGTCAGCAGATCCAGCACGCTCCGGTCGTCCAAAAGGATACTGCCGATGAATAGTTCCGCTTCCTTTGCAAAATCGTGCCGCAGCTGTTCGTTGAAAGCCGGAAACAACTTCGGGTCAGGCTGAACGGAATCGAGAGTGTTCAGATTCAGCCACTTCATGGCAAAGCTGGTTACCAGGCTGGAGGCCTTGGGATCGGCCAGCATGCGCCCGACCTGTTTTTCCACTGCTCCGGGTTTGCTAAGCCCGCCAGCCGCGGCGAGTGTCAGAAGTTGTTCATCGGGACCGGTATTCCACAAGAAGAAGGAAAGGCGGGAAGCCAATTCCAGATCGGTAAGCGCAAACTCGGAGTCTGGAGATGCGCCCTTGGGCCCGCGAATTGCGCGGTAGAGGAAATCCGGGCTGGCCAGTACGGCCGCCACCACCTGCTCGATTCCTTGATCGAAGCTTCCCCCGCCCTCACGCCCGGCTGCGTAGAAGGGCATGAGGCGGTCCACATCTTCGGCCGTGACGGGACGCCGGAACGCCCGGCGCGCCAGATTTTCTGTGATCTGTTTCGCGCAGGCGGGCTCTCCCGTTTTCTGGGGATCGCAGACAAAGATCAGGGCGCGGCTGGCCGTTTTCGAGAGGCCCGTCGAGTTATAAGGCCCGGCGATTTCGATGCCATCGGCCAGGCGCGCCATGCGGCCGTTGCCCGTGCCAAAGCCGAGGGGGCCGAGTCCGGCAAAGCCAGAGGCGACATTTTCGTCGGATTCCACGTGGGAACGATCAATGAACGCTACGACAACGTCGCGCACACCGGCCTGAACCTGCACGGGAATTTTCATGAAGCGTTCCATGATCTGGGCGCGTCCTTCGGATCCCTTGCGATCCGCGAGCGCCAGGTCGGCAGGACCGCCGATGGGCTTGAGGAACACGATCTTGCCATCGATCATGATGACCACCGTGCTCTCATTTTCGGACGTACCGGTGTAGAGGCCCACCGAAAGGTCGTTGATATTGATGCGATACTCGCCATCGGCGGGAAAATCGTGCTTGAACCTGACGCCGCCGCGCGTGCCCAGAGGCAAGGGGTCGTCACTGTTCTGGATGGCGGCGATCGAGTACTTCACTACCGAGAGACGGGGACTGCCGATTGCGACGTTGGCCACATGGCGTGCGGCGCTGATGTACTGGTCCAGGAACGCGGGAGATACGCTCAAAGCCGCCGCAATGTTGTCAAAGCCATCCACCTGGATGTCCTGCGGCAGGACGTCCTTCTCATTGACGTCCACCCCCACCAAAGCTTTCACGGACGCGGTGTATTCCGTGCGGTTCAGGCGCTGGATCGGCACATAACCCGCACGCGGGCCTTTGGGATGAGAGTCGAGAGTGTTCTCCATCCAGGCAACGAATGCATCCACATCCTTCTGCGGCGGCTGCGGATTGCCCGGCGGCGGCATCAAATGTCCGCGCAGCTTGCGCAGGGCCTTCTCCCAGATCTGCGCGTCATTCGGGGCGGCGTGGAGGTCGAGAGCGTCCAAGGCGAGGCCGCCGATCTTCGCGCGCGTGTTATGGCAGGTGAAGCAGTAGGTGGTCAGCATCGCGCGATGCGGATCCAGTTCGGCAGTGGCCGGAGCTGCTCGCGCGGCAGATTGCCCCAGGGCCCCGTTTGGTAGAACCCACAGAGCGGCGGCGAGAACGAGAAGAGCACTCACGGAGACGGGACGCTTCATATTTTGCAATCCATCTCGCGATCAACAACTTGCACTCGGAGGGTCATCATCATGACAAGCCTTTCTATTTTATGCAAAAACGAAGCCGGGATCGAGCCGGCCATGGTACAGCGGGGCGAGGTGGGCGTTATGCAACCAAGCGTCGTTGTTGGCGTGACGCCGGCTTCACCGGTGTTTGAGCCAAGTGTTGGGATTCGGTGGAAAGAATGAGGAACGAACCCAATTTCGTGTATCTCCTGTGCCCAGTTGGGATTAAGAGCGTCCGCAGTGGTGTCCGGGAGGGTTTCCGGCAGCAATCCACCAGCGGATGAGGACGTGAAAGTGGCGAAGGCGGCAGCCGGGGCGGCTCTTATTCTGGCCTGACAACTTCCCAATGGACGATGCCGCCTGCGATTCCTCTTCGCGCCCAGCTGTTCCCAGCCAGGCATGCGAAGTATAGTTCCTGTTCAAAGGATAGCAAGGCGATATGGTCATCTGACCGATCGACGCCTACCCAGGTGACTCGTCGGCGAATGGGACGGTTCCCGGCGGTCGGAGGCATGGGGATAAACCGTCGAAGAAGGAATTGGTGAAAAGTCCCCTCGCGCCGATTCTAATTGCCTTTGGGCGTGCATCTGGGATCGGCGATCTCGACCCGGCGATTCTTTGCGCGCCCTTCATCGCTGCCATTGTCGGCGACGGGTTTCGTCTTGCCGTAGCCCTTGGCCGTAAGCCGGTCCGCTGCCAAGCCGTGTTGCGTGAGCCACGTCACCACGGCCCTCGCGCGCGCTTCCGAAAGTGTTTGGTTATATGCGTCGTTGCCCACGTTGTCAGTGTGACCCTGGACCTCCAGCGTCAGCGCCTTATCTGCCGCCATCATGTTCGCCGCCGGTTGGAGCGTCGCGTCGGAAGACGGCTGCAAGGTCGATTTGTTGAAGTCGAACAACACGCCATAGAGCGCCACGTGGCACGCCTTCGCCAGGGTTGCACCAAGGTCCACCGAGCCCGCGTCTGCCACGTTGATGGTGTACACACCGGGGACATTCGGCGACACCATGGCCCAGATGTTCCGGCCCCTTTGCGCGTAATGAGCCCGAATGACGCTGGACCCTTCCTGCACGATCACCCAGCCGCCCTTGGTGAGCGCGTCACGATACGCCGTGGTCAGCAGCACGTTCGAAATCTCGGGAAAATCGTAGTCGCGATAGAGCGTTCCGTTCGCCACCAGTTCCGCTTCCCGGGCGCCCGGCGGCAGCACCCGAAAAGGTGTGTTATCAGCGCCGCCGCGATGAAATTTCGATCCGGGGAGCGGCACCAGAAACGGAAAATCTCCCGTATCGGTCGCGATTTTCTCGGGCGTCGCCGCAGGCGCGGTGAGCGTCAGAGTAAAAGGCAGCGGAGAGATTTCGATCACGTCCAGGCGAAAGACGAGCGGCGAGCCGTCGGTATCCACGTTGGCCCAGGCCTGCACGCCATCCTTCGCGTATTGCAGCACCTCCAGCAATCCCCCTCCCCGAGATTCTTTGAAGAGGGTCCAGCCGTTCTGCAGGAACGCCGGCTTGATCTTGTTCCATTCCGTCACGGGATCGGTACCGTTCGCGGTTTCGGCCAAGATGAACCAGTGCTTGCCCTGTTTGTATGGACCGTCCCCTTTTGGGAACTTTACTTCGCCCCAGATCTCGTAGGGAATGTTCTTCCTGACTTTGAGAATGGTCGAAAGAAAGGAGAGCTCGGGCGGTGGATCCTGCACGAGTTGTCCCACAGCCGGTATTGCAGCCAGCACGCCCAACAGCGCAGCCAGACTGATGGTCTTCCCAATGCAGTAGGTGGAGAACATTTATTTGAGACGGACGACGCGATGTCATTCTAGCTCAAGCGCGCACAAATTGTTCAAAATTTCGTGGCTCTCAGCTGCACGGGACCGAGAACGCCTGTCGAAAGCCGATCGGATGGGCGGGCGGCCGCAAAACGCCAGTTGCTCGCATGTCGCCCGCCTTTGCGTCAATGTGGTTGATAAATACTACTTAGGCGTGGGGCCGTTGCGGCAAGCAGTTTCGCTGGCGCGAGCGCGATCAAGGCTAAGCCGATGACGATGAGGACCGCGACACCCACCATTTCTCCGCTGGAAACCATGTTCCGCATTGCCTGAGTGCCCATAACGGCAGCATGAGCGAAGCTCGACCATGCTGTAAACGCGATCAGGCTGCGATTCGCCAATGGATTGCGTATTGCGAGAAGCAAGAAAACGCCGAGCGTGACATAAATGCTGAACATCATCGACGTCCCAGGGTCTTGCCGCACAAACATTATCAAAGGATAAGTTAACGCAAGAAAGAGCAAGCCTACCAATGCCAACACAATCTTCAGAGCCACTTCTCGGTTCATTTACGCCTCCCGTGTTGTGCCATGCGCCCGTGTCCAGTTTTCGTTCCGCGACCGCTCTTGGGCACCGGGCATTATCAGGCAGTCACAGAACGAGAACGAACCTGCTCAAGCGCTTGCTGTGGCGCCGCATGCCGCTACCATAGTCGCACCGATCACACCGAATCGCCTAGCTCTGCGCACCTGTTCTGACATATTTTGACCTGATCAAGACCAGAATTCGTCTTCAGTCTGCTGGTCGCCCTAGCGTCTGGCGTGTCTAGCGGTGCTACGGCTCCGCGACGGCAACGACAATAGCTCGTGTTTACTGCGGGCGTCCTACGTCACCCCAAATCTTCGGCGGTTCTCCCGGCAGTGGCTTAGTCTTTTGCCGTTCCGGTTCTTTTGCTAGGGGCGGTAACAATACCATCTCACGTTCCGCTTTTTTCCTGCCTTTCCCCTTGAGTTTCTCCTCCAACGGCTTCCAACATTCGAGGCAGATGTCGTACTCCCTGCCTTCAATCTCCTTTTGTAAGCAATTCTTTGCTTGGCCGCACAGGTCGCAGAGAATCATAGATCACCTCCAGTTTTGAATATACATCAGCCCGCATCTACGACCACTTGCCGAAAAACGACCGCTCCATCGCCTGCGGTGGCTGGGGATCGACAGAAGGAGAATGCTTTGGCGCCGTCTCCGTTTCCGGGAAAATCGGTCATAATGCCTTTGAAGGAATCACCTATTGACTATGTTTCCAACCAAGGCCCTGTTGGCCGGCAGCGTTCTCTATACGCTGATTTCCACGGTCAGCGCGCAACCGCGCGCGGTGGATGCAGCTGCTCTCAAGGCTGCCGGATCAGCGAAGGACCCACTGGCGGGATCGTGGGTCACGTATGGCTTGACTCAGGGCGAAACCCGCTACAGTCCGTTGAATCAGATCAACACCTCCAATGTCGGCAAGCTCGGGTTGTCCTGGTCTCTGGAACTGGGCGCGGGCGGCGGCAATCAAGAGGCGACGCCGCTGGTTTGGAACAACACCATCTACGCGATCACCAATTTCAGCGTCGTGTATGCGGTGGATGCCCGCAATGGTAAGCAGGTGTGGCGCTGGGATCCTGAAGTGAATCAATCCACGGTGCCCGGGAAGATGTGCTGCGGCGTAGTCAATCGCGGCCTGGCCATGGCGAACGGGCTCGTCTTTGCACCGGTGAATGACGGCCGCCTAGTGGCGCTGGATGCGCTCACCGGCACGGTGAAGTGGGAAGCGCGGCTGGCCTATACGCAAGATTGGTATTCGCTGACGATGGCGCCACGGATCGCAGGCAATAAGGTAGTGGTGGGCGTGGCGGGCGGCGATCATCCGATTCGCGGATTTTTCGACGCCTACGAGATTGCCACCGGGAAGCGCGCGTGGCGTTTCTATACGGTGCCAGGCGATCCCTCTAAGGGCTTCGAAGACGACGCGCAGCGGGCCGCGGCGAAAACCTGGGGCGGCGACTTCTGGAAGATGGGCGGCGGCGGATCCGTATGGGATGGCATGGCGTATGACGTCGAAACGAACACGGTCTTCGCCGGCACGGGGAATGCGGAGCCTTGGGTAGAGAAGTTCCGCGGCGCAAAGGGTCTGGACAATCTGTATACCTGCTCGATCGTCGCGGTGGATGCGAACACGGGCAAACTCAAGTGGCATTATCAGACGGTTCCGAACGACAACTGGGACTTTGACGCGGTGGGGCAGTTGATGCTGGCGGATCTCCAGATCAACGGCCGCACCCGCAAGGTGATCATGCAGGCGCCGAAGAATGGAATCTTCTACGTTCTGGATCGTGTCACCGGAGAGTTCCTCTCGGCCGCGCCGTTCGTGCAGGTGAACTGGACCAAGGGTTTCGACCCGAAGACCGGACGCCCGATCATCAATCCGGAGGCCTTTTACGACAAGACTCCCGTGCAGATCTACCCGACCGGGGGTGGCGCGCACAACTGGGCTCCCATGTCTTACAACCCGGCGACCGGCCTGGTGTACCTTCCGGCATCGTTTGGAAATTACACTTTCCTGGCGGCCGACGAGGTGATCGCCGCGCCCTATGGACACACGGGAACAGCCTTCCCGAGAGGAGGGACTCCGATCGTGCCCCCCATTATCGGGCCGGAGCCGCTGGCCGGACAGCGAGGGGTTTTGGAAGCGTGGGACCCGGTGAATCAGAAGCTGGTCTGGCGGACGCCCGGCGGAGGCGCGGCCGGCGGCGGTACGGTTACCACGGCAGGCAACCTGGTGTTTCAGGTGATCGGTAATGGCCGGCTGCTAGCATACAGCGCCGATAAGGGAGAGAAGCTTCTGGAGATCCCAACGAACCGGAACGCCGCGGCTCCCCCGATTACCTACGTGGTGGATGGAACCCAGTACGTCGCATTCCTGGCCGGCGCGGGCCGGCGGCCACAACAGGCAGGGCCCACAGACGCAAAGGTGGACAATCCACCCATGCTATTTGTGTTCGAAGTGGGCGGCACCGCCGCGCTGCCTCCGCCCGCAGCGGCGGCACCGAACCAGTTCGCTCCGCCGCCGCCGACGCAAGAGTTGCACAAGTAGCCGCCGCTCGATAACGGACGTGCGGCGGAAGAACCTTCAGCGGTGCTTGATGAAACTGCCATCTTCGAGTTCCGACATGGCCTGCCGGAGCTGCTCCTGGGTGTTCATCACGATGGGTCCGTACCAGGCGACCGGTTCTTCAATCGGCCGGCCGGATACCAGCAGGAACCGGATCCCGTCGGGCCCAGCCTGCGCCACCACCTCATCCCCGCGGTCGAACAATACCAGCGAGTGATTGCCGGCGTCGTACACGGGCGGGGCGTCGGGCTTGGCAACCTGCTCTGTCAGCACCGCGCGTGGATCAGAGGCGTCGCGAAAAGTGCCGGATCCGGCAAAGACGTAGGCGAAGGCATTGCGGGTGGTCTCTATGGCAAGCTGCTTGCGCACGCCGGCCGGGACAAAGATATCCAGATAACTCGGGTCGGCGGCCACGCCTTCCACCGGTCCCTTCTTGCCCCAAAACTCGCCGCAGATCACACGCACGCGCGTGCCGTCGTCGTCGGTAACCTCGGGGATGGCGCTCGACGGAATGTCCTGATAGCGCGGGTCAGTCATTTTTAGCGATGCCGGCAGGTTGGCCCACAGCTGGAAACCGTGCATGCGGCCCTGCGGATCGCCCTTGGGCATTTCCTGGTGCAGGATGCCGCTGCCCGCCGTCATCCATTGCACGTCGCCGGCGGTCATTTTGCCCTTATTGCCGAGGCTGTCTCCATGCTCCACGGAGCCGGCCAGGACATAAGTGATAGTCTCGATGCCGCGATGCGGATGCCAGGGAAACCCGGCCAGGTAGTCTTCCGGATTCTCGTTGCGGAAATCGTCCAGCAGCAGGAACGGATCGAAGTCTTTGGTTTTGCCGAAGCCGAAGGCGCGCTGGAGCTTCACGCCAGCGCCCTCGATGGTGGGCTTCGGCTGAATGATCTGTCGAATGGGACGAAGCGACATAACTTTCCTTTCTGGCGCTGTCGGGCAGCTTCCGGCTGCGACGGCGCTCAATCCTTCAGGCCCTCACGAACTGGACATCCAGCGTGATGGTGACATCGTCACCCACCAGAATGCCGCCGGTCTCGAGCGCGGCGTTCCAGGTGAGCCCATAATCTTTGCGGTTGATTTTGGTGGTGGCCGAGAGCCCTACGCGCGTGTTTCCCCAGGGATCTTTGGCTGGCGGGGTTGGACCTTCCACGGTGAACACAACCTCGCGGGTGACCCCGTGAATCTCCAAGTCGCCCGTAACCGCCAGTTCGCCGCTGCCGGTGCGGGCTACGCGCGTGGATTTGAAGGAGAGCGTCGGGAACTTCTCCACATCGAAAAAGTCCGCGCTTTTCAAATGCGCGTCGCGCTGGGCATCGCGCGTAGTGATGGATGCCGTCTCGACCGAGGCGTCGACCCGAGATTGGGCTAAATCGGCTTCGTTCAGGAGCATTGCCCCGCTGACGGAAGTGAACTGGCCCTTCACATTGGAAATCATCATGTGCTTGACCTTAAACTCGGCCACGGAGTGTACCGGGTCGATGTTCCAGACGGCAGTTTCGGTTTGCGGTATCGCTGGCGAGCTCATATTATGTATCCTCCTGGGGATTAGATTCGCTACATCAAAATTCGTTGCAACAGATAATTGTGAGGCATTAGACGGCCCGGCTGCGGCAGTCGCTCAACAGCTCGGCCAATGCCCGCAGCCGCTCCCGCCCCAGATGGCCCAATTGCCTGCGATGGACCTCCTGCACAGGTTGATCCAGACGGGCCAGGAGCGCGAGCCCCTCCCGCGTAATCCGCGTCAGAACCATGCGCCGGTCCCCGGTTTCCCGGCAGCGTGCCACCAAACCGCGTTTCTCCAAACGGTCGAGCAGCCGGGTGATGTCGGGGTCCCGTGTAATCATACGGTTAGCGATCTCTCCGCAGGCCAGCCCATCTGGCGCTCCACGCAGGATCCGGAGCACATTATATTGGGTCGACGAGACATCCTCGGTCTTTAGCAGCAGGACCAACCGGCGCGAGAGGGCGTCGGTGGTACGCAGCAGGTCGAGAAATGTCATCTCTTCCCGGGAAACATTCCGCCGCAGCTTGCGCTCCTGGAAGGCCGATTCAGCCATGTGTCTCCAATGTATCCGTTTAAACGACTATTGTCAACACGACCTTTGCCGGCGACCCGCCGCGCCTCTTTGGAGCGGGTGAGATTGGGCTACTCCGCCAGCACTTGGTGAACGAACTGGACAGCCATCGACCCCTCGCCCACTGCCGAGGCGACGCGCTTTACGCTTCCGGACCGGATGTCGCCCACGCCGAATACGCCGGGCAGGCTGGTTTCGAGCAGAAAGGGGGGCCGGCGCAAAGGCCAGTCGGCGCCCAGGTCAACGCCTGTCTTAATGAATTGCTTGGTATCCAGCGCGACGCAGCTGGCGAGCCATTCCGTGTTGGGGTTGGCGCCGGTCATGAGGAACAGGTGCCGAATTTTTCGAGTCTCGGCCTCGCCCGTCTGCGAGTTGCGGCAGCGAACACACTCTAGATGCGAATCGCCATCGAGTTCCTCGATCTGGGTCCATGGCTTCAGCGTAATCTCGCGGCACACTTCGATGCGCGAAATCAGGTACCGGGACATGGAGTCGGCAAGTCCCGGTCCGCGTACCAGCAGGTGGACATGCCTGGCAAAGCCGGATAAGAAAAGAGCAGCCTGCCCCGCGGAATTGCCGCCTCCCACGACGGCGACTTCCTCGCCGCGGCACACCTGGGCTTCGAGGGCCGTCGCACCGTAATAGATTCCGACGCCTTCGAACTGGGCGAGTTTCGCAAGAGGGAGTTTTCGGTATTGTACGCCCGTCGCGACGATGATGCTGCGGCCCTGTACGGATCCATCGGCGTCCAGATCGATGGTGTACGGCGGGCGCTGGCACCGAAGGGCGCGGGCTGTGCGTGCGATCAGGATTTGCGCGCCAAACTTCTCGGCCTGAACGAACGCGCGGCTGGCCAGTTCCTGGCCGGAAATCCCCATGGGGAAGCCCAGATAATTCTCTATACGGGAACTCGATCCAGCTTGCCCGCCCGGCGCGTTGCCTTCGATTACCAGCACGTTCAGGCCTTCCGAGGCTCCGTACACGGCCGCCGCGAGTCCGCTCGGGCCAGCACCCACCACGATCAGGTCGTATACGTTCCGCTCGTCGATTCCCACATTCAGGCCAAAACAGGCTGCCGCTTCGGCGTTGCTGGGGTTTCGCAGCACCAACTCCCCACGGCAAATTAACACCGGTATATCGGTGATCGGGATCGCAAAATGGTCAAGCACCGCTTGCACGTCGGGATCGCGTTCCACATCGAGATACGTGTAGGGGTGAGCGTTGCGAGAAAGAAAAGAACGCAGACGCAGGGTATCGGCGGAAAGGCTCGATCCGATCAACACCGCGTCGCCCACGGAATTGGCAATGAGATAGACACGGCGCTGAACGAATGCGCGCAGAAAGAGCTCGCCGAGAGCGACATCGGTCTGCATGATCTTGCGCAGGCATTGCCGGGTGAGTTCCAGTAACTCGCTCTGTTCGCGCGCGCGGCAGCGAACCAGACTGCGACGTCCCGAAAGCTGGTTCACCTCACCGGTAAAGGTTCCCGGCACAAGAACTCGCAGCACGGTCTCATTACCGCCCGAGACCCCAATGACTTCGATGCTTCCGCTGATCACGATAAAGACGCCGTGGTGCTCGTCGCCCTGGTTGAAGAGGATTTCGCCGGGCTGTGCGCTGCGATGCACGCCGAACGAAGCGAGGCGCGCAAGTTGGTCCTCGCTCAGCCTCGGGAACATCTCATTGAGTTGGTCAGGAGTCTCCGCCATGGTTTTTCAATACCTCGCCGACGTGACGAAGCGTATGCAGGATATGATCGCGCTCGGCGCCGGCCAGCGTCAAACCAGCGATAAAACGGCAGTGTCGGGAGCCACCGAGGTAATGGAAATTACATTCGACCGGCGTCGAATCATGAACGGCGCGTCTCAATTATCGACAGGGCGAGAGCGATAGGCCGAATCATTTCAGCTGTGCTCGGATGGCAGTTGGAGTGCACGCTGCGCCGTGCGTGGCGGCGCGGCTTGGAGCAAGCGCTCGTTCAAAAAGCTAACGAAATTGTGCTTTACAGAATACTGTCGTTGGCGGTGACCGCGGTGCAGAAGGTCGTTCTGTCCCGACTGAAGCTATTCAACGCGCCGCGTAGCAGTCATGCATGTTGAGCTTGTCGACCGGGTACGGACAGGCATCGGTCAAATATCAGCCAGCGGCCACCGTCTTGGCTTGGCGGCGTGTTCTTCTTATCGTTTTGTTGGTATCGTGACCCCATGGTAGAAAGACCGGCGAGCGGCGCGAGCGATTACCTTGCTGCCGAACGGACATTTCTGGCATGGATCCGCACCGGTTTGGCCCTCATGGGCTTCGGCTTCGTGGTGGCCCGTTTCGGTCTGTTCTTGCAGGTATTGCAGACCGGACAGCCGAATCTCCAGTTCCGGCCCTATGGCCCTTCGTTCTGGTTCGGCACCGGGTTAATCGTTCTGGGAGTGGTGGTCAATTTGGTGGCCGCCAGGAACCACATTCGCCTGGTTCAAGAGTTGAAGCGCGGCGGACCCGCAGCCGATCGAGCATCCGCATTGGCCATCGCCGTTGCCGTGACGCTGGCGAGCCTCGGTCTGGCCATGGCAATTTACCTGGTCTCCGTCCGAGAGCCCCGGCAAGCACATCTTGATAACGTTCAGGAGAAATCAATGGCCTCGAATGCAGCGAACGGAATCGTAACCATACCCAGCCGCCAGTCGGTAGATCAGACGGTTCAAAAGGTGGAGGGAATCCTGCAGGCAAAGGGAATCAAGCTGTTTGCATTGGTCGATCACAGCGGCGAAGCGGAAAAGGCGGGGCTTAAGATGCGTCCTACCAAACTCCTCATCTTCGGAAATCCGAAAGCCGGGACGCCCCTGATGATCGCGTCTCCCGGCACCGCAATCGATCTTCCGCTAAAGCTCCTGGTTTGGGAAGACAATGAAGGTAAGGTGTGGATCTCTTACAATAGCGCGGGTTACCTTCAGACGCGTCACGGTTTGCCGTCGGACCTGGTGCAGAACATAGCGGTTGTGGAAGCCCTGGCAACCAAGGCGGCTGAGTGAAGGGAATTGTGTACGTGTCGTAACAAAATCTTGGCAACGTTTGGGCTAGACTGAGACTCCAAACACTGACAGAGCTCTGGAGGTTGATTCCCCATGAAAGCGACGCAAACGCTTCACAATTTGGGCCAAAGTATCTGGCTCGATAACATCACCCGCGATCTTCTGGATAGCGGCACGCTGAAACGGTACATCGATGAACTGTCGGTCACGGGGCTCACCTCAAATCCGACTATTTTCGACCACGCCATCAAAAACAGCACTGCTTACGACGCCGCGATCGGTGATAAGGCTCGAAAGGGCAAATCCGGCGAGGTGCTTTTCTTCGAGCTGGCCATCGAAGATCTCACTCGGGCTGCCGCGCTGTTTCGTCCTGTCTATGACCGCACCAACGGTGTCGACGGCCGGGTATCTTTGGAAGTCTCCCCGCTGCTGGCCTACGACACAGGCAGCACACTAGCTCAAGCCAAGGATATCTTCGCGCGTGCCGGGCAGCCAAACCTGTTCATCAAGATTCCCGGAACGACGCAAGGTCTGCCGGCGATCGAGGAGGCGATCTTCGCCGGCATCCCGATCAACGTCACTCTGCTGTTCTCTCGCGAGCAATACGTGGCAGCTGCCGAGGCTTTCCTCCGGGGCATCGAGCGGCGCATCGATGCAGGGCTAAATCCTTTTGTCGGCTCGGTCGCCTCGGTGTTTATCAGTCGATGGGATGCGGCAGTGACGGGCAAAGTCCCCGACGCATTGCGTAACCAGCTTGGCATCGCCATTGCCCAGCGCACGTACAAGGCTTACCGGACATTGCTGGACTCGCCCCGATGGCAACGCATTCTCAATGAAGGCGCCCGTTCGCAGCGGCTCCTCTGGGCCAGCACCGGAACCAAGGATCCCGCCGCATCCGATATTCTGTATGTCAAAGCTCTCGCCGCGCCGTTCACCATCAACACCATGCCGGACACGACTCTCAAAGCCCTCGCTGATCACGGCGAGATCGGCGCAATCCTGCCAGCCGATGGCGGTGATTGCGAGGAAGTGTTGGCAGCCTTCGGCAAAGCCGGCATCAACGTTGACACCCTGGCCGCCCAGCTTCAGGACGAAGGAGCGAAGTCATTCGTTAATTCCTGGAACGAACTGATGGCGGTGATCACCGCCAAGGGTGCCGCGCTCAAAACCGTCGGAGCCCATTGAAGCGCAAAATGAAAGGAATACCAAGATGGCGGTAAGCGGGGCACCAGGCGCCATAAGCCAAGGTATCGAACCGTTGAAAAAACGGAAGGCTTGGCAGGCTCTCCAGACTCACTACGAGAAGATTCGCGGATTGCACCTGAGGAATCTTTTCGCCGATGACTCCAAACGCGGAGAACGGATGACGGCCGAGGCGGTGGGCATCTTCATCGATTACTCGAAGAACCGCATCACCGACGAAACTATCCGCCTCCTGGTCCAACTTGCCGAGGAATCGGGCCTGCGGCGGCGAATCGAAGCCATGTTTCGAGGCGAGAAAATCAATGTCACGGAAAACCGGGCGGTCCTCCATGTGGCCTTGCGCGCGCCCAAAGGAACCTCCGTTGTGCTGGACGGAGAGGACGTCGTGCCCCAGGTCCATGCCGTGCTCGATAAGATGACTGACTTTTCCAACCGCGTCCGCAGCGGCCAGTGGAAGGGATACACCGGCAAGCGCATCCGCAACGTCATCAACATTGGCATCGGCGGCTCCGATCTCGGACCAGTCATGGCTTACGAAGCGCTGAGGCACTATAGCGATCATTCGATGACGTTCCGATTCGTCTCCAATGTCGACGGGACAGACCTCGCCGAAGCCGTTCGGGATCTGGAAGCATCGGAGACGCTCCTCATAGTTTCCTCGAAGACGTTTACCACGCTCGAAACCATGACGAACGCTCACTCGGCGCGCGACTGGCTGCTCGCCGGTCTCGGAGGTGACAAGAAGTCAGTAGCCAGCCATTTTGTGGCCGTATCCACGAACGCCGCGGAAGTGGCGAAGTTCGGTATCGATACGGCGAATATGTTTGGTTTCTGGGACTGGGTTGGCGGACGCTATTCCATGGACTCCGCGATCGGCCTTTCCACGATGCTGGCCATCGGACCGGTTAACTTCCGGTTGATGTTGGATGGCTTCCACCAGATGGATGAGCACTTTCTTACGGCTCCATTCGATCGCAACCTGCCCGTGCTGATGGGCCTTCTAGGCGTCTGGTATACCGATTTCTTCAGCGCAGAGACTGTTGCCGTGTTGCCTTACGAACAGTACTTGAAGCGGTTTCCGGCCTACCTGCAGCAATTGACAATGGAGAGCAACGGAAAGCATGTCACACTCGATGGGACCGGGGTCGACTATTCGACAGGCCCAATTTATTGGGGCGAGCCGGGCACCAACGGACAACACTCCTTTTATCAACTAATTCATCAGGGGACGCGGCTCATTCCTTGCGATTTCATCGCATTTGCGAAAGCTCTCAATCCTTTGGGCCCGCATCACGACATGCTCATTGCAAACGTGTTTGCCCAGACCGAGGCGCTCGCATTCGGCAAAACACCCGAGCAAGTCAAAGCCGAAGGCACGCCGGACTGGCTCGTTCCCCACCGCGTTTTCGAAGGTAACCGCCCCTCGAACACAATCATCGCTGAGCTGCTCACGCCGGAGGTTCTCGGTAAGTTGGTGGCCCTTTATGAGCACAGCGTGTTTACACAGGGCACAATTTGGCAGATCAACTCGTTTGACCAGTGGGGCGTAGAACTCGGAAAAGCCCTGGCTCAGCGCATCATTCCGGAACTTGAAAGCCAGACAGAACCCGCGTTGAGTCATGACAGCTCGACCAACAACTTGATACAACTGTACCGGAAGCTCAAATAGTCTCGGATGCGACCCCATGGCATAGTCGGGGCTGGTGCCCCGTCAGCCGCGACCGCTGGCCGTAGCCAGAAAGGTCTCGATGCCGGTCGCGGCATCGGTTATGACGTGCTGTAAATTGTGGTCCAGCGATATTACAACCTCCTTCATCGCCTTACCATCTACCGGTTCGTCACGGTTGTAATGCCGATCCCATACAACCAGCCCCGTCTTTCTGTCCACTAGTTCCAAATGGAGGGATACCCTGCTCTGTATGCCCGGCTCATCGATTTCGGAGAACTCGAACAGTTTTCCGCGAATCAGGTAGTCGCCGCCAGCGGCGCTGGATGTTTCCTGCACCTGGCGATACTTGCCAGACGCGCGGAGCGATTGAATGAGGAGATCCCGAACCATCTGTCCGGGGCGCTCTGCCCACCGGTGATATTCGTACGAGCCGACTTCATTACTGCCGGAGCGATAGTGGATACGGCCATCCTCCAGCGCTTCTGGCGTGCCGATCCGTCCCACCAACAAAACAAGGCCGTCCGATTTCGAATTGGTGTCCGTGATCGCGGGATGGTTGATGGTGTAGTAGTGAATGGGACGTCCTCCGACGCACGCAGAGGACAAAAGCCATACAATCCCGAGACTACCGATCAGAATCGCGGAACGCATGACCTTCCCGCTCCCGTCCGTGCCACTCATTGGCGGACTCCTCCGGGCTTGCGGTCTTCGGCGTGTATACCCCGAATCAGGCTGGCAGGCTTGCTCCGCAGGGTTTCTGTGAGGCCTTTCAGGTTCTCGGTTGAGATGCGAATGTTGTCCAACAACTCATCTATGTTGTCGGAGTTCTGGTCCAGAGACTGGTTCAGATGATCCAGCAAGACGGTGGACTTGGCGAGCGCGTCGCGCAGGTTGGTCACTGAAGCCCGAACGTCGGTTCGGTTTTCAACCAGCGCCTCATCAACATGCGCCAACGTATCGTCCGCTCGCGCGGAAACCTTTCTGACGTCTTCCAGCAGTGGAGAAAGTTTGGCGGTCAACTCCTGGACGTTCGTGAGGCTGGCCGAAACCTTTGGCTGCGCGTCGTTCAGCAGGCGATTCACGTTGTTGAGCGACTCGTTCACCTTGGGCCGCGTCTCCGAGAGCAACTGGTCCGCGCTGGCAAGGGAATGCGCAATACTGGCGCGGTTGCGATCGTTCAGCAAATCGTTGGCCCGTGTCAGAGTCAACTGCAGACCGTCCAGGCTGTTGTTGACCTTGAGCAGAGCGCGCTGCACGTCGGGAAGCATCGACTGAACAGCGTCGCCGATCTGGGGCAGACCAAAAGTCTCGGTGGAGGGCATTCCCGCTCCGGCAGGTAAGAGTGCGGCGCCCTCGCTGCCGGTAGAGATCTCTATATAGTTGTCGGTGAGTGGACCGAGCGTGGTGATCTTGGCGACGCTATCGGTCTTCACAGGAGTGGCGCGGTCTATCAGGAAATCGATTTCAATGCGTGTGGAGTTGGCTGGGTCGACGCGGACACGGTCCACTTTGCCTACCAGCAGGCCCCCAAAGCGCACTGCCGCCCCTGGTTGAACCCCGGCGGCGTACTTGAAATAGGTGTGGTGCGAGACGCTGGCGCTTCCCAAACTGCCGGAAATCGCAAGCACGGAAACAAACAGCACAGCTGCGGCGACCACCACGAACAGTCCTACCAGCGTGCGTTCACGCGTTGCTTCCATCATGTCACCTAGATTCCTTCCGTAAACATTCGGAGATGGTCCACCTCGTCGTCCGCCGTCGAATCCGCGATACGGTCCAGAAACTGGCGCACGCGCGGTTGCGTGCTCTCCTGGATTTCCTTTGCCGGACCCATGGCCAAGATGTTGCCGCGATCGATCAAGAGAATGCGGTCGGCGATCAGGAAGGCGCTGGCCAATTCGTGCGTCACTACGATGATGCTCATGGCGTACGCCTTCTTGAGGTTCAGGATCAGATCGTCTATTCCGGCAGCCATGATCGGATCCAGCCCCGCCGACGGCTCATCGAAGAACAGGATCTCGGGGTCCATCGCCAGCGCGCGGGCGATGGCAGCGCGTTTCTTCATCCCGCCGCTTAGTTGCGAGGGGGTGAAGTGTTCAAAACCGCTGAGCCCCACTTGTTCCAGCTTGATCCGCACCATCACCTCGATGGTGGATGGCGCCAGGTTGGAGTGCTCCAGAAGGGGCAGCGCAATGTTTTCTCCCACGGTCATGGAACCGATCAGCGCGCCGCCCTGAAATGAGAGGCCGATCTTTTTGCGGATGCTGTCCAACTCGCGCGAGGTTGCGCGGGCCAAGTCAGTTCCTTTGACCAACACTTCCCCCGAAGATGGTTTCTCCAGACCCACAAGCGTTCGCAGCAGAGTGCTTTTCCCCGATCCGGAACCGCCCAGGATCACCACAGTTTCGCGTTGCATCACTTCAAAGTCGAGGCCGTGAAGCACTTCGCGATCGCCATAACTCACCCGCAGGCCGCGCGTGGCAATGACGGGCGTTGCGGATGCAGCCGACACGGGACTCATACGCTGTGCCCAGCCGAATAGAAGAGATAAGTGAAGGTGAGGTCGATTAGCACCACGAGCAGAATCGATATAACAACCGCCGAAGTAGTCGACCTACCCACTTCCTCGGCGCCCGCGCCGGTGGAAAACCCTTCATAGCAGCCCACTGCGGTAATCACAATTCCAAAAACCAGGCTCTTGACGATTCCGGTAGTGACGTCGCGGAGCACCAGCGCCTCGCGCGTCGCCATGAAGTAGCTACCGAAGGTGAAACCGGCACCCGTGACTCCGAACAGGGCGCCTCCCGTGACGCCCATCAAGTCGGACCAGATGGCCAGACAGGGCATCATCACCACCATGGCCAGAAGCTTCGGGGTCACCAGGAAGGCGACGGGATCCAGCGCCATCGTTTTGAGGGCGTCCAGCTCCTCGCTAACCCGCATCGCGCCAATTTCCGCGGCGAACGAGGAGCCGGAGCGCCCGATCACCACAATCGCGGCCACGAGGGGCCCGAGTTCCCGCGTGATCGAGATAGCAACCAATCCCGCTACCAGTTGCATCGCGCCCAAGCGCCGCAAACCGTATGCCCCCTGTAGCGCGATGATCACACCAACGAAAAAAGTGATCAGCGTGATGATGGGGATCGCCCTCACGCCGACAATCATGGCCTGGTGGACTGCCCGCTGAAAGGTGCGCCCGCGCTTCAAGGGCGAGGTAAGAAGCGAAGCCAGCGATTTACCAACCAGTGCGGCGAGCCCGCCCAGATATGCCAGGCTGCTCTCTGTGCGGGCGCCAATCCCGCTCAGCACCGCGGCCGAGACATATCTATGTGGCTGGGTAGGTTGAGCGGGAGACATACAGGCCGACTACGCGGGTGTAACGGCCTCCTCTTCAGTTTCGAAGATCCGGAAGATGCGATTGACGTGGGTGAGCCGGAAAACATCCTGCACCGCGGGACTCAGACCGAATAGCACGAAATCCTTTTGCAAACGCTGC
>DASZIV010000139.1:0-1544 GCA_035948775.1 Bryobacteraceae bacterium
AGCGGGTGCTGACACGCGTCACCTATTTCTATATCGATTTGCAGGATCGGCTGCTTGCCCCGGGATCCGGCCTTAGCTGCCCCACAATCAGCCCCCGCCTCTTCTTCTTCGATCAAGCGATCTGGGACACGGCACGCAAACTCAGGGCCGAAGTCGGGAGCTCCGATCCTTCGAGCCGCCAGTATGCAGAGGCCTTGAGTTTGGTGCTGATGCACGAACTCCGACGGCTGGAAAAAACAAAACCCGAAGCGGCAACGCCGCTTCGCGGCGGTTTGCCGGCGTGGCAACAGAAGCGCGTGATGGAATTCATCGAGGAACACCTCGCGGATGAGATTCCCTTGGCTACTCTTGCAGAGCTCGTCGATCTCAGCGTTTTTCATTTCGCGCGCTCCTTCGCTCTATCCTTCGGCGCGCCTCCGCATCGCTACCATATGGTTCGCCGCATGGACCGCGCCAGGAGCCTGTTGCAGAGGCGGACGCTCTCGGTGACGCAGATCGGCATCCGGATTGGCTTTCGCGAAACGAGTTCATTTACGAGGGCCTTTCGTAAATTCACCGGACTTACGCCGACCGAATATCGGCGTCACCGGGAGACCTAGGGTTCCGGGTGTGTAGCTGGAGCCACACTTATGGCTGCGAATTGGCTATTGCCTTGCCGGCGCCCTCTCCGTCATAATTTTGCGACGACCACGGCGCCTCATGGATCGACGGGGCGGAATGCCTTTTGATACAGGTTGGCAAACTCCCCCAGCGGTCGCTGAATAGAGCCAAGGCTCTACGGTATCTTTGGAATAGCGGTGGGGTCGCATCGGACGATGGGAGGGCGCGATGCTTCGCAGGGCTTGGCGTACACCAATACTCGGATTACTGCTTCTGCTCGCGACGTGTTCGGAAGGGTTGGCGGCTGACGCCGCAGACCACCGCTCCTTCGCCGCGGTATTGACAGCCACGATTGCCGCCGCGGCCGACTTCAACAATCCTCCCCGCGTTGCGCGGCTGCACGACACCGCGACCGCGTACGGAAGTGACGCTCCCACCCCCTACTGCATACTTGTTATCCTGGCGACTTTGTACTCCGAGGCGTTCCGCATCTTGACGACCGATCAGATTCGCACCGGACAGGAGTGGACATGAAACAATTTTGCGTTTCGATAGCGGTGATACTTGCTGGCGCCGCCTGCGCGACGAATGCGTCGGCGGCCGACGACGCCATGGTAACGAAGGCTGCGCCGGCCGTGACCGCGAAGGCTCCGCCGGCGACAGCCACGTGTGGCAGTTTTGAGGACTTTGTCGTCACGGGCTGCCCGTTGACCTGGTACGGCATCACGCTCTACGGCACGATCGACGGGGGTGCGACATGGCTTAGCCACGGAGCGCCCTTCAACGGCACATCCGCCGTCGGAGCGGATTATCTCATCCAGAAATTCAGCAATCGCCCGCAGTGGAGTCTTGCCCCGAACGGTTTGACCAATTCAAACATCGGGATCAAGGGAACCGAGCCGTTCGCTCCCGGATGGGCTTTTATCTTCGATCTGCAGGCCGGG
>DASZIV010000140.1:0-3205 GCA_035948775.1 Bryobacteraceae bacterium
GGGCTTGTTGCACAGTGGTTTACAGCCCGTGCGGACGGTGCTGCGAGCGTTGGCACTGCGGCAACTGGCCGACGGGCAAACCATCCGCCAAGTGGCGAAGAACGTCGCGTTAACCCCGAAAACCGTATGGCTGACCAGCCAACGCTATCGGCAAGGCGGCTTGGAACGGGCGTTGTACGAGCGGCCACGGCCGGGGAAAGCGGCCTTGCTGGATGAGCAGCACCGGCAACGCATCGTGGCGCTGGCGTGTGGCCCACCGCCGGAAGGCCGCGCGCGCTGGACGGTGCGCCTGCTGACCGAAGAAGTGGTGAAACGCAAACTGGTGCCGCGGGTGGGACGGGAAACGATTCGGGTCTTGCTGGAAAACCACGACCTGAAGCCGTGGCGGGAAAAAAATGTGGTGCGTGGCGGAACTGGATGAGGAATACATCCGACGCATGGAGGACATCTTGGCGGTGTACGAAAAGCCGCTGAGCGAGCGGGAACCGGTGGTTTGTGTGGACGAGAAACCGGTGGTGCTCCATCAAGAAGTTCGTCCTCCCCAGGCCATGAGGCCGGGACGAGTGGCGCGGCGCGACGGCGAATACGAACGTTGCGGTACGGCCAACGTATTCTGCGGAGTGCAGCCGAAAGCGGGACGGTACTTCCCCAAGGTGACGGCCCACCGCTCCTCGCCTGAGTTTGCTGACTACCTGCTGGAGGTCGCGATCCGCTACCCGGAGGCGGACACCATCCATTTGGTGCTGGACAATCTGAGTTCGCATACGCGCAAGGCGATGGTGGAACGCTTCGGCGAAGAGGCCGGAAGCTGGCTGTGGGATCGGTTCACCGTGCACTACACCCCCAAGCACGGCAGTTGGCTGAATCAGGCCGAGATCGCGATCAGTCTGTTTTCGCGGCAATGCCTGGGCCAGCGCCGGATCGGAGATCGGGCTTCTCTGCGGAAACAAACTCAGGCTTGGAGCCGTCGCATGAACCGTCATCGCCTTCCTATCCAATGGCAATTTACTCGCAAGAAGGCCCGAACCACTCTTGACTACATAATCACGCGGTCACGGTACTAGTTGGTTGGCCGCGCAGCATACACGGACTGCGGTGCCTGCGGCTCCGCCGCCTCCACCTCCAACTGCGACAACTACACCTCCGGCGCAGACGACTGCACCGAACGCGGCTACTCCAACGGCCCCAGCTGCGACTGCAAACACTAGCACTCCGCCGGCGAATCCAAACATGACGCCGCCGACCAATCCGATTGGGCCGCCGACACCGATAACGACCAAGGCGGCAGGGGAGGGAACGGAGAGCGTTCCTCCACCGATAAGCAGCGCGGAGACTCCGACACCGACTGGGGAAGCGCCGACTCCGACGCCGCAGACTCCTGTACCGGGCAGCGGTCAGCCCGTGAGTCCGGGGCGGCCTCCTGCTCCTGTCCCACCATGCGTGAGCGTCTCGGGCGCGGCGGCGAATAATTCGAACACGAATGCCAGCCCTCAAAATTCGAATCCGCCGTCCGGCTCTACGCCAGTGGCTCCGGGGAGCACAACCGCACAGCCTGGTGTGGATCCCATGACCGGTCCATGCCCCGTGGGTACAGTACCGAGCGGCAGCGCGCCACCTTCGCAATGAAAGGGAATGGGGAGTGGCAGTAAGCCGGAGTGAGGATCAGCACCTTGCCGGCTGCCCATAATCCTTACTCCTGCCCCGATGTGATCAGTTTTCTCTCCGGCAGGAAATACATCGCAGGGATCAAGGCGAAGATAAAGAACGAAGCGTAAACCGAGACGTAGGCAAGCGGGATCGACAAGAAATAGAGCCCAGCCGAGAAAGCGTTCTTCCGCTGCACGCCGGCATGATAGTCGCGGAGATTTCCGTCCCTGCCATCTTGCCGGACGAGTTCGGTGCGCAGGATGTAAAACGCGCTGCCGCACATGGCCAGGTCCAGTCCATAGAGCGCGACCGCCATGGGTTGGTGGTAGTTCTTTCCGAGGAAATCGGTAACGAAGGGCACGAGTGACATACAGAAGAGCAGATTCAGATTCGACCACAAGAGGCGTGCGGTTACCTCATGCACTGCGTGAATCAGGTGATGGTGGTTCACCCACATGATGGCGACCACCAGGAAGCTGAGCCCATAACTCATGAAGACGGGCGCGACCTTGAGCAGAGCTGGCCACGTGGGCTGGGAAGGCGCGCGGAGTTCGAGCACCATGATCGTCACGATGATCGCGATCACGCCGTCGCTGAAGGCTTCCAGGCGGCTGGTGGTCATTTCGCCGTGGGGCATGGGGAAAATCTAGCACAGGGGAATTCAGAATGCAGAAGTCAGAATGAAGAATGCAGATTGAAGATTTCAGATCTAAGATTGACACCTAAGGCCATTCGCCTCGAGTGCGAGCGGTTCAATCTGAAATCTAAAATCTGAAATCTACAATTTTATTCACGCTGGTTGCTGCTGCGTCATGCAGTGCATTGCGCCGAGGCCCCAAATGAAGTCTCCCGAATAGATCGGGACGATTTCACGGATGGGGAAGAGCTCTGCCAGAGTATTCAGCGCGATGCGGTCGTTGGGACGATTGAAGACTGGGGCGAGCACAACTCCGTTGGCGATGTAAAAATTTACGTAGCTGGCGGGGAGGCGGCGGCCTTCAAACACGACTGGCTGCGGCATGGGGAGTTCGACTACGGTCAGTTGCTTTCCGTCCTGGTCCCGGGCGGACTGCAGGCGCCGCAAGTTGGCGAGCAAGGGAGCGTGGTTCAGGTCTTTAGAGTCCCGCTCGACCATGGTGATGACTGCGTCTTTGCGAACGAAGCGGGTGAGGTCGTCGACGTGGCCGTGGGTGTCGTCGCCGACGATGCCGCGTCCCAGCCAGACGGTGTGCGGGGCGCCGAGGTAGTCCGCAAAGGCTTTTTCGTATTGGACGCGCGTCATGTGCGGATTGCGCTCCTGCTCTTTGCTCAGCAAACACTCCTCCGTCGTGAGGATCGTGCCGGCGCCGTTGACGTCGATGGAACCGCCTTCGAGCACGATGCGCTCGGCGAGAGACTCGGGGCGGATTTCGTGCGCGTGGGTCGCCTTGGCCATGAGGCTGCCGATCTTGTCGTCGAGTCGCCAGTTGGAGTACTTGGCCCAGGCGTTAAAGCGGAACTTGAGGGCGCCAGACTGACGGGCCTCCGGCCCTGGACGGCCGATGGCGGCCGTCCCCAC
>DASZIV010000141.1:0-81803 GCA_035948775.1 Bryobacteraceae bacterium
GCCCCGGAATCGGTGTGCCTGCGCGCGGCGCACTCTTAACGCCCTCCCAAAACTGCATTGATTCGCTTGCATTGTGCACCGAACCAGGGCCTACAAACCCGTCCGCCAAAACATCCGCAGTCTTATTTCGCAAGTCCCTCTGAAGCCCGCCCCACAAGAACATTTTCACCCGGTCTGCCTACTAGTGAGTCCTACTGAAACAACAGTACGTTCGATTCAATAGAATCGAACCTGTCTTTGCAGTTGTTGGCCTCGCTGCGGTAATCCGGCCGGATAGCTTGGACGGTTCGCGGGATGGCCACGGCATCGTCGGGCAAGTGCTCGGTAGAAAGAGCCATGCGTGGGTGAAATTTCCGAATGGTCTCAGCGCCTCCCCGTATAGCGTTCTTCTCGGCGCCTTCGATATCCATCTTGATGAAGTCGACTCGCGGCAGGCCCAGTTCCTTCACCATCAGATCGATGGTAGTGAGCGGCACCTTCACCGTGTATGCCGTCAGCGGTCCAGGCGGATACACCACGCTGCCACCGCTCATGGTGCCTCCTTGGGAGACGTTGAGATCGAGCGTGTCTTCGCGGTCCCAGACCCCCTTCGGGTAAACGATCACCCGACCTTCAGCAATTTCGCGCGCGAACGTACGGCGCAGGCTCTCGACATTCGGCGGCGCGGGCTCGATGGCCACCACCAGTTTGGCGCCGCGGAATAATGCCGACCGCGTAAAGACCCCAATATCCGCGCCACAGTCGAGCACGATGTCGCCCGGTCGTACGCCGCGTACGTGGTCACCGTAAATTTGAGTCTCCTGCTCGGCCAGCAGGAAGCCGATCAGCGGCTCGTGGCGCGAGGTCCAGTATTGTCCGCGTGAGGTCGTGACCAATTCGAAGCCTGAGGGCTCCCGTTCAACGATCCGGCTTTCGCCACCCATTTCGGACCACAGGTGGGTGAACCGCATGAGTGCGGTATTCGCATTGAGGGTCGCGTCGAGCGAGCAGCCCTCGGTGCGGCCCACCAGCCAAACCGCGAACAGCCTCGCCCGCGGTGAAATCGCCGCGAGCATCAGGGCGACCCCGACTAACGCCAAGCCGATCTTGAGAGGCACAAAGAGAGGCCGCTTCGGCCGCCGTTCGGCCCCGGAGCCTTCTGAACTAGTAGTCACCCTTAGAGAATAGCGGCGGTTACGGGGAGCTGCCAGTTCTCCAAAGTGGTCAGTGAACCCTGGCTGAAAGGCACTATAGGGGCGCTAAAACCCCTCATAACCCGAACATGGGAAAGTATTTCTCCGGCAGGCGGATCCTCTGAAAGTGCCGGTTCACCAAAAGATGCCGGGTGAAGCCCGATGCCAGTTTGCGGTCATCGGCGGTCAACCGCATCTCGTAAGCGAACTGGATCACGCGAAAGTTGGCCTCGGCGATCCAGGTTTTCACCACCACCTCGTCATCGAAGCGGGCCGGCGAAAGGTACCGGCAATTGGCTTCGGCAACCGCCATCAGGACTCCATCCCGTTCCATGTCGCGATAGTCGAAACCCAGCGCCTTGCACAACTCCACACGCCCCACCTCCATCCAGACCAGGTAGTTGGCGTAATACACAACGCCCATCTGGTCAGTCTCGGCGTAGCGCACCCGGAGACGCGTTTCTGCGGCGGTTCTCATAAGAAAGCATGGTAACCCGTTGCAACCACGGATCGCCTGGAACCGTCTGTTAGACTGGAAGTTACCAGCCAGCCGATGCGTGCGCGTGTGCTCTTTTTCGGGATGCTCAAGGAATTGGTGGGCCGGTCCGCGGAGGATATCGATCTGCCGGACGGCGCCGATCTGGGCAGCGTTTTTGAGCGCTATGCCGCGCGCCAACCCCGTTTGCGCGAAATGGGCCCCAGCATCGTGGCGGCGCGCAACCAGGAATTTGCGGACCTCTCGACGCCCCTCCAGGATGGCGACGAAATCGCCTTCCTGCCGCCCGTGAGCGGCGGTACCGAGATGGGCTGTTTTCTGGAACTCGTGTCCGGCCAGCACTATTTCGCCCTGACGCGGAACGCCATTGATACGCGCGCCGTCATCACCCGTTTGCTAACCGGCGCGGAAGGCGCCGTGGTCACCTTCGAGGGTACGGTTCGGAACAACACCAAGGGCCGTCCCACCCGCTATCTGGATTACGAATGTTACGAGAACATGGCGCTCAAGACCATGGCCAAGATCGGCTGCGAGGTGGCCGACAAGCACGACATTGGCCGCGTCGCCATGGTTCACCGGTTGGGACGCATGTTGATCGGAGAGACCAGCGTCGCCGTCATTGTCTCCGCTCCTCATCGCCGGCCGGCCTTCGAAGCAGCCCTGGAAGGCATCGACCGACTGAAGAAGATCGTTCCTATTTGGAAAAAAGAATACTTCGCTGATGGCGAAGTGTGGGTGGAAGGAGAGTGGGACCGTGACGTGCCGGTGGTGGGCTAGGACGGGCTGGCGGGCGGCAGCCGTCTTAAGCCTGGCGGTTGCTGGGGAGGCGCAACAGCAGCCAACTTTCCGCACAAACGTCAACCTGGTGCGGGTTGTCGCCACCGTGAAGACCCAGGCAGGCGAATTGGTGGGTGCCCTGCGTAAAGAGGATTTCGCGGTCGCGGATAATACCGTGGCGCAAGAGGTCGCCGTATTTGAAAGACAGACCGACCAGCCCCTTTCCGTGGCGTTGATGGTCGATACCAGCGGTTCCACGGCCAAAGATCTCAAGTACGAAACGGAATCAGCCACAAGGTTCCTGCGGGCGCTGCTGGGAGAGGGAAATGCGCAAGACTCGGTGGCCCTCTACACCTTCAACTGGCAAGTACGACGGGAGAATTATTTCACCCACAACCTGACGTCGCTCACCAATTCCCTCAAATTGTTGCATGGCGAAGCGGGGACTTCGCTTTATGACGCGATCTTTCTGGCATCGCGCGATCTGGAAGACCGCGAGGGGCGCAAGGTGATGATCATCGTGACCGATGGCGGTGACACTACCAGCTCCAAGGACGTACACCAGGCGCTGCGCTCAGCCCAATTTGCCGACGCCGTGATCTATCCAGTCGTAGTCATACCCATCACCAACGATGCCGGACGGAACATCGGTGGAGAAAACGCTCTGAAGTTTATGGCAGATGGCACCGGCGGCCGGACCTTTCTGCCGTCACTGGGCGCGGAGCTGGATCGGGCGTTCAGCGACATCATCGACGAGCTGCGCACGCAATATATACTGGGCTTTTATCCCCGCAATGTGCCGCTGACAAAAGACCGTTTTCACAAGCTGCAGGTCACCGTCCAAAGGCCGGAATTGCGGGTGTCCGCGCGCAACGGCTATTATGGTGAGGCGGAGGGCGAAACCGGCACGCCGGACGCCCGCATCTCCGTCACTCCCGACCGAAAGACCAAGAAGAAGCAGGAGAAGTAATACGGCACAAAATAGCAAATCCGCGCGCCCGCCCGAGCAGACGCTGGAAGAGGCGAAGTATCTCAAGGCGTTGATCGAGGGTGCCAAGCCCGTGCGGGTGAAAATGGTGGACGGCGAGGAAGTGGTGGGAGTGATCGAATACTACGACCACTCATTCATCCGGCTGACCCGCGACGGCGAGCCGAACCTGTTTATCTTTAAGCACGACATCAAGTATCTTCACGAAGAGAGCTAGCCGCTCGCGCAGGTTCCGGTACCGATAACACCATGCAATATCTGGAAACGGCGGTGGAGATTGCGCGCGAGGCCGGCGCGCTCCTGGCGAATTACTTTGAACGGCGCGTCGCGTTTGAAGTCAAGGGCGAGTTCGATTTAGTCACCGAAGCGGACCGAGCTTCGGAAAAGCTGATCGTCGAAAAGCTGCAGACCTACTTTCCTTCACATGCCATCGTGGCGGAAGAAGGCAGCGCGTTCGCGGGGTCATCGGAGTACCGCTGGTACGTGGATCCGCTCGATGGCACCACCAATTTTGCCCATAGCTTCCCCATGTTCAACGTGACCCTCGGTCTCGAGCGGGCGGGTGAAGTGATCGCCGGCGTAATCTACGATCCGGTGCGGCAGGAAATGTTCACCGCGGAAAAGGGCGGCGGCGCCTATCTGAACCACCGGCGCGTGCGCGTCTCCGCGATCCGGCGGCTTGCGGAATCCCTCGCATCCACCGGTTTTCCGAGCCGGAAGCGCAGTCACAACGTCAACATTCACTTCTACTACCAGTTGGCTATGGCGTCACATGGTGTGCGGCGTACCGGCTCGGCGGCTCTCGACCTAGCCTACGTATCCTGCGGCCGCCTGGATTTCTTTTGGGAATTCGGCTTGAAGCCCTGGGACGAGGCGGCCGGTACGCTGCTGGTCCAGGAAGCTGGCGGAATCATCTCCGACATGGACGGGAAGCCGCACAGCATCACGCGCTCCGACAACCTGCTGGCGGACAACGGGGCCCTGCATGAGGAAGTGTTGCGCCGCTTCGACGAGATTTTCAGCGGTCAGCCGCCGGTTCCCATTCCGGAGCTGCCCTAGGCTGACGGACGACGGTGGGAGGCGCTAGCGAATCAGTGCCGACCAACTCTACCCGTGCCGGTACCACTCCAGCGTCTGCCGCATGCCCTCCTCGAACGAGTACCGCGGCGCATGGCCGAGGTCGCGCACGGCCGCTGCGGTATCCGCTTGGGAGTGCCGTACGTCGCCCGCGCGGGGCGGGCCGTAATTCGCCGGGATCTTCACACCCTCGATTTTTTCGAGCAGTGCCCAGGCTTGGTTAAGCGTAATGCGGCCGCCATTGCCGGCGTTATACAGCTTGCCCGACACATTCCGAGCGCGCGCGGCCCTGAGGTTGAGAGCTGCTACATCATCCACGTAAGTGAAGTCGCGCGATTGTTCGCCATCCCCGAAGATCGTCGGCGGGCATCGTCGCAGGATCGATTTCATGAACAGCGAAAGCACCCCAGAGTACGGACTCGATGGGTCCTGGCGCGGGCCATATACGTTGAAGTACCGCAACGCCACGGTCTCCAGTCCGTAAACGGCGGCAAAAACGCTCGCATAATATTCACCTACCAGCTTCTGCAAGGCATAAGGCGACTTCGGTTGCGGCGCCATGGTCTCGACCTTGGGTAGCACTTCCGTATCGCCGTAAGCCGACGAAGAGGCGGCATAAATCACTCGGCCGGCCTGGCCTTCGTGGGCTGCGCGAAACACGTTAAATGTTCCGTTGATATTCACGTCGTGATAGAGCGCCGGCTCCTCGATGGAACGCGGCACCGAGGGCAGCGCTGCCTGGTGAAATACCACGGACGCACCACGGATGAGCGGCGCGATTTGGCCATACTCGCGGATGTCGGCACGCTGGAAATCGATCGAATCGAGAACGTCTTCAAGGTTCGATTCGCGGCCTGTGGCCAGATTGTCGATGACCACCACGCGGGGCGCTCCTTCGTTTAACAGTCGCCGCACGATCGCCGAGCCGATGAATCCCGCGCCACCGGTAACGACATAGTGTTCCGCCATGGGAAAAGACCAGTTTACGATGAGAGAGTGGCTCATAAGGCTGTCATTTTCGATCTTGGCAAGGTTCTCATACCGTTCGACTTCCAGCGGGGATACCGGGCGCTGGAAGAATTTTGTCCCCATCCGGCGGTGGAAATCCGGCGACGCATCGGAGCCTCAGGCCTGGTGCTGCCGTTTGAGACTGGCTTGATCGAACCGCGCGATTTCGTTGCCCAGCTTACAGAGGCGCTCGACTTGACGCTGGACTATTCCGAGTTCTGCCGCGCCTGGAGCGCGATCTTCTACGGGCAGCTGATCCCGGACCACGTCCTGGAGTCGCTGGCGGCGCGCTACCGGCTGGTGCTGCTGTCGAACACCAATGCCATTCACTTCGAGATGGTTCGGGAGGCGTATTCGCTACTGCGGCATTTTCACGAGTTGGTTCTATCGTACGAAGTGCGTTCCATGAAACCCGACGCCCGGATTTATCACGCGGCGATTGAGCGGGCGAGGTGCCGGCCGGAAGAGTGCTTTTATACGGACGATATTGCCGAGAACGTGGAAGCCGGGCGTCGCGAAGGGCTGGATGCAGTTCTGTTCGAGACTCCGGAGCAACTGGAGCAGGAGATGAGCCAGCGAGGGATTCGGTGGGAATGAAAAGAACCGGGCGCCCGCAAGGACGCCCGGTAGAGGAGCGACCTGTGCCTGTCGGGGGTGAGGCACAGGACGGAGGAGACTCTAGGCCAACAAGCCACCGTGTCCCAGGCTGGCGATTTCCCAACCCGTTACGTGGTAGCGCGCCAGGAGAGGCGGCAAAACCAAATCGACTACGTTTGGTTTGGCTGATCGGAAACACCCAGGCGCAGAAATAATCGGCACTTCATCCTTGTAAGCCATCAGCATCAAGTTGCCCGGTTCCACGGGAGCGAGGAAACGCTCCACTTGCGCGCCCACCTTCAACATCGCTTGGCCAACTACATCTTCCGGCCCGGCTGGGGCGGTGGTGGAAGCCACCAGAATCGCGCAGGGTTTGGACCGCAACAGGTGCTGCAGGCTCCGCGCCACGGAGTTCTCATCCTCCAAGCAGGCCAGGACGAAGTTGGCATTGATGCCAAAGCGCTCCAGGCGCTGCCGCATGATGTTCTCGAAGAGCTGTCGCGCCCGCTCGCCGCTGATCGGATCGCTATAGAGAACACCGACGCTGGGCATCCGAACCGGCCGTGCCTGCAGGATTGGCCCGCGCTCTTTCAAGATCCCGGTTACCGCGTCCAATTGATCCTTTGCCACCGCGAACGGCGTGCTCTTCACGGTTGCAATTCGCTGGCCCGACACGGCGTAGCTGTAGTTCAGAGACGTCGCGATCACCACGCTGGAGGTGCAGTTGATCTGCTTGAGCAGCTCATCGTCTACCAGCACGCAGCAATTTTCGGTGGCAACCAGATTGGCACGGCCGCCCGCAGCCAGGCGGATCTCGAAACTGCCGCACCCCATCTCGCTCGCCACGGCGCAGACTGCATCGTCCTCGCCAACTTCACCTTCTTCCAACTCGGTTACCCAGATGTTCTCCATCCCTTCGGATTCCAGGATGCGCACATCTTCGTCGCTGATCACGTGGCCTTTGGCCAACAGCTTCTTCCCACCCGGCCGGAAGACGGTACAACAAAGGACCCTTCCAGTTGAGGATTTCACATCAACCGTTTGCGCTCTCATGTTTGCCTCACAAGACGTAGGATCGACTTAGATTTAGGATTTTTTTGTCCTGATCAGATTCTACATCCGTAAAGTCCGCATGGCGTGGGAAAAGTCTGCGATTTTTTGTGGGGGTGTTAAGAGTTCCCCACTTTGGGGGGATTTCTCACCGAAATCGACAGGTTACAGCACGCGGAGCACTGCGATTTTCGTCACATGCCCGAAACTTTTCCGCGACTGCCAGGGACGGACCGCCGCCGGGTGCTCCACGAAAGCGTCTTCACAGATAACACTGATCATGCTGCCTTTCCTTCACTCAGAACCAAACGCGTGCCGATCGCCTCACCGGCCAGAATCCGGCTTAAAACCGAGGGCGCGGATCCGGACGCAATGCGGACCTGACCCACGCCCTGGCGAAGCGCATCCAGCGCGGCGTTCAATTTCGCCTGCATACCACCCGTTGCCACGCCTTCCGCGATCAGTTGCTCGCTCTCCGCGGCTGTCAATACCGCATGCACCCGTTTCGAACCATCCAGCACGCCTTCTACGTCGGTGAGGAAGATCAGTTGCTCGGCGCGGAATGCTGCCGCGCAAGCCACAGCCATCTGATCGGCATTTACGTTATAAACCTGTCCCTGGCGGTCTCCAGCGACGCAGGCCACCACCGGCAGGAATCGGTTGGCGGTGAGCAGATTGAGCAGGGCGGGGTTCGACTTCGTAACCCGGCCAACCGCTCCGAGTGCGGGGTCCATCTGTTCGGCTTCCGCCAGGAAGGCGTCGATGCCTGAAAGACCCACGGCCTGTGACCCCGCTCGGTTCAGGCTGGCCACGAGTTCATGATTGACGCTGCCGGCGAAGATCTTCAATACCGCATCCAGAGTTTCGGGTGTGGTGACGCGCAGCCCGTTCACGAAGCGGCTCTCGATACCACGCTCCGCCAAGTAGCGGGTCATCTGCTTACCGCCGCCGTGAACCACAACCATTTCCGCACCGCCGGCGCGTGCCGCCGCGATCTGAACAGCCAGATTTTCCCGAGACTCCGCAGCATCGAGCAGCGTGCCACCGAGTTTCACCAACAGTTTCACAAAAGCCCCTCGGTTTCGGGATAGCCGAACATGAGATTCATATTCTGCACGGCCTGCCCGGCGGCGCCTTTCACCAGATTGTCGATGGCGCTCACCACCACCGCGCGGCCGCTCTTGCCATCGAACGTGACCCCGAGGTCGCAGAAATTGGTACGCGCCACGCCGCGCAGGTCGGGCACCTGGCCAGTGTCAAAGATGCGTATGAACGCCTCCCCGGCATAACGCTTCTCATAGATATCGAGCAGGTCGTCGGCGGTCGAAACCCCCATCGCTCGGAAATAGATGGTCTCGAGGATCCCGCGATCGAGGGGCAGCAGTTGCGCCGTAAAACTGAATTCAGCTTCCTCCAGACCGGAGGTTTGCAGCACTTCGGGGACATGCCGATGCTTGAGAATCGAGTAGGTCGAGAAGTTCTCGGTCACTTCGCAGAAACTGGTTTTGAGGGTCGGTTTGCGGCCGGCGCCGCTTACACCTGATTTGGCGTCGCAAACAATTCCGTGGGTGCGGTCCACAACGCCGGCTTCCAGAAGCGGCCGGATCGCCAGATTCGCGGCCGTCGGGTAGCAGCCCGGATTGGCCACCAGGCGAGCGCCAGGAATACGATCCCGGCAGAACTCCGGCAGGCCGTAAGCCGCTTCCGCCAGCAAGGCGGGCTGCGTGTGGGGCTCTTTGTACCAGGCGGTGTAATTCTCAGGCGTGCGCAGCCGGAAAGCACCACTGAGATCTATGACCCTGGCGCCGGCATCCAACATAACGGGCGCAAGTTCCATAGAGACCCCGGGGGGCGTCGCCAGGAACACGAGTTGGATGCCTTGACCGCGCACCGCGTCCGGAGTACAAGGCAACCGTGCGGGAGCCTTGCGGTTTCGAATCGCCGGTCCGCTGAACTCTTCGCGATGTTCGAGCTGGATAGGCTCCGCCTTAGGGTGGCGCTGCAAGATACGGAGGAGTTCCGCCCCGCTGTAGCCGCGGAATCCGACGACGCCGACGTGGGTCATTGTCTAAATATTCTCTTCGATGAATAAATATACTACGGGCGGTCGCGCTGTGTCCACCAAGCTGCTGTAATAGCTAAGGAATCGGTTAGCTGGCTTGGCTTGTGTTTTCGTCGGGTTGCTCGCCGTAGAGAATCAATTGCGTGAACAATCGGAGAACCCTGACGTATTCGAGCCGAGCTTCATTCTCTAGGCTGATAGCTCCCTGGAGTGCGAACGCGCCGTCTGAGGTTGGCATCGAGCGGCCGGTATACTCGGCCTGAATTTGCCGGGTGTTGGCAGAAGCGATGTGATAGCAGTTTTCCGCCACGCGCAGTCTCTCGCGCCAGAACGCCTCGGCCCGTCTTCTCGCATCCGTCCCCGCGGACATGTCTGGATATTGCAATACACAGGGATCTTTTTCAAGTCAGAATCCATCTACCAGATAAATCCTAGGTTGCCTAAGCGGTTCGACCAGAACTCGGCAGAGGTCAGGACAGGGACGATTTCAAAGTCGACCAGATCCTCCCAGCGGCTCACCCACACGTTCAACATCTCCGCGTGCGGTGCTTCCATAATCTGAAAACAGCGCCCACCCGCCGCAGCCATCCAACTCGAATGGTAGACGACCCCTTCGGGCAGCATCCTACCGGAATTCCGGAAGCGCTCCCCAACCTGCCCGGCTTTGCCGTCCTTGAAATTCTCGATGACCATGAACAGCATGAAT
The DNA here is from genome assembly GCA_035948775.1 of Bryobacteraceae bacterium. Lineage (GTDB taxonomy): Bacteria > Acidobacteriota > Terriglobia > Bryobacterales > Bryobacteraceae > PSRJ01. The sequence goes on from DASZIV010000141.1 coordinate 9,934, forward strand.
GGGAGTGTATCCCACTCGGGGGCAGGGGTGGTTCGAGTAAGAGCGCGCGTCTGGACCGAACTGCGGGCCAGGTGCGCGCTTTTTGTGATGTTGAAATGCTTGGTGGTGTAGTGGCCCTGGGCTATTGAATTATCAAATAAATGTTTGGAGCCGCCGGTATATAATACGGTGCAAACTGGAGGGAGTCTGTCATGCCAAGCCGCGCTGCCTGGGTTCTCCTCGCCGCCTTGTTGGCACCGGCAGGCCGCGCAGCCGAGTTGCCCGATGGCGCGGGTAAGGACATCCTGCTGCGCGCTTGCACGGGCTGCCATAAGGCCGAAGAGTTCCTCTCCTACCGCCATACGAAAGAGGAATACCAGGCGATTGTGCAGCGCATGGGACAGCGCGGGGCGCGGGCGTCCAACGATGAGCTGGATATCATCGCCGACTACCTGGCCAAGAACTTCCTCAAGGTAGAGGACCCCAACAAGATCAACATCAACAAAGCCACCGCCAGGCAGATCGAAACCGGGCTGAGCCTTACCGCCAAAGAGGCCGAGGCGATTGTGGACTACCGCGAACGCCACGGCGATTTCCACGCGTGGGGAGACCTTCTGGTGATCTATGGGGTGGATGGCAAGAAGATTGAGGCGGCCAAGGAGCGGATGAGCTTCTAATTGCTCGATCCGCCCCCGGGCTGCCAGGGCCGATTAAAACGAGAACTTGGCCGCCAACTGCAGAATGCGCGGGTCGAGCGAGCTGGTGATCTGGCCGAAGGTCGGTGTGCCTACGGTAAGGCCGAGACCCGATGCGCCCGCCGCCAAACTGGGAAGCGAGATGCCCGGACGCATGCTGTTGGTCAGGTTAAAGGCTTCGCCACGAATCTCAAGCCTTCCCCGCTCCTTGATGCTAAATTCTCTGGAGACCGCCGAGTCAAACGTCCACAATCGGGGACCAGGAATGTTGTCGCGGCCCATCGTGCTTAAAGTTCCCAAAGCGGGGGAGGCGAAAGCGGCGGGATTAATCCAGCAACTCGGTGATGGACCGGGGTTGGCGCACAACGGGTTCTGTAATACCTGAACCGGCCGCTGGTTGGCGGCGGAGTCAGTGGTTAGCGACACGTCGCTGGCCAGGAAGGGCGTAACCAAGTAGGCCGAGGTAGTCCGGAAAATCTCCGCGAATTTCCAACCCGAGGCCAACATGGTCAAACTGCGATTGGAGAATTTCGGCACCTCGTACACTATCGTCGCATTGAAAATTTGCCGGCGATCGGAGGAGAAGGTGCCGCCGATCTCGTTGGATTGGCAGTTACTGCGGTCGAATCGGCGGTTATTGGGAATAGCAAACCCGGCCCCGGCATTCCCGGTGCTGTCGCCGATGGACAGGTCGCTAATGCAATGCGACCAGGTGTAGTTGACGTTGGTTAGAAGGCCCTTGCTTAGACGCTTCGTGACTGCCAGAGCCAAGCCGTTGTAGCTGCCCGTTCCACCGGAATCCAGCTGTTCCACCTGCCCATACTTACCGGCGCCGGGGTATCCCGCCAGCGCAAAAGCGCGCCGGAACGCCGAGTTAGTATCACCTGCCGGAGAGCATAGGCCGGGAGCGGTGAGGCCATATTGCCCGGCCGTGCAGGTTCCCGGAATGAAGACGGCGGGATTCGCCTGGAAGGAGCTCCACAGGTGGGAGCTTTCGCTGCCAATGTAAGTAGCGGACACCAGCCAGTCGTTACCAAACTGGTGCTGGAGGACGAAGTTCCACTGCTTCACGGCCGTTGTCTTCAGGTCGTTGGTCGGATAGATGTAGGTCCCAGCATTCACAAACGGCGCATTTTTGTCGAGGGTATAGGGGAAGATGTTGCCGCCAGGATTGGTGGCGTAGGGGTTGCTGAACTGGCCCGACCAGATTGCCGTTCCGCCAAAGGGAGGAGCATCGGCCGAGTTGACCATCAATTCGCCAGCGGTGAAGTCATAGGAGATGCCAAAGGAAGCGCGGACGACCGTTTTCCCGTCACCCTTGGGATCCCACGCCACCGCCACGCGAGGCGCAAAAGTGTCCCAATGATCGTTCATGCCTTTCTTGCCGTTAAACCCAGGATCTCCCGGGAACGTGAGGCCAGGGGGTGCGTTCGCAAACTGCGTGGTCTTGACGTTGTTGATCATATTCGCCAGGCTGAAGTTGTAAACAAAGCCCCGAAGCTCGGAGGGAGCGAGGAACGGTTCCCAACGCAGACCGGCGTTGACCGTAAGGTGAGGAGTCACTTTCCAGGTATCCTGCACATACGCGCTGACGAACCACTTTTTCAGGTCCAGCGTGTTGGGCGTGGAGAGCGAATTCGTATTGAACTGTCCGAGAAGAAATTGCGGCAGATTGGGGAAGGTCCAGTTGGTTTGCGCGTAAACGTTGCCGTCGAAGAGCATCTTGGATACTTCTCCGCCCACGCCAAAGTTGAGCTGATGATTGCCCTTAACCCAGCTGATGTCGTCGTTTAACTGTAACGGCGTGGTGTGCGCAACTGCTTGTCCTCCGGTGCCAGGGCCGACGCTAAAACCACCGGTCACCGTGAAGCCGCTCTGATGAGGCACGTATCCGCAATAAACCAGAGCGGCGCCCAAGTCGCAAGCGGAAACGTAGTTGGAGGAAAAACGATGAACCCCGAGCCGGTCCACGGTCGCGCGAAATTGATTCACTATAGTGGGGCTGACCAGATACGTGTCGCCGAATGCCCAGGACCTGTCAGTGTCGTCCAATGCGCCCTGGGTGGTGCTGAGGATGTTGTCCGGAGTGAAGTCGTACGACGGCGGCCGGAAGTAGTGAATCTGGAAGTAACGCCCAAACAGCGAATTCTTAGAACTCGTCTGGTAATCGCCGCGGGCGACATACTGACCCTCGTTAACATGGGTGACCAGGCCGAAACCTGCATTGCCGCAAGGTGCGGTGGACGTAGGCAGCAGGGCAGCCAACTTGAGCGATGCCGGGTCATACAGTGAGGGATTAATTTTGTTGCCGGTGAACATAGCTTTCACCGCAGCCGGGAGCGGCGCCAGATCCTGCGGACAGGCGCTCCAATCGCCCGCGAGCATGGCGGCCGTCGGGACAAACGTGGCGTTGGGGTTGGCCGTCGGATCCTGACGGGTGATGGTGTCCTGGTAGCCGAAGAAGAAGAACAGCTTGTCCTTCTTAATCGGACCGCCGATGGTGCCGCCGAACTGATTCCGTTTGAGGGTGTCGCGAGTGGGCGAGAAGAAGTTGCGGGCGTTCAGGTCGCCGTTTCGCAAAAATTCGAACAAGTCGCCATGGAAGCCGTTGGTGCCCGATTTGGTCAGCCCAGTGACGGTACCGCCGGCATGGACGCCGTTATCGGCTTTCAGCGAGCTAGTTTCGACCTTGAACTCCTGCAGCGCGTCAGGGAAGGGCATGGGCATGTTCGCCAGATCCCACGGGTTGTTGTAAACGCTGCCATCGAGATAGAACGCCACGCCGAAAGCTTGCCCGCCCGCAATTACGAACTGCTGGGTTCCGGGGTAACCGCCGTTGCCGGCGACGCCCTGGGGAATGACGCCGGGTGTGTATTGGATCAGGTCGGTAGCCACGCGGCCGTTGAGCGGCAATTCCAGAATGCGCCGGTTCTCCATCACGGTTCCCACGCCTGTGGCCTGCGATTCCACCAGTGCCGCGTTCGCTTCCACTTGTACCTGTTCGCTGGTCGCGCCCACCTTGAGGGTGATATCGACGGTCGGAGTGGTAGATACCTGCAGGATAATTCCGCTCTGCACAAACGTGCTGAAGCCCGACTTGCTGACTTCCACGCGCCATGGCCCTACGGGCAGATTGGGTAGCACGTAATCGCCGGAGCCGCCCGTGACTGTAGTTCGGGTGATGCCGGTGTCGGTTTGCGTGGCTTTGATGTCCGCGCCCGGAACAGCCGCGCCGGATGCGTCGAGCACGGTTCCCTCGATCTGAGCTGTATTCTGCGATTGCGCCCAGACCGCAAAGGCGCTGCACACAACAAGAATGGCGACTCGAAAAGACCTCACGACAGTTCCCCCTTCGAGGCGAGCGGATTATGCGCTCTTGGCCTCGTGTTGCCAGACACAATATCCCGGCTAATGGCCGGTGTCAAGTGCGGGGGCCGTAAATTTACTCGAACTAGCCGTTAGATTTCAAGCTTGCCGGTGCTGTCGCCGACGCCGTCTACGTGCACGCCGGACTTGTCGAGCAGGCTCACCAGCAGGTTCGACAAAGGAGTACGCTCGGGGAATTTGAGGTGACGGCCGCCCTTCAGCTGACCACACGCGCCGCCAACTACCACCAGCGGTAAGGGCGAGTGGTCGTGCATGTTGGAGTTGCTCATGGTGCTGCCATACAGCAGCAACGAATGGTCGAGCAGAGTGCCGTCGCCATCCGGAGTGGAAGCCAGTTTAGCCACGAATTGCGCGAATAGCGAGAGATTGTATTGATTGATCTTCTGCAATTTCTCGAGCTTATCTGCGTTATTCGCGTGGTGCGAAGTGGGGTGGAACGGATCGGTAACGCCGATCTGCGGGTAGGTCCGCATGCTGAGATCGCGCGCCAGCATAAAGGTGGTTACGCGCGTAACTTCGGCTTGGTAAGCCAGGGCCTGCAGGTCGTACATCAGCTTGGCGTGCTCTTCAAAGTTTTCGGGAACACCGACCGGAGCTTGGGGCACGGTGGCGCTCATGGCATGCTTTTCGGCCTTCTGGATGCGCCGCTCGATCTCGCGGATGTTGTCCAGATACTCGCTGACCTTGGCGCGGTCCTGTGGGCCGAGGCCGCCCTGCAGGTGGGCCACTTCGTGCGTGAGCGAATCGAGAATGCTGCCGTCGGCGGCCAGGCGCGAGCGGCGCTCTTCGGGGCTCGATCCATCGCCAAAAAGGCGCTCAAAGACCACGCGCGGGTTGATCTCCATGGGCAGCGGCGTAGTGGCCGTGCGCCACGCGATCGTGTTCATGTACGCGCAGCTATATCCGGCGTCACACGTTCCGGCGAGGCCGGTGTCTTCAATACCCATCTCGACGGAGGGTAACGGCGTGTCCTGACCGAGCTGCTTCGCCGCGATCTGGTCGATGGTGATGCCGGCGCGCATGTCCTGGTCGTCGGTTTTCTTGATATGGGTGCCGCTCAGAAATGCCGGCGCGCTACGCGAGTGGTCGCCGCCGCCATCGCCTTGCGGTTCGGCGGCCGTGGAGGCGAGGCCCGAGACCACCACTAACTGTTTGCGGAAGGGCGCGAGCGGGGCCAGCGTCGGCGAGAATTCAAAGGCGGCGCCTTCGCCCACAGGGGTCCATTTGCTCATCACGGCACCATGCGGAATATAGGTGAAGCCGAGGCGCAGCTTTACATTGGCCGCGGTGTTGGCCAGTTGGGTTTGCGCCGGAATCATGGAGTCCAGCAAAGGAAGCGCCACGGTGGCGCCCATCATGCCGCGCAGAAACGTGCGGCGGGGCAGGTGTTTCTTCGTAATGATGCTCATGGCTCCGGCCTCCTAAAACCACCGCTCCCTAACGGTCGCGGCTCGGTAACGACAACCCCGGTGACACGCACGAACTTCTACAGTTTACCGGTTTTGAGCGGTGTTTACAGCCGGGGTGTCCTGCCGGCTAGGCGACCGCCGCATTTGGAACGGCGTACTCTTCACAATTCCTTCGATGATCGATGAAAACCGATACCCATTGCGGGAAGCGTCCCGCACCACGGCGCGCACCGCCGGCATGTCATAATATTCCACTCCGCGGCCCAGCGCATACGTCAACAGTTTCTCTGTGAGCGTGCCCGCGAAGACATTTGGCCGGCTCAAGATGGCCTGGCGGAGGCTGGCGGGTCCGTTCACCTTGGAGCCATCGCCGAGCACGCCGGAGGCATCTATGGGAGCGCCCGTCTCGCTGATTTCGCGCCATGCTCCCACTGCATCGAAATTCTCCAGGGCAAAGCCCGGCGGATCCAAAATTTTGTGGCAGCCGGCGCACGCGGGATTAGCGCGGTGCTGCTCCATCAGTTCGCGAATCGAATGCGGCTTGCTGTCGGCGGTGTTTTCCTTTAGGGGCGGGACGTTAGCGGGCGGCGGGTTGGGTGGCGTCCCCAGCACGCTCTCGAGAATCCACTTGCCTCGCTGCACCGGAGCCGTACGATTTGCGAGGGATGTCACCGTGAGGATGCTGGCCTGCCCCAGCAGCCCGCGCCGCTCGTCGCTTGCAAGAGTGACACGGCGGAATTGGCTGCCGTAAATATTGGGAATGCCGTAGTGCCGCGCCAGGCGTTCATTGACGAAAGTGTAGTCGGCGTTCAACAGGTCGAGCACACCGCGGTCTTCGCGGATCACGCTCTCCAGGAACATCTCGGTCTCGCGCCGCATCGACACGCGGAGGTTGTCATCGAACTGCGGAAACAATTCCCCGTTGGGGACCCAGTTCGCCAGATTGCGCAGGAGCAGCCACTGGCCGCCGAAGTTGGTGGCCAACGACTCTGAGCGCGAATCCGCCAGCATGCGCCTCGTCTGCTGCTGGAGCACCGCGGGGTCCTTAAGCTTTCCCTGGCTCGCCACCTGGAGAAGTTCGTCGTCGGGCAGGCTGCTCCACAGGAAGAACGACAGACGCGATGCGATTTCCAGATCGGTGAGGCGATACGCCGAGTCGGGTGCCACGTTGGACGGGTCGCGCTCAAACCGGAAAACGAACTGCGGGCTGGCCAGGATACGCCGGATGCCCATTTCGATTCCGCGCTCGAAGTCGCCCTGGTTGCGGCCCTTCTGGTAGAAGCTGAGCAGCGCTTCCAGATCGCTGTCAGACACCGGCCTGCGGTATGCTCGCCGCGCCACCACCGAAAGAATCTTCTTGGCGCAGGACAGCTCCTGGCCGGCTGACTCAGGACGGCAAGAGAAGATACGGCGGCGGCTGGGTGTGTCGCCCGCGCCGGTGATGTTATAGGGGCCTTCTATGCTGACGGTGGAGACGTGTGGCAAGCCCTTCTGGTCAGTAACGTCGATGGTGGTCCGCCAGATTGGTTGAAACAGGTCATCGCCCGGGGCGTACGATCGCTTGATAAAGTCCACGCCGAGCTGCTGCAACCCAGCTTTGACCGCCACCCGCGCCTGCAATCCGTCAGCGGCCACGATTTTGGGATTCATGGGGAACAGCTTGACGCGCTCGCCGTTCACCAGCACTTCCATCTGCTCGCCTTGGGCGGTGGCGCCGAAGAGATCGTCGCCGGTGTCCTTCAGCATTCCGATTTTGATGATGTACTCGCCATCCACGGGAAAGTTGTGGCGAATCAGGACACCGCCGCGCGTGCCGATGGGCAGGCCTTCGATGTGATCGTCCTGGGACAGATCGACCTTCACGTGGTAGGTTTGCTCCGCCGGCCCGACCGACGGATCTCCCACCGCCAGGCGGCTGATTTTTCCGGCGGCTGCGATGTACCGCTCCATCAGCGCAGGCGAGATGCTCAGCACGTTCGACATGTTGTCGAAACCGAAGCTGGAATCGTCGGCCGGTAGAAGTGAGGCGGTGTCGATATCCACGGAGAGCAGGTCGCGGATGGCATTTCCGTATTCGGTGCGGTTGAGGCGATGCAGTACCGGTCGTCCGGGGTTGGGCGCGGCGGCAGAAGCGCGGTCGATGGTGTTCTCCAGCCAGTTGGCGAAGGCGTCCGTTGCGGCGGCATCGGGGCGGGGCATTCCCGCCGGAGGCATGGCGCCGGCCCGAACCTTGCGGATCACTCTTTCCCACATCTCGGCGTGTGCGGGGACTGCGCTAAGGTCGGCCTTGTCTAATTCCAACCCGGCGGTTTTGTTCTTCTGATTGTGACAGGTAACACAGTAACGATCGAGCAAGGCGCGCTGTGAATCAACGTTCGTAGCGGATTGCTGAGGAGCCGCGTGAGCGGCGGCAGCCGTAAGGACCGACACGGCAAACCGTAACCGAAAAGACGGCGGTATCACCTCGATTCCCTCCGCATGCACACTCCCACCGCAGGGCTGTAAACGGCCCGCGCGATGACACTTGTAACACGGGCAATTGCGGTTGTCAAGGTTAGCGGCGTGCGATAGAATGACGCTGCCTGGGTCTGAAACGGAGGGTGTCGGCGATGCACGGAAATACCCACTGGACGGCGATTTTGATAGGGCTGGCCGGGCTGACTACAGCCTGCCTGGCAGCGGTCGGCGACACCCGTTTACCGGATGCCGCCATGCATCATGACCGCGCGGTCGTCCGCTCTCTACTCGAACAGCATGCCGACGTGAATGCCGCGCAAGTCGACGGCAGCACCGCCCTCGATTGGGCGGTTCGCGCCGACGATCTGGAGACGGCCAAATTGTTATTGCATGCCGGGGCGGATGTGAAGGCCGCCAACCGCTACGGTGTGACGCCGTTCCTACTGGCCTGCCAGAACGGCAGTGCACCCTTAGTGGAAGCGATGCTGGCGGCCGGCGCCGACCCCAACGCCATCCTTTCTGAAGAACAGACCGCGCTCATGCTGACGGCGCGCAGCGGGAATGCCGCCGCCGTGAAACTGCTGCTGGACCACGGGGCCAAGGTGAATGCCAAGGAGGCCACGCGCGGACAGACAGCTCTCATGTGGGCCGCGGCCGAAGCGCATCCGGAAGTGGTGCGTGTGCTGGTGGCCAACGGCGCCGATGTGAATGCGCACACCAACGTATATCCGCAGCCGCCGCCCGCTTTGGAGCGCGTGTCCTCACCTTACCCGGTGGGCGGGATGACAGCGCTGTTGTTCGCCGCGCGCCAGAACGATCTGGATTCCGCGGGCGTTTTGCTCAAAACAGGCGCGGGCGTAAATGACGCTGCTTCCGATGGCAGCACTCCTCTATTGGTTGCGGTGCTGAACGGCCACTATAAACTGGCGACCTTCTTGTTGGACCACGGCGCTGACCCCAATGCCGCCGACCACAAGGGCGAAGCGCCTTTGTATGCGGCCGTGGACTTGCACGATTTGGACTGGTCGACGCGATCCGCCCCGCCCCGGGAAGCGATGGACAGTCTGGAGATGATCAAGGTTCTGCTCGATCGCCACGCGAATCCGAATGCCCAGCTTACAAAGAAGATCCCGCTTCGCGGCAATGCCATGTTCGATCGCCGTTGGCTGAGTATGAATGGCGTGACGCCGCTGATTCGAGCGGCTCTCTCGGGCGATGCCGAACTGATGCGGCTGCTGCTGGCCAGGGGCTCCGATCCTAAGCTCACAGCCGCGGATCACACCAACGCGCTGATGGTAGCGGCGGGAATCGGCTGGACGGAAGGAATCACGCGCGGCTCTCCGCTGGATGCATTGGAGGCCACTAAGGCTTGTTTAGACATTTGCGGTGATATCAACGCGACCAACGACGTGGGCTACACGGCGCTGATGGGCGCCGCCGGCAGAGGAGCCAATGAGGTGGTGCAGTTGCTGGTGGAGCACGGAGCCAAGTTGGACGCCAAGGTGCGAGGCGGTATGACGGCCGTCGATATGGCCCTGGGGCGCCGCACCGGATCGAATGCCACCGTGCACGAGGATACGGCGGCTCTGCTGCGGCAGTTGGCGAGCGCGAAGACGCAATAGCTGCCTAACCTTGACATCCCCTTCGGTCTCGACAGATCATGTCAAGCATGAAATCTCACGTGCTTTTCGCTCGCCTGTTGACCGCTGTGGTGTTGTCGGCGCCGCTGTTTGCGCAAACTCCTGTTACGGGCGTCCCTGATCCGGAGTCGCTTACCAAGAGCTCGGACAAAAAGTTGGAAGCCAACAAGACCATGATCTACAACCTCTTTCGCGAGGTTCTAGAGGCGCGCCACATGGAACTGGCGGACAAATACCTTGCCGACGATTTCATTCAACACAATCCCAACGCGGCCGACGGCTTGGCTGCTCTGAAGCAGTATTTCGCAAACAACAATATCAAGCCTCAGCCAATTGCGCCCAAGCTGAAGCGCAAGATCACCGCCATCATCGCGGAGGGCGACATGGTGATGGTCATTTACCCGCGCGAGCTGAAAGACCCCAAGAACCCCTCCAAGACATATACCACCGCGGGTTTTGACGCCTATCGCATCAAGAACGGCAAGGTGGTGGAGCACTGGGACGCGGCGACTAAGAGCGAATGAACGGGAGCGGCGCCTTTGCGCGGCCGGGCAGTTATACACTCCATAACACCGCCAGTACACCTGCGTGCAGCACCAGAAAGAAAGCTCGGATGTGTGGATTGCGAGTGGAACTCGCGTAGCGCCACATTCCGGCGCACCAGACTCCGTAGCCAAAGATGCCGAGCAGGAAGTAGATGGGCGCCCACTGGGGCGCGAGCGGCACATCGTAGCCGAAAGTTTCGGGCCGCCCGAGTCGATAGACCAGGCCGGTTCCGTCATCGGGAGGCTCGTGCTTCTCGCAGAAACCGTAAGCTCTCCAAACGGTGCCGCGCGCGGTCAGTTGCCGGTATGAGGCAGTCCGCGTGGCGGGGCGGTTGCAGGAAGCAATGGAACAGCCCATGTGTACCGGACTCTTCCGAAACCAATAGGCGCTCTGCTCCGACCGGCGCTGAGCCGCGGGCTGCACGAAGTGAACCATCGCACCGTTGGGGCGCAGAAGAAAGAAGCCCTGGGCAGCCAGTAGCGCGACCGTCAATGCCTGCGTGACTGTCAACTCACATTATTGTCGCAGCGCGAAGCTGAAAAGCGAGTTACCCGCGGCTACCGCGATATATTGCCGCCCATCCACCGAATAAGTCATCGGCCCCGATACCACCGCTCCGCCCACGGTGGCCTTCCACAGCAGCTCGCCATTGCGCGCATCCAATCCCCAGAAGTAGCCTTCGCGCCCGCCCGTGAACAGCAGGTCCGAAGCGGTGGTAAGGATGCCGGCGTCGGTGACGTCGGCCATCTTGAACTGCCACTTCTTGTCGCCGGTGTGTGGGTCGACGGCGGTCACCGCACCGTATCCTTCGCTCTCTTCCAGACGCGTAAGAGTGGGGGCGGGTCTTCCCACGTTGGCGCGCATGGTTGCGCCGCCAAAGGTCCGTCCCTCGGCGTATTCCACCGGCACTTTGATGTAAGTGGTGTTGTACTCCACCCAACTCGGAATGTAGAAGAGTCCCGTGCGCGGGCTGTAGGACGAGTTATACCAGTTGGTCCGCCCTGGTTGCCGGGATAGATCAGAACGCCATCGAAACTGGATGCCGCGCTGGTTGCCCGCATGGGACGGCCGCGTTCATCGAGACCCGTAGCCCAATTGACTTTGACGAACGGCTTGCCCAGCAGGAACTTTCCGTCGGTGCGGTCAAGCGCGTAGAAGTAGCCGTTGCGATTGGCCCACAACATGACCTTGCGAGAGCGGCCCTGCCACTCCATATCCACCAGCACCGGCACTTGCACCGAATCGTAGTCGAACTCATCGTGCGGCGAAAACTGGAAGTGCCACTTCAACTTACCGGTGTCAGCGTCGAGCGCCACCACAGAATCGGTGTATAGGTTGTCGCCTTTACGGTCGTCGCCATTCCAATCCGGCCCAGGGTTACCGATGCCCCAGTAAGTCAGGTTCAGATCGGAGTCATAGGAACCGGTGACCCACACCGAACCGCCGCCGTGCTTCCACGAATCTCCAGCCCAGGTTTCATGGCCAGGCTCGCCAGGTTCGGGGATGTTATGGAAGCGCCAGACCTCCTTGCCGGTTTTCACGTTGTAAGCCGCGATGAAGCCGCGGATACCGAATTCGCCGCCCGCCGTGCCGACGATGACCTTGTCTTTGATCACCAGCGGGGCGTGCGTCACGGCGTACCCGGAGGCGGCGCTGGCGACCTCCGTATTCCAGATGGGTTTGCCGTTGCGGGCGTCAATAGCGACCAGGTGGGCGTCAATCGTGCCCATGAACAGCGTGTCGCCCAGGATGGCGAGCCCGCGGTTCACGCGCCCGCAGCAGGGGCGCGCGTCCTTAGAAGGAGTGTAGGAATAAATCCAGTAGACGCGGCCGGTGGCGGCATCGAGCGCCATCACATCATTCGGCGGCTGCACGGTGTACATCACGCCATCCACCACAAGCGGCGTGGCCTCGAACTTCTCGAGTGACTTCACCTGGTACACCCATCGCAGTTCCAGGTCCTTCACATTCGCCGGCGTAATTTGATTGAGCAGGCTGTGCCGTTGGCTGAGAGTGGTTCCCGAATAAGTCAACCAGTTATTCGGCTCTTTGTTGGCGTTGAGAACCCGGTCGAAGGAGACTTGCGCCGGAAGAGCCCCAGCAAGCGAAATAAGCAGCAGAGCATTGCGAATCATGGTTAGATGCCTTTCAGGGAAACCAAATAACTTACCAGGTCGGCCAGTTCTTGAGTCGACAGCTTGCCTTTGTAAGAGGGCATGGGCGAATTCTTGATGACGGAGTATTCGCGGAGGTTCGACTTAGTGAAGAATCGCAGCTTTTCCTGCGAATCGAGGATCTGAACGGTGAGTGTGTCGACGTTCAGGAGCCGCCCGTTTATCTCGGTTCCGTCCTTGGTGACCAACTTGACGAAGCGGTTCTCAGGCAGGATTTCGGCATTGGGATCGACCAGCGACTGCTCCAGTTCGGCGACGCGCCGCAAGCTCCCGATGTCCGTAAGATCAGGGCCCATGCGCGACCCGACGCCGCGGATCCGGTGACAGGTGGAACAACTCCCTTGGCTCTCGTAAATCGCCTTGCCCTTGCCGGCATCCCCGGGCGGGAGATTGCTGCGGCCCGCAGTGGCCATCGAGTGCAGGTAAGCGACGATATTCTCCGCCTGCGCTTCCTGCAGAGTACTGTGGGACGGCATGCCCGTGCCCGGGATGCCCTGAAGAATAATCTGCTCGATCTCTTCGTCGGACGTCGCGCGGCGGAATTTATTGCGGCCGAGAGTCACGCCGGGGACAAAATCGCCGTCCGGACCATGGCAGACCGTGCAATTGGCGCGGTAAAGCCGCCCGCCGGTTTCGATATCGGCCGCGGTGTAAGTGTGCTGGGCAAGCAGAGCGCCAGCAAATAGCAACCCGGTGAGAATTCGGACTGGGACCATAGTCACCCCTCGGGAGGAGTTATCTTATCGCCGCGGGGTGGGGAATTCAACCGCAGGGGCATGGTTTGAATGCTAAGGCCGCCTTGCGCGTTGCGCCAAGTAGTGTTGATCCAGAGCTTGCCGGACGAGCGTCTTGATCACGGCTTGGCGGCTCACGTTGAGGTCTTGAGCGGCCTTATCCAATTCCTCTAACATGCTGGCAGTGACGTCTACATTGACCCGCTGGATGGGCCGAACCATGTGGCCTTTGCCTTTGAAGAACCGGGAAACGTCCTTGCCTTGATCCGCTAACCGGGCGATGGCCTCGGCGGATATCGGTCTGGAAGATTTAGGAGTTTTCTTCATACAATCGGACCTCCTCGTTCGTCGACTTCCAGAGAGTGACGAGGTGAAGAATCTCGCCATCTTCATCTTCTCTGGTTTCGAAGATGACGGAATAAAGCCGGTCGCCAACCCAACCTATGGCGAGATACTGCTCCGGAACGTCGGATCGCTGATCAAGCCAGTTTGGCCGCGAAAACAGCTCCTGCGCTTCCTCGAACCCAATGCCACGCTTGGGATTCGCTCTGAGCCGCTTGCTCTTTCGACGGTCGAAGCTAAACCGCAAGTGATATAACTATTATACCATACCGAGGACACGTAAAACTAGATTCGCTTGTAGAGCCGTGCTGTCACGGCCCCCTTTTCCGTCCCACCCACCACCCCATGTTAATTTGGTTGTGATCCCGCAACCCAACCGGAATGACCATCGACGAGCAACTAACCTATCTGCGTAAAGGCATGGCGGAGATCATCCGCGAAGAGGAACTGCGCGAGCGGCTGATCGAGTCCGCGAAGACGCGGCGGCCTCTGCGCGTCAAGGCCGGCTTCGATGCGACCGCGCCCGATTTGCACCTCGGCCACACCGTGCTTCTGCGCAAGATGAAGCATTTCCAGGATTTGGGCCACACTGTCATTTTCCTGATCGGAGACTCCACGGCCCTGATCGGCGACCCCACGGGCCGCAACGTCACGCGCCCGCCGATGACGGTGGAAGCCATCGCGCAGAACGCAGAAACCTATCGCACGCAGGTATTCAAGATCCTCGATCCGGTCAAAACCGAATTGCGTATGAACAGCGAGTGGCTGGCCAATCTGCGCTATGAAGACATCGTCCGGCTCTGCTCGAAGTACACCATTGCGCAACTGCTGGAGCGGGCTGAGTTTTCGAAGCGCTACAAGGAGGGCATTCCGATCTCGGTGCACGAGTTCCTTTATCCGCTGGCCCAGGCATACGATTCCGTAGCCTTGCGCTGCGATGTGGAGATGGGCGGCAGCGACCAAAGATTCAATCTGCTGGTGGGGCGCGAAATTCAAAAGGACTACGGCCAGCCGCCGCAGATCGTGGCTACGACGCCGATTCTCGAGGGCTTGGACGGGGTCAACAAAATGTCGAAGTCGCTCGGGAACTACATTGGGATCACCGAGCCGCCCGAGGTCATGTTCCGGAAAATCATGCAAGTGAGCGACGACCTGATGTACCGATACTACGAGCTGCTTACTGACAAAAGCATGGCCGAGATTGACGCGATGCGACGTCAGGTTGGGGAAGGAAAGCTGCATCCGATGGAGGCCAAGATCGCTCTAGGGAAATCGATCGTGACGGATTTCCACTCGGCTACCGACGCGTCGCGAGCGGCGGACGTCTTTAACCGTGTGGTGCGGCAGGGCGGTGTGCCGGGGGATATTCCCACTGTGCCCGCGCCCGAGGAGGTATGGGTCGACGGGGGTATCCGGGTGGACAAGCTACTGGCCAAGATCGGGCTAGCCGAATCCGTAAGTGACGCGGTGCGCAAAATCAAAGCGGGAGCGGTGGAAATCAACGGACAAAAGGTCAAAGAACTAGTGCTGCGTGACCCCGGGCCGGAACTCGTGATCCAGGTTGGTAAGAATTGGCGCAAAGTGGTGCTCTAGTGCGAAAGCTCTTCTACTGGAAGCTCCAGCGCCGCGAAATCCAATTGGGCGAACGGACCGTGCTGATGGGGGTCCTGAACGTGACGCCCGATTCGTTTTCCGATGGCGGCAAGTATTCCGACCCGGACCGCGCCTTTGCCCGCGCCTTGGAGATCGAGGAGCAGGGGGCCGACATCCTTGATATTGGCGCTGAGTCCACCAAGCCCGGATCGGACCGGATCTCCGCCGCGGAGGAGATGCGCCGTCTGATTCCTGTGCTCAAGCGGCTCAAGGACCGGCTCACGATTCCCATTTCGGTCGACACCTACAAAGCCGAAATCGCGGAGCGCGCGCTAGAGCTGGGGGTGGAGATCATCAACGACCCCTCGGGGCTGACGTTCGAACCGCACCTGGCGCGCGTGATCTCGAACCACAATGCCGGCCTGATTCTGAACCACATGCGCGGGCGGCCAGAGACCTGGGCCAAACTGGGGCCGATGCCCGACCCCGTAGGTACCATCGCCCGCGATTTGGACGCAGCCGCAAGCCGCACACGGCATGTGGGTATCGACAAAGCCCGGCTGGTGATCGATCCCGGTCTGGGATTCGGCAAACGTAAGGAACAGAACGCGCTCATCCTGGGGCGCCTGCAGCAACTGGCGGCCCTCGATCTCCCCCTGATGGTGGGTCCCTCGCGGAAGGCCTTCCTGGCGCATCCGAGCGCCGAAGAGACCAGGTTCGCCACGGCGGCGGCGGTGGCAGCTTGCGTGCTGGGAGGCGCTCACATTGTGCGCGTGCACGATGTCCTGGAGATGCGGGCCGCGGCCGATGTCGCCGATGAGATCCTGCGCGCAACGGCTGAATAAAGTCGTGATCCATTCCCGCCGGTGTCCGCTATAATGTGAGGCCAGGGACTGTTACGAGTCCATGAACGACATTAAAAAGAAACTCCAGGACGAGATTGCCACCCTCGAATACGAGTTGCGCAACGAGCTTCCGCGCGAAATTCTGAAGGCCCGGGCGCATGGCGACCTCAGCGAAAACGCGGAGTATCACGCCGCCAAGGATCGCCAGGGTTTCGTCAACGCCCGCCTCAACCAACTCAAGAAGCGGATGGCCGAAATGTCCATGGTGGATTTTTCCAAGATCCCACATAACAAGGTGGGACTCGGCTCGACCGTGGTAGTTTTGGATGTGAAGCGCGACGAGGAGATCACGTACAACCTGGTTACCAGCGAAGAGGCGGATGCCGCGAACGGCAAGGTCTCCACAACTTCGCCCATTGGCCGCGCGCTTTTGGGAAAAGAAGTGGGGGATGAGGTTAAGGTTCAGAGCCCCGGTGGTATTAAGGAGCTCGAAATTCTCAAGTTGACCACCATTCACGACGCAGAACTTTGATATGACGTACACCCGGGTGATCGGGATTGTCTTCGGCGCAATGATCGACCGCATCGTGCGCTGGTTGGCATTGTCGCGCATCCATCCCAACGTACTCACCTTCCTGGGGCTGGTGATCAATGCATGGGCGGCATTTCTATTTGCCCAGGGAAAGTTTCGTTGGGGCGCGGCCGTGGTGATTGGGGCCGGCGTGTTCGACATGGTGGATGGCCGCGTGGCGCGCGCTACCGATCGAGTGACCCGCTTCGGCGGCTTCTTCGACTCCGTCCTCGACCGTTATTCCGACCTGGCGCTATACGTAGGTCTGCTGGTCTACTACGCCTCCATCAATCGCTTCTTTTATATTGTGCTCACGGCCATTGTGATGACCGGCTCGGTGATGGTGAGTTATGTGCGCGCACGTGCCGAGTGCACCATTCCCCGGTGCAAAGTGGGCTTTCTGGAGCGGCCCGAGCGCATCGTGCTGATCATCATTGGGGCGCTCTTCGATCGCATGGCGGCCGTGTTGTGGGTGATCGCGGTGCTATCGAACCTGACGGTACTCCACCGCATGATCTACACCTGGCAGGAGACCAAGCGCCTGGAAGATGCGCAACTGCGCGCGGTTCCTGCTGAATCGATGAAGAAGACGAAGACCGTCACATGAGCGAAGAGATATTGGAGCGGCTGAAAATCCGCGAACTGGTCGAGAATTGGGTTCTCTGGCGCGACGCCAACGATTGGGACCGTTTTCGCACGGTTTGGGCTCCGGAAGGCCGAATGATGGCCACTTGGACCCAGGGAACTTTTGAAGAGTTCATCGCCATGAGCCAGGCGGGCTTCGCCAAGGGCGTGCGCATCCTTCACTTTCTGGGTGGGAGCACCATCGAGATCAACGGGCCGCGCGCCATCTCGCTCACCAAGATGACCATTTCCCAGCGGGGCAAGGTTCACGAGGTATTGTGCGACGTCGTGTGCACCGGCCGGTTTTGCGATTTCCTGCGAAAGAAGGACGACGGCAACTGGCGAATCTCTCTGCGCCAGCCCATCTATGAGAAGGACCGCATGGATCCTGTGGATCCCGCCGCCCGGCTGGAATTGGATCCGGAGCGACTGGCGCGGTTTCCGGAAGGATACCGCCACCTGGCGTATCTGCAGTCGCTAATCGGCTATCCGGTAAAGACCGACATGCCCGGGCTGACCGGCCCCGAGGTCGAAGCACTCTATGCGCGGTGCCGTGCGTGGCTGGCGGGAGAATCGAAGACCGCAGACGCGCGCGTTTAGCGTTACCGAGCCGTTACCAGAGGGAGCGGTGCCGTTCACTCTAACTCCGCGCCCGAAGTGCTGAGGCTAAGCCGCCCGTGTTTCACGCCCTTGGTGCTGATCAAAACGTCGGCCACCTTGCGCACTTCTGCCGACTTACCCTTCACCACCAACACCTCGAGACAATTGTCATGGTCGAGGTGCACATGCAGCGTCGACAAAATCGCGCGGTGAAAATCGTGCTGGATGTCGGTGAGTTTCTCGTTCAGCAGGCGGACGTGATGATTATAGACCAGCGTAATGGTCCCCACTACCTGGCTCTCCGGCGATTCCCAAGTGCGCTCCACTAGTTCGTCGCGGATCAGGTCGCGAAATGCCTCCGAGCGGTTGGTGTAGCCGCGCTGGGTAATCAGCCGGTCGAACTTCTTCAGAAGATCGGAATCGATCGCTACCCCAATCCGACTGAGCACGCTCATGCGTACACATAGTAGCACCGGGAAATTTGGAGGCCGGTGCCACGATTTTACAGATCGTGCTACTTTGGATAAGTCGTGCACATCCCCGATGGATTTCTGGCAACTCCGGTGTGGGCCACGCTCGACGCGGCAGCCGCGCCGGCCGTCGTATACCTGACGCGGCGGGCGCAACGCTCACTGGAAGAAAACAAGGTTCCGCTGCTGGGGGTCCTGGGCGCGTTTGTCTTTGCAGCGCAGATGATTAATTTTCCGGTGGGCCCAGGTACCACCGGGCATCTGGTGGGCGGCGCGCTGCTTGCGTTTACGTTGGGACCGGCGCCGGCCAGCGTGGTGATGGCGGCGATTCTGGCCATCCAGGCGCTGGTGTTTCAGGATGGCGGCATCCTGGCGCTGGGAGCCAACATCACCAACATGGCGGTCTTGGGTGTGCTGGCGGGGTATCTGCCATTCCACATCTGGGGAGGGACTAAATGGCGCAAGCTTTCGTTGTTTGCGGGCGGCGCGCTTTCGGTTCTGGTGAGCGCCTGCCTGGCGTTGGCCGAGTTGCTCGTCTCTGGCGTGAAAATGCCGCCTTCCGTTCTAAGCGTCTCACTGGCGCTGTTCACCGTCTCGGCGATCCTGGAAGGAGCTATCACGCTGGCGGTCATGCAGGCGCTGGAACGCGTGCAACCGAAGACGGTACACTATCCGCAGCCCAACCGGTCTCCGATTCTGGCCGGTGTCGCCCTAACGGCAGTGCTACTCGCCACGGTAGGAGTTTTGTTTGCGGCGGGCGGGCCGGACGGTATCGAGAAGCTCTTGAATCTTCACCCCGCTTCACTGGACGCCAATTTTCTGAGACAGGC
The DNA here is from genome assembly GCA_035948775.1 of Bryobacteraceae bacterium. Taxonomy (GTDB): domain Bacteria; phylum Acidobacteriota; class Terriglobia; order Bryobacterales; family Bryobacteraceae; genus PSRJ01. The sequence goes on from DASZIV010000141.1 coordinate 28,830, forward strand.
CTCCACGGGCATCCTCGGGCTGGTGCTGATCTATGGGGCTTGTCTCGTGATTGGCAGGGTAGCCGGGCGCCACAGGAGTCTGTGAGTTGCATCGCTTGGCTCCCGAGCGATGGGCACGGGGTTCTAGCCCGCTGCATCGCCGCGATCCCCGTGCCAAAGTCGTCGCCCTGCTCGTATTCCTGATCGCCTTGGCCACCGCCCATCGAGGGCTTCCGCAGTTTGCCTTAGGACTGTTTGTCCTGTTGGTCGCGGCGCTGCTGTGGGCTCGCGTGCCGGTCTGGGGGGCGCTGGTCCGGGCTGGAATCGTGCTGCCATTCTCCGCCGTTTTTGCGGTGGTGAGCTGGATGGCTGGGGATGCAGCCCGGGGCGTGCCACTGGCAATTAAGAGTTACCTCTCGGCGTTGGCCGTGTTGTTACTCATCTCCACCACCCCGTTGCCGATCCTTCTGCGTGGCCTCGAATCCATGGGAGCCCCGCACTTTCTGCTCGACGTGGGACAGTTTCTCTACCGGTATTTCTTCGTAATCTCGGACGAAGCACAGCGCATGAACGGCGCGGCGGCTGCCCGTGGCGCTTCCGCACGGCAATGGCGGTTGGGCGGGCAACGCTTTCAGGCAGCGGCCGGCGCGCTGGCCGTTTTGTTCGCACGTTCTTATGCGCGCGCCGAAGACATTCACCGGGCCATGCTGGCGCGCGGATTCGAGGGCCGGTTTCTGGCGTTAAGCGGGGTGCGGTTCCAGCGCATTGACCTACTTTTCACGGCCGTCGCTTCGCTGGCGCCTCTCGCGCTGCGCATCGCGGTGGAGAGGGCTCTGGCGTGAGTCCCCTGATCGAAGTCCGTGGCCTGCAGTATCGCTACGAAGATGGGACCGCCGCCCTCAACGGCATCGACTTCCGCCTTAATCCAGGAGAGTCGGTGGCGCTTTTGGGACCGAACGGGAGCGGCAAAACGACTTTCGCGCTTCATTTGAATGGGCTGCTTCGCGGCGAAGGCAGCATTCAAATCTGCGGCTTGACAGTCGAGAAACAAAACCTGCCCGCGATTCGGCGTAAGTTAGGTATCGTCTTTCAGGACTCCGACAGTCAGTTGTTTATGCCAACCGTGGTAGAGGATGTGGCTTTCGGGTTACTCAACCTCGGGATGGACAGTGCGGCTGCCCTGGTAAAGGCGCGAGCGGCGCTCGAAACGGTGGGAATGTCTGCCGCAGAATCCAAGGCGCCTTATCATCTGAGCGCCGGTGAGAAGAAACGAGTGGCCATTGCCGGCGTTCTCGCCATGGAGCCGGAAATTCTAGTGCTTGATGAACCTACTACATTCCTCGATCCACCCGGTCACATCTCTCTCGCGGAATTGCTCTCCCAGTTACCGCAAGCGAAGATTCTGGTAACCCATGATAGCCGCCTGGCTGCGGCCCTTTGTAACAGGGCTGTGTTCTTTGAGAGAGGACAGATAGCAGCTGAGGGTCCGGTGGAAACGATCATAGCCCGCTTCGGCTGGGACGTGGCTTGGGAACGCAGTAAGTTGAGGTCCTAGGCTTCTTTGGCGGACAGAGCCATCCGTTTTCGGTGCTCTGCCCAGCGCTTCTTCTGTGCAGCCGCTATGCGGCGCCGCGCAGCGGGACTGAGCACTCGCCTGTTACCGGCCTTCTTAATAGCGACACTCGCGGATGATGCCGGCCCTCTCTTCCCTTTTAGCTGGGCCTCGATCTCTTTGATCTTGTCATCGATCTTTTGTTTCTCGATCTGATAACCTACCAAAGCCATTTGCAGAGTAGTTAGATCTTGTACGCTTCTACCTCTTGCCATTTTTCACCTCCGCATACTATACCATGAAGGTGCTCATAAGATTGTATAGATTTCTGACTGGAAATTAGTGTCTGCATACAATGAGACTTGTAATTCAGCGTGTAAGCGAGGCGCAGGTTACGGTGAATGGCGAGACCGTGGGAGCCATTCGCACAGGACTCTTAGTGTTGGTCGGAGTTGGACGAGACGATACGGAACAGGCTGCTGATTACCTGGTGGACAAGCTCTTAGGGTTACGCATATTCCCGGACGAAAACGGCAGGATGAATCGTAACGTCGCCGAAGCGGTTGGCTCCTTGCTGATCGTGTCGCAATTCACGCTTTACGGCGATTGCCGCCGGGGCAGACGGCCTAGTTTCGACGGAGCCGCGCCTCCCGATCGGGCGCTGGCGCTATACGAATACTTCGTTGCGGGGGCGCGGCGCGGTCCTGTCGCGGTGAAGACGGGCGTCTTTCAGGCGTCTATGCAAGTCCAATTGGTGAACGATGGACCAGTCACGATTCTGCTGGACTCGGCGGATCGGTAAGTGGGGCAACGCTAGGCGCTGGCCAGCCGTATACTGAGATTTGTCTACTCGAAAACCAACTCTGTACCGCGACGCCGGTGTCAACATCAATGAAGCCGACCGTGCAGTGTCCGCGATCCGGAAATTCGCGCGGCTGACATTTACGCCGGGCGTCCTTACCGACATAGGAACCTTCGGCGCTGCCTATCAGCTTTCGGGAATGCGCCGGCCGGTCCTGATCAGTTCGGCCGATGGCGTGGGTACTAAGCTCAAGATCGCATTTCTTACGGCGAGGCACGACACCGTTGGCGAAGATCTGGTCAATCACTGTGTCAACGATATTGCTGTGCAGGGCGCGACTCCCCTCTTCTTTCTCGACTATTTCGCCGCAGGTAAGCTCGATGCTAAGGTGGCTGCCGCAGTGGTATCCGGCATCGCCCGCGGCTGCAAGCACAACGGATGTGCATTAATCGGTGGTGAGACCGCTGAGATGCCGGGCCTGTATGCAGCTGGCGAGTACGATCTGGCAGGATTCATCGTCGGGGCCGCAGAGCGTTCCGGACTCCTCAGCGGGAGCCGGGTTCGGAACGGCGACCAATTGCTGGCGCTGCCCTCCACCGGTCTCCACACCAACGGCTACTCGCTGGCCCGGCGTCTGTTATTCGAGCGCGCGGGATACGGCCCCAAAACGGTTTTGCCCGAAATCGGCGCCAGCGTGGGGGATGCGCTGCTGGCAGTCCATCGCAGTTACCTGAAGCCTATCCGCGCTCTAATCGCTGCTAACCTGCTGCACGGAGCGGCTCACATCACCGGCGGCGGTATCACCGATAACACGCCGCGCATGCTGCCCAAGGGACTTGCCGCCAGTATTGAAACGAAGAGTTGGAAGATTCCGCCCTTGTTCGAAGTGATGCGGCGTATCGGCAACATACCGGACGACGACTACCGGCGCACCTTCAATTTGGGTGTGGGTATGATCCTGGCAGTTCCCGCGCGCGGCGTTTCTAAGGCGGAAGCCGTGCTGCGCCGCCTGGGCGAATCGCCGTTTCGCATCGGCACGGTGGTGTTGCACCGCACTCGGCGTCCTCGTCTGGAGTACCGATGAAGCGGTTGGCGATTCTGCTCTCCGGCCGCGGATCCAATTTGGAAGCCATCGCCGAGAGCGTGGCGCGCGGCGAAATGGAAGCGTCGATCGCGGTGGTGATTAGCAATCGTGCGGAGGCACGCGGCGTGGAACTGGCGCGCGAGCGCGGCATCAATGCAGTCGTCATTCCGTCGAAAGGCGTGGATCGGGAGGCTTACGACCGCTCGCTCATCGAAGAGTTACAGAAGTACCAGGTCGACCTGATTTGCCTGGCCGGATATATGCGGGTGTTGAGCGCCACCTTTGTCCGCCAGTTCCGAAACCGGATCCTCAACATCCACCCGTCGTTGCTACCCGCCTTCCCGGGACTGGACGCGCAGCATCAAGCTTTGGCCTATGGCGTGAAGGTGAGCGGCTGCACCGTCCATTTCGTGGACGAATACCTGGACGCCGGCCCTGTGGTTCTGCAGATGGCGGTGCCGGTTCACGATGCCGATACCGAGGAGACTCTGGCGCAGCGGATCCTACAGCAGGAGCACCGGATCTATTCCGAAGCAATTCGTATCGTCCTCGGCGGCAATTACCGCATCGAGGGACGGCGCGTCATTCTCCAGTAGAGTTCTCTTCCCGCTTGGCAGCACGGACTTGGAGAAACTCGGAAAGCTTCATCGGCGGCCCGCTGCCCATTTCCAGTTGACGCTCCACGGCCCTTTGGTATTGGCGCAGGATATCCGTCTTGCGCCGCCGCTCCAGATGACAGGTCTCAAAGTCCAAGAGAAGTTGGATCTCCCAGGGCTGAAAATCGTTGCGCGTAATCGAGCCCCGTTGCAGTTCTCCCACCAGGCGTCGAAACCGGTTGAGCATCAGTTCAGCGAGCACTAAATCGTCTGCTGTTGACATCCAACCTCAGCATCGTCGGTTTTCGGAGAAAACATTAGTGGTTCTTCCCTCGGTTCTGGTACGGGATGAGGGACCTAAACCTCCCGTACGGTACTTGAAAACTTTAAGCCCCTCACGAGCTAACATAGGAGGAACCTTGAGGAGAGCCTCATGAGATACGTCCCTCTCTTGGTAGTGGCCCTTTGTCCTGCGGGCTTTAGCGCCAGCGGTGCGCGGAACTGCATCGGGTCGGTTCCTTTGGCGACTTTTCAGATCAAGGTGTCGCCTGGAAACGGCGCGGCGCCCCTTCCCATCCGCGTGGTAAACACCATCGCCAAGGGTTACAAGCTAGCCTGCACTCCGGTCAAGGTGCCCCCCGACTTAAAGAAGAACGCGCGGATCGCGCTGGTGGTGATCCCGGCGGGCTCGGCGTCAGCTGACGGCGTGACGGTGCTCGAACAGCATACGCTCGACGGCACCGCGGAATGGACCATGCCGTTTACTGTGGGATCGGCCCTGCTGGTTTTTGGACCCCAGGGTTTGGATGAAAAGAGGGTCACCCGACTGGTCTCCAAAGACGACGATTTGGTCTCGGAGCTGGCCACCTATGCCGATCAGACGGAAGAACTGGAGGACACCATTGACGCCCTGGCCGCGATCGAGGACAACGGCGAGGACGAAGCGGATCTCACCCCCGCCCGCGTGAGTCCGTCAGATCAGGTGTTGTTCGCGTTAACGCGCGCGCTGAATCCCGTGCTGGCGGCTTACAACCCCTTGGGCGTGGGCCGGCGCGCGGGACCGGCCACCCGCATGGGACAGGCCACCAACATGTTTTTCGAAAACGCCGGCGGGTTTGTCCCCGGCGGCGAAGCCTTGCCGATGGTGAAGACCTGGCTGATGCCGGACACCGAATTCCGCACGGTCTATTCCGAGCCGGCCGCCGACGATGGACTCACGCTCTGCGCGCAGCGCAAAACCGCCGGCACGCACAATCGCTTCGTGTACCTCTGGGCCCACCGGGCCGTCAATAGCGGGCCACCGCCGATATCGCTGGCGCAGCCGGCGTGGCTGCCGGCCGGAGCGCGCTCTACCGTGCCGGTGAAGTTGAAATCGATTGACGACTGGCCGCTGGTGGACCGCGTGCGCGACTGGACTCTCACGGGCGGCAGCGCGCCGGTTCCGGTGAAGGTTCGTTCCGACCAGCGCCGACTGCTGGAACTCGACCTCCGCAAAACCGCTGCGCAGCCTGGCACGTATCGTCTGGAAGGCCGGTGGGATTGGGGAACCGCCAAGGTGGATGGAGAATTTCATCTGGCGTCTTTGGCCGACACCAAGGCCTTGAGTATTGCGGCCGATTCCCGCGGCGCCCTGGTGGATGGCGCGGGCGTGGTGCCGCTACATCTGGATGGCGGCGATTTCCAGTTTGTGGAGCGCGTTTCTATTCGAAAAGCGGGTCGGCTTGGCAGCACGCCGGCCGATCTGGATTACGTCCTTCCCGTAGGGCTGCGCGCCGGACCCCAGCCATCGATGGAAGTAGAGATCGACACCAACCATTTCCGCGCCGGTGACTATCTGCTGGCCCTGGCGCAGACCGGCGGATCCACACAGACCGTGCCGGTACGCGTGCTGCCGGCAGCGCCGAAAATCGACAACCTGCCGCTGCGCGTAAATGCCGGTGCCAAGGATCTTAGGCTGCTGTTGCGGGGCACGGGTCTGGACCGGCTGGAGGGCCTGACTGCCGAGCACGCGACCTTCCGGCTCGGCGATATCAATGGCGAGGAACGCGAGATTTTCGTGTCGCTCGACGGCGGCGCCAGGAAGGGCGACCGCTTTGCGTTGCAGTTGGCACTTGGCGGCGTGCCGGATGCCGCGCGGATCTCTGGTGGGATTGTGGTGGTAGGGGTGCGGCCTCGGATCGTGAGCGTGAAGATTTCGCTTCCGCAGGAATTGGCCACATGGCTCCGCGAAGGGGAAGTGCCGGCCGGTTCGTTTATAGGGATGTCGATCCAGGTGGAAAACGCCGACAGCCAGCCGGCGTTGCGTCTGGATTGCGCCGAGTCCGCGCGGATGCTGGAGGCTGTCCGGGTGCGCTCGGGAGAAAGGCGCGCGGCGGCGAAGCTCGATTACTTGGGCGAAGGCCTGCTCTTCGCCTCGGCCGATCCGGGAGTCGTGGGCACTCCCGGATGCACCCTGCAGGTCGCGTTGGATACGGAGTCGGCGGGTACCTCGGAGCCGGTCATGGTGGGGCGCGTGATTCGCCTGCCGCGCATCGAAAGCGTCACCCTGACCAACGAAACCGTGGATCAGGGCTATGTCGCCCTGCTAAAAGGCCGAGATCTGGAGGCAATCGAGAAGACGGGCTGGACTGCGGCGAACGGCCTCCCCGTGCCCGGCCCGCCGCTGAGTGTCGCGGGCGAAGGCGACCGGCAGACGTTGCGAGTGGTCCTGCCCTGGCCTTCGCCCACACCGATGGCTCCCGTGTTTGTCTGGCTGCGCGGTGACAAAGAGGGCCGCTCGGTGGCGAGGCGGTAAACGCACGCGCCTCGGACAGATCGCCCCAGTCACGCCCCCAACGTCCGAGCGAACACATCCCGGTCCACGTTCCCGCCCGTCAGTACCAAGGCCACGCGACGCCCGCGCATCCGATCCTTCTCCTGCAGCAGTGCCGCGAGCGGCGCCGCACCCGCTCCCTCCGCTAGGTTGTGCGTGTCGGAAAAGAGGTGCCGCATCGCATCCTGAATCTCCTCCTCTGCAACCGTCACGATGCGGGATGCTCCTTTGAGAATGAGCTCGATCGCTGCGGGGTCGGGAACCCGGACGGCCATACCGTCGGCGATAGTCTCGCCCACGTCGGATGCGACTGGCCGGCCGGCGGCAAAAGACAGTGCATATGCCTGCGCGCGCGATGCCACTACACCGACGATTTCAGTCTGCAGCCCAAGCGCGTCACGAACCGCGATGGCGGCGCAAATGCCCGACCCGAGGCCGATGGGCACGTACACGGTGTCGAGCCCGGACACGGCGCGGAATAACTCCAGCGCGCAGCTCGCCACACCCCGGAGCAGAGCCTCGTCGAAGGAGCGTACCAGGTGGAGATGTTGTTCGCCGGCCAACTGAACGGCGTGTTCGAAGGCCTCCTGAAAATCGAGTCCGTGCACGATCAACTCCGCTCCGAGCGCGCACATCGCGGCATTCTTCTCACGGCTGTTTCCATGCGGGACTACGATGACGCACCGCAATCCGGCGCGGCTCGCCCCAAAGGCGACACTCTGGCCGTGATTCCCGCGGGTGGCCGCGATGACTCCAGTCACGTGCGGCTCGCGCTGCCGCAGTTCTTCCATATACACCAGCCCGCCGCGCACTTTGAACGCGCCCACCGGAGTGTGATTCTCGTGTTTCACCCAGACCTCGGCTCCGGTGCGTGCGCAAAGGAGGGGCCAGCGGATCTGCGGCGTCGGCGGGATCACGCCGTGGACCAGATCGGCTGCGGTTTCGATGGAGCGGAGCGAAGGCAGGGTCAAGTTTCACTATCCCAAACCTGTGTCTGCCGGGGCAAGACCGACCGCGCGTTATGATGGTTTGCGATGAATCTGGCAGTGGCAAGCGATCATGCGGGGTTTCCGTTGAAGGGGCGGGCCATCGAGGAAATCCGCAAAGCGAACCACCAGGTTACCGACCTGGGCACGAACTCGACCGAACCGGTGGACTACCCCGACTATGCGCGCGCTGTGGCGGAGGCGGTCCTGTCGAAGCGCGCGGAGCGGGCGGTTCTGATCTGCGGCAGCGGCGCGGGGGCGTGTGTGGCCGCAAACAAGTTCAAGGGGATCCGCGCTGCCACGTGCCACGACACGTTTTCGGCGCACCAATGCGTGGAAGATGACGACGTGAATGTGCTGTGCCTGGGTGCCCGGGTGATCGGCCCAGAACTGGCCGTGGAGGCGATTCATGCCTTCGTGAACGCAAAGTTTTCCGGCGCGGAGCGTCACAAGCGGCGCGTGGCGAAGATCGCCGCCTTCGAAGCCAACTTCGGTAAGTGAGCGGTGGCCGTAGTTCAAAAGGAAATTCAACTTTCGACGCGCGGTCATTGCGACGTGCTCGATATCACACCCGAAGTGGCGCGCATCGTGGCGCAGAGCGCGGTGCAGACCGGGATCGTCAACATTTCCGGCGTAGGCTCGACGCTGGGCATCACCACTCTCGAATTCGAGCCGGGCTGCGTGGCCGACCTCAAGCGTGCTCTCGATCAGATCGCGCCTGCCAACACCGACTACGCCCACAACGCCCGCTGGGGTGATGAAAACGGCTTCGCGCACCTGCGCAGCGCGTTCATGGGCACGGCCAAGAGTTTTCCCATCGCCGAAGGCCGTATTGCGATCGGAACCTGGCAGCAGATCGTGCTATGCGATTTCGACGACCGGCCGCGCAAGCGGCAAGTAGTGGTTACGGTGATCGGGGATTGACTGGGGTGGCCGCACTGGCAGGCTAATGAACCGTATACTTCGCTTTTAGCCCGAAGGGCGCGATCTCTATGTCGAACTGCCGACCGCCTGAGCCGACCATTTGATAAGTGCCGCGCATCATACCGCTGGGGGTCTTGAGTGGACACCACGACGAATACTTGAACGACTCCCCCGGTGCCAGCACGGGCTGCTCACCCACTACACCGGGCCCCCGGACTTCTTCGGTGTGCTCCGCGGCATCCGTAATGATCCAATGCCGGCTGACAAGTTGAACCGTTTCTAGCCCCTGATTGGTTATGCGGACCGTGTATTCGAACACCCATTCGCCCTGCTGCGGTCGCGAGTTTTCGGGTGAATGTCGCGATAAAACTTCGACGCGGATGCCGTTGGTAACGGCTTCGGACATGGGCGCGGGCTGTTGCTGCAAATCTGACATAGTGAAGGCCCATCATACCAGCCCAGGGTCGCGGCTCGGCAAAACATTGTGACGCTTTACGATCCACTACCGCGACGATCCCCCCTGCCCGAAGTACGGATGCGGCTCCGGCACCGCCGAACCGTCCTTCCGTGGGTCGGAGGCGCCGTAGTTGATATTGGTCGCAGAATCGTGCACCACCGCTTGTCCGCCGCCAACAGTATCCGAAAACGCTCCCAGCACCTTCAACTCATGGCCCCGCGCCGACAACTTCTCCCGGACCTCGCGCGGCACGCGGGCTTCAATGGAAACGTCGCAGCCGCCGAAGGTCAGCTTTGTGAAGCGCGGTGCCTCCAAGGCCGACTGGATATTCATCTCGTGGTCAACAATGTTCGAGACGAATTGCGCGTGGGCCTGCGCCTGGTTGAATCCTCCCATGATGCCGAAACCGATATGCGTGCTGCCTTTCTGCATAAAGGCCGGAATGATGGTGTGGAATGGCCGTTTGCGCGGCGCCAGCGCGTTGGGATGTTCCGGGTCCATAGTGAAAAGCCCGCCCCGGTTGTGCAGGGCAAATCCGTAATCGTCCACCACCACCCCCGATCCGAACCCGGAGTACAGGCTCTGGATCAGAGAAACAATGTTGCCATCGCGATCCACCACGGAGAGATAAATCGTATCGCGTCCGATCTCCAACGGTTTGCCCGGAGGAACGGAACAATTCGCTTGGGTGCCGTCGATCTTGCCGGCACGTTGGCGCGCATAGTCCAGCGAGAGCAGCCCGTCCACCGGGACTTTGGCGAACTTCGGGTCGGCCACGTACCGGCGCATATCGGTATATGCCAGTTTCTGCGCTTCGATCTGCAGGTGCAATTCCTCCACGCCGCGCGGCTCGTAGTCGGCCAAGGGAAATTGGCTGAAGACGTTGAGCATCTCCAGCGCGGCGATTCCCTGAGTATTGGGTGGCAGCTCATAAACGCGCCAGCCGCGGTATTCGGTCGAGATCGGCTGCACAAATTCGGCCTGGAATTCGCTTAGATCGGCGGCCCCCATTTTGCCGCCGAGGCGGTCGCTAGTCCTCAGAATGGCGTGCGCGATCGGCCCGGTGTAGAAGGCTGCCGGCCCGTCGGCCGCGATGAGCTTCAACGCGGCGGCCAACTGCGGATCGCGAAACACTTCGCCCACTTCCGGCGGCGCGTCGTTGCGCAGGAAAATGTGGCGCGCGTTTTCGTCGCCTTTCAGTTTCTTCGTGCCCATCTTCCAGGCCTCGTGAATGATTTCGGTCACCGGGTAACCGTGGTCGGCGTAGTAGATGGCGGGCTGGAACAGATCAGCCCACGGCAATTTTCCGAAACGCTTGTGCAGCTTCGACCAGCCTTCCACGCACCCTGGTACCGTCACCGATTGAATGCCGACCTGTGGCATGGATTTGGCCCCGAGCGATTTCAGTAACTCGATGTTCAGAGCCTTGGGCGCCCACCCGCTGGAGTTGATGCCGGTGAGTTGGCCGGTCTTCGAGTCCCAATAAATGCCGAACAGGTCGCCGCCGATCCCGCAACTCATGGGCTCCACGACGCCGAGTACGGCATCGGCTGCAATGGCGGCGTCGATGGCCGACCCGCCGCGCGCCAATATTTGCGCGCCGGCCTGCGATGCCAGCGTCTGGCTGGTGGCCACAATGCCGCGGTCCGAAATGGTCATGGACCGCGCCTGGTTCCGGTCCTGCGCGATCGCCGGAATCACGACAAGCAGAAGAAGAAGTACCCGCATGTTAGGCGATCATACCAATCCGCGCGGGCCTTGGCACGGGCGCTTGTTACAATGGAAGACTTCACACCCATGTTGGATGATTCCATTCGGGAGCTGGAAACCGGTTCCCTGGCGCGAATTGCATCTGCACGCTCCCCGGAAGAGCTGGAGGCGGTGCGCGTGGCCGTGCTGGGCCGCAAGGATGGCGCGCTAACCCAGGTCATGAAAGAGCTGGGCAAGCTTCCTCCCGAAGAAAAAAAGCGCATTGGCATGCTGGTCAATGCCGCCAAGCAGAAGATCGAAGCGGCATACGAATCGCGCAACCAGCAGTTTGCGGAAGTCAAGCTGCGGGAGCGCTTGGATGCGGAGTGGATCGATCTCACGCTGCCAGCTCCCGGCCCGCGCCGGGGCCATTTGCACCCCATTACGCAGATCCAACGCGAACTGGAGGAGTTGTTTCAGTCGCTGGGATTCGCGGTGTTGGACGGGCCCGAAGTCGAAACCGAGTATCACAACTTCGACGCGCTCAACATTCCCGCCGACCATCCCGCGCGCGATATGCAGGACACATTCTGGCTCGATGGCGGTAATCTTCTACGCACGCACACCTCTCCGGTGCAGGTGCGCGGCATGGAGAAACTCGGCCCGCCGCTGCGCATGATCGCGCCGGGGCGCGTTTTCCGCAATGAAAGCGTGGACGCCTCGCACGAGCACACCTTCTACCAACTGGAAGGCATGATGATCGACCGCGATGTGTCGGTTGCGCATCTGCTGTACTTCATGAAGACGCTGCTCACCGCGATCTTCAAGCGCGAAGTGACGGTGCGCCTGCGCCCCGGCTATTTTCCGTTCGTCGAACCGGGATTTGAGCTCGATATCCAGTGCCTGATTTGTGGCGGCTCGGGATGTCCGGTGTGCAAGCAGAGCGGCTGGGTGGAACTGCTGCCGTGCGGGTTGGTGAATCCGAATGTGCTGCGCATGAGCGGCATTGATCCCGAGGAATGGAATGGCTTCGCGTTCGGCCTGGGGCTCACGCGGCTGGTGATGATGCGCTACGCGATCGACGACATCCGCCAACTGCAAGGGGGGGATTTACGGTTCTTGGAGCAGTTTTGAGCTCGTCACCAAATGTGGGGCAGGCTTCAGCCTGCTGGGGGCTTCAGCCCCTTTCCGTCGTTACGGAAGGCCCGTGCAGGCGTAAGCCTGCACCACCCGCACATATTGTGCATCCAGGGATCCTGTATCAGTCATGAAATTTTCCTACAACTGGATTCGGGAATTCGTTCGCGACCTCGATTGCGCACCCGGCGCGCTCGAAAAGCTCATCACCATGAAGACCGCCGAGTGCGAGGGCATCGAGGTGACGGGCGCGCTGCTCGATCGCGCCTGCGCCGCGCGCGTCGAGTCCGTCGAGCCGATCGGCAACAGCCACAACCGCAAGGCCGTCGTAGACGCCGGACGCTATGGGTGTAAGACGGTGGTCTGCGGCGCACCCAATTGCCGTCCAGGAATGGTGACTGCGTATGTTCCTGTGGGCAAGAAAATCGTCAGCGGCGTGGAGAGCGACGGTATGCTGGCGAGCGCTGCCGAGCTCGACATCAACCGCGATCATTCCGGAATACTCGAGCTCGACGCGCAGGTGGGATCGCCGCTGCCCGGTCTGACGCCCGATAGCGTCATCGAGATCGACAACAAATCGATTACGCATCGCCCCGATTTGTGGGGTCACCATGGCATGGCGCGCGAGGTCGCCGCGATTCTCAAGCACCGGCTCCAGGACCCGGTTCGGCTGGAACTGCTGCCCAGCGGGCCGGGCGCTATCAAGATTCAAATCGAAGACCTGAGTCTGTGCCCGCGGTATAGCGCGCTGGTTTTCGAAAATGTCACCGTCAAACCGTCGCCTCTCTGGCTGCAATACCGGCTCACCGCCATCGGCCTGAACCCGATCAACAACATCGTCGACATGACGAACTACATCATGGCGGAACTGGCGCAGCCGATGCACGCCTTCGATGCGGACTTGCTGAAGGGCGACACGATTTTCATCCGACCGGCGAAGCCCGGCGAGCACTTCCGTGCACTCAACGAAGAAGAGTACACGCTCGGCCCCTCGAATCTGGTGATCGCTGACGCTGGGGGCGCGATTGCGCTCGGCGGTGTGATCGGCGGGTTGGACAGCGCGATCAGTGACAAGACGACACGCGTGGTTTTGGAGAGCGCGAACTTCCAGGCGTCTTCGGTTCGCAAGACCTCGGCCGCGCTGAAGCTGCGCACCGATGCCTCCATGCGCTTTGAAAAGGCGCAAGACCCCGCCAACACCGTTCGCGGATTGGGGCGGGCTATCGAAATGCTACAGGAACTCTCGCCTGGGGTCCTGCTGGTGGGCGGGGTGGCCGATCAGAAGCGAGAGATTCCCCCGCCCCCACCCATTGAACTCCCGCTAGATTGGTTGCAGCGCAAACTCGGCCGCGCGATTGCGCCTGCCGAGGTGCGCGAATTGCTGGAGTGCCTCGAATTCCGAGTCGCCGAACCGAAGCCCGGTGTCTTTTCCGTATCCGTTCCGTCCTGGCGTGCCACCAAAGACATCACCATCAAAGACGACCTGGTGGAAGAGGTCGGGCGTATGGTGGGTTACGATTCCATTCCTCCTAAGGCCCCGCTCGTGCCCGCGGCTGTGCCGCCAGAAAACGCGCACCGTAGGTTCGAGCATGACTCGCGAAACCTGTTTGCGGACCTGGGATTCACCGAGGTTTACAACTACTCCTTCCTGAGCGAGGACGATGCGCGTAAGTTCCATTTCGATCCGAGCACGCACGTGCACGTGACCAACCCGATCGCTTCCGATCAGGCATTGATGCGTCTCTCGCTTATTCCCGGCGTGTGGAAGAATATCGCCGAGAACAGCAAGCACCGGGACGCCTTCCGGTTGTTCGAGATCGGGCAGGAGATTCATTCCAACGATGCCGGGCGTGTCAATGAAATCCGACACCTCGTGGCCGCGATTTACGACCGCCACGGCGATGGCGCGGCCGGCCTGTTTGAACTGAAGCGGGCCGCTGAGTGCCTGATGCCTGGAGCTCAAGTCTGCCCCGCCGAAGCCCGCCCGTTCGAACACCCGGCGCGCGCAGCGGACGTGTTGTGGCGCGGCGAAAAGGCGGGTCGCCTCTTCGAACTATTTCCGTCTCTTGTGGACCCCGGACGCGCTGCCCTGCTGGATCTCGATCTCGTTGTCGTCGAGCGGCTCGCCTCCGCGGAAAAGAAGTACACGCCCATTCGCCGCTACCCTTCCAGCGCCTTCGACCTCTCGGTGATCGCCGTCTTGCGCGAGTATGCCGGGCAACTGGAGGCAAGGATCGCGTCCTTTGCCGGACCTCTGCTGGAATCGATCCAATTCCTCCGTCAGTACTCCGGGCCACCGCTGGCAGAAGACCAGAAAAGCGTCTCGTTCCGCCTGACAGTGGGATCCGCGGAGCGTACGCTCTCCTCGGAGGAGGTGGGTGAGATCCGCCAACGGATCATCGAAGGCATGCGCGAGTTGGGCTACGAACTGCGAGTGTGAGCACGAGTCGCACCAAAGCCGGCGGTTGGGTCAAGCGCAAGCGTGGCCTGTGCCGTTGGTGCGGCGCAGTCGTTCCTCCCGGGCGTTTCACCTTCTGCGGCGCCTCCTGTGTCCACCAATGGCGGCTGCGCACTGATCGCGGCTATCTGCGCGGCCAGGTTTTCGAGCGCGATCGCGGCGTTTGCGCGCAATGCGGCACCGATACAGAGGCTCTCCGCAAGGACAAGCGCAAGCTGGATTACGCTGCCCGCAAGCGGTTCGAGAAGGAATGGGGTGGGCGGCGCCACATTTGGGATGCCGACGACATCGTGCCGGTCGCTGAGGGCGGCGGCGAGTGCGATCTCTCCAACATGCGCACGCTCTGTTTACGATGCCACCGTGCCGCCACCGCGGAATTACGAAAGCGGCTGAGAGTCCGCCCGGCGGTCGTTCCAACGGATCAAAAAATAGAGCAGAAACGCCAGCCCGATAGCGACGCCCACCATCGTCCAGGCGTTGCGCTGCAGAAAACCTTGCGCGTCCGCGCCCATGCGAACTCCCAGGTACGCTTCGCCGAAGTAGCGAATCACACGAGCCACCAAAACCACGATCGTAAATTTGGCGATGGGCGTGTGCAAGACGCCGGCCGAAATTACGAAGACTTTCAACGGCAGCGGTAGGACCGGAGTGACGGCTGGAACGAACACCGTCAGCAAACCGTAGCGGTGAAACCACTCCCGAAAGCGCTTCGGCTTTCCTGGTTCCGGCGCCTGGTTGATGAAGCGGCGGACCCCATACCGAGCGCCCAGGAAGAGCGCCAGGTTGCCGCCCATCGATCCCAATACCGCCATCAACGCGGTGAAATAAGCGCGCTCGGGCGCCTTCACCGCGATCAGAATCAGCAGTGCATCCATGGTGGCGGGGAGCGGCAGGCCCAGCGAATCGATCAGGCCGATGAGAAAAACGCCCCAGGGTCCGTAGGCCACCAACGCGGCTGTGATTTTGGCGAGCAAGGTCTAGATGATGTCGGCGAACGATTTTCGCAGCTTGTAAAACCACGCGTGCCCGATCACAAACACCACAGCCGCGACCACCCAAAGCTTCCACAGAGGCCCGAAATCGGGAGCGCGATTTTCCAGAAGGATCGAGCGATACCCATGCACCAGTACGTAGATCGGATTCTTAGCAAACAACGGCAGGAATCCCTGCGGCAAAGAAGCTTCAGGATAACAAATCGGGGTGAGAAAGAACCAAAGCGTCAGCAGGAACCCGAGGAACTGACCGAGGTCCCGCACAAACACGCCCAGGGCGGCGAGAAACCAACTCACGCCCGCGGTGAACAGGATCTGCGGGATGAGCAGCAGCGGCAGCCACACGATGGTCGCTGGTATCGCTCCTCGCGTGACCAGCAGAAATCCGCAAAAGAGAAAAATGGCGAAACATTCGCTTACCAACCCGGAGACCACCAGGTTGACGGGCAGCGTCTCCACGGCAAACACCAGCTTCTTGATGAAATTGCGATGCTCCAGCAGCACGCTGGCCGAGCGGCCCACCGCTTCATTGAACGCCAGCCACGGCAGCATGCCCGCCAGGAAGTAGAGTGCGAATCCGGAACGGCTCTGGTCGCTGCCAAAACGGGCTTGCAGCACGATGCCGAACACGAAGAAATACATGAGCATCAACAGAAGGGGATTGATCACGGTCCAGAAAACTCCGGCGAACGATCCGCGATAGCGCCCCAGAACATCGCGGCGCACCATGGTGCGGATGAGGCCGCGGTTGCGCCAGATGCTCAGCAGCGGGTACGTGAGCGCGCGGCCGCACGCCCGCACCGCTCGTTCGCGCCGCAGGTTCGTCTGCGTGGCTACACGCATTTGGCGGAGGCGCACCGCCCCATCGGCCGTCTCACCCTCCACCAGCAGGAACGGCCAGCCGCGGTCGTAATACCAGCATTCGCCTTCGCGCATGGGCGAGAGCAGCACCTGGTATCGCCCGTCCTCCGCCGGCAGCTCGAAATCCAATCGCACGCGCGCCGATTCGCCGGGCGCAATATTCACCTCGGGCTTCACCCGCGCGCCATCCACGATCAAGGTTCCGGTATCGGCGTCGAACAAGTGGTAGCCGATGCCGAAGCCTTCGGCCGGCCGCCAGGTCTCCCTAGAATCGTTGCGGATGGAGAACTCCACGCTGACCGCTCGCCTTACAGGATCGAATTGTAGTTTGGGCGACACATACGCGGCATTCATGAGTAGAGCCATGCGGGATAGCGTTCCCGAACCGGTCCATTCTTGCGGCCCACGGCGTAGATGCCGTCGCCGCGCAACTCCGGATCCAGCCAGTAGTGCTTCAGCAGGTGCGACACCCATCCCAGCTCCGGATGCGGCTCGTCCCGAAACTCGCCCGTTTCGAGAAGCGTAACTTCGAACCCCGCGGCCTCGAATAACTGACGAATCTCACGCGGCGTGTATTCCCGGTTATGACGAGCATCCACTTCCCCCGATTCGGAAGGTCGGATGTAGGCAGGAAAAAAGCCCGGATGGAAGCCTTGGAGAATCGCAGCGATGGCCCGCAATCCCGCGGCATTCGGAGTTGTCAGCACTATGTGGCCCCCCGGCTTTAGAATCCGGTTGATCTCGCCCATCATGTGCATAGGGTCTTCGAACAGGTGCTCGATCAGCTCACCGCATAGGACCGTCGTGTAGTGATCGTCGGGGTAGGGGTAGCGGTCCTTCTCGGCATCGAACAAATCGACTACGCAGTCGAACGGCTCGCCTTCTTGAGAAGTGACCGTACGATGGTCCGAGCGCCCCGATGGTCCGTAGTAGCACCCGCGAATTTCGCCGTAACCCAGCTTCGTGCGGAGCGAAGGCGTAATTTGCAGATATGCGCCCATTTCCAGGATGCGATCGCAACGCCCACCCCGCGGGGTGACTTCGAGAGTTTTTAATAGGCGGGTCTGGTGCGTTTCGAGGTACTGGCGCGAACCGGCGTTAGTGGCCCAGCCACCCAAGTAGTCAGAGGTCCCGGGCGGTAACGGCTCCGGCGGCGGCTCCCGCTCAGCGGGCGACTCTTCCTGGTACGCCACTCCTTGCAAGACGGCTTCCAGGAACCGGACGTAGCGTCGCGCCACTGACGTCCAATTGCATTCTCGGGTCACGTAGTCGCGGGCGCGCATCCCCAATTCTCTGGCGATCTCGGGGCGAGAGACGAGAAGGTTTAAGTACTCCAGGATGAGATCCTCCTCACCCGCGCCTACCGGCACCTTCAGGCACACATCGTCGGGAAACTCCTGGAAGGATCCGATGTCGGATACCATCACCGCCTTGCCCAGGCCGAGCGACCGCAAGAGGGTTCCGGAGCTCTCGCCGACGGTTGGATAGCGCAGGTTCAGCACGATGTCGCAGGCGCTCAGGTATCCCACGAATTCTTCGATTGGCGTGAATCCCAGTATGCGCACCTCGGCAGAGAGACCCATATGTCGGATCGTCGGCTCGATCGGGAATTCCGGATGCTGCTCGCCCACCAGAATCATGCGGGCTTGAGGCGCGAGGCGGACCAGGCGGCGGAAAGCGCGCAGCGATTCCGTGATCCTCTTATAAGGCTTCAAGAATCCGAAGATCCCGACCAAGGGTTGGGTCTCATCCAGGCCCAGCTTGTGGCGATATCCGTTGCGGTCTCCCTCTGGAATCCAGGCGCCGTGGGGCACTACACCTACGGGGCCCTGGAAGCCGCCCGCGTTGATCTCGTCGCGCAAAAATCGGCTGTGTACCACTACTCCGCGCGCGGATTCCAGGATGCGGCGTGTCAGCGGCAACCCTTCATAGTCCGGACCGGCCTCCAGTTTCCGCACGCGCTCGGCGAAGGCGCGCGCCGCAGTCCCGCCGTTGTACTCGCATTCGCGTACATACGCATCCCAATTACCGCGTTTGATGGTGAGATCCGCTAGCAAGTGGTGGAGATTCGATTCATGCATCACGACTACGCCCGGGTGTTTGAGCGCGGTTTCATAAACGAAATCGTGATAACTGTTGTTGCCCACCTGGTATAGGGCAATATCAAAGCGCGCTGGATCAAAGGCCTGGCTCGCGCTGGAGAAGATTTCCAGATCCACCAATGGCTTCAGCGATTCGATGAGGGCTGCGGAATAGTCAGCGATCCCACTCCGCGCCGGCGGCAGCGGGGAAAAGAAGGCAACACGCATGCTCGAACTAAGTCTACCGGACCAACGCCATGATTATGGTACCGAGGTTCGAGGGAACTCGCACTAAGAGGGGTGTTCGGGCGGCGTCGCGCGCAAAGAACATTTCGAAGCTGGAATTGGAAGCCGGCCCGCGAAACGTCACCGCGACGCGATCCGTGACCGTGGGCTTGTCTGCCACCGTGATCGTCTGCGCGCCGGTGTACTCCAAGCGTACCGAATAGACCGCCCCGAAAAAGACATCCTGTTGCGGCGGCACGCGGCCTTGCCCCAGCTCGCGCCGCGCAAAATACAGAAAGGCGAGGGCATCGCGCGCGCACGAACCGATAGTCGCTTCCGATTTGCCGCCATCTTTGGTGGCGCGGAACGCCCGCCCCTGCTTGTAGTCGAAGGTAGTCTTTTCGCTGGTCTTCTTCTTGCCGTGGCTGGCGTCGCGCTCGAACTCGGACGAACATTGCTCGGCGCCGGTTATGGAGTGATATCGATCGGCAATCGGGAAGCCAGGGATGGCAGCGTCCAGAGACATGGCGATCTCCCAATTTTCGCCCGAGTGGTGCGCGGTCAGACTCGCGTCGCCCAAACTCAGACCGCTAGGCCAGTTCACCTCGTAATGCAGGGTTTCGTCTTGATAGGGAAATCCGCTGGGCGCGTCGGCCGCCAGCGCGAGAGCTGCCATTGGGAACAGGATCAGCGCAACACGCCGACCGATTTTCATCAATGAGCCGCTGTCGCTGTTGGAACCGGCTGGGGCACCTGATGGCGAAGCTCAGCAACTTCGTAAAACACGTCCAGAGTTTTCTTGGCCGTGTTCTGCCAGCTGAAATGTGCCGCTCGATGGGAACCTTGCCGCTCCATGCGCGCCTTCAGCTCTGAGTCTAGCAGGAGATCTGCCATAGCGCGCGCGATCTCGTCCACCGAATCGGGATCGAACAGGATAGCGGCGCCATTGGCGACCTCCGGAAGAGCCGACGTGGCCGAACAGGCCACCGCGCGTCCGCAGGCCATCGCCTCTAAAACCGGCAGGCCAAATCCTTCGTAGAACGAGGGGAACACGGAAAAGTCGCAGGCGTTATAGAGGTGCAACAACTCCTCATCTGAAACGAAGCCGCAGAACCGTATGCGGTCTGCAATACCTGAGGCCAGTGCAGCCTCGCGCACGCTATTCCCGAACCAGGTCTCCTGTCCGGCCAGAACCAGGCTGTGCGGGAACTGTGGGTATTGTTGGATCATGCGCGCGAAGGCACGAATGAGCCCGATGTGATTCTTGCGCGGCTGTAGATCTCCCACGGATAAAAGAAAAGGAGCGGAAATCGAGAAGCGATTTTCCACCGTTTGCCTGGCTAATTCACGAGAAATCGGTCTAAATCCGGAAGCAGCGTTGGGAATGACCACTACTTTATCCGGGTCTAATTCCGGGTAGGCGCGTAAAATCGAGCATCGCGAGAACTCGCTCACGGTCAGCACCCGCGCAGCCTGTTTCACCGTTCGGCGCACCGTTAATTGCAACTGCCAGGCCCGTTTACGTGGAAAGTATTCGGGATGGTCCAGGAAACTGACGTCATGCACCGTCACCACCACGGGAACCGGGCAAGCCAGCGGCGCCGTGTACTGCACGTGCAGCAGATCCGGCCGGTCTGCCAAAACGCTTGTCGAAAGATCTAAACCTAATCGCACAAAGGGATTAGCAGAGATGCGGCGCGTACGAATCGGCACTGGAACCATGGCCACAGCATCCTTCTCCGACACGTACGCAATAAATTCCGAGTCGCGTTCCTGCGCAAAACCCTTCAACAGATTGCGAATATATACTTCGTTGCCCGTCAAATGACGGCCGACAGCATGAGCATCAATCGCGAAGCGCATGTTTGGCACCGGCAACATAGTACCAGCATAGGGAGTTGACACAATACTGTAGTTGGTTAGATGTGCAAATTTTCCCAAGCTTTTTCCCATGTAAACTGATCTTCTAACAAAAGTCGGCCGGCCCGACCCAAGCTCGCCCGCAGACCCTCATTCTCCAGTAGACGCGCCGTAGCTTCTGTAAATTTCAACGCCGAATCGGCCAAGAGAATCTGCTGGCCGTCCACAACCGGCAGTCCCTCTGCGCCGAGCGTCGTGGAGACCACCGGCAACCCGGCCGCCCAAGCTTCCAGGATTTTCAAACGCGTGCCACTCGCAGCGAGGACGGGGACCACCGCAATCTTGCATCTGGCCAACTCTGCGACGGCATCGTCCACTGGTCCCGAAAGCTCGATGCGTGGGTCGCCCGCGGTCCACTGCGCCACTCCTTGCGGGTTTTTGCCGATCAGGCGCCAGACCAGCCCTGGCCAGCGCTCGCGCAGTTGGGGCCAAACTTCCCGGCGGAAGAAGCGAACCGCGGAGATGTTGGGATGGTATTCGAGATTTCCCGAAAAGACGATCGCATCCTCTTTAATAGGGGTCGGCAGCGGTGGCAGCGGGATGGCATTGGGGTACACAATCACGTGCGCCTGGTTCGCCAGCGTTAGCACTTGTTTCGCGTCGGTTTCCGAAGGGACCAAGACTTCGGAAAAATAAGGGAACCATTTTCGCTCCAGCTTGGCGGACGCCTGGGCGAACAGTCTGTGTGCCAGCCCGGCCGCACCGGTCTCTACTTGCGCGCAGCGCTCGTGCAGTACCGATTCGATGTTATGCAGGTCCAGCACCGTGTGGCGGCAAACCGGAGAGATCTGGTCCCAATAAGGAGCGCACCAGAAATGCTCAATGATGCCGACTGCGTATTCCTGGTTCTCGACCGCCCGAGCTACCTCGTGTTCGAATCGCGAGAACCGGTCGATCAAAGGCGGCACGCGGCGCGCGAGGCGAATCGCGTTACGGAGACTGCGGCTGGCTCCGCCCCGGCGGTGCGCGGGAAGATCGATGATCGAGACCCGCTCCGCCAACCCGCGCGAGATGCGCGCGCCGGGATCAGGTTCGCCCGGCTGACGGAACACGATCAAGTCGACGCTATAGGAGCGGGCCAGGTAGTGGAGGAGGGAAGCCGTCCGCAAGGCGCCACCGCCCATCAATGGATAAGGGGCTTCCGGTGCCAGGAGTAGGGCGCGAGGCCTCGCGCTATCGACCAAAGCGCCTCCGTGCCTCCTGATAAACCTGGTACGTCAGCCGGGCCGACCGTTCCCA
The DNA here is from genome assembly GCA_035948775.1 of Bryobacteraceae bacterium. GTDB lineage: Bacteria > Acidobacteriota > Terriglobia > Bryobacterales > Bryobacteraceae > PSRJ01. The sequence goes on from DASZIV010000141.1 coordinate 50,624, forward strand.
GGAAAACTCGCCCGCGCGCGCCAGTGACCTGACTTGGCGATCGGCCACGCATTGCGGATCGGTGGCTGCCTGCCGCATGGCCTGAACCAATTCGGCGCCCGAATCGGCGTAAACCGCCGCGTCACCGCCGGCATCCCGGCAAGCCGCCGATGTGATCACGCAGGCGCCGCATTGCATCGCTTCCACCACCGGCAGCCCGAAGCCTTCGTAGTGCGATGGGTACACGAACGCCAGCGCGCCCGAATAGAGTTGGGGCAGATCCTGATCAGGCACTTCGCCGAGCAATCGGAGCCCCGGCTCGTCCGCGAATTGCGGACCATCGGCGCGGCGGCGGCCCGCCAGCACGAGATCGATTTCGTGATCCCGCCGGATCTCACGCCACGCCTCGACTAACATCGGCAGGTTCTTGCGCGGTTCCAAGGCCCCCACAAACAGAAAATACGGCCGTCCGGGCGGCGTCTTCGCCGGTCGCATCCACGATGCCGCGGCAGCCGGCACCGCCACGATGCGCTCGGGGTCGATGCGGAATCGCTCGATTGCCTGCTTCCGTATCGCATCGGTGTGAGTCAAAATCATCGTCGGAATACCCAGTTTCAACAATACGCGACAGCGTCGCCTCACCCGTTGGGCCGCGTGATGCCAGCTGGATTCCATCCAGGGGGAAAGATCGTGCAGCGTCAGGACACTGGGGAGTTGCGGCAGGTAGGGGACCGCGAAATCCGGTCCATGGACGAGATCAGCCTGCCAGCGCCGGGCTTCGCGACCCAATCCCCAAAGCCACCAGCGGCGCTCGGCGGATGTCCGCGGACCCCCGCCGCGCTTCAGATTGGCAGGAGCTCCCGGCGGCATGGTGAACGGCTGGTCCGAAAGCAGGACGAACTCGTCTTGCGCAAAACAGCGCGCCAGAGCTAGGCTCAATTCGCTGGTATATCGCGCTAATCCACCGCTCGACAGGCCCAGCGAGGCGGCTTCCATCGCCACTCGCATGACCAAGCTCCCATCATAACAGTACCGATTAGTTTGTTCTAAAAGTCACAGGCTCCTAGTACATTTCACTTTTGAGCCTGGGAAACAACCGGGGACTCTCCCGCAAAACACCAGCTTATAGTAAACCGGTCCGGACTTTTCCAGTTGTTAATTAAACGAAATTCCTGGATGGGAGTCTGCCTTTTTCAAGGCTGGTCGCATGCGAAGCCCGATCTATCTTGCTCTGCTGGCGCCGATCGCTTCGGCGCTTGCGGCCGGTTCCGGCAGCGGGCAGATCGGCATCTATCACTGGGGCGGCCAGTATTCGCAGTCCGTCAGCCAGGGCGTGGGAGCTGTGGCCGCATTGGGCGGGAAGGTGGTGCGCATCAGCCTGTCGGCCCGCTTTTATCGCGATTACAATATGGGGCCGGATTGCCTTACGGGCTTCACCCTGGCTGCCGCCGCGCAAGATCCGGACGTGGTGCGCGCGCTTGCGAACCCGGGCATTGATGTTGTGATGATCACAGCTTACGACGGGGCCACCTACGGCGATTGCCAGCACATGTACTATCTGGACCCGGCGTTCTTCACTCCCGAAAACACCGCGGCGGTGCGGAAAGAGTATAGCGACCTGACGTTCTACCTTTACCGGAAGTATCGCCTTAGCCGCAAGCAGTTCATCATTTCGGATTGGGAAGGGGACAACTCCATTTATTGCGGAGACGCCTACAAATTCGCATTAGTGGACACGGTGCGGAGCCAATGCTTGTCCGAATATCAGTCGCAGTATGGTGTTGCCTCCCCGGCCGAAGCATTTGAGGGCTTCAGGCTCTGGCAGCGTGCGCGAGCGTTGGGGATTGCGGATGGCCGCGCGCGGGCTCGAGCCAGGGGCATCGGAGGCCAACGAGTCTACCTCGCGCCCGAATTCAACATGGTGCGTGCCCTGCATGATCACGGTTTCCAGAGCGTTCTATACGATGTTCTGCCATTGACCACGTTCGACTACGTGTCCTACTCGTCCTGGGAGAGCATCAACACCGCGGATCCGGCTGGCACCCTGCTGGCGGATCTCGCAACGATACAAGAAGTGACCGGCGCCAACCAGATCATCATCGGTGAGACGGGCTTTAGCCGATCGGCTTGGCCGGGGCAGGATGTGGTCCGCACCAGCGACGTCATTTCCGCCGCGCTCAACTGGGGTGCCGCCTACATTTTTCAGTGGAACTTGTACGATACCGATGCCAACGACGAATTCGGACTCTACAACCTGCAAGGCCAGGCGACGCCTCTCGCCCTCTGGTTCCAAAACCAATTTCAACCGATTCCGACTCTACCCCCGCTGTCGCCGTAGCCGCCATTGTCTCTCGCGCGATGCCACGGCGCCCGTTGCGTTACCCGCACTTCCCCAAAAACATCCCGCGTTCTTTCAACAACACCCGCGTCATACCGCCCAGTCAGCCGCATTCTCATTGCTACCGTGGGCATGAGTAAACCAATGTCTACCCAACGTCAGATCGAAGCCAACCGGCTCAACGCACAGAAGTCCACCGGCCCGCGCACTCCCGAAGGCAAGGCCGTCTCCTCGCAAAACGCCCTGAAATCCGGCCTCGATGCCGACTCGCAATTCGTCATCGGCGAGAGCGGCGATGAGTTTGCCGCGTTCCAGCACGAGTACACCACTCGCTTCCAACCCCTCACTCCCGAGGAGCGTTTCAAGTCGACACGCTCATTCGCAACGAATGGATCCTGCGCCGCCTCTTTCGCGCTGAAGCCCACCTGTGGGAATACCATGTCATCCGGGCCGACCGTTCCGAGGGGACGCCTCTCGGCGCAGCCCTTATGGCCGCCGACCAGGTCTTCCGCCGCCTCCAGCGCCGCATCACCCTGGCGGAACGCTCTTACAAAGATGCCTTCGCGGAATTAGAGCGCCTCCAGCGCGCCCGCACCCCGCTCGCCGACCCCCTGAACGCCCCGCAACCCCAACCGGACACAGGTGATAGTTCCGAATTGGGTTCGTTCCTCCATGTTTCCGGCGACTCACCACGGCCTCCATGCCGGGAGCAGCTCGACCCATTCCACATCACCGGAAATCAGGATCGTCACTCGACGTTTCTCGCACGAAATCCTAACAGGCTCCGGGCTGAAATGTGAATTAACGCGCTCTGCGGGCGGCCGGCGATCCCTACCGCCGGCATAATTGTGCTTTTTCCGTCGCGCTCTGCGGGGACAAGAGGTAGGCCTTAATCCATTTGGCTATGCCATTCGAAGAATATGCAGAATTGCTAACCGATGATACTATTCTGGGCAATGAAGTTTTGACATGCCATAAGCCCCGGCGGCGCCGATCCCGCGTCCGCAGCAATGGAGCCGCAGGGGCTTCTGTAATTACCTTCCAGCCACGTTTTTCGGGCCCTATTCCGCAGTACCGGGTGGCCGCGCGGTCTTGCATTTTACGTCATTATTGGTATTCTAATGACCGATAATGGCGAGCCCGGCATCCACGATTCATGGCCGCTACCAATTAGGCGGAAACCCCATTGGACAGGGCGGAATGGGCGTGGTTTTCAAGGCCTACGACGTCGTCACCAAGCGCCACGTCGCCCTCAAAACCATGCGCGGGTCGTTAAGTCCGGCGGCCCTGCAGCTCTTCTCTAAAGAGTGGAGCGTCCTGGCTCAGTTAAGCCACCCCAATATTGTTGACGTCCTCGACACCGGCGAATTCGAACAGGATGGCCAGTTCCGGCCGTTCTTCGTCATGCCGTTTCTGCCCGGATCCACTCTGGATCAGCTCATGCAGAATTCGAGTTCGCGGCTCACCCTGGAGCGGGTTGTGGGGATCATGGCGCAAACCTGTCGCGGCCTGCAGGCGGCTCACGAACGCGGCCTCATCCACCGCGATCTGAAGCCCAGCAACATCTTCGTCATGGATGACGATGCGGTGAAGATCATCGACTTCGGCATCGTACACCTGGCGGGAGCCGAATCCATCGGAGGTCTCAAGGGTAGTCTCCAGTACATGGCCCCAGAACAGATCGATCTAAAGCCGGCTTCACCGGCGTCGGACATCTTCTCGCTGGGGGTGGTCTGCTACGAGGCGCTAACCGGCCGCAAGCCATTCGAGCGGCGGACTGAATTAGAGACAGCCAACGCGATACGGCGCCAGATCCCACCGCCGATCTGCGACTTGAATCCGCTGGTGAGCCAGATGGTCAGCCGGGTGGTTCACAAGGCCATGGCCAAGGATCCTTACCACCGCTTTTCCACGGCGCGTGAGTTCGCCGATTCGCTGCAAAAGGCCCTGAATGGAGAAGTCCTGGAGCGCTTCGACCCCGCCAAAATTCAGCCCCGTATCGAGCGGGCCAAGAAGGCCCAGGCGGAAGGCGACCACCAGTTCGCATCGGAGATTCTAGGCGAGCTGGAGGCAGAGGGCAACATCGATGCGGAAATGAGCGTGTTGCGGATTCAGTTGGACAACGCTATCCGGCAAAAATCGATCCGCCAGCTTCTGGATAGCGCCCGAACACGGCTCGAAGAGGGGGAGTTCCCGCTGGCGCAGCAGAAAATTCAGGAAGTCCTGGACATCGATCCGGATAATGCCGACGCCATCGTCTTGAGAAGAGGTATCGAAAAGCAGAGGAGCCAGCAGCAGGCGGAAAACTGGTTCCGTCTGGTGGAACAGCACTTGCGCAACCGTTCCTTCGCCCAGGCGCGGCAGGGGCTCGAGGAAATCCTGAAAAGCTATCCCAACGACACGCGGGCGCGCGAACTGCTGGTGGATGTCGAGCGCCGCGAACAGGAAGCCGGCCGCTTGCGCAGCGAGAAAGAGGAGCTCTACCAATCGGCCATTAACTGCTACAACCGGGGCGAGATCAGCTCGGCGCTGACCAGGCTGGAGCGGATCCTGGAAATGGGCCAGCGGTCTCCGGATGCCGCGATTCCAGACCGCGATGCTCAGTATCAAAGCCTCTACAACCAGGTGCGCTCCGAGAGGGAAGCGGCCCGTAGCGCTTATGCCGAAGGCAGACGCGCTCTGGCCGACCGGAACTTGGCCCGGGCCTTGGAAATCTGCAACGACTACCTGAATCGGAACCCGGAAGATCCGATGTTCCAGGCGCTCAAGCTGGAAGTGGAAGAGCAGCGGCGGCAGGAGCAAAGCGGATTCATCGCGGAAGTGTCGCGACGCGTGGATGCCGAGCCCGACCTGGACCGGCGCGTCAACTTATTAAAAGAAGCCGTGGATCGCTATCCCAACGACGCGCACTTGCAGCAATCGCTTCGCCTGGTGCGCGAACGGCGCGACCTGGTGAATTCCATTGTGGGGAAGGCCCAGCAGTACGAGGAGCGGGGACAGTTCAACGAAGCGCTCGGCCAGTTCGACATACTGCGCAACATCTACGCCCAGTATCCCGGAATCGATTTCGAGACCGAGAGGCTCAAGCGCCGCCGTGATGACCAGGTAAGGGACGAGGCCAAAGGACGCTGGGTGGAGCAGATCGACCGGCGCATCGCGGAGGGCGACTACGCGCGAGCCGGCGACCTGGTGCGCACGGCCTTATCCGAGTTTCCGGGCGACAGCGAGCTGGCTGGCCTCGAGCAGATGGTGGACAGCGCTTTGAAAAGAAGCGGCGAAGCGGAAGAGTGGCTGCAGCGCGGACAGAAGCTATGTTTCGACCGCGAGTTCGGCGAGGGTCTGGAAGCGCTGCGCAAGGCGGTCTCCCTGGATAGCCGCAATCCCGTAATTCGCGCTTCTCTGCTGAACGCGCTGGTGGAGCACGCGCGCTCGGTCCTGGGTCACGACTGGCGGGCGGCGGAGCCGCTGGTGGAGCAGGCCCTGAGCATTGACGGAGGTCATCCGTTAGCCAAGAGCCTCCAGGGATTGGTTCTCGATTACAAACGCCAGGAACTGGTGAACGTGTGCGTAGCGCATGCGCGTGCGAGGCAAGCGGCGGGCGATTTGAATGGGGCGCTGGCGGCCGTTGAAGCCGTGATGGCGACCTACCCGAACGAGGTTCGCCTGGGGCAGCTTTGCGCGACCTTGCGCAACCTGGGCGCGGTATCGACGGGTTCCCAGGCGCCGTTGCCGGATACCATCGCGCAGGACCTGCCGCCGCGAACCGACCGTGGATTGTCGACCACGGTAGTGATCACTTCTACCGAGCCTCTGCACGAGCTGCCCGATTTCACGGTAGCAATGGATCAGCCCGCAGTCGAAGAACAGATCGTGCCCGAAGAAGTGGCGGCGCAAGAGCCGCCCTCGTCGCGAGTATCGCCTCCTCCTCCTCCTGAGCCGCCGGCGTGGGCTTCACAGGCTCAGCGCGAAGCTCTGGCCGTTGCCGTTGCAAAAACTGCCGCGCCCGTCCGTCCCCAGCCAACGGGTGACGCCTTGGACGAGCTGTGGATTCGTACCAAGGAGTGGCTTCAGGGATTCACCGAACCGAGGGGGAAGTTGCGGGCGTCCAGGTTGGAATTGGTGGCGCTAGCCGCGGTGCCTGTAATCCTGGTGGCGGCGATTCTCGTGACGGCCTCCCACAAAACCAAGAAGGCTGTGCCAGCCCTGCCGCCTGCCGCAGTTCCATTTCTGGTGGACGTGGAAACCAATCCCGCGAGTGCCAAGTATCGTGTGGATGGCAACGAATCGCCGGCGTTTCCCTTGCGGCTGGGCCCGGGCGAACACAGGGTCGAAGCATTTGCGCCCGGTTACCAGACCGCGGTGAAATCCTTCACGCTCACCAACGGTGTGCCGAAGCCCTTTGTGGTTGCGGTTCAGTTGGAGCCGCAGCTGGCGCGGCTGCGCCTGTCCTCCGATCTGAAATCTGGTAAGGTGGCGGTGGACGGCCAGGCGGCGGTCGATCTGCAGGACGGTGGATTTGCGAACGATGGTGTTGCGTTGTCCGTCGACCATACCGTGACGGTGGCGCAGTCCGGCAAGCCGGTCCTGGAGTTCTCGTTTCGAGCCGAACCCGGCGGCGTGATCGCCCTCTCCTCGCCTCTGAAGGCCAAAGATATCGATGCAGTTCTGGTCGCGAACCTGGGGTCGCACGCACGAGTCTATACGAGCGATGGTTCGTTGAAGGGGGGCCTGAAGGACCAGCCGGCACAGCCGATTCCCCCCGAGGGTTTGGAACTAACGAGTCTGAACGGCAACGCCGAGTTCGTGCTGGATAACGGCAAATCGCCGCGCCCGATTCCGATCGAGGTGGGCAACGCCCCCTCACTGGCAATTTGGCTCACCAGCGATCCCAATCAGGGGACTCTCGAGATCGAAGCCAACGTGCCGAATGCCGACCTCTATATTGACGGGCACAAGCGGCGGCCGCTTCGTGCGGGAAAGAACTTCCTTGGCTTGGATCCCGGTCCACACACTATTAGAGTTGCCAGTGACGGCTACGAAGCCGCTCAGGAACAGAAGGTCGACTTGAAGCGGGGAGACGTACTGCGGCTTCCCGCCTTTACCCTGAAGCCGGCGGTTCGCACGGCATCTCTGGTGATCGAGGGCGCCACTCGCGACGCGGAAGTGTGGATTGACGGTCGCCAGGTCGGTTCCACCAGCGCGGATGGCTCCTTCCAGCGCGATGACGTAACCCCGAGCGGACACGCCATCACGTTGAAGAAGGCAGACCACGAAGACAAGGAGCTTTCGAAATCCTTCACCATAGGGCAAGTGGTGCACATCGCCGGATCTGAGGCACAGTTGACGGCCTTCGGTAGCCTGGAGTTCCGCGTATCGCCGCCGGGTGCTACGGTGACTTACAAGCGCGCCGACGAAGCGCAGACCCACACGGCGGAGAATGGAAAAACGACGCACGTGAGAGCCGGCCGCTACACCATCTCGGCCACTGCCGCAGGCGTCCGGCCGCGGACGGACACGGTGTCGGTAGAGCCCGGACAGCCTCTGCCCGTCGAGTGGGCGCTGCCTTCCGTGGAAGAAGCGAAAAAAGCCTCGCCCCAGCAGCCGAAGCAGACGGTGACGAAGGATTACTTCACGGATGCGACGTCATGGGCGCAGAACGGCGACCGGTTCACTCATGAGGGTGAGGGCGTGGGCTGGCTGCGGAGTAATCAGGGCATGTTCACGATTGAGCTGTTCCGCCAGACGAGCAAGATCGGTCCCATCAAGCGAACCAAGCGTGTGGAGTGGGTGGCCGATCATAAGGACGAGAACAATCGCGTAGAGTACTCGTTCGAATTTGGCAGCCTGGAGCGGCGCGTCACGGTGGATGGCAAGGCTCTGCCGCGCGTCAAGGTGGCCACTGGGGCGGGGGAGAGTTACACGCTGGTGATCGATATCCGGCCGGACCGCATCACGATCCTGAACGCGCAGGGCAAGGAGCTGGATCAATACAAACGCCCCAATCCAATCGAGGCGCTGGGCCGGTTTGGGTTCAAGGGCGATGTGGAACTTGTGGTGCGTAAGGCCGAGGAACGATAAAGGGGATTGACGCAAGTATGTCAATCGCCGGCAAATTAAAGGGCCGCTACGAAATCAGGGAGATCCTGGCCCAGGGCGGGATGGGCGTCGTCTACGTCGGCTTCGACAGCCTCATGAAGCGTCCTGTAGCCATCAAGACGCTCCTGGACATGACCGACGAAAACGCCGTTCAGCTGTTCCAAAAAGAGTGCGAAGACCTGGCGTCTTTGACGCATCCCAACATCATCGAGATCTACGACGTGGGGCACTTCGAGGAAGACGGCGTTTTGCGGCCGTACCTGGTAATGCCGCTCCTGCACGGAGTGACGCTCGACAAGCTGATTCGTTCCTCCAGCCAGCGCTTGTCCCTGGAGCGGTCGGTGGACATCATCTGCCAGGCTTGCCGCGGCCTGCAGGCGGCCCATGAACGGGGTCTCGTCCATCGCGACATCAAGCCGAGCAACCTCTTTGTGATGGATGACGACTCGGTGAAGATTATCGATTTTGGCGTTGCCCATCGCGTCGAAACCAGCCGCACCATGGGGCGCAAGGGCACACTGCTGTACATGTCGCCCGAGCAGATCGCCATGAAGCCGCTTTCTCCGGCTGCCGACATCTACTCCCTCGGCGTAGTGTGCTACGAAGCGCTGACAGGCCGCCGGCCGTTTGAACGCGCCAGTGAGAGTTCCGTGGCGGAAGCCATCCTGCATTTCGTTCCTTCTCCGGTGTCGGACATCAACCCGGCGGTGAACCGGACGGTCAGCCAGGCGATTCACAAAGCCATGGCCAAGGAAGCCTGGCACCGCTATGCGAGCGCCCGGGAATTCGGTGACACGCTGCAAAAGGCGTTGCACAATGAGCCGATCGAACTCTTCAACCCGGAACGAATCCGGCCGCGCTTGCAACGAGCGAGAGAGACATATGAGCGCGGCGACCTTCAATTCGCCTCGGAGATCGTAGGGGAGCTGGAGGCCGAAGGCCACCTGGACTCCACTATCAGCGAGTTGAGGCGGATCATCGACGCTTCCCTCAAACGGCAGACCACGGCGCAGTTGCTGGAAACCGCGCGTAGCCGGATGGAAGATGGCGAACACCAACTGGCGCTGCAGAAGGTCTACGACGTTCTGCAGATCGACCCGTCGCATGGCGATGCGTTGGTCTTGAAGAACAGAATAGAAAAGGAGCGCAGCGAGAGGGACCTCGACGAATTGTTCCGTCGTGCCTACCAGTACCTGGAAGCATCCGCATTCGGACAGGCGCGCGAGGCCATTCGTTCCATTCTGCAGCTCAAACCGGCGGAGATTCGCGCGATTCAGTTGCAGGCGGATGTGGACCGGCTGGAAAACGAATACGTCCAGCTGCACCGCGACAACGAGCAAGCGTACCTGGCGGCCGTGGAAGCAGCGCAGGTTGGCGATCTCGCATCAGCGATCGAAAAGTTGGAGCGCGTTATCGAGTTGGACAGGCGCGAATTAGACCAGCGCCCTTCGGACCGTGCGGGCGCCGAGCGCTCTGCGCTTCATCGGGCCTTTTACGACAAAGCTCGCCTCGAATACGAGAGTGTGGAAAGTGCCTATGCCGCGGCGAAACAGCAACTCGAGGTCCACGACTTTGCCGGCGCTCTTTCCCTATGCAGCGGGCAGCTTGCCAAATATCCGGGAGATGCTCGGTTTCAGGCGCTGAAAATCGACATCGAGGAGCGGCAGCGGCAGTCCCTCTCGGCGACTGTAGCGGATGCGGTTCGAAGAGTTGAATCGGAGGCCGATCTGGCCCGGCGGGCAGCCATGTTGGAGGCTGCCCTTAAGGCTAACCCAGGAGAACCACATTTAGAACGGCTGCTGGAGCGCACCGAGGAGAAGCGGCGCCTGGTGGAGTCGATCGTCATCAAAGCGAGGATTAACGAACAGGAGGGGCAGTTTGCGGACGCGCTGGCCGAGTGGGAGATGCTGCAGACGATTTACGGGCAGTATCCCGGCTTGAACGCGGAAATTGACCGCTTGGTCCGCAGGCGCGAGCAGAATATGGAATCAGCAGGCAAGAACAAGTGGATTGATCAAATTCAAAACCTTCTGGAAGCTCGAGATTACCTGCGCGCGATCGATGTGATCGGCGAGGCGCGGAAGGAATTTCCAGGCGCCGGCGAACTCGAACAGTTAGAGACGCGAGCGTGGCGCGGGCTTGGAGGAGCATCGGATGCCGGGCAGCCGCCGGAGAGCGAAGCGACTCCCGAGAGCCGGATAGCCGCTTTGCAGCAGGAGTACGCGCTCGACAAAGGAAACCCGGTTGTGCGAGCCACCCTGGTGAGTGCGTTGTTGGAACAGGCGAAGGCCATCGTGGATGCCACTCCGGGTGATGCTGAGCAGTTGCTGCGCCAGGCGATTGCGATCGATTCGGCTAACCCACAGGCGAAAAGCATGCTGGACCTGATCGAGGAACGCCGGCACGAGCGGCTGGTGGAAGGATGCCTCTATCAGGCGCGCTGGCTGGAATCGCAAGGCGATGTTGCGGGTGCGGTGCGTGCTCTCGAGGGCGGGCTGAGAAAGTACCCGAACGAGGCACGGCTGCTGCAACTGCGGGAGTCGCTGAAGCCCGCGCCCGAGCCAGTCAAGGCGAAAGTACCGGAACTAGTCCAGCCGAAGGAACCCGAGCCAATCAAGGTTGCAGCCGTGGAGACCGGCATTCGGCCAGCGAGTTCGGCCCTGCCATGGGAGGAGTCCCACGAGCCGGTCGCGGTGCCTACCGTGGTGAGCGCCGCCAACGTGCCAGCAGCGCCTCCACCCGTGAAGCAGCCGCCGGCGCCTGCTAAACCTGCTGGGCCGCCCGTCTGGGCACAACCCAAAGCCTTGGGCGGTGTGGCCGCGGCAGCGGTAACGCTCTTACTGATCTTCGGCGCGGTGAAATTATTCTCTGGCCGCAAGCCGGCCGTGGTGGTTCCTGCGACTCCACAACAGGCCGTTTTAGAGGTAACGACTCTGCCACCAGGCGCGCTCGTTTTAGTCGACGGGAAGGAAAGCGGTACCGCGTCGTCCCCGTTGGGACTTCCGTTGAACGCCGGAACTGTGCAGGTCGAAGCCCGGCTTCCCGGCTATCAAGCAGCGCGGGGCACGGCGACTCTTCAGGCTGGCGTCCACACTCCCTTGAGTTTGACACTCACGCCCATTCTGGCACTCAAGTTTCTGCTGCCGGGCGATGGCGAGGTCACGGTCAACGATGAGCAGCCGGTCAAAGTGGAGGGTGGCGCATTTTCCCGCGAGCTGACTCCGGGAACTTATTCGGTTAAGGTGGTGGCCGGACGAAGCGGCCTGTTGAGTTTTACATTCCAGGTTGATGCCGGCGGGCCGGCAACCTTGACCGCGCCCCCCAACGCCCGGGATGTCTCAGGTCTCTTGATCAGTAATTTTGGTGAGCAGGGTCGAGTCTACACGACGGGATCGCCGGTAAAAATCAAACTCGATGGTCAAGCCCTCGGTGAACTCACCAAAAACGGGCTCGATCTCCCCAAGGTCGCGGCCGGAAGTCATGAGTTGGAATTGGGCGAAAACCAGGACCTGCGAAAGAAATCGGCCGATTTCGGGCCGAACCGCACTTTGACTGCGATTATCGATTCCGACCCAAACACCGGGACTCTGGTAGTGCAGACCAATGAAGATGGCGCTGCTATCTCAGTCCTGTCGGGCGGAAAAGAGGTAGCCCGCGGCGTCACGAAGGCGGGACGTTACCGCGTTCCGAATTTGCGCGCCCGGGGGTATGTGGTGAGAGCCACGAAAGACGGTTTCGATGTGGATAACGCCGAGCAGTCCGCCGACGTTCAAAAGGGACAGGACAAGACGGTGGCGTTTGCCTTCCGGCGGAGGCCGCAGACCGGCACCGCTCGCATTCGCCTGACCGTCGGTTCCGAATTGATCGCCGACGGAACCCCCATCCAGGGTGTTACCGGCGACACGTACACAGCGCGCGAACTGAAGCCGGGCACCCACACGTTCCGGGCGCAAAAAGGGAAGCAGTTTCTGCCAAACCAAAAGTCCGTCGACATCGTGGCTGGCGAAACCAGCGATCTCGATCTACGGTTAGCCGCGGCGTCGATTCCGGTGGAGATCAAACGATCTCCCGCGGAAAGCGTTGTCACTTACACCAAGGCTGGCGATCCCACCGCTCACACTTTCACTGGTAGTCGTCAGGAGCTTCCAGACGGAGACTATACCTTTACGGCTCGAGCTAAAGGCTTTCTCGAAACGGTGCAGGAAATTCACCTTTCGTGGGACTTCGTGGGTCCGCTGGACCTTGCGGAATCTCCCGTCAAAACGGCCGCCCCGCAAGCCCTTACCAGCACGGATTGGGGCAAAGGCGTTTGGGCGCAGATTCCCGGCTGGTACACACGAAAGGGCGGCGGGATCATCTATTTCCCGAAGCCTTTGGGAACCGGTACGGTGGAATTTACGATTCACTGGCAGGGCAAAGGCCGCGCGCAATGGATTCTGAACGCCAGTGACGACAATTACCTGCAGGCCGAACTCAACGACGACAGTTTTCAGCTCTTCCGTGTTACCGGAGGAAAGAAGCCGTCGGCCATGGGGAAGAAGAAGTCGATAGCGAAGATGGCGTCGTACACAATCCGGATTGAAGTCAAGCCGGACGGTGTCACGCACAAGCTGCAGAAAGATGGCAACTGGGAGACCATCGACTCGTTGGCGGACACGGTGCCAGCCGGCGGTAAATTCGGCTTCAACATCCCGAATGGTCAGGAGCTTTTTTTGGCGAACTTCAGCTTACTGCCGGAACGATAGCTGTGACCAAAGGGAGCTGTGCTTTTTACCGATTCCCAACTAAGTGTGGCGTATCTTTCTCGTTTTCGAGACAGATGTAATCGAGCAGTTCAGTATCGACTTTGAGGAACTGACTCAGTTTGATGCTCCAGGGCGCGGTGTACGCCTTGGGATCATCGACTGTCACATCGATTTCCAGCTTGCCGTAGCTCACACGCCGGAAACGTTCCGTGATCTTGCCGGCCTCGGTCAAGGGGCTCCCCTTGCGGTCAAGCCATAAGCCGTCGCGGAATCCGCTGGTGGTCACCACCAGACTGTCGCCTTCCCACTTACCGGTCGAATAGCCATTCCAGGAAGGCTGCGGGTCCTGTGGTAAGGGTCGCCCGTCGGTGAAGATTTGTCGATACGCCGCGTTGCGCTCGTTAAGGATGATGATGAGTCCCGGTACTTGAACTATCTTGCGCATCAGTGGGTCCCCGTGCATCTTTAACACTCCGCCCGGGAGACAGTGAGACGTTGGATCGCCTTGACCGAACGCCGCCTGGCGCTGCTTGACCAGGGCCGCCGCCCAAGGCTGATACGGAAGCCCGCCCTTGAGTGACCACCCCATATCCCAGAATTCCTGGGACGTGAGCATGTCGTCGCAATTGTTTGGAGGACAGGGACGGTTATTCTCGTCGATCCAAATGCCCGACAAATCGGGTTTGCCGTCTGTGCCTCGAGGCGTGGCCGCGTTCAGATTCGGCGCTCCGCCGGGCAGCCTGGGTAGTCCGGGTGTCGGGTAGTGCAGCCACTGCGCCGCAAGGGGCAGCGCCAAGGACAACACCGCGACAATCACACGCATCCCACTCATATGTGGATGCCAGTGTACAACAAATCAGATTAGCAAAACCTTGTTCGCTGCGACGCATTCCGCGGCATAGAGATACATACCCGCGGACCAGGCCTGCTCGAAGACGCCGCTTGTTTCCAGAGTCTCCGCGTGGCACCACTCGCAAAAGTTGGTGCTACGATTCAACTGTGCCAGCCTAACTAGCGCGGACTTTGCGGCATCGTGGCGGCCGGCCTTCACCAGTGCCGCCACGTAAAACCCGCCGATGAACGGCCAGACCCCGCCGTTGTGGTACTGGTGAGGAAGATTCAACGTGCTATAGTATTCGCGCCAGTCTGGCATGCCTGGCTCCACCGGGGGATAGAGCGCTCTCATGGGATGGAACGCCAGGTCGTGGCGGTCGATGAAGTCCAGAATCAGCGCGCTCTGTTCCGCGTCCGCTACACCAGAAAGGATCGCCAGTAGGTTGCCGAGGCTGTCGAACCATTCGCCGGCTTCCCGAAAACTGACGTAAGGAAGATAGTAGCGGTCTTTCACCAGAACGCGCTTCTCGGGAATCCAGCGCTTCCGTCCAAGCGTATCGTACAAGCCGGGCGTGCTGAAGGTGTGTTCGATATGGCGCACCAGTTGCCCGTCGCCGGGATACCACAGGACCCGGTTGATGGCGGACCGAGCGGCGTCTGCGCGGTTGCGATAGGCCGCCGCTTCGTCTGCCGCGCCCTGCCTCTGGGCGACTTCTGCGGCTTTCCGCAGCGCCATCACATGCAAGCAGTTGACATAAAGCCCCTGGCCCCGCGTGCAGAATAGATCCTCCCAGTCCGACGCTTCCTGTATGCTGATCAAATCGCTGGCATCGACATCCTGGCATTCATACCATCCAAGAACACGGCGTATCATAGGGTAATCCGGCCGCAGAATGGTACTTCCGATCACATACCAAAGCCCTCCGTCGGCATAAGAGCGGAAATTGGGCTTTCCCGTGGCGATATCAACGTGGTTAGGAATCGCGCCGGCGGGGGATTGATGATGCTGTAGAGTGCTCAAGCTAGCCAGTAGCGCCGCCTGAATGGTCGGATCATTCACCTGCGACGCACCTAGCAGTGCAATCATGCTATCTCGTGCCCAAACCTGGTGATAGCCATGGTCTCTACCGGAGCCCTGAAGCCCCATTTTGTGGCTACAATGCCTCAACACTTCAATCGCATCGTGCTGCGGCGACTCGACGGCCGGCGTTGGAATCATACAACCAACATGTTATCTGAATAACAATTCGAGCCGTGGCGCATCTTGGGAACTGCTCGATGCGGTGAGATCATGCAAATGGAAGCAGGTGGCGGGCCATTCTGCAAACTAAGGGGTATCGGCATTGGAGGCTCTCTCCGAAGAAACCCGGGAGCAGTTAGGACGGATTGGTACTGCCAGGGTGGTGGTGGGGATCCCCACGTTCAATAACCGGGAAACCATTGGCCGCATCGCCGAAGCAAGTCTTGCGGCCCTGTCCAACCACCTGTCATCAGAGAGCGCCGTCATCGTTAATGCCGATGGCGCATCCAAAGACGGAACGCCCGAACACCTGCGTGAAGTGATCGGAGAGAAAGTCCCGCTCATTCAGGTTCGCTATCCGATGTACCCGGTGCGGCGGCTTTCGGCGCCGTTAGCGGGTGTTCCCGGACGGCAAGAAGCTGCTGGCACAATCTTCGCTTTGGCCAAACAACTCGGCGCCGGAGTATGCGCGGTTTTCGATGCCGACCTGGAGAGTGTAACGCCGGAATGGATCGAGCGCATGGTTGCGCCGGTGCTCGAAGACGGCATCGACCTGGTGGTTCCGTGCTATCTGCGGCACAAATTCGACGGCATGATCAACAACGGCATCGTCTCGCCGTTTCTGCGCGCGTTGTACGGCAAGCGTTTGCGCCAGCCCGTGGGCGCCGACCTGTCTTTCTCCGCCAGGTTGGTGGATTTCTATGCCGCCCAGGAGAACTCTTCCGGCGACGCTCCTTCGTTTGCCGATCCGTGGGACACTGTTCCGGTGATTGCAAACGGCTTTCGCATCGGGCAAAGCTTTCTCGGGCCGCGTGCCGTGCATCCGCGGGAAGTCTCGCCCGATCTGAGCGACACTCTGCGCCAGGTGCTTACCACCGTATTCGATCCTTTGGAGCGAACCGCCTCATTTTGGCAGAAGGTGCGGAGTTCTGAGGATGTCCCGTGGTTCGGACCCGCGCTCGCAGTCGATGCAGAACACGTAGACATCAATATAAAGCGGATGATTGATTCGTTTCGGCTGGGTTGTCAGGATCTCGCCGGAATCTGGAACGTGATCCTCCCACCGGCAACCTTGCTCGATCTGCGCCGAATGCTGAGGCTTCCAGATGGGGAATTCTGTTTCCACGACGAGGTCTGGGCACGAACCGTCTACGACTTCGCCCTCGGCTACCATCAGCGTGTAATTGGCAGGGACCATCTGTTAAAAGCCTTGACTCCGCTGTACTTGGGATGGGTCGCATCTTTTGTCAAGGAACTACAGGACGCAAACGCCGAGCAAGTGGAGCAACGCCAGGAGCGGCTTTCCAGGCAATTTGAAACGCAGAAGCGGTATTTGATTTCGCGCTGGAGGTGGCCGGACCGTTTCAGCCCGTAATGGCTCGGTCTTGCCAAAACAGCAGGAGGTTTCATGTCGAGTCAGATTAATGGAGTCTTCAGTCAAGCATCCGCGCGCATCGCCAAAAGCGTCGCTGACTTTTTGCCGGGTCTGTTGGCGTTTGTTTTGACGCTCGCGTTTTCGGCCTTGCTCGCCTTCATTGCGCGGCGAATGATTCGCGGATTCTTGCGAGGGATCGACTTTGACCAGCGTCTGAAGCAGTGGGGCTTCTCGGAGCTGGCTGAATGGTCGCCCGCGCACAGCCCCAGCCTGCTCATCGCCGCTATCACTTACTGGTTGATCATCCTGGTGGGAGTCCTGATCGGAATCAGCGCGCTGGACGCGTCGTTGACTCAAGTCCTGGTTTTGCGTCTGTTCAACTACGTGCCGCACGTCCTGGCGGCCATCTTAATCGTGACTGTAGGGTTCTTCCTGGCTCGGTTCTTCGCCCGCAGCGTACTGATCAGCGCCGTCAACATGCAGGTGCAATCGGCCCGGCTTCTAAGCCTCGGGGTTAAGTGGCTGGTGATGCTGCTGGCGGGAGCTATGGCGCTCGAACACCTGGGTATCGGCGGCGATATCGTCCAACTTTCGTTCGGCATCCTGTTCGGCGGTATTGTCTTGGCTTTGGCTCTGGCGGTTGGTTTAGGATCGAAAGACATGGTGAGCCGCTCGTTGGAACGCCAGGCGGAAAGGAGCGCCGACGAAGAGGAAATCGCAGGCAGGTTCCATCATTTATGAGAGGTCGGCCAATCTCCTAGACCTCGGGTTGGAAAACCACAACCGACAACGGAGGGAGCGTTAAGCTCAATGAGAAGGGACGGCCGTGTATCGGCAAAGGCGCGGCCGTTACACCCCCGATGTTTCCCTGGCCGCTGCCTCCATACAAGGGTGCATCACTATTGAGCTTCTCTTGCCAATGACAATCCAAAGGCACGCCGACGCGGTAGTTAGAGCGCGGCACCGGTGTAAAGTTACAGACAAACAGTGTGATATCCGTGGGGCGTTGTCCTTTTCTGACGAAGCAGAGCACGCTGCGTTGAGAATCGCTTCCGTCGATCCATTCGAAACCGGCGGGATCGAAATCCACCTCGAAGAGCGAGGGCTGGCCGCGATAGAACGTATTCAAATCGCGGACCCATCGCTGTAATCCGGAGTGTAAAGGATTCTGTAAGAGGTGCCACTCGAGGCTGGCATCATGATTCCACTCCGACCACTGCCCGAACTCGCCGCCCATAAAGAGCAGTTTCTTGCCGGGGTGGCCGAACATAAAGCCATAGAGTAGCCGGAGATTGGCGAACTTCTGCCAATCGTCGCCCGGCATCTTGCCTATCATCGAGCGCTTGCCATACACCACCTCATCGTGAGAATAAGGCAGCACGAAGTTCTCCGTGAAAGCATATAGCAGGCTAAAGGTGATCTTATGGTGCTCGTAGCTGCGAAAAACGGGATCCTTGGACATGTAGTCGAGGGTGTCGTGCATCCAACCCATATTCCACTTGAATCCGAAGCCGACGCCGCCAAGATAGATAGGACGCGAGACCATTGGCCACGCTGTGGATTCTTCGGCGATCATCATTACGTCCGGATACGCGCCATAGACTTGCTCATTGGTTCGCCGGAGGAACGCGAGGGCATCCAGATTCTCTTTGCCGCCATACCGATTGGGGATCCACTGACCGTCGCGCCTGGCGTAGTCGAGATACAACATGGACGCTACGGCATCCACGCGCAAACCATCGATGTGGTACTTGTCGAACCAGAACAACGCGTTTCCGGTCAAGAAGCTCTGCACTTCCTTACGGCCGTAGTTGAAGACGAACGTATTCCAATCTGGTTGTTCCCCTTGGCGCGGATCGGCGTGCTCGTATAAGTGGGTGCCATCAAAGTAGCCTAGCCCGGCTTCATCTTTCGGAAAGTGGGCCGGGACCCAATCCAGAATGACCCCGATGCCGCGTTGGTGGAGGCAGTCGACGAGGAACATGAAATCGGCGGGCGTTCCAAAACGGCTGGTGGGCGCAAAATAGCCGATCGTCTGGTAACCCCAAGAGCCATCGAACGGGTGCTCCGTGATCGGGAGAAGTTCCACATGTGTATAACCCGCGTCGTGCACATAGTCGGCGAGTTGAACGGCCATCTCCCTGTAGGTGAGAGACCGGTTTCCCTCCTCAGGTACTCGCCGCCAGGAGCCGAGGTGCACTTCGTGGATGGAAATCGGGGAATCGAGCGAGTTTTTCTTCGACCGGTTCGCCATCCACTCCTGATCCGACCAAGAGTAATTCGACAGATCCCACACGCGCGACGCGGTGTGCGGACGTATCTCGGCAGCGAAGCCGTAGGGGTCGGCCTTATCCACGGTATAACTATTAACGCGGGAAACGATGTGATATTTGTAGAGCGTTCCCGGTCCGATATCTGGAACGAAGCCCTCCCACAGACCCGCTTGGGGCCGTGATTGCATCGGATTCGATTCCGGGTTCCAACCGTTGTAGTCTCCAATCACCGTGACCTTCTCGGCATTGGGCGCCCAAACCGCAAAATGCACCCCGCGGCGGCCGTCCACCTGGTTGAGATGTGCACCGAGCTTCTCATACGCGCGAAGATGCGTTCCCTCGCCAAACAGGTATAGGTCGTAGTCGGTTAGCCAAAATGTCTGCGTAGCCGTTGCCATAGTTCCACCTATAAGTAGTAGTCGAAGTCCCGTTCCGTCCGGACCCACTTACGCACTTTCATGACATGCGCGGGGAGACTTTCCGGGATCAATTCAAAATAGTTACGGGGGCCGTTCCAGAGAAAACGGCTCTCGCTGAGTAAGTCGTGCGCTTGAAATGCGCGGCGGGCGTCCAGGCCGAGCGAACTGAAGTCGAGGTTGATCCAGCCGCGCTGCGTGTGAAACGGGTCAAGATTGCAAACAACGATGATAATGTCCGATAGATCGCTGGTCGTCTTGCTATAACAGATCACCTCGGGATTGTCAGTATCATGAAATCGCAGATTGAGCAGATGATGCAGGGCGGGATTCTCACGGCGAATGCGATTGACGCGGGCGATGAGATCCTTCAGACTCCACTGGCTGTCCAGCGCCCAGCGCTTGAGTTCGTACTTCTCCGAGTTGAGATACTCCTCGCTACCCGGTTCGCGGGGAGTGTTTTCGAAGAGCTCGAAAGCAGGCCCGTAGATTCCGTAATTGGACCCAATCGTAGCGGCGAGGATCAAGCGAATCGCGAAGGCCGCTCGACCTCCCACCTGCAAATACTCAGGAAGAATGTCGGGCGTATTCGGCCACAAGTTTGGCCGGAGGTGCTCGCGCATCTCCGTTTGGGTGATTTCCTGGAAATACTCCGTCAACTCCTGCTTGGTATTGCGCCAGGTGAAGTAAGTGTAGGATTGGGAGAATCCGAGCTTGGCGAGGCGCGCCATGACTCTCGGGCGAGTAAACGCCTCTGCCAGGAACAACACCTCGGGGTACGCGCTTTTGACCTCCGCGATCAGCCATTCCCAGAAAGGGAACGCCTTTGTATGCGGATTATCGACTCGAAAGATGCGAACGCCGTGTCCAATCCAGAACAAGACAACACCCTTGAGTTCCTCCCACAATCCACGCCACTCGGCCGTCTCGAAATTGAGCGGAAAGATATCTTGATATTTCTTTGGTGGATTCTCCGCATACTGAATCGTGCCGTCCGGACGCCGGAGAAACCACTCGGAATGTTCCCGAACATAGGGGTGATCCGGCGAGCACTGGAACGCGATGTCGAGCGCGATCTCAATTCCGTGTTCGTTGGCTTTTGCGAGGAGCCGGTCAAAATCGACCAGGTTACCCAACTGGGGATGTAGGCTGATGTGGCCCCCTTCTTCCGATCCAATAGCCCATGGGCTGCCGACGTCGTTCGGCCCGGCGGAGACTTCATTGTTCTTTCCCTTTCGAGCCGTGTGCCCGATCGGATGAATGGGTGGAAGGTACAATACGTCGAAGCCCATGGCAGCAATATAGGGCAGTCTCGCTTCACAATCGCGCAGCGTGCCATGCGCGCCGGCCTGAGGCGAACACGATCGCGGAAACAATTCGTACCAGGTTGAGAAACCCGCTTTCTCGCGGTCTACTACCAGGGGTAGTTGTTTTTCATATCGGCTGGCGAACTCGCGGCCGGGGTATCGTTCCATGATCGCCGCTAACTCTTCGTCAAGCGCGAGCGCTTTGTTGCTATCCGCGTTTTTATGGTCACGCAACATGCCGGCCCACTGGCGAAGGTTTCGGGCATCTTCGTCAGTCGCGCGGGAGGCAGCCGCCTCAATTAAGGTGGCTCCTATCACGCATTCCGTTTGAACGTCTTGGCCGGACGAGATTCGCTTGACCATGGCCTTGCGCCACGTTACAAAGCGGTTGATCCAACCCTCCACCGTGTACTCATAGCGCCCCAGCTCGCCGATTCGAAACTCACCACTCCAGCGGTCACTACCTAGCGGCTTCATGGGAACACGCTGCCAGGTCCATTCCTGTACGGAGCGATACAAAACCTCCCCCGCGACGGAATCGTGGCCGTCTGTATAGATGTCTGCCTCCACGACGACAGACTCCCCTACGATGCGCTTGATCGCAAACGCGCCGCAATCGATTTCCGGGCGAACTCGTTCCAGCACAACCCGGGCGCGTCCATCCGGCGGAAGCATCAGGTTCATTACCCAGCAAATCAACAACCAAAGGCAGCGGTGCTTTTTGCTCGCTGGAACACGCGCTTATGCCGCCAGGCTCAGAATCCCTCGCAGTGGAATCCGAACCCAGGTTGGACGGTTGTTCAGCTCGTAATTCAATTCGTAGAGAGCCTTGTCCAACAGAAAGGCTTCGAGCAGTGTCGCCAGGTGTCGCCGATCGCTGGGTAGAAACGGCGCATTCGCCGCCGTTTGCAGGTATGCTTTCAAAAACACCGCCGACACCCACTTCTCCCAGAACGCGGCCCAAGGTTCCATGCGGCCAAACTCTTCCGGCCGGCGCGCCGTATACGTAAGCAGGCTGGCGTATGCGGCATAACTGAACGAGCGGAGCATCCCCGCCACGTCCTTCAATGCCGGCTGCTTGCGCCGCCGCTCTACCACGCTTCTGGCAGGTTCGCCCTCGAAATCGAGGATGACAAAGTCATTCTGCACCGAGAGGACCTGCCCCAGATGATAGTCGCCGTGGATGCGGATCTGAGCCATTTGTGTGTCCATTGTTTCGAGGCCGCGGAAACGAGCGAGCATCCGGCCGCGCTGACCTAGAGTCGTTGCCGCCCGGTCCACTAACTCATCGGGCAGCGCTGCGAGATTGGCCCGAAGCGATTGGAAGACGTGAATCGCATGCTCGCGCAAGCCAGAGGCGAGCGACTCGAGGTCGGCGCGGGTTATGGGCGCCGGTTGGAAGGCCGGATCATCCGTGGGGCTGGTCAGGGCCATGTGCATCTGGGCGGTACGCTGTCCCAACGTTGCCGCGGCATCCAGATAGATGCCAATCCGTTCTCGTGCCGCCTCGGGAATATCGCCTTCTGCGAGGTCGAGCAGCGAAGAGTGGTCACCGGCAGGTTCCTCCGGCGAATCATGAAACGTAGCGCTCTCTTCCAGGTAGCGGCCTAGTTCGTCGGTGGTCATCTTCCACCCGTCACCCTGGTTGGGCACCATCTGTTGCAGCATCGCCAGCGTGGAGCAGTGGTTTCCACTCGGCCCATATTCGATGCCCCCGGCTAGTTGGGGAACGTGGTCGAATCTGTGGTGATCCGTCAGAAAGCGCGAGATTTCGAAATCGGGGTTAGGCCCTTCTTCCAGTCGGCGGAACAGTTTGAGTATTAGGCGGCCGCCGAAAATGATCGAGGTATTGCTCTGCTCGGCCCCACTTCGGGATACTTTGAGCGCGCCCGCATCCCCTTTGAGTTCTGCAAACGCTTCGGTAGTGATTCCTTGGATGACGCCCGTCTGCGTTGTGAGCTTCTGGTTCTGTTCGACCGCCTGAAGCAGCGCCTGGCAGACGCCGTCATGCGCCATGGCGTCGTACAACACGCCCATCTCACCTCCGACATTGATTCCACACATGACCGCATCGGGCCGGGCCTCTCGCAATTCCTCGCCGGATCGTCCTACAGCGATGCCCATGGGAGCGTTGTAAAGGTCGGAGCCGCCGTCGGCGAAATGCACCTCAATGACCGCGATCGCCGCCGCAGGGTCGCGCTGAATCCACGCCCAGTCCACGACTCGGATGCTTTCGATAGTCCGAGCTTTACCGCCGAACCAGCGCTGCTTCGGCAAGAACTCGGGGAGGACCGTGGTCTCAAGGCATTTTCGCGCGCGCGGCTCGAACAATTCCTCGGCCGTCTTCCGGAGTACCACGGGACACGCCTCGGCGCCGCTTGCGGGTTGTCGAATATCAATCGGTTCCGGCACCCCCTGCAATTCAAACCAGAAAAACCCGTACGGGCCGAGAGTCAACCGGTACGCTGTTTTGCCGATGGCAGGAAATTCGGTAAAACCCAGCATCTCCACGGGCGTCATCCCCGCCAGCGCCGAGAGGTCCAACTCCACCGGCTGGCCGAAGCGAGAAAGATTCGCCACGCAGAGGATCTGGTCGCTCTCATACTTCCGGAGGTATACCAGCACCTTGCGGTTCTCGGGCTCCAGAAACTCCAGCGTGCCCCTCCCAAAAACCCGGAACAACTTGCGCAGGGCGATCATATTGCGCATCCAATTGAGGAGCGAGGATGGGTCGCTCTGCTGCGCTTCCACATTGATGGCTTCGTACCCGTATACCGGGTCCATCACCGAGGGACTATAGAGCTTGGCTGGATTGGCGCGGGAAAAACCGCCATTGCGGTCTGGCGTCCATTGCATGGGCGTGCGGACGCCATTGCGATCACCCAGATAGATGTTATCGCCCATCCCGATCTCATCGCCGTAGTAGAGAATCGGCGTTCCGGGAAAAGAGAACAGCAGGCTGTTCATCAACTCGATGCGCCGTCGATTATTCTCCATGAGCGGAGCCAGACGCCGGCGGATACCGACGTTGATCCGCATGCGCGGGTCTGCGCTGTAGGCGAGGTACATGTAGTCGCGCTCGTCGGCGGTGACCATCTCCAAAGTCAGCTCGTCGTGGTTCCGCAGGAATAATCCCCACTGGCAGCGCGGCGGAATGGGCGGGGTCTGCCCCATAATCTCAACAATGGGGTGCCGGTCTTCCAGCCGCAGCGCCATGAAGATGCGCGGCATTAGCGGGAAGTGGAACGCCATGTGGCATTCATCCTCATTACCGAAATAGGGAAGCACGTCGGCGGGCCATTGGTTGGCTTCCGCGAGGAACATGCGATTGGAGTAGCGCTCATCGAGCGCGTGGCGCATTTCCCGGACTACGGCATGAGTTTCCGGCAGATTCTCGCAAGTGGTCCCCTCGCGCTCCACCAGGTATGGTATTGCATCCAGCCGCATGCCATCCACTCCCATGTCGAGCCAGAAATGCATGGCCTTGATCACTTCCTGCAAAACGGCAGGGTTGTCAAAGTTCAGATCGGGCTGGTGGGCGAAAAAGCGGTGCCAGTAGTAGGCCTTCGCTTCGGGGTCCCAGGACCAGTTGGATTTTTCCGTGTCGGTGAAGATGATGCGCGCGTCGCTGTACTTCTGATCGGAGTCGCTCCAGACGTAGAAGTCGCGTTCCACCGATCCCGGCGGAGCTTTGCGGGCCCTCTGAAACCACGGGTGTTGGTCGGAGGTGTGATTCACTACCAGTTCGACGATTACCTGCAGGTTGCGCTCGTGGGCAGCATTGAGAAACGCTTTGAAATCGTCCAGCGTGCCATAGCTCGGATGCACGGCGGTGTAATCGGCAATGTCATACCCGTCATCCCGCAGGGGAGAGGAGAAAAACGGGAGCAGCCAGAGACAGGTGACCCCCAGTTCCTGCAGGTAATCGAGTTTTTGGGTCAATCCCCGGAAGTCGCCGACGCCATCGTTGTCGGCGTCGAAGAACGCCTTGACGTGGGTCTCGTAGATGACGGCGTCCTTGTACCACAGCGGGTCTTGCGCGCTTCCTCTGAACGGCATCCGACGGCGTTTTTATGGTAGCGCGTGCGATAGGGGAATCAACGAATAGGGGCGGTCCGAGATGGGTGCTTCCGTACGATTTCTTGACCGCCGTTTCTCACCGTGGCCAACAGGGCGTGGGACTCCAACCGCTCGAATCGGGCTGCTTTTTGAACTGGTAAGACCTGACGAAGGGTTGGTTCAGATAGGCCGGGTCGTCGACCATGGCAGTCACTACCATGTACGAGTCATTCTCCGCGCCGGTAATCCGATTCACATACTCGGTGAGAACCGCATTGCCACTATAAGGTACGCCATTCTTTCGAATATATCCGGGGAGCATGTTGTTGGTCACGACCTTCAAATTGCCCGGCACCGTTCCCGGCGCTGCTACCCGCCCGCGGCCCATGTTGGGTAGCTGCCACTGGGCAATCGAGTAACCCTGCCAGGTCGGATCGGCCTTCGGGGTGGCAGTCGCGTTGAAGTGAACCAGGCGCGTCTGCCCTCCGGCATCCGTCTCGATCCGCAGCGTGTTGTCGTCGTCCCAGGTGATATGGAGCCGGCCGGGCCGTTGCATCACGCCAACCGCACCATATGCCTTACACTGATTTCCCTCTGCTTCATCCTTCGCCGGATCCCACGCGAGCGCGATCCGCCGCGCGGTGGCGTTGATGGGAAGGTAGACGATGTCGCCCTTCTGCGGAGTCACACGGAACCGCCATTCGTCTACAATCATCGACACCCAATATCCCGTCAGATCGACCGGGGCAGCCGCTTTGGCGGGGGGCGGCGCAGCGTTCGCGCCCCGGCCGCCCTGGGCCTGCAGGCCGGTTGCGGCTGCGAGATATATCCCCGCGGCCAGTATTCCGAGCTTCATTAAGTTGTCTCCAAGCCGGCGGCTATTCGAACGTACCGCCCCACTTCCATCCGTCGGATGGACGTGTGATATTCACCATGCGCAGACGGTGGTCGGCGGGATTGCGTCCCGGATTGCCCACCACGATCACATCGTCGCCCGGCTTCAATGTCTCGCGAGTTACGCCCTGTCGTCCCAACTGGCCGCCAGCGCCCCACTCCACAGCCCAGGTCTGCATTTCGCCCTTGTCGTCCGGAGCTTCAACGTGCACGAACGAGTGGGGGTTGCGGTACAGGAACTGCACCAGTTTTCCATGGACCGTGATCTTCTGGTCCTCGAAATACGTGGCGGCGAATGAGTGGTGGGCGAAGGCCCGAACGCCGAGGATCGATACCGCGGCAGCGAGTACGGCCAGCATTTTTAGTTTCATGCGATCTATCTCCAAGCTTATTTTTTGTTGCTCAAACTCTTATACACCGCTTCCACGAAGCGTTCCCCGGAACCATAGCGAGGGTCCCAGTCCGCCGTAAGTTTGGCGGCTTTAACCTGTTCCAGTGACTTGTCCTGCTTGACCAGGTTCTGCACGCGGTCGCGGATAATCGTCACCATGTCCCGGTAATACGCCACGTCGGCGATATCGCAAATCCGCCCGTGGCCGGGAACGATCAACGTGCCGCCCTCGGTGCGGAACTCGGGAACCGCCACATCCATAATGCGGTTCAATGCGTCGATCTCGCCCTGTATGCCGCCGCCATTTTGCAAATCGATAAACGGATAGCTGGTGGTGCTGAAGATATCGCCCGTAGCGATGACATCGGATCCGCGGAAATATACGATGCTGTCGCCATCGGTGTGAGCGGCCGGCTGATGCATCAGGATCACGGCTTCTCCATTGAAGAAGTGGCTCAACTTCTTGTCGTCGTGGTAGGTATCGGAAGGCAGGCCCGCGAACGGCACTGCGGGCTTGATCTCACTCATGCGGTCGAGCACGCGCTGCTGCGCCACGATGGTAGCGCCTTCCGCGGCATCGCCGAATTCGCCGGTCACGTTGCCGCCCGTGATGGTCTTGCCGGCCTTGGAGATTTCCTCATTCCCACCGGTGTGGTCGGGGTGCAGATGTGTGTTGATAATGTAGCGGATAGGCTTCGGTGGAACGGTAGAGGTCACCGGCAGTCCGCCGCGATTGGCGATCTCGCGGTTGAGCTGATCGAGCGCCGCCAGGACTTTGCCAGCATTCTGCTTCAGGCCTGAATCCACCAGCAGGATGCCGTCCGGTCCGATCGAAGCGATGATATTGCCGCCCGCGCCCGCCAGCAGGTAGATGTGCCCGCGGATGGGCTCGATGCGCACTTGTGCGTTTTGGGGCGCGCCATTCTGTTGGGCGGCGGCGGCTCCGACAAAAACCGCCAGGGCCAGGATCTTGTTAATTTTCACGCATCTACTCCAAGTTCTCTGCGGGCCAGCCAAAACATGCCTCACCTACTTTGCCGAAGCGGTAGTCGCGGTCTTGGCGTTGCGCGCGGCTTCCAGCTTGCGGGCGGCTTCCGGATACATGGTCGCTGCGCCACCTTGCGTGACTTCCATGGGGAGATTGTATTTCTTGCCGAATTCACCGAGGAACTGGTTAGTTCCCGGCAGCTCGTGCGGCACTACGCCTTTCGCTCGGACCACCTCCTCCACCACGTCGCATGGATACGGTGGTATCTGCTGGTTAAGCGCCAGGCGATACTCGGAGCTGCGAATCATCGGCTCGGTCAAATAGATCGGGTCATAGGCGATCGTGACCCACGTCAAATAGTCCCCACGGCGGATCCAATATTGCGTCAGGGTCGCCCGGTCGCTGGACGGCACGCCATTGCGCCGGTAGTAGTCTTCCTTCAGATGGGTGGTCGTGATCTTCAACGTCTCGCCTTCAAAGGTAGCGGTTGAGAATCCGCCCCAGGTGTGGACCGCGAGATCCGAGGGATGCGGCCGCCCATCCATGTAGTAAGGATTGTCGATCGACCGCAACCACTCCGCGTGATAGGCAGTTAACTGGCGCGTCACCGGGTCCACTTCCTTCCAGATGCGCACCTGCGATGGCCCGCGCGAGATGTACATGGCTCCGTGCGGCCGGCACTGCCATTCCGGCAGGGTCATATAGGAAGAACTCCAGGCCGCGGAACGCAGAGAGGACGCCGGGCTCACCGGAATCCCAATCCACTCGCCTAGATAGGGGTTACCGGTATTGTCCTCGTCCTGCACGGGGGCCCAGTCCCCGCTGAAATCCATTTGGGCGAACGCTGGAACTCCGAGCGCCAGCAGAAGCAAGAAACCTGTCGTTTTCATTTCAGTCTCTGTTCCTAGACTACGCCGTTTTGATATCCTTGCGCGCCAGCCGTTCCTCCCGATAGGGATCTTTGACGGCGCGGCATTCGTTGTTGAAGATCATGGTGGCTCGCTGGGTCTCATCGAACGGCTGCCAGTTCGGGATGCCTTTGTGATTGGGGTTGCCGCTGCGCGCGAAAGCCGCCCAGGCGCCGCTCATCTTATCCGCCAGCGGGTACCGCTCCTGCCCCGAACCCACCATGGACTGCGCGATATCAACGTTCTCGAAGACGAACGGAATGTCCAGGGTATGATACGAACGCAGCTTGCCCTCGCGTACCGGCGAATACCATTGGAAGTAATACTTGTAGACCGGCGCTTTCCCGAGCGCAGCTTTACGCTCCACCTCCGTGTCGGTGCCGGTCCGAAAATTCGAGAGGTCGGTGGACATGATAAAGAACAGGTCCAGGTTACTGGCCTTCGGACGGCCTTTCCTGTACACCGCGATCAACCGGTCGGCCGCAGCGACATCCAGGTGCTGGCTCGTCGTGATGCGGTCGCGCAATTGAGCGTCGTCCAAAGGATCGAAATTCACGCTGTTGTTCCAGGTGACCTCGGTCTCCGTGGAGCCAATCATCATGGGCACATTGGCAGTGATGGCCGGTGCGGTGGGGTCGAACGGATCGCCCGGTAGCGTACGGCCATCTACCACAGGATTCAGCTGTATGCGGACCTCACGCATTGCTTGCAGGAGTTGCGCCTGCGGCATCTTCTGAAGCTCGTCCACCTGGTTGGGCTTCAATCCCAACTTGGCCATGAATGTCTCCGCGCCTTTCGTGGCGCGGTCGCGCGGCTCACCCTTGACTGCCGATCCGCTCATGGCAATGGCGCGGTGGAACAGACCCTTGGCCGCAGGCATCGCCATCAATGTGCTCACTTTTCCGCCGCCCCCGGATTGACCGAAAATGGTCACGTTTCCGGGATCGCCGCCGAACGCCGCGATATTGTCGCGCACCCATTCGAGCGCCGCGATGCAATCCAACATGCCGACGTTGCTGGATTGTGCGAACCGGTCACCGCCCAGTTCCGCCAGATACAGATAGCCGAAGACGTTGAGCCGATGATTAACAGTGACGACCACTACGTCTTGCTTGGCGGCCAGGTTCGCGCCGTTATACATGGCCCAGTTAGCGGATCCGGCCGAATACCCGCCGCCGTGGAACCATACCATCACGGGCCGTTTGCCGCTCAAGCTGGGACTCCACACGTTGAGATGCAGGCAATCCTCGCTGCCGTTGCCATCCGTCTTGGGCTGCTGGGCCATCGATTCCGGGATCAAATTGGACGGCATCTGTGGCGAAGCCGGCCCTAGCTCGAGCGCGTCGCGCACGCCCGTCCACGGCTGCGGCTTGGCGGGGGGCATGAACCGTCCTGCGCCTTCGGTAGACACGCCGTAGGGGACGCCCTTGAACGCGTGCACTTTTTCCAGCATGGCTCCGCGGATTTTACCGGAGGTGGTGACAGCCGCTGATCCCGCAGCGTCCGCTTTGGCGGCAGCGCGGATCTTCGGTAGGGTGGCGCCCAGAACGAAGCCAGCGGCTAGTGAGCCTTGGCCCAGGAACGAACGCCGATCCATCGTGGCGCCCTGATTGCCCGTCCTTTGAGAATTCATGTGACCGCCTCCCCACGCTTCGAGTGAGATTTGCGGATCATTATATAACGTTCGCGGAAAGTGCGTAGGCTGCCGGCGCGCCTCCCCGGTGGACGAGGAAAGCCTTGGCCGCTACTTCTGTTTGGTGCGGCGTCGACGGTATGTTTGGCGCGCGACGATAGCTCCGAACCCGAGCATGCACGGAATTACGAAGGTCGGCTCGGGAACCACTTCCGGCGGAGTATTGGGCGGTGGCTGGATCGGCGGCCCGGTGAACCCGGTCGGCCCAGTGCCGCCTGTGAACCCAGTAGTGCCAGTCGACCCGGTGCTGCCTGTTGATCCGGTGCTTCCGGTGGAACCGGTCGACCCCGTGCTTCCCGTCGAGCCGGTGCTGCCTGTGAATCCGGTGCTTCCAGTGGAACCGGTCGACCCGGTGCTACCGGTGGACCCAGTGCTTCCTGTCGAGCCTGTGCTGCCTGTGGATCCCGTGCTACCAGTGGACCCGGTGCCGCCTGTCGAACCGGTTTTTCCGGTGGACCCTGTGCTTCCTGTCGAGCCTGTGGATCCCGTGCTACCAGTGGACCCGGTGCTTCCCGTCGGGCCTGTGCTGCCTGTGAACCCAGTGCTTCCAGTGGAACCGGTGCTGCCTGTCGAACCGGTGCTGCCTGTGGGCCCGGTGCCGCCAGTGAAGCCGGTGCCTCCGGTGGACCCCGTGCTTCCTGTCGAACCTGTGCCTCCGGTGATCGTGCCACCGCCCGTGCCAGTTCCGCCGCCACCGTTATCGGTGGTCACGGTCGTGCCGCCATTGCTCCCGTTGGAGCCGCCGTGCGTACCAGCGGCCACCGCCCCAGCCACCGCCCCTGCCGCAGCTACCGGCAGCAGCCAACCGGGTACGCGCCCTCCGCCAGTTCCATTCGCGCCGCCTAAATACGGGGTGGACGGGCCAATCGGGGAATGGCCCACAGGCGCGAGTGATGCGATCTCTTCAATCGGTATAGGTGCCATGCGTGGGGCGAAGACGGGAATGTCCAGAACCACCGGAATCGGTTCCGAATGAGCCACCGGGGATTGCACCGACAGCGCTATGCGATTGCCGCACCGCGCTCTGGCAAAGTGTGTCCCGTCCGTGATCAGCAGCTCTCCCATCTGCAGGCGGACCGGCTTGCGAGACCAATAAATGGTGTCACCGACGCGATAAGAAACATACACCGGTCGCACCGAAACCGATCGGGTGGTGGTCAATTTCGAGCGATCAAACTCACCATAATGTCGAGCCACCACGGGATCGGAGTCCATGGCACGGGCCAACTCGGCGATGTTGTAAGCTCCTCCAGGGATCACCGAATAGGGATATACCGGCCTCCCGGGCGCCGGCGGCTTGGCCGCGGGGTTGGTAGCTTTGCGGCTAAGTGCTTGGCGTTGCACCGCTTTGACGGAGGCCTGCCGCTCCGCTCGGTAGCGCGGGGCAAGCGTGAAAAACAAACCCAATGGCAACAGGAAAGCCGCGGCCGCGATGGCCACCGCACGGCGACGACGTCTCCTACGCCAGGGCTCCGGAGGGAGCGCGGTGGCTTTCAGATCGATAATCGGCGGTTCGGGCAAGGCTTTGATCGATTCTCCATCACTGAGGCTAAAATCTTAAAGAACAGTAATTTAAGATCCAATAAAGTATCTATTTGATGGTCCTTCGATAGTGGGGAAAGCGCAAGACTAGGGGTACTCAAG
>DASZIV010000142.1:0-46092 GCA_035948775.1 Bryobacteraceae bacterium
GGCGAGATCGATGGCATCCGAATAGTCGGACGGAGGCGAGAGGACCACCAGCCGTACGGTCTTCCCGAGCGGACCGGCAAAACGCAGCGCGCCCAATGCACTTTCTGGAACTACCAGGAGGCAGGGCACCGATTCTTTGGAACATGCCCGCGCGAAGGCTGCGGCGGTGTTGCCGGCAGAGGCGACCGTAAGCACACCGCGAAAATCCTCGGGGAGGCGGGCCAGGACGGTTTCCGCTTCCAATTCCTTAAAGGTGCCGGTTTCGAAGAGTACGCCGCGCTCCGGCCAGTAACCGCTGAAGGAAACCCAGAGTTCCGCCAAGGCAAAATCGCGGCTGAGCAGGTCACTGCGATATACCAGCGGCCGGGCCGAACTGGGCCTGTTTCTCGAAACCGGAAGCCAGCGCTGATAGCGGAAGACTCCCGAGGCGGCTGGCTCGACAGTGAGGTGATCCTCGGAGTATGTGACCTGCAGCAGCGCGCGGGGATGATCGTCGGGACAGTGAAGGCGAACTCCGTCATCATCGAATCGCGCGCAGCAGCTCCTGCAGGTCAACTGGTAATGTCTTGGGGCCGAAGGCAGGTCCAGGGTCTGGCTGGGGTTGGTTAGCAGTTGCACTCAACGGTTTCCTGGACTCGACAGTAGAAGAGGGGCGTAAGGCGAGGGAAAATCTCAGGACTTGCGGTGAGGAAGAGCGGCACAGGCGAAGTGGGGGCGCGGTGAGACATGTATACTTGAACCTATCGACCGGTAGGTGACGCCCTCATGAAGAAACTCAAGACTAAGCCGGCTCAGACTCGCGCCGTGCTCCGTAAAATCCCGTTCGATAGTTTGCTGGGGATGGAGTTGCACAAGGTTCACAGCGACGGCATCACGCTCCGTTGCCAGGTGCGGAAAAAGCTGCTCAATAAGGCGGGCGCTCTGCATGGCGGCGTGGCGGCGTCGCTGGCGGATGCGGCAGTGGGGGTGGCTATCCATCACCGGTTCGGGGGAAAGCGCCCCATCAGCACGGTGGAACTCAAGGTGAACTACTTTCGCCCCGTTACGGCGGGTGCGGTGTTTGCCCGTGCACGTCTTCTGCGGATAGGGTCCACACTGTGCGTGGGCCGGGTGGATTTGACCGATGAACAAGACCACGTGATCGGTGTTGCGCTGGTGACTTACATCTTTCTGGACGCTCGCGGAGGAAATTCCAATGGCGCTGGCAGCGATGGATAAACGGAACGGCACGACCATGGCGCTGGCGGTGCTGATCGCCATCAACGTTCTGAATTTCTATGACCGGAACGTCACTGGGGCGCTGGTGGAGCCGGTGCGCAAGGAATTTCATCTCAGCGATACCCAGGTGGGGCTGATCGGAAGCGCCTTCATCTGGCTGTATGCGCTGGTGGGCGTACCGCTGGGCAACATTGCGGATCGTTGGAGCCGCAAGAAACTGTTGGTGGGAGGCATCGTGGCGTGGAGCGCGCTTACCGCCTCAGCGGCGCTAGCAACCAGTTACGCCACTCTCTTGTTCACGCGGCTGGGATTTGGAGTGGGTGAGGCAGCCGTAGCCCCGACCGCCACCAGTTGGATCGGAGATTTATTTCCTGCACGCAAGCGGGCCACGCCGCTGGCGCTGTTCATGATCGGTGTGCCGCTGGGCGGCGCACTCGCCTATTTTTTCAGCGGACCCATTGCGCAGGCCTTTGGGTGGCGCGCCGCGATGGTGGTAGCAGCGGCGCCGGCGCTGCTTCTGATCCCCCTGCTGCTGCGGTTGCAGGAACCCCGGCGTGGCGCGGTGGAGAGCCATCACGAAGCCACCCCCACCGGTCTCAGGGCCATGCTGGCAGTCGCACGGATTCCGACGCTCTGGTGGATCATCGCTTCCGGGGCCCTGCTGAACTTCAATATGTACGCGTTGGGCACCTTTGTCCCCGCTCTTCTGAGCCGAATCTACCACGTGAGCCTGGCGCAATCCGGCATCGACACGGGGATCATCTATGCGGTGGGCGGCATCACCGGA
Organism: Bryobacteraceae bacterium; assembly: GCA_035948775.1. Classification (GTDB taxonomy): domain Bacteria; phylum Acidobacteriota; class Terriglobia; order Bryobacterales; family Bryobacteraceae; genus PSRJ01. The sequence continues at coordinate 2,006 of DASZIV010000142.1, forward strand.
AGCCTGATCGCGGGGTGGCTCGGCGACCGCGTGGGCGGCCGCGGGAACGGCCGACTCCTATGCGCGGCCGGGGTGGTGATCCTGGGCGCGCCGGCCTCCTATTTCGGAATCCTTGGGGGCGACATGCTGACCGCGGTGATCTTTTTGACTTTTTCCTATGGCACTCTCTGCATGTACTACGGACTGGTGTATTCTGCCATTCAGGACATCGTAGCGCCGGCCATGCGCGGCACGGCCATGGCGATCTACTTCATGGCCATGTATCTGTGCGGTGCGTCTTTTGGCCCGTTACTCACGGGTAAACTGAGCGACATGATGGCGCGCCGCGCGGCGGAGGCAGCCGGATCGGAGCAGGTGACCGAGGCCTTTAAAGCAGTTGGGCTGCAACAGGCAATGTTGATTATGCCGGTGCTGGCAGTGCTGCTTGCAGGCGTGCTCTATATGGGCTCGCGCACGATTGGCCGCGACATAGCGAAGCGCGCGGTGGTGGCGCGCCAAGCCATGGCAGGAGCTTGATGACGAACACCGGTCCCCCTTTGGACGGCATCACCGTCCTCGATTTTTCACACGCCCTGGCGGGCCCGTATTGCACGATGCTGATGGCCGCGTACGGCGCGCGCGTGATCAAAGTAGAGAACCCCGAGGATGGAGATGTAGGCCGCTCCTGGGGGCCGCCGTTTCAGGGCGGGGAAGCCTCCTATTACCTCGGCCTGCATAGTGGGAAACAGAGCCTGGCGGTGGATGTGAAGAATCCGAAGGGACTCGACATCTGCCGCAAACTGGCCAGCCGCGCCGATATCCTGATCGAAAACTTCCGCCCTGGCACCATGCGCCGTTTGGGCCTCGACTATGAGTCACTCGCGAAGCTCAACCCGGGTCTGATCTACGTCTCCATTTCCGGGTACGGCCAGACCGGGCCCCGCGCCATGGAACCATCGATGGACCTTGTCATGCAAGCCTCAGCCGGATTGATGAGTATCACGGGGACGCCTGCGGGCGAAACGGTGCGCACGGGTCACTCCGTGGCCGACGTGACAGCTGGTATGTTCGGCATGATTGGAGCGCTGCTGGCTCTGGAGGCGCGCCACCGCACGGGTACCGGGCAGTTTGTGGATGTGTCGATGCTCGACAGCTTGATGTCGACCATGGCGCCCAGTTTCGCGTACTTCCTGGGCTCCGGCACCATTCCGACTCCCATGGGAACAAAGTTTGCGACCATCGTTCCGTATCGCAACTTCCGCTGCGCGGACCGCGAGATCACCATCGCTGTAGCCAGCGACAAATTGTGGGCGAGTTTCTGTAGAGCGATCGGCCGGCCGGAGCTTGGCGCTGATGAGTGTTACCGGACCAATCCGCTGCGGGTGAAACATCGATCTGTGTTGGAGCCCCTTCTGGAGAAGTTGTTCCTCACGCAGACGGCGGCGCATTGGGTCAAAGTTTTGTCGCGCGAGGGGATTCCCTGTTCGATGGTTCGCAACCTCAAAGAAGTCGTGGAGGACGAACACCTGCAGGCTCGGAATATGTTGCCGGTGTTGGAACATGCAACGGCGGGGCCTATACGGGTTACTGGGGCGCCGGTGAAGCTATCGCAAAGCCCTGGCGGAGTGAGCACTGCCGCGAGTCCTCTGGGTGCAGATTCGGCTGCGGTGCTGAGTGAATTTCTGGGGATGAGCGAGGAAGAGATCGGGCGGTTGCGGGCGGCGGGGGCGATTGGCGGACGGGTATAAAGGCGCTTTTCGAGTTGCCTGCCTATTCGTCGGCCGAAGCTTTCACCTGGACGGGTTTATCGGATCGGGCGCCCTTGTCGACTAGAAACTGAACCACCGTCTGGAACCCAAGCGTCTTGGCGGCGTCCAGCGCGGTGCGGCCGTCGGTGTTTGCGGCGTTGACATCCACGCCGAGTTCCACCGCCAGCTTCGCGGTCTCCAGCGTCAGGGCCTCGCGCTGCCCGCGTGCCGTCTGAACCCATGGCGTCCCGCCGCCTGTCCCCATGGCCGCCATCAGAGCGGTGGTCGCCTCCTTTCGGTGTTGCAAGCGCGATTCCGCGATGTAGTCGGAGCGAAGAACGAAGTGTGGATCGGCCCCGTGCTTTGCCAGGAGCCGCATGACGCCGGGTTGGGTGAAGCGGGCGGCCAGCCAGAAGGGTGTAGCGCCCACCAATGCCGGGGAGAAATTGAAATCGTGTGACGAGCGGCGTGTGGGCGTCCACGTTCGCAAGGGGGCATTGGGATTGGCACCGTGATCGAGGAGCGCGGCCACCATCTTCTCATCGCGGTGCATGATGGCGGCGTGGAGCGCCGTGAAGCCGGCTTCGGCCAAGTTCGGGTCGGCGCCTTGGTCGAGCAGAAACGCCACCAGCTCTCCGAAATCGGCGTGTGCGGCGAGTACCGTGGCGCTGACGCCCCAGGCATCGGTGGCGTTCACGTCGGCTCCGGCAGCGACCAGTAGCTTCGCGGACACCAGATCGCCCACGCTTACGGCAAATAGTAACGGCGTCTCATTCCCATGCGGGATTGCCTTGTTGTAGTCCAGGATGCCGTGCGGCGGGACGGCCATCACTTCGCTCCACACTTCTGAGCGGGCCTTCACGTCGGCGCCGTGCGCCAGCAGCACTTTCACCACGTCGGCATGCTTTTCAGCCGCGGCCCACATTAGCGCGGTCTGGCCGCGCGCGGCGTGCACGTTTGGGTTGCCGCCGTGTGTGAGCAGTTGTTCGACGATCTCGGGGTAGCCTGAGCGGGCGGCCACCATCACCGGGGTTTCGCCCGCCAGCAGCGGCGCGTTGGGGTCCGCCCCAGCATCGAGAAGTCTGCGCACCATGGCGGCGCTGCCGTTCTGGCAGGCGGCCCACAGCGGCGTCGCACCCAGGTCGTTGGCAACGTTCACCCTGGCCCCGGTGCGCAGCAACAGGTCGGCGCTTTCGGCATCATCTCGATAGCTGGCCCAAAGCAATGCCGTGGAACCATCGGCGTCGGTTGCGTTGGCGTCGACTTTCTTCTGCAGCAGCGTGCGCACGGCTTCCCGGTCGCCGTTCTTAGCAGCATCTACCAAGGCTGGCCGGGTGCCACTTGCGCCCATCAGAAAGACGGCGAGGCCAAACGGAACGAGTCGTTGCAATACGGTCTTCATTACACTCCGGAAAGCGTGTCAAGCGGGAGCTTGCCGGTGCTGCCGCCCAGCCGCTCCACGGGCACATCCAGCTTGTCCATCAAGGTCACCAGCAGGTTCGCGTTGGACGGTTTGTCGGCGTACTTAAGATGCCGGCCGCCCTTGAGCCGTCCCGCGCCTCCACCCATCACCAGCAGCGGCAGGTTATCGCCCGAATGCCGGTTGCTGTTCGAAATGCCCGCGCCGTACAGAATCGTCATGTGGTCGAGCAGCGAGCCGTCTCCATCGGTGGTAGCCCGCAGCTTGGTCAGATACTGCGAGAAGAGCTGTGCGTGGTACCGGTTGATCTTCGACATCTTCTCAATCAGCTCGGGAACATCGTTGTGGTGCGACAGCGGGTGGTGCGCCTCGGGCACGCCGATCTGCGGATACGGGCGAGCGCTCTGTTCCTTGCTAAGCATGAATGTGATGACGCGCGTGAGATCCGATTGAAATGCCAAAATCTGCAAGTCGAGCATCAGGGCCAGGTGATCCTCGAAGACGGGCGGCGCGCCCAGAGGCTGGTCGATAGTGGGCAACTCGACGTCGCGCTGTTCCTCGGCCTTCTGTATGCGGCGCTCCACGTCGCGGATCGACTCCGAGTATTCGTCAACCTTCGCCTGGTCCTGCGGCCCGAGTTCGCTCTTCAGTGTCGCCAGCTTCGCAGTTACCGAGTCGAGAATGCTCTTGTGCTGGCGCAAACGGGCTTCGCGCGCGGCGCGGTCGGTGCTGCCGCTATCACCAAACAATTTCTCGAATACGGATCGCGGATTCCATTCCGTTGGCAATGGCTGCGTGGGGCTGCGCCAGGAAAGAGTGTGAGTGTATACGCAACTCAGATTACCGGTGCAGGCTCCAGCGTTGGCCGGAACGTCCATCGAGAGTTCGAGCGAACCCACCTGCGTATCCTTCGCGAAATGCCTCGCCAACAGCTGGTCCATCGATACATCTGCGATGATCTCTACTTCGTTGCGGCCACCGCGCGTGGTGCCGGTGAGGAACGATCCGGAGGCGCCGGCATGGATATAGTTCCAGCTTGACTTGATGCCCGACAGCACCAGCATCTGATTTTTGAAGGGCGCCAGCGGTTCGAGAATCGGCGAAAGCTCAAAGGCGCTGCCTTCGCCCTTGGGCGTCCAATACTCCATGGCCATACCGTTAGGCACATAAAACGCCTGGAAACGGTTCACGGGTTTAGCAGCTGCCGCGCGCGCCCGGAACGGCGGCAGCATGGCCTCCAGGAACGGCAGCGCGATGGTCGTGCCCAGTCCCTGCAGCAATGTTCGCCGGGGCAACGATTTCGTGAGGAACGTCATGTCTGTCGTCTCCTTCTTGCCTTACTGCGCCGCGCCCGCGGGAGGCGCTTTCGGCGTCCCGGGTCCCGAGGTCAGGAAGCTCGGGCTTTCCACAATTCCTAGTATGATCGATGACCAGCGGTATTCGTGGGCAGCGGCATCGCGGACAATTGTGCGCACGGCCGGCCGATCGTAATATTCAAGTCGCCGCCCCAGTGCATAGGCCATCAATTTTTCGGTGACGGTTCGGGGAAACTGCTCCGGCTCACCCAGTAACAGGGACCGCAATCCCGTAAGCCCCTCCACTTTCGCCCCGCTCAGCGTGGCGCCGCTGGCATCCACCGGCTTGCCCACTTCATCGAGCGTTCGCCACCCTCCGATCACGTCGAAGTTCTCCAAAGTGAACCCCAGCGGATCGATTACCGAGTGGCAACTGTTGCACGCCGGGCTCTGCCGGTGCTGCGCAAGCCGTTCCCGCATGGTTTTCGGCGCTGCGCCGGGCTTGTTGTCGATGTTGGTGTCGACGCCGGGCGGTGGCGGCGGTATGGGCAAGTCAAATATGTTGTTCAGCAGATATTTGCCGCGGAGGACCGGCGAGGTGCGGTCGGGATATGACGTCGTAGCCAGGAGCGCCCCTTGTGCCAACAGCCCGCCGCGCTGGTCGTGGTTGGGGAGCGTCACCTTTCGGAAACGGCTGCCATAGATTCCCGGAATCCCGTAGTGCCGCGCAAGGCGCTCGTTGACGAAGGTGTAATTCGCGTCCAAGAGCTCGGCCACGCCCGCGTCCTCGCGGATGGTATTGGCCACGAACAGCTCGGTCTCCTGTTTGAACGCCTGCAACAGACTCTCGTCGTAGTTGGGATAGCGATCCGGATCGACCACCACTTCCTCAACGCGGCGCAGGTTCAACCACTGAGCAGCGAAATTGTTCACCAGCGCATCGCTCGCGCGCGGGTCGGCCAGCATGCGGCGCACTTGCTGTTGCAGCGTCTCCGGCTTGGTGAGCTGTCCGTGCTCGGCCAGGGACAGCAGGCGCTCGTCGGGGATGCTGCTCCACAGGAAAAACGATAGTTGCGAGGCTACTTCCAGATCGGGGAGGCGGCTGGCCGGCTGGTGGACGCGCAACAAAAAATCGGGGTCGGCCATAATGCGCTCCAGGGCGAATTGAATCCCGCTTTCGAAACTGCCGCCATCGTGCCGTCCGCTATCGAAGAATGCAAGCAGCGGCTGCACATCCGCTTTGGTCACGGGCCGGCGGTAGGCCAGGCGCGCCATTCTAGAAATGATCTTGGTGGCGCAGGGCTGCTCTTCCGCCACCGCCCGCGGCTGGCAAATGAAAATCGCGCGGCGGCTGGGCGTATCCTTTGCTGTTCCGGCGCTCTGGTACGGACCACCGATCTGGACCGCGCCGATGTTCGCGTAGCCCATGTAGATATTGTCGTCCGCGATCACCCTGCCCCGTTGCAGTGGTTGCGGCAGGCCCTCCGGTTCCCACAACTCGCGCACGAACGACACGCCAACCACGTGCGGGCCCGCCTCCACCGGCGCGCGAATCTCCAGGCCGGCATCGCCCGTGAGCTGCATGAAGCGCTCCCATTCCGGATCGCCCGCAAAGTTCGGTTCGCCATCGCCGGCATAGCTGGTAGCGGCCGGCCGGCCTTTTGCTGCGCCGCCCACCACGAAGCGCTTCAGCAGCTTGCCATCCAGGCGGATGTCGACGAGCTGCGGCCAGCCCATGCCTTTGAGGTAATCCTGATACTGCCGCTGCAGACGGATTTTGACCAGGTATTCGCCGTCCACGGGAAAATCGTGGCGGATCGCCATGCCGCCACGCGAGCCGAGCGGCAGATCTTCGCTTTGCCGGTCATCTTGCAGCACGTGCAGGGGGATCTGGAACGTTTCGATTTTCGGCCGCACGGGAGGAAGGCCCGTGGCCAGGCGCGTCACCTCACGCGCCACCGAGAGGTAGCGCTCCAGGTGGGCCGTCGAAATCGAAAGCGAATCGGCGAAGTTGTCGAAACTGCCGTCGGCGGTCTCGTCTCCAGGGAGCAGCGGCTTCACATCGACGTCGAGCGCCAGCAGGTCGCGAATGGCATTGTTATATTCCGCGCGATTGAGACGATGGACCGTGGGGACCCTGCCGGGATTTGGGTGGGCCGCCCACGCCTGGTCAATCTGGTTTTCCAGAAGGCTTGCCACAGCGCGATACGCGGCGGCATCGGCGCGCGGTTTTCCGGGAGGCGGCATCGAGCCGGCACGCAGCTTGGCGATGACCCGCTCCCAGACTTCGGGGTTAGCTTGCGGTTGCGTAACATCCGCCGTGTCGAGCGCGAGCCCGGCGGTTTGCAGCTTCTGGTTATGGCACGTGACGCAATAGGTGTCCAGGAAGGTGCGCGGGTCAGTGGCGGCGCCGGCTACCCCGCCGGTCAAAAGCGCGAAAATGTATGCGGACACTGCCCGCGAGCGCCGACTGGACATAACCGCGTCTGTAAACCGCTCCCTCACGGTCACGGCTCTGTAAGAACCGTTACGGTAGTACGGCCGTGATATTTCGCTTCGGTACTTCACCGACCGGAATGCGCGTGATCTCTTTCATCGAAGCGATGTCGACCACCGACACAGAGTTCGAGGCTGCGTTGGCCACATAGGCCCTCTTGCCGTCCGGCGTCAGCGTCACCCAGTCCGGCGACTTGCCCACTTCGACGCTGCCGGTCAATTTCAGATCGGGAAGCGAATAGCTGTAAATCGAGCTGTTCAGCCGGCTGTTGACCACCAGGGTCTTACCGTCGGAAGTGACCGCCATCCCGTGAGACTCGTTGCCACCCTCCGGAAATGTCGCCTTGCCCGGAGGAAGATCCGGAAGCTTAATGCGATTGATCTCTTTGTGACTCGCGAAGTCGACCACGGCAAATCCGTTGAAGGCCGAAAGCTGGACGAAGATCCACTTGGTGCTGCCATCGGGATTGGCGGCGAAGGCCATGGGGCGAATTCCCAGGTCCATCGTGAGCGACCACGCCGGCTCCTCGGTCTTCTGGTCAATCACCGTGATGACGTGCGACTGAATGGAACCGCTGACTACGTACTTGCCGTCCGGCGTGACGTAGGTGTTGTGCACAGCGCCCTTCACCGGGATGCTTTTCACTTTCTCCATGGAGACCGTGTCGACGACGTCCACTGCGCCGGGCGCCACCGCGATGGAAACGTAAACCCGCTTGCCATCCTTACTAATCGAGATGTTGTTGGGGTGGCCGGTTAGAGGGATTTTCTTGGTGACCTTCAAGCTCTTCTGGTCCACGATATCCAGCGTGCGGTCGGCCTCGTCGCTGATGTAGTAGCGGCTCCCATCGGGGGCGGCTGCGGCGCCGTGGTTCACTTCGATGCCGTGGATGGTTCCCACCACCTTATTCGTGGAAGGATCGATGATGGAGACGTCATCCCCGGCGCTGTTGGTCTGGATGATGCGAACGGTGCTCGCCATCAACGGCAGAGCCAGTAGAAGGGCCAGGGGCGTCCAGCGGGGACGGAAATCGTTCAGTTTCATGGTCGTCGAGTGCTCCTCTTCGCGCTGGATAAGAGTCTAATTGGCGCGGAGGCCGGAGTCAAACGGTGGGTGGGGCGCTTCTTCCGCCCGCAGCACGGCTTCGATCAGCTCTCAAACGAGGTCGCGTTTTCCTCCGTCCGCCATCATTTTGGAGTACAGTGCGGATATGTTCGAGCGCTACACCGAAAAGGCCCGGCGAACCATCTTCTTCGCCCGCTATGAGGCTAGCCAGTTCGGCTGCTCGTACATTGAAACGGAGCATCTCCTGCTCGGCGTGTTCCGCGAGGATAAGGCTCTGGCCAACCAGTTCCTGGCATCTCATAGCAAACTCGAAGCCATCCGCCATTCCATCACGCAACGCGGCAAGGGTGGCCCCAAGGTCTCAACGTCGGTAGACCTGCCGCTGAGCCACGAATCCAAGCGAGTGCTGGCATACGGAGCCGAGGAATCCCAACGCATGAATCACCAACATATCGGCACGGTGCATCTGCTGCTCGGCCTGCTTCGCGAAGAGAAATCCTTCGCCGCTCAACTGCTACGCGAGCAAGGCCTCACCCTGGACTTGGTACGGCAACAAGCGCAGCAATCGGAAACTTCGATTGCGCAGGGCCAACCTGCTTCCATCGCCGGTCTCGACCAGTGGCTTTCTGAGCGTGAAGCGCCGGGTGGCATCTGGACCGTCAAGCAAAAGCGCGTCGCGAACAGGACGGCCCACTTCGCCATTTACGCCAATGATCCACTGAAAGAAAGCGAAAAGGGCCAGGATTTAGCTCCGGCCGAAAAACTCCTGCAGATTCAGCAGCGGATCGATGTCATCGTCGACGAAACGCGCCATCGTCAATCACGAATTCGAGAAAGCGCGCTTCTATTCGGACGAAGAACGGAAAGAGCGCGAGAATCTACGCCTGCTGCGCCAGCAGTTCAATTTGGAAGAACCACCGCCGCGAGTCCCGCTCCTGTGTATCGAGATCATCCGCGACGACCGTTTCTCCGAGGTTCAAAAACGCTGCGACGACTACATCACCGAAGGCGTTGCCCAGGTATGGCTGCTGGACCCCGGTTTTAAGCGCGCCTACACCGTCACGAAAACAGATGGGCTCCGCGAATTCAAGGGCGAAATCCTCCAAATCGCAAACCCGCCGCTGGAAATGGATCTGAGGAGGATCTTTGATTAAAACCGCGCTGGTCTGTCTCGCGGCGCGCACAGAACGGTGATCAAGCTGGCGGATACGAACTACTCCCTATGGAGACGAATTTCCCTATAAGGTAGAGCAGCCACAAATAGTCGGCGTCCTGTAAAATCAGCGTATGCTGCATTCCCGGTCAGGTCCTCTCAACCGGAATGCGGTGACAGGAGCGTCCCAACTCACTGCAGTATTGCTTCTTGTTCCTTCGCTACTTATCGGTCCTAGGGCGCGCGCCGCGCAGCCCGCCTATACTCTGACGGCTAGAATCCGGACCGGATACCGTCCGGAAGTATCCGTTCGCGTTAAAGGCGCGGGCCCGTTTTGGTGTTCGTTGGATTCCGGCGCGGGGGGTGGTTTTCTACTCGACAGGGGGATCGGGGAAGCCGCCCGCTTGCATGGAACCCGAACGGAGCGCGCTTTCGGCGAAGGCCCGGACTCGGGTGTAACCCAGATCGTGCCGGATACCGCCCTGCAAGTGGATAAGCTCTTTCTTCCCCGCCAAAGCATCCGCTTGGGGTCGCTCTCTGGGGACGCCTGCATCTTCGGAACGGAATTGCTTGGCCGTTTTATCGTCGAGATCGACTATCTGACTCCCCGGGTCCGGCTGTTTGCGGCGGGCGGTTATTCACCGCCGGCCCGCGCGGTCAAGTTGCCGCTAAGGTTCGATGGAAGCGGGCGTCCGATGGTGGCTGCGCGGCTATTGCTGCAACCAGGCGATCGAGCGATGGCTGACCTCCTTCTGGACACGGCAGTTGCGGAACAGGTCCTATCGCTTTCCAAAGCTTATAGCGATGGGCAGCAAATTCTGAAGAGGGTGTCCAAGTTGATCAGCCCTCCCTTCAAAGCCGAAAGCGGTGGCAGGATCGACCTTCTCGCTACGCGGATTATCCGCCTCTCGATTGGTCCGGTTGGGCTAGACAACCCGGTTGTCATGCTGTTCAGAACGCCGACCGCCGCCCACGGCCAACTGCCGGACGGTTTACTCGGGTCGGGTTTTCTCCACCGCTTCCTGGTGGCAATCGATGTTCCTGGAGCCAGCCTCTATCTGACTCCCAACCGTACGTACGATGACCCGGCTCCCCAGTGGTGGTGGTCGGCGGCCCTACCCTTGCTGCCGGCGCGTCAATGAAGGCCCCGAAGGGGTAACATATCTCCATGCGCACGCCACGTCTGACTCGGCTCTTGCCCGCCGCAGCCCTGTGGCTCGTCGCCAATTCCATATCTATTCTCTCGGGCCAGGCTAAGGTCCATGAAGCCTATGCGGATGTACCCGGGGCACGCCTCTTCTACATCGATTCGGGTGACGACGGAGTGCCCGTGGTGCTCTTGCACGCGGCCACCGGCAGCAGCCGCGTATGGGAATATCAAATCCCGGCATTCACCGCGTCGGGCTTCCGCATCATCGCATTCGACCGTCGCGGTTGGGGCCGTACCGTGGTCGATCCCAAAGGGCCCCAGCCCGGCACGGGTGCGGACGACCTTTTGGCTCTGCTCGAACACCTGGGCGTCCAGCGATTCCATTTGGTCGGTACCGCGGCCGGCGGATTTGTGGCTCTGGATTTCGCGCTGTCGTATCCGCAACGGCTCCGCAGTCTGGTAATTGCCAGCAGCATTGGCGGTGTTCAGGACGCGGAATTTCTAGAGCTTGGCCGACGCCTCAGGCCTCCGCAGTTCGATACGCTGCCGCCGGAATTCCGCGAGGTCGGTCCAACCTACCGGGCGGCTAATCCGGAAGGCACCAAACGGTGGATGGATCTGGAGAAGATCAGCCGGCCGGAAGGGCCGCGGGCGCCTGCGCAGCCCCTCCTCAATCAAATTACGTTCGCGAAGCTCCAAACCATCAAGGTGCCGACCCTCTTCGTCACCGGCGGCGCCGACCTTTATGCGCCCCCGGCCATTCAGCAGATGTTCGCCAAGCGGATCAAAGACTCGGAAACCGTGGTGCTTCCCGATGCCGGCCACTCGGCCTATTGGGAGCAGCCGGAAGCGTTCAATAAGGCCGTGATAAACTTCCTCATCAGACACAAGTGAGGAGATCATGAAGACCTTTTCCGCGCTCGCGCTACTACCTTTCCTGGGAATTTCTGCCGCCGCACAAACGGCCCCGCAGCCCCCGGCCAATCCTTTGTCCACATGGCTGCGCGGCGCCTATATGGGCAATCGCAACAACATTGTAAGAACCGCCGAGAAAATGCCGGAAGAGAACTACGGGATGCGCCCCGGCCCACAGGAGGAGGTGCGCACCTTCGGCCAGCAGGTCGGGCACATCGCCAACTACAACTTCCTGTGGTGTTCCCAGGCGAAGGGCGAAAAGAATCCCAACGCGGGCAACAATTTGGAGAAGCTGGCGACCAAGGCCGAGTTCCTCAAGGCGATGAATGATGCGTTCGCCTATTGCGAGGGCGTCTACAGTGCGCTCACCGACGCGTCCGGAACCGAGATGATCGACATCACTCAAGAAAATGGCCGGCAAACTCGTAATCTGCGGATGGCGCTGTTGATCTTGAATTATGGGCACAACAACGAGATCTACGGGAGCATGGTGAGCTATCTGCGCATGAAGGGAATCACGCCGCCGGCCTCTGAGCGCCGCGCGCCAACCACGCCGCAAAAGCAATAGCCATGAAGTCTCCGCTTTGGACGATACTCGCGCTCACGTTGGCTGCGCCTTCCGTCCCAGCCCAAACCTTGTCCGGTGAAGCGCTGGTGAAGTCTTTGCGGCAGGGCGGATACGTCATCTTGATGCGCCATGCGAGCTCCCCACGCGAGGAGCCCGACAAGAAAACTGCCAATCCGGATAACTTGACCTTCGAACGGCAACTGGACGAAACCGGGCGGATTACCGCGGCGGCCATGGGGAAGGCACTGCGCGATTTGAAAATCCCTATCGGCGACGTGCTCAGCAGCCCGACCTACCGGGCACTGGAAACCGTGCGGCTGGCGCAGTTTGGCAAGCCACAGACCTACCCCGAACTCGGGGATGGCGGTCAAAATATGCGCGCTGCCACGGAATCGCAATCGGAGTGGCTGCAGAAGCGGGTCACGCAGTTTCCGGCGGGCGCGAACACCATCATCGTGACCCATTTCCCCAATATCTCGCGCGCTTTTCCGCAACTGGCCGCCGGTTTGGCGGATGGCGAGGCGTTGATTTTTGGTCCCGACGGCAAGGGCGCCGCGACTCTCGTGGCGCGAGTCAAAATCGAAGAGTGGCCGAAGCTACGGCTTTGACGCCACGGCGAACACTACTCCTGCCGCAACACCACATTCGGATCCAAGCGCGAGGCGCGCCGCGCGGGGATGTACGCGCCCAGGGCTGCCGCCCCGACTAATGCTGCCGCCACTGACGCCAGCAAAGGCAGATTGAACGATGAGGTGCCAAGGAGCGCGGTCACCGACTTGCCGGCCACCAGGCTGAACAGCAATCCAATGGCGACACCGATCAAGGCCAGCAACAATCCATGCTGCAGCACCATTTTGAGTACGCGAGCCTGATTGGCCCCCACGGCCATGCGAATGCCGATCTCGCGCCGGCGCAGGCCGACCGAGTAAGTCATCAGCCCATATAGTCCCACCAAAGCCAGGATCAGTCCCAGCACGCCCAACCCGGCAATCGCGTCGATAATAGCCCCGAGCGTGCCGATGGCGCGCTGGTCGAAATAATCCTCCATGGTGCGGAGGCTCAACACCGGCTGCTGGGAGTCTATGGACCGCACGAGTTGGCGTAGCGGCCCGGCCAGGGAACTGGAAGGGCCGCTGGTTTGGAGCAGTAGAGTCATCGGGGTGAACCCTCCGACAGCGGCCTGTATGTGTTGCGCCATCGGCAGATAGACAAACTCCAGCGGCGGCTCCACGGCGAAGACGTATTTGCTTTGCTTGGCGACCCCGACGATCTCGAGGGGCGCTCCGCTGTCGCCGACCAGCCGGAAGCGTTTGCCGATGGCGCTCTGTTTGGGGTAATACTTGCGGGCCACCAGCTCATTGACGATGGCTACTCGCCGGGTATCGGCGCGGTCAGTCTTTTCAAACCCGCGGCCCTCCACCAATGGAATGCCCTGGGCCTCGAAGTAGCCGTCGCTCACCGTATTGGAAAGCGTGGTGATGGCCTCCGTGCCATCCGGCAAAGTAACGCCCTCGGGGATGATACGCGCCCCGGCGACTCCTCCCGCCATCATCGGCACCCCCTGCGTCAGCGCGGCGGACTTCACGCCTGGCAGCAAGCGGGCGCGGTCCAGCAGGTTTCGATAGAATTCCACGGTCTGCTCCGTGGTGTACCGCGCCAGCGACGGATTGAAACCGGCCAGCAATAAGTGGTCCGTCCGAAAACCCATGGGTGACGACAGCACAATCGCCGCGCCTCGGTACGATTGCGTAGCGAACACCAGTAAGATCAGTGAGCCGGCGACCTGGGCAATCACCAACGCGTTGCGCCCCAGGAAGCGCCGGCGTTTGCCACCCTGGCCCGGATTCGATTTGAGCGCGGGAACCAGGTCAGGCTGGGTGCTCTGTAACGCCGGCGCCAGCCCGAAGACGAGGGCGCTCACGACCGCCACGCACAGGGAGAACAGAAGGACGCGCGCATCCAACCGCATGTCGATCACGATCGGAATGTCGCTGGGAATCCGGATGGAGGAGAACAGGTCCACGCCCGCTTCCGCCACTACCAGGCCCAGCGCGCCGCCCAGAATGGAGATCACCAGGCTTTCGGTTAACAATTGCCGAACGAGGCGCCGACGCCCCGCGCCAATGGCCAAACGAATGGCGATCTCGCGCGCCCGGGCTCGTGCGCGGCTGAGCATCAGGTTCATCACGTTGGCGCAGGCGATCAGCAATACCACCACCGACAGCACGGACAGGAATCCGACGATCAAGGCATTTGCCACGCCCAGCCGCAGGCGGGCCTTCAAATCGGTATCCACAACCATCGAAGCGCTGCGGTTAGTGTCCGGATAGGCTTGTTTCAGTTGCTGGCCGATGACGCGCCCTTCTGCGGCGGCCTGGGCCCCGCTCACACCTGGTTTGAGTCTTCCGTGCACGAATAGACCGCGGCTCGCGCGCTTCTCGCGTGTGCTCAGGCCGGCGGGGACCATACTCGGTTCCATGGCGAGCGGCACGAACAGGTCAGACCGGATCAAATTATAAGGGCCGAGAAAGTCGGGCGGCGCCACGCCAACCACGGTGAAGGGGATCCCATTGAGATAGATAGTGGTTCCAATGGCGTCGGGGCGGGCGGCCAGGGCTCGCCTCCACAAGTCGTATCCCAGGATGACGACGGCATCGCGTCCCACTGCCTGGTCCTCCTCGGGACGGAACGCTCGGCCCAGCACCGGTTGAATTTCCAGCACGGGAAAGAAGTTTCCGCTGACAAAGGTCCCATACTTCATTTCCGGCAGGGCGTTCTTTTCCGTGGCGAACCCGAACGGCGCGTATTGCGCCGCGGTTAGCCCGGCAAAGGACTGACTGCGGTCGCGCAGGTCGCGGTAATCGGGGTATGACAATTGACCGTAGCTGCCCAGCGGTCCCAGGTTTTCGCCGCGCAGTTGCGATAACACGGCCATGACTTCCGATGCGCGCGGCACAGCCATGGGCCGCAGCAGGAACGCGTCGGCCATGCTGTAGATTGCCGCGTTGGCCCCGATGCCCAGTGCCAGCGAAATGATGGCCACCAGCGCGAAGCCGGGATTCTGCCGCAAGGTGCGCAAGGCATAGCGGAAATCGTTCAGCATCGAATTACTCCTGTCGCAATACCACGTTGGGGTCGAGCAGCGATGCGCGGCGCGCGGGGATGTACGCGCCCAGGGCGGCGATCGCCAGGAGCCCAACGGCAACCAACCCTACCAACGGCAGATTGAAGGATGACACACCCAGCCCGACCGTCAGCGCCCGGCTCGCTGCCATACTGAGTGCCAAGCCGATCAGGACGCCCGTGCCGGCCAATGTCAACCCCTGCCGCAGGACCATTCGCAGCACGCCGGATGGGTGCGCGCCGATGGCCATGCGAATTCCGATCTCTCGTTGCCGCAGGCTCACCGTGTAGGTCATCAGGCCGTAGAGGCCGACCAGTGCCAGCGCCAATCCTAGCAATCCCATCCCGGCCATGGAGTGCGTCAGCATACCAACCGTGGCTGTCGCACGCTGGTCGTAAACCTCGTTCATGGTGCGAACGGCAGCCAGCGGCTGGGCAGGATCGAGCTTTCGTACCAGTTCTCGCAAAGCGCTAGAGAAATCCATTGGTGCAGCGGTGGTGTGTAACAGAAGCGTCATCTCCGGAAGCGGCTCCTGTGCCGCCGCCACGTACAGGTAGTCTATGGCAGGTTCTCCCGGGATCATGTAGGTGCTTTGCTTCGCCAAACCTACGATCTCGACCATTGGTCCGGTCTTTGCACCCAGGCGGAAGCGCTTCCCGATGGGGTCCTGATGGGGATAGTATTTGCGCGCGAACTGTTCGTTGACGATTGCCACGCGGGGCGTAGCTGCCGTATCGGTGCGCGCGAACGCCCGTCCCCGCAAGATGGGTATGTCCAGCGCGGCAAAGTAACCATCGCTCACTGCGACAGAAGACACAGTGAAACTTTCCGTGCCGGGCGGTAGGCGAAAGCCTTCCGGAGCCACGCGGCTTTGGCTCCAGGTCCATGGCAGCAGCGGCAATCCTTGCGCCAGCGCTGCGGACTCCACACCGTTCCACTGGCGCGCCTCCTCCAGCAGCCTTTTGTAAAACTCCTGTGTCTGCTCCGGCGTGTAGCGTATCAAGGTTGGATTGAAACTGGCGGTGAGAATGTGTTCGGTCCGGAAGCCAGGGGATGAAAGCAGCGCCGCCGCCCCGCGATACACCTGCGTAGCGAAAATCAGGAGCACCAGGGAACCCGCCACTTGCGCGATCACCAGGCTGTTTCTTCCCAGGAAACGTCGGCGCTTGCCGTCATCGGCTCTTCCCAGTTTGAGGGATCGCACCAGATCGGTCTTGCCGCTCTCGAGCGCGGGGGCCAATCCGAACAGCAAGGCGCTCGCCAGGGCAGCCGCCAGCGTAAACAGAAGCAAGCGAGGGTCCAGCTTGAGTTCAATCACTACTGGAACATCGCCAGCCAAGCGGTAAGTTCCGAAATGGTCTATGTAGGTGGCGGCAAGCAGGAGTCCGCACGCGCCTCCGGCGAGCGCCACCACCAGGCTCTCGGCCAACAGTTGACGGATCAGCCGGCCCCGGCTTGCGCCGATAGCCAGCCGCAAAGCGATCTCTCGCGTACGCCCTCGCGCACGGCTAAGCATCAGATTGACTACATTGCCGCAGGCGATCAAGAGCACCAGGCCTGCGAGGATGAGCAGAAATCCTGACAAAAGGAGGCTGCCCGGCTGTTCTTTCAGCCGGCCCATGAGCTCCGTATCCACCATCAGCGAAGCATTCCGATTGGTGGCGGGATATGCCGCCGCCAATTGCGCCGCGATCACTTGTACTTCTGCCGCCGCCTCCCTAAGGCTCACGCCGGGTTTGAGCCGTCCCTGGACGATGGTGTGGCGCAGGTCGCGCTGCTGCAGCATTTGTTGTTGCGAGTCGCCTAACAACCTTGGACCCATGGCCAACGGGACGTACAAAGCCGGCCGAAGGTAGAAGTAGGGGCCGGTGAACGATTCCGGCGCCACACCCACCACTTTGAACTCGATGCCGCTGAGATAGATGGTTCTGCCTAGGACGTCGGGGGCAGCGGCAAATTGATTCTTCCAAAGGTCGTGGCTGATCACCACCACCGGATCCCGTCCCGCGGCCTGGTCTTCCTCCGGTCGGAAACCCCGCCCCAACTGCGGACGCACATCCAAAACCCGGAAGAAATTGCCCGAAACCAGGGCGCTGAATTTGGCTTCCGGCAACGCGCCCTTTTCGGTGGCAAATCCAACCGGGGCAAATTGCGATGCAGCCAGGCCCGCGAACGATTTGTTCTTGTCCCGCAGATCGGCAAAATCCGGGTAGGAGACGTTGGTGAGGGGCAGCAGCGAGTTACCTTCGCCCCGCACTCGCGATTGGATGGCGATGAGCTGCTCGGCATGGGGAACCGGCAAGGGCCTCAGAATCAGGCCATCCGCCAGGCTGAAAATGGCGGCATTCGCTCCGATTCCCAGCGCCAGCGAAAGGATCGCCACCAGCGCGAACCCGGGGTTATGGCGCAACATGCGCAACGCATAGCGGAGATCATTCAACATCATTTACTCCTGTCGCAAGACCAGGTTGGGATCGAGTCGTGACGCACGCCGCGCGGGAATATACGCGCCCAACCCGGCTGCGGCCAGCAGCCCGAAACAGACCAGCGTCAGCAGCGGCAAATCGAAACCCGCGGAACCGATAATGGCCGTGGTCGGCTTTCCAGCCAGCAGGCTGAGCAGCACGCCGATCGCCACGCCGGCTGCGGCCAGCACCAGTCCTTGCCGTAGCACCATGCGCAGCACGCTGCTCGCGTCGGCGCCGATCGCCATGCGGATTCCGATCTCGCGCTGGCGCAGGCCTACTGAGTACGTCATCAGACCGTAAAGTCCTACCAGAGCCAGTGCCAGCCCCAGGAGCCCCATGCCCAGCATCATTTCGAGCAGCACGTTTAGCAGTTTTTTTGCCCGTACGTCGAAGTACTCCTCCATGGTGCGTATGCCGAATACGGGCTGGCCGGCATCTAGTGACCGGACCATGTCGCGCAGCGGACCAGCCATTTCACCCGGAGGACCCGCGGTCTCGAGCAGCAGCGTCATTCCATTGATTGTGGTCAACTCGGGATTCTGAACATACGGCAGGTAGACGAACTCAATGGTCGGCTCGACGATGAAGGCGTACTTGCTCTGCTTAGCCACGCCCACGATTTCGATCTGAGGGCCCGTCGCTCCATTCAGCCGGAAGCGTTTCCCGATAGCGCTCTGTTTTGGATAATACTTGCGCGCATACTGTTCATTCACCACCGCCACGCGCGGCGAATCGACGCGGTCGGTCGCGATAAATCCGCGTCCCTCAATAATCGGAATGCCGAAGGTTTCGAAGTAGCCCTCGCTGACGGCCGAGGAGAGCGCCAGCACAGTCTCGGTTCCGGGCTGGACGCCTTCTGGCACGATGCGAGCGCCGCCGCCATTGACCCCCATCGGCACATCTTGCGCCAGCGCCGCCGACTTCACGCCGGACAGGCCTCGCGCCCGCTCCAGCAGCCGCTTATAGAAATCCTGGCCTTGGGCAGGGGCGTAGCGGGCCAAGCCGGGGTCGAAGTTGGCGATGAGCAGATGATCGGTCCGGAAACCCACCGGCGAGGAGAGGACAATCGCCGCGCCGCGGTACGCCTGGGTCGCGAACACCAGCAGCACGACCGAAATGGCCACTTGCGCGATCACCAGCGCGTTGCGGCCCAGGAACCGGCGGCGCTTGCCACCCTCGGCCTTTCCGGTTTTCAAAGCCGGCACCAGTTCCGGATTGGTGGTGCGGAGCGCGGGTGCGAGCCCAAACAGAAGCGCGCTGGCCACCGCGGCGAACAGGGAAAACAGCAACACGCGAGGATCCAGCCTGAACTCGAGAACAATGGGAAGCGCGCTGGGAATGCGGATTTGGGAAAACACGTCCACACCGGCTTCCGCCACCACCAGCCCTAACGCTCCTCCCAGAAGAGCGATCACCAGGCTCTCGGTCAACAGTTGGCGGACCAGGCGTGCGCGGCCCGCACCGATGGCCAGACGCACCGCGATTTCGCGTGATCGCGCACGCGCGCGGCTCAGCATCAGATTCATCACGTTGGCACAAGCGATCAGCAGCACCATCACCGCCAACGCCATCAGGAAAACCACGAGTATCGTGTTGTAGGGGTTTCCTTGCAGCCGCGCTTGCTGGTCGGTGGACGCCAGCAGCACCACCGTGCGATTGGAATCCGGATATGCCCGCGACAACTGCTGACCGATCACTGCGGTTTCGGCCCCAGCTTGGGCGACGCTGACTCCAGGCTTGAGCCGTCCACGCACCGTGAGCGGACGGATCTCGCGCTGGTCCAGCCACACCTTTTTTACATCGCCTGCCAGGGTAGGGCCCATGGCCAGCGGAATAAACAGCGCCGAGCGAATTACGGTGTTGGAGCCGAGAAACGATTCCGGCGCTACTCCCACCACGGTGAACGGGAGGCCGTTCAGGAAAAAGATCTTGCCGACGACGGCTGGGTCGGAGGAGAGAGCGTTCTTCCAGAGATCGTGGCCCAGCACGACCACAGCATCGCGTCCGCGCACCTGGTCCTCGTCCGCCCGGAAGGTGCGGCCCATAGCGACATCAACTTCCATGACGCGAAAGAAATTGCCGCTCACCAGTTCCCCGAATTCCATCTGCGGCAGCGCGCCTTTCTGTGCCGTGAACCCGACCTGCGTGAACTGGGCGGCCGACAACCCCGCAAAGGACCGGCTTTTGTCCCGCACATCGACGTAATCCGGATACGACATCTGGAAATACGCCGCAAACCCGCCGATCTTTTCGCCCCGCTGTTGCGACTGGACCATGACGAGTCCCGATGCATCCGGCACCGGTAGTGGCCGCAACACCAGGGCGTCGGCGAAACTGAACATGGCAGCATTAGCCCCGATTCCGAGCGCCAGCGAAATAATCGCCACCAGCGCGAAACCGGGATTCTGCCGCAGAGTACGAAGCGCGTAGCGCAGGTCAGCCAGCATGGGGTTCAGAATGGCACGCTGCCTGCCATGGGTATGTGCTTGCAAACATTGGGGCACGAGCGCTGCCGCTGTCCGCTTGTGGGACGGCGGCCTTCGCTTCCGGAAAGAGCACCGCTCGCTTTGGTTGCGGAATCGCCCACCCTGACTGTCAATGG
Source organism: Bryobacteraceae bacterium (assembly GCA_035948775.1). Lineage (GTDB taxonomy): Bacteria > Acidobacteriota > Terriglobia > Bryobacterales > Bryobacteraceae > PSRJ01. The sequence goes on from DASZIV010000142.1 coordinate 21,990, forward strand.
AGTAAGCTTCTTACATGGCGACAGCAGCACGTACCGATGCGCGACCCCTCCCGCTGACCGCCCTTTCCGAAGACGAAAAGCTCTTCCAATCCACCGTCCGCCGATTTGCGCGCGAGCAGATCCGGCCGCACGTCCGCGAAATGGATGAAGCCGGCGTCTTTCGCAAGGACATCATTTCCCAGTTCTTCGCAACGGGCCTCATGGGCATCGAGATTCCTGAAGAGTACGGCGGACAGGCGGGCACGTTCTTCCAGGCGGTTCTGGCAGTGGAAGAACTCTCGGCCGTGGACCCCGCGGCTGGAGTCATCGTGGACGTGCAGAACACCCTCTGCATCAACGCGCTGCTGCACTGGGCCACACCTTCGCAGAAGTCCAAATACTTGCCGATGCTGGCCACCAAGACCGTCGCGTCCTACGCGCTCTCCGAGGCCGGGTCGGGCTCCGACGCATTCGCCATGTCTACCCGCGCCGAGGACCGCGGTGACCACTATCTGCTGAACGGCCGCAAGCTATGGATCACCAACGCCGCCGAGGCTGGTCTGTTTCTGTTATTCGCCAACGCCCGCCCCGAGGCCGGTCATAAAGGCGTCACGGCGTTTCTGATCGAGCGCGATTTCCCCGGCTTCCAAGTTGGTAAGAAGGAAGACAAGCTGGGCATTCGCGCCTCCTCCACCTGCGAGTTGATACTCGACAATTGCCGCGTGCCGCGCGAGAACGTGCTGGGCGAAGTGGGCCAAGGATACAAAATCGCGATTGAGACCTTGAACGAGGGCCGCATCGCCATCGGCGCCCAGATGATCGGATTGGCGCGAGGCGCTCTCGACCACGCTGTGGCGTACGCAAAAGAACGAAAGCAGTTCGGCAAGGCCATCGGAGAGTTTCAAGGCGTGCAATTCGAATTGGCCAGGATGGCCACCGATATTGAGGCAGCGCGTCTGTTGGTTTACAATGCAGCCAGACTGCGCGACGCCGGTATGCCGTTCCAGACCGAAGCCGCCATGGCCAAGTATTTCAGCTCGGAGATCGCCGAGAAGGCCGCCTCCAAGGCCATCGAAGTCCATGGAGGCGTTGGGATTACAAAGGATTACCCGGTGGAGAAACTGTATCGCGACGTCAAGATCGGCCGGATCTACGAAGGCACCAGCAACATCCAACTCTTGACGATCGCCAAGAAACTACTGGGCAAGTAGGTTCGTCTGACGTGTGAGGGAACAATGCGCACTTTGGTTCTTGCTTTTGGATTAGGGGCCGTTTGCCTGCCCATTTGGGCAGCCGACGCGGCCGGAGCCGCTCCCGCCATCAACCCGGATGAAATCATTCGGAAGTTCGCCGCAAAGGAGGCCGAGTTCCGGGATGCGCGGAACAACTATACCTACCGGCAGTCGGTGAAGCTCGAGGAAGTCGATCCCCCCGGCGGCAAGTGGGAGATCGTGGAAGACATTATTTTCAGCCCCGACGGCAAGCGCATGGAGAAAGTGGTATACGCTCCCGTCATCTCGCTGCGAAATATCCTTCTCACGCCGCAAGACCAACAGGATTTGCGCGATGTGCAACCATTTGTGCTGACCACCTCAGACATCGGCGATTACGACATCCGTTATCTAGGCCGCGAGAAACTGGATGAGATCGGCACCTACTCGTTCGCCGTGAAGCCCAAGAAGTTGCTGCCCAACAAGCGCTACTTCGAAGGCCAAATCTGGGTGGACGACCGCGATCTGCAAATCGTCAAGACGTATGGGAAAGGCGTTGGCCAGAAAAAAGGCGACGACGCATATCCGAAGTTCGAGACTTACCGCGAGCAGATCGATGGCAAGTACTGGTTTCCCACCTACACGCATGCCGATGACACGCTGCACTTCAAGAGCGGCGAAAACGTGCATGTGAAAATGGTTGTGAAATACCAGGACTACAAGCGGTACGAAGGCAAGTCCACCATCAAGTACGGGGATGTAGTGGACGACAAGAATCCGTCTAAGAAGCCGGACGCGCCGCCGCAATTGCCTAAATAAGTGGAGTGAGCCCTTCCGGACTGCCCTCGCTCTTCAACTATTGCACTCGTGTCGCTCCGGACGCGCCCGGCTGGCAGGAATTGCAAAGGCCGAACTTGCTGCCATCCGCCTGTATGAAGCCGCAGTATGCGGTGAGCTTCAAGAGTTCCGAGGGGCTCAGTGTCGCGGGGAGAAATTTGGTTTCGGTGACAGCAAAACCTCCACCCCCAGCGGCGTGAACCGTCGTACCCCACGCCCGCAGGCCGGGAGCCAGACTGACTGAGGCCGCGCTCGAAGCATCGCAGGTGGCGCCCGTGGTTGCCACCAGCGCAATCGTCACGCCGATCGGAACACCGGGAGTTAGCGTGTTGAGGATCAGGTCCTTTTGCACCGACAGTGTACTGATGTGGTTCGGCGTCAACGGGCAGGTGCAGCAGTCGATTAGTTGCTGATCTTCCGCTAACACATACACGTTGGCACAGAGGGAATCCGTAGCGTCATCCCCGCCGCTGGTTCCGGCGTTGATGAGGTTCACCCAGGAACCGCCGCCGGAGAGATTCGCTGCGTACGAGATCAAATAACCGTCCGGCACGGCTGTGATCGTGGTCGGGTCGAGAGCCGTGTCGTCGCCGTCGGCTGGGATGTAGGGGTTCGACACCGTGGCGCTGTTCGTGAGGCTGGCAACGGCGTTGGGCGCTATGTTCACGGTCAGCGTGATCACGGCGTTCGCGCTGGCCGGGATTGCTGCGGCGTCCGTGCAGGTCACCACCTGCGCCACCGCCGAGCAACCGAATCCGCCGCCGCTACCGCTAACGAACGTCAGTCCGGCCGGCAGAGTGTCGGTTACCGTCGTCGTTCCGTTTGTGGCTCCCGTTCCCGTGTTGCTCACAGTTATGGTGTAACTGGCGCCTATCTCTCCTTGCGCGAAGTTGCCAACGTGTGTTTTGGTGATCGACAGATCCGGCGCATTGATGGTGGTCGGGTCGGAGGACGTGTCGTCGGCATCGTTCGCGATGTTGGGGTTCGACACGGTCGCCGAGTTCGTCACGGTGGCCGCGGCGTTGGGCGCTACGTTCACCGTCAGCGTAATGGCTGCATTAGCACTGGCCGGGATCGCCGAGGTGTTGGTGCAGGTTACGGCCTGCAAGACGGCCGAGCAACTGAATCCGCCGCCCGTGCCGCTAACAAACGTCAGTCCGGCGGGCAGGGTATCGGTAACAGTTGTGATGCCGGAGGTGGCTGCGGTACCCGAGTTCGTTACGGTAATGGTATAGACAGCGCCAGATTGCCCTTGCGCGAAGTTGCCAGCGTGGTGCTTGGTGATCGACAGATCCGGAGTGGGCGTAGCCAGCGAGAGCGGACCCATCGCAAAATCCCCCAGGAAATTCGAAGTACCAGTGTTCTGCGACGCTGTGAGGGTGAAGACCGCCTTGTTCGCGTTGGCCACGGTAACATCGAGCGCCCCGATGAAAATAGCATCGCCGGCAGCGTCGCTGGTGCGCGTTACAAACCCCAGCGACGTGGCCCCATTGAAGAGTTCCAGCTTCACCGTAAACTGGCCCGGCGCATCGGCCTGGACCACCGCGCCCGCGCCGGATACGTTGGGAAAAGTCAAAGTGACCGGTCCCATGCCCGCGTTCGTGCCCGCGTCCAACGACCAAATCACGAAATCGTTATTGCTAAAGTCGCCCGTGAGCGGCGACCAACTGCAGCCATTGCACGCCTTGGCTACAAGGCCGGTGGTCGTGCTAAACGTGCCGCCCACGGCTCTTCCTCCGGTGGAGGTTGCTGCGAATGAGTTGGGGATGGTTGCACCATCGGCGCCCAACTGCGGGCTCCAAATGACCGTATCGTTACCACCGAACGCCGCGGCCGTCGTCGCGAGAGTAATCACATCCGCCTGCGCCAGCCCCACGGCCAGTAAACCCCCCAACACTGTTAGTCTTGATAAATAAGACATGGTGCAATCCTTAGTTCGTTCCGCCGGGAGGGCAGGCTTTCGCGAATCCAGTGAAAGTGCCGTTGTTCGAATAATGTCCGGATATGCCCAGGTTCGTGCCGCCAAAGAACCAGCTGAAGTCCGCCAGTTCCTGCAAGTGGTACGTCAATCCGTTTGCTCCCACGGTTACAAACTCATTCGAAGTCGGCGCAATGCCACCTGGACTCAAGGGATCGCCCACTTCAAAGTTGTTCTGACAGCCAAATTGTTGCCCTTGACGGCCCCAGACCGGCGTTGGATTGTTGGTCTTCGGATCGTCGATCGCTTCGCCCATTTCGTGGGATAGCGTGCTGACATCGCCTCCAAAGACCCCGTTGGTGTTGAGAGAGAACGGAGAATAAATCTGCAGGTTGGGGCCAACCGTCATGCCGCTGTGGTAACCGAGCACGCAGCAGTTGACGAATATGCTATGACTGTTTTCCGCGAGTACGACATTACGTGTCAGGAAGATCGGGAAAGTGCCAATGTTTATCGTTCCCGCCAGTGATCCGGTGATGATGCTCTGCACCGCACTGTCGAAGGTACCGAGATCTACGACGCCGATTTTTCCGCAACCGCCGACCACAAAGGTCGCTGCGTCATAGTTTGTGCCTTGCGACGAGTTGACAGCCAAGGCTTGGGACGGCAGCGTCGACTGATTCAAAACCAGGTGGTAAGGAGTGCCCGCAACGAGCGACCAGAACTCGGTCCGCTGGAAAGCGTCGATGTATTGGGTCGTGCCCACACCTTGGCCATCCATGGTCCAGGAGTTGTTGGTGAAGATCGGCGAGCCCGTGATGACATCGACATCGGTGTGTGTGCCGGTCGTCACGCATGGGTCGACGGCGGTAGGGTCGTACGTGACGGTGGTCGTTCCGTCGTTGATGGTGATGATAAGCGGAACGATTTGCGTGGGGATTGTGGTGGTCGTCTTCCCACGGTTAAACGGGCTCCGGCCAACAATGGTTCCGGTGTAGGTTTGTGCATTGTAGGCCGTTACGCTGTAGTTCCACAAGGGCAGCGGATTTATCGTGTTCGGCCCGTTTGAGCCGCCTTGTGGCGACTTCGAGACTGTCACCGGCAGAGTGGTGTAGTATCCCTTCGGGGCCTGGCCAAATGCCATTGGTGACGCAAGGAAGGAGCACAGTAACATTAGTCGTCCCATCTGCGTAAAAGCCCCAAAGTCAGATTTCAAGCGTCTTTCCCCTGAGTACAGAGTTACTCGGCCCCATTCGAACGCACTTGTGACTGCCCGATGACTGCCGCGCCTCACTGATACTTTCACGCGGGGGGTTTTAATACAATCATCCACCGAGCGCAGTCAGACGAACTAGGCAATTGGATTAGCCCGCGGAGCTACGGCTCACAGGTCTGAAGGTGGGTATAAGTCGTTAGTTCGTTGGTGTGTGTCGTAGCACCGCGCTCAATCAGCGCGCCCTGCAACGATAAGATAGCCGCGGCGGTACTAGTTCTTGTGGGGCAGGCTTTAGCCTGCGCGGGACTTCAGTCCCGCTGGTTCGGGTGGCGGACTAAAGTCCGCCGCAGGCTGAAGCCCGCCCCACACAACACAGCACTAGCAGCAAACGCCGCCTCTCGGATGATAATCGACAGATGACTCTTTCCCGGCGCGCATTCATCTCGGCGACGGTTGCGCCTCTGGCGGGATGCGCGATGCGTAGTGCCAGGCTCGCAACACCGGCGTCGTCGCGGCGTTTGGCGCGCGTACAGGTTTCCGAAGAGCGGGTGATCCGCGTCATCACCGGCTTGCGGCCCTACCGCCCCTCCGGATTCGTGGTCCGCGGCGAAAAAATCGGCGGAAAATTGCTGATTCATAATTACGGCCATGGCGGCGCAGGCATCACGCTCTCCTGGGGCACCGCGCATCTGGCCATCGCCGAAGGAATGAAATCCGGAATCCGCGACTGCGCCGTAATCGGATGCGGAGTGGTCGGGCTCAGCACGGCGCGGCTATTGCAGGAGGCCGGCCTGCAACCGGTGATCTACACGAAAGAGCAACCGCCCGACACGACGTCGAATGTCGCGGGAGGTTACTGGTCGCCGGTGACGCTGTACGAACTGGATCGCGTGACGCCGCAATTTCGCGCGCAGTTTAACGAAGCGGCGCACTTCGCGCATCGCCGGTACCAGTCGTTTGCCGGCGAGGATTACGGAGTGCACTGGCGAACCATCTACCGGCTGGGCGATCAGCCGTATGCGGCGCCGCCGGCAACCAGCCCGATGAGCGACCTGGCCGATCTTTTTGAGGGTCACGTGCTCGGGCCGGAGGAGAATCCGTTTGCCGGAGCAAACGCGCGGCGCGAACATTCGATGCTGATCGAGCCCGCCATCTATTTGAACGCCCTGCGCCGCGATTTCCTGATCGCCGGCGGAAAGATTCAGATCCGCGACCTGGCGAGCGCGCAGGAGATCGCGCTCCTTCCGGAGAATCTGATTTTCAATTGCACTGGTCTGGGCGCGCGCGCCTTGTTCCAGGATGCGGAGTTGACGCCGGTGAAAGGTCAGCTCGTATTCCTCCTTCCGCAGCTGGAAATCGACTACTGCACGCTGGGGCCGGGCGATATTTACATGTTTCCGCGTCGCGATGGCATTCTGCTCGGCGGTAGCCACGATTCGGGGGTTTGGGACCTGACGCCCGACCCCGCGGTCACGGCTCGAATCTTGCGGGAAAACGCGGCTCTGTTTAGTTCAATGGCATAGGGGCAAATCCGCTACGCCAGTCTCACACGCTGAAACAGCCCTTGAACGCGCCCTTTTTTGGACTTTACCCATTTTCCTGTTACTCTTTCCTCGTGCCATCCACGAAGATCACCTGCAACAGCAATGGTTCCCTGCGCATCGAGGGCGATTTCGAAATTGTCGATCCAGCCGGTAACGCTTTTGGCCTTGCCGGACGCACCGCGATTGGTCTCTGCCGCTGCGGACAGTCGGCCAACAAGCCCTTCTGCGACGGCAGTCACGCCCGCACGGGATTTTCTCACCTGGTGGTTGCCCGCGACCTGCCGCCTCCCGTGCCAAAGCCCTGAAAACACTTCTAAAACGCTGCCTCTTTCGAGCCATTGCGACGGTCGGCGCGTAACTTTACTATTGGCCTGAGCGCCTGTAATCTAAGAGTCCTATGACTATACACTCCCTCTGCGGCTCTGGCGGAGCCCAGTCTGCTCCGCGAAAGTCCTGGGTTTTCTGCCTATTAGCGATGATCGCCGTGACCCTCGCTGGTTGTTCGAGCGAAGGCGTCAATGCCGGCAGCCCCGGTGGCGGTGGAGGCAAGGGCGGCAAGAAGGGATTCGGTGCCGGCGATGTTCCGGTCACGGTAGCCACGGTTAGTGAGCGGACCGTCCCGGTCGAGGTCAACGTGATCGGTAACGTCGAGGCGTATTCGACGATTTCCGTAAAGGCCCAGGTCGCCGGCGAATTGACCAAAGTGTTCTTCAAGGAAGGCGATTTCGTCAAGAAGGGCGATCCGCTGTTCACCATCGATCCGCGCTCCTTCCAAGCCGCATTGGATTCGGCCACCGCCAGCGTCGCCAAGACCACGGCTGCACTGGCTCAGGCAAAAGCAAATCTGGCGAAAGACAAAGCCAGTCTCCGCTATCAGCAGGCTACCGCTGCGCGCTACGCCGAGTTGTTTAAGGGCGGCATCATCTCCAAGGATCAGGCTGAGCAGCTTTCCGCCACAGCCGATGCCACCACGCAGTCGGTCGCGGCCGACGAAGCTGCCATCCAGAGCGCCTCCGCCGATCTCGCTTCCGCCAAAGCGGCCGTCGAGTCGGCACAGGTGCAATTGAGCTATACCAATATCCCTTCGCCGATTGATGGCCGCACGGGAAACCTCTCCGTCAAATTGGGCAACGTGGTTCCGGCGAACACGGTGGAACTGATCACGATTACCGAAGTCGAGCCGATCTACGTGACCTTTTCGGTGCCTGAGGCTCAGTTGGGTGACATCAAACGCTACATGGCGATGCATTCGTTGGAAGTTCGCGCCAAAACCCAGGATGAGTCGGCCGCGGAAGAGACTGGTGCTCTCACTTTCGTCGACAATTCGGTCGATGCGACCACCGGAACCATCAAGCTCAAGGGTACGTTCCAAAATCGCGACCGCAAGCTCTGGCCCGGACAGTTTGTGCGTGTCAGCCTGCGGCTATCCATGCGAACGAATGCGATCGTGGTCCCTAATCAGGCAATTCAGACAGGACAGAACGGCACCTTTGTTTATGTGGTGCGGCCGAACCGTACGGTGGAAGTGCGGCCCGTGACGGCTAGCCTCCGGGTGGACCAGGATATGGTGATCGATTCCGGCCTCGAATCTGGCGAAACGGTGGTGACCGAAGGGCAATTGCGCCTGGCGCCTGACAGCCGCGTCGTAGTACGCGACGGACGAGGCGGACCCGCCGGCAGAGGCGGTCGGGGCCGCGGTCCCGGTAACGCCGGTGGCGGCGCGCAAAAGGGACCCCAAACCTAGCAGCGCTGGGTTGGGCTGAAAGCGGCAGGAGACAAGGCTGGCGTGAACTTTTCCGAAACTTTCATTCGCAGGCCCATCGCGACCAGCCTGTTGATGCTGGCCATCGCGATGTTCGGCGTCATTGCCTACCGCGCCCTTTCCGTTAGCGATCTTCCGCAAGTCGATTACCCCACCATCCAGGTCCAAGCCGGTCTGCCCGGCGCCAATCCGGAAACCATGGCCTCCTCGGTGGCCACGGTTCTGGAGCGTCAGTTCACCACCATCGCCGGCCTCGATTCGATGATCTCCCAGAGCAACATGGGAAGCACCCAGATCACTCTGCAGTTCGATCTGAGCCGCGATATCGACGGCGCTGCGGTGGATGTAGAGACCGCCATCGCCGCCGCCACGCCCTTGCTGCCGGCCGGCATGCCCACACCCCCGTCATTCAAGAAGCAAAACCCCGGTGACCAGCCAATCATCTACATGGCCATGACGTCCCCCACCATGTTGATGTCGGATGTCGACGAATATGCTGAGACGCTGATCGCGACGCGCATTTCGATGATCCAGGGCGTGGCACAAGTCCAGGTGTGGGGCTCGGCGAAGTACGCCGTGCGTGTGCAGATGGACCCCAACAAATTGGCGGCCCGTCACATCGGCCTCGACGAGATAAACTCCGCCATCCAGAACTGGAACGTAAACCTTCCCACCGGGACGCTGTTTGGGCCTCACACGGCCTACAACGTTCTGGCGAACGGCCAGCTCAAACGCGCTTCGGAATATGGGCCGATGATCGTGGCGTACCAGAATGGCGCGCCGGTACGGCTCAACGAAGTAGCCCACGTGATCGACAGCGTGGAAGACGACAAGCAAGTCGCACGCATGTATGGCAAGGATTTCCCCAAGGGCGGCTCGAGCGTCGTGCAGCTTGCCGTAAATCGCCAGCCGGGCAGCAACACCTTGGAGGTGATCGATCATATTAAGGCGCTGTTGCCCACCTTCAACCAGGTGATTCCACCGGCCGCGAAGCTGGTGATCCGCGGTGACCGTGGCAAGAATATTCGCGAAGCCTTCCAGGACATTCAGTTCACCATGGCAGCAACACTGGGACTGGTGATCCTGGTAATCTTCCTCTTCCTGCGCAACATTCCCGCCACCATGATTCCCGCCATGGCGCTGCCGTTTTCGATTCTGGGCACCTTCTCCGTAATGTACGTGCTGAACTTCAGCATGAACAACATCTCGATGATGGCGTTGATTCTGTCGATCGGCTTCGTAGTCGACGACGCCATCGTGATGCTGGAAAATATCGTCCGCCATATTGAAAACGGCGAGACACCAAAGGTCGCGGCGCTCCAGGGCTCCAAGGAAATCGGCTTCACGATTGTCTCCATGACGCTTTCGCTGGCAGCGGTGTTCATTCCGATCCTGTTCATGTCGGGCATTCTGGGGCGGTTGTTCCGTGAATTTGCGGTCACCATTTGCGCAGCCATTCTGATTTCGGGCTTGGTCTCCGTCACACTCACTCCCATGTTGTGTAGCCGGTTCTTGCGGGAATCTAAACCGCAGCGGCACGGGTTTCTATATCGCTGGATCGAGAACGGATTCGATCGCATGCGGGACGCCTACGCCGGGAGCCTGCACTGGGTGCTGGCGCATCGCCCCGTGATGCTGGTAACGTTCCTGGCGGTGATTGGCGCCACCGCGTACCTCTACCTAGTTGTGCCGAAGGGCTTCATTCCCGACACCGACAACGACCAGTTCAATGTCAACATGCAAGCGGCCCAAGGCACGTCGTATTTCCAAATGATCAGGTACGGCGAGCGCGTGGCCAATATTGCGCTGCAGGACCCCGACATCGAGAGCTTCTTCATGCGGACGGGCGGCAATGGCGGGCAGGCGAATAATGGCCAGCTCAACGTGAACTTGAAGCCGCGCAAGCAACGCAAGGCTACAGTCACCGATATCGTGAATCGGTTCCGGCCGAAGATCGCGAATATTCCGGGCCTGCGCATCTCCATGCAGATTCCTCAGGCCATTCGCGTGGGAGGCCGCAACTCCAACGCTGCCTACGACTACACGCTTTACGGTCCCGACACCGCAGATCTGTACCAACAGGCGCCCAAATTGGAAGAGGCCATGCGCAGTCTGCCGGGCCTGACCGATGTGATCAGCGACTTGCAGGTCAAGAATCCGCAAGTCCGCATTACGATCGACCGTGATCGCGCCGCTGCATTGGGCGTGGACTGGAACAACATCTCGAACATGTTGTATGACGCCTTCGGTCCGCAGCTGGTCTCCACCATCTACGGTACCAACAACCAGTATCGTGTTCTGCTGGAGCTCCTGCCGCAATACCAGAAGCAGGAAGATTCGCTTAAGCTGCTCTACCTGAAGGCCAATACGGGACAACTGGTGCCGCTCGATGCGGTGGCGCATTTGCAATTGGACGCCGGTCCGAACAGCATCCCGCACTCGGGTCAGATGCCCTCCGTAACCATCGCCTTCGGGCTGAAGCCCGGAACCTCGCTTGGGCAGGCAACCGATGAAGTGGAGGAAGCGGCGCGCCAAATCCTTCCCGCCACCATCACGGGCACGTTCCAGGGCTCTGCCAAGCTCTTCCAGGATTCCATGCGCAACATGGGCCTGCTCCTCGTCATCGCGATCCTGGTGGTGTACATTGTGCTTGGTGTTCTCTACGAAAGCTACATTCATCCCATTACGATTTTGTCGGGCCTCCCATCGGCGGGCTTCGGTGCCCTGCTGACACTATTGCTGTTCCATATCGAGCTGAGCATTTACAGCTTCGTGGGCCTGATCATGCTGATCGGGATCGTAAAGAAAAACGCGATCATGCAGATCGATTTTGCTCTGGAGGTGGAGCGCAAGGAAGGCAAGCCGCCCTTGCAGGCGATTTATGAAGGTTGCCTGATTCGTTTCCGCCCGATTATGATGACCACCATGGCGGCTCTCTTAGGTGGAATCCCGATCGCGCTCGGCTTCGGCTCGGGCGGCGAAGCGCGCAAGCCGCTGGGCATGGCAGTGGTGGGCGGACTGGCTTTTTCGCAATTGATTACGCTCTATTTGACACCCGTGGTTTATACGTACATGGCAGGCTTTCTAGACAAGTGGCGGTCCATGCGCAGTCCGCATAAGATTCTGGAACACGAACCCGCGCTGCAGTCGGGCGATTAAGCGATGAATATCTCGCAGACGTTCATCGAGCGCCCCATCGCCACCAGCTTGCTGATGGGCGCCATTGCCCTGTTTGGAGCGGTCGCCTACCGCGGCCTTCCCGTTAGCGACCTGCCCAACGTCGATTTTCCAACCTTGCTGATCACCGCCAGCCTCCCCGGGGCCAGCCCGGAGACCATGGCGTCTTCCGTAGCCACTCCGCTGGAAAACCAGTTCTCGCTGATCGCCGGGTTGACGTCGATGTCCTCCACCAATTCGCAGGGTTCCACATTGATCACCCTCGAATTCGATCTGAGCCGGAAGCTGGATGGCGCCGCGGTGGACGTACAGGGCGCCATTACGCAAGCTGCCCGCCTGCTACCTCCCAACATGCCCACGCCGCCGACTTTCACCAAGGTCAATCCGGCGGATCAACCCATCTTGTACCTCGCGCTCACTTCCCAGACCTTGCCTTTGTGGACATTGGATGAGTACGCTGAAACCCGCATCGCGCAGCGCATCTCGACCATATCCGGTGTCGCCCAGGTGCAGGTACTGGGACAACAGAAGTACTCCGTCCACGTGCAGATGGACCCGCATGAGTTAGCCGCGCACCAGGTGGGTCTGAACGAGATTCAAACCGCGCTCACCAACTGGAACGTGAATCTGCCCACCGGCGCCATCATCGGGCCGCAACGGGCATTCACTCTGATGGCTAGCGGCCAGTTGATGAATGCCGCCCAATACCGGCCGGTCGTGGTCGCGTACCGCGGAGGGTCTCCCGTTCGCTTGGAAGAGTTGGGTAACGTCATCGACAGCGTGGAAGACGACAAGACCGCTTCCTGGTTCTACAAGAACGGCCAAAGCGACCGGGCTATCATTCTGGCTATCCAGCGCCAGCCGGGCACCAATACCATCACCGTGACCGACGGCGTGAAGAGCCTGCTCCCGATCTTCAAGAACGAGCTGCCGCCTTCGGTCCACATGGACATTCTGTACGACCGCTCCGATACCATCCGCGAATCGTATAAAGATGTGCAGTTCACCATGCTGCTGACCCTGGGCCTGGTGGTCATGGTGATCTTCCTGTTCCTGCGGAATCTCTCGGCCACCATCATCCCCAGCCTGGCGCTGCCGTTTTCGATCATCGGTACGTTCGCGGTCATGTACCTGTTGAGCTACAGCCTGGACAACCTTTCCATGATGGCTCTGATTCTCTCCATCGGCTTCGTGGTGGATGACGCCATCGTGATGCTGGAGAATATCGTCCGGCACGTCGAGATGGGCGAGCGACCGTTGATCGCCGCGCTACGCGGTTCGGCGGAAATCGGCTTCACCATCGTATCGATGACACTGTCGCTGGCGGCCGTGTTTATCCCGGTACTGTTCATGGGCGGCATTCTGGGCCGCTTGTTCAAGGAATTCTCCGTCACCATCTGCGTCGCTATTCTGATTTCCGGTGTCGTTTCGGTCACGCTTACGCCCATGCTGTGCAGCCGTTTCCTGCGGACAACCCACAAGGGCCGGCGCAGCTGGTTCTACAACGTAACCGAGAAATTCTTCGACGGTATGCTGCACATCTACGACCGCACGCTGCAAATGGCCCTGCGCTTCCGTCCGGCCGTTATGGCAACGTTTGTGATCGTTCTGGCAGCCACTGGCTACATGTTCGTCACCATCCCCAAGGGTTTTATCCCCGACCAGGATACCGACCAGTTGCAGGTGTACACAGAGGCTGCTCAGGGTACTTCGTACTACCAGATGCTCGAATATGAGCAGAAGGTTGCGGACGTGGTCGCCAAAGATCCCAACGTCGATGCGCTCATGGCGAGTATTGGCGGCACCACCGCTACGAACCTCGGCGGGCCCAACTACGGCGAGCTCGTCGTCCATCTCAAACCTCGGAATCAGCGCCAGCTTGCCGTCAACGATCTGATCAAGAAACTGCGCCCGGAACTGGCTGTCTTCCCTGGCATGAAGGCGTATCCGCAGAATCCGCCCACCATTCAAATTGGCGGCAAGGTTACCAAGAGCGTATACCAGTTCTCCATGCAGACCCCGGACAAGAACGAACTGTACGCAGCCACGGAGAGTCTGCAGAAGGCTATCGAGGAAGAGGTGCCGGGCGTTGACGATGTCACTACCGACGTGGCGGTCACCACGCCCCAGGTGAACGTGACCATCGATCGCGACAAGACCGCGGCCCTGGGCGTGAATGCCAACCAGATCGAGAACACCCTGTACGATTCCTATGGCCAGCGGTGGGTCTCCACCATCTACGGATCCGCCAACGAATACAAGGTGCTATTGGAATTGCTGCCGAAATATCAAGCGGACCCCAACGCCCTGGGCATGCTGTACTTCAAGAACGCCACCGGCCGGCTCATTCCGCTCGATACAGTGGCCCACGTCGTTACCGATACCGGACCGCAAACCATCAATCACTTTGGGGAGCTTCCGGCCGCGACCATTTCCTTCAACCTGAAGCCCGGCGCCGCGCTCGGCACGGTGGTCGGCCAGGTTCAGGATGTGGCGACCCGAGTGCTGCCGGCCACCATTACTACACAATTTCAAGGCGCCGCTCAGTCGTTCCAGAACTCGCTGGGCAATCTGGTAGTGCTGCTGATCATCGCGGTGATGGTGGTGTACATCGTGCTGGGCATTCTGTATGAGAGTTACATTCACCCGCTGACCATCCTCTCCGGCTTACCTTCGGCGGGATTCGGCGCGTTGCTCACTTTGGTGCTGTTCCACATCGACCTGAACATCTACGCCTTTGTAGGCTTGATCATGCTGATCGGCATCGTGGAGAAGAACGCCATCATGCAGATCGATTTTGCGTTGGAAGCCGAGCGCGAGCAGCACTTGACCCCCATGCAAGCAATCTATCAGGGCTGTCTGATCCGGTTCCGTCCGATCATGATGACGACCATGGCGGCGATGTTAGGTGCGGTGCCGATCGCGTTGGGTTATGGCGCCGGCGGCGAGGCCCGCCGTCCGTTGGGCTTAGTGGTGGTAGGCGGCCTGCTCTTTTCGCAATTAGTGACCTTGTACCTGACCCCCGTCTTCTACACCTATATGTCCGCCGCGCAGGATCAAGTCCGCTCCTGGCGCAAAGGCAAAAAGGTGATGAACGAAGCTCCAGTGGCTGGGTAAAGGTGTCTCGCACGCAGCGGGCCCTTTTCCCGACTCCCGATCACTTCTCGATGCGACAGACCGCTAATTCCCGATTCTGATACGCACATTCTAGACCTGCCGGTAGAGGACGTTGTGTGACGATCCAAGTGACCGGATACGACTGGGCCAGCTTCTGGAAATCGCGCAAGCGAAACTCCTTCCAGCAGGTTTGCGCCAGCACCTGCTCCTTCCACGTTTTCGCAAGTTGCGGGAAGAGAGACACTGCGCCGCTGTCTTTGACGTTGTCGGCAAGCGCGCTGCGTTCCGCTATGGCGCGAAAACCATGCTGATCGTCACTGTCAACTGCCATGTAGTTGGGATCCAGGGCGAAGACTGCATCTTTGGGTGTGTTGTGCCGGACCCATAGGAAGGCGTCGGCCCAGTTGTTTTGCGTGGCACGGCCTGGGAGCTCCACCTGCGGGCTGAACGGATAGGACGCCCGCGCCACGCCGTACATGCCGCCCGCCAGGGCCGTAAACAAAACCAGCCATCTCCACGGTCTGCGGCGCAAGACGTATTCGCCGAGCAGCCCTCCGAGGAGAACGAAAAAGACGAGGTACAGGATGTGAAAGACTCTCATCGGCTGCAGACGAGTGTAGTTCTCCAAAGGTGCGGAGAACGTGAGCACCAGTCCCGCAACTGTGAAGAGTAAGGCGAAAGGCACCAGGGAACGTGCCAACCAACGGAATGCGGGCGTCGTGCCCTTGGGCGTCATCCCAGCGAACCACCATAGCAGCGCCACCGGCGCCGCCGCTCCTACCCATTCGTACCAAGCCCAGTTGGAAACAAAGAAGTACGTACGAGAAAGGAGGGCTTCCCGTGCTGCACCTTGCGCCGGCTGAAAGCTCCACAGGAACGGTAGTCCAGCGAACGCTACAAGCGCGGGCTCAGCCGCGGGCTTGGCGGCGGGTCGCCGCATCAGCGCCAGGCAACCGAGCAGCACGGCTCCGTATATACTCATTTGCGGATGCACTATCGCCGCAAACAGGAGCCACGCCAGGCTGCGCTTGAGGCGTGAGGAGACGAACTCACTGACCGCAAACAGAGTCGCCGGAGCCGAGAGCGAGCGCGCTGTTACGTAGGGATCCATGATTGCCAGCGCTGTGCCCGCAACCGGTACGCTGAACACCGCGGCTAGCAGCCCGACTGCGCCCCACCGCGCCGGCCCGCTGGTGAAACAGGCGGACGTCAGGCGCCACGCCGCCAGCAGCAACAAATAGACACCTAACAGGTGACACCCAAAGATCACCAGGTCGGATGGCAATCGAGTAAGGCGCGCGATACCACCCACCAGGTCGGGAAAGAAGGACAGGTGAGCGTGCGATTGGAAGAACTCGGCGCCGAATGGGTACAGGCTGGGGTCGGCTGCCTTCTTGATGCCCGGAATGTAGATTTCGGCGTCATCTACTCCCTGGTGATAGCCATGGACCAGCACGGCGGCGGCCGCTATCAGGGAGAGCCGCAGGATCGGATTTCGCAAGCGGGTCTAGAACACGATATCAAAATCGGCCGTGTAGCGTCGTCCGTGTTGCCCGACGAACGCCCCAAATGCGGGGTCGGCGATATCGGTGTGCAGTGCCTCCGGGTTGAAATGGTCAGTCAGATTGAACCCGCTCAGCGACAGCCGGATGGTGTATTTCGGGCTCACTGGGAAATCTTTGGAGACGCGGGAATCGATGGACAGGAAATTAGGATAACGGTTCTGATTGGGAATACCGACGTAGTTCTGAAGCGCGTCTGTGACGGCATATGGAAACCCGCTGCGGTACTCGAACATGGGCGCCACGCGAAAGCCCATCGGCAGCTGCAAACTGCCCCAGGCTAGAAAGCGATTGGGCAAATCGGTGGGCAGCGTGGCGAACTGGTTCGGGCGGATGACGGGAACCGGATAGCTCCCCAGGAAATCCGTGAAACCATTCAAATCGCCGCGCGCCCTGCTGCGCACATAGGAAAAGAACAGCGAGCTGGACTTGAGTACATGGACCCGCGCGGTGGTCTCAAATTGACGATATCGGGATCGCCCCGCTCCCGACAGCGTGTAGGCACCGATGTTGGTGACCGGATCCGGCGCCACGGAATTCAGGACTACCAGGCCGGCTGAATCGTTTTGCATGTAACCGACGCGCAGCTTCACAAAACGAGTCACTGGCTGTTCGATTTGTGCGCTCCAGGTGGCGCTGCGCGGAGAGAAATTGCCCACGCCCGGTTCCTCAAAGACGAATGGAAACCGGCCGATGGCCCCACCCAAACCGTTCTCGTAGAAGAAGGGCCCGCCCGAGATTTGGCCAGTCCCATCGTAGAGGGTCACGACGCGGTTGGGATAACTCGAGAACGAGTACACGTTGAGCGGCACGCGATCGTAAAACAGCCCGAATCCGGCCCGAACCACGGTGCCCGCGGTGGCCGAGGGAGTCCAGGCGATTCCTGCCCGCGGCGCCACCCGAAACGATTCGGAGACTTCCTGCGACTCCGTGCGAATCCCCAGATCGACCGCCAGCTTGGGTGAAACGTTCCAATGATCCTGCCCGAAGATAGCGAATTCCGTATCGGACATGCGGAAGGGCCGGCCACCGGTGAACGAGATTCGCTCCGCCAACAGACCTGTGCCATCCAGAATGTCGATGGGATGCTCGTTCACCTCGCCTTTGTCGGAGCTGTTTGCGATATAGGAACCGACCTTGAAGTTATGCGTCCCCGCAGCGTTCACAGCCGCGAAGGAAAAAGTTGACGACCAGCCCAGCCGGGACGCATTCCGATTTTGTTGCGCGAAATAGTTTCCGCTGTTGCCCCACGGAGCCACCGTAAGATCCAATGGGCCCTGTCCCCAAACGCGCGCATCGAAGCGGGTGGCCGAGAGGGTATTCTCCAACAGGCCGCCGCCGATCGTCAGTCGATCTCCTAGTGCGGCTGTGTAGTCATGCGTCCCCGCATCCGGCGAAGTTGGTTCGGAATTCAGGAAGTTGATGTTCGCGAATTGAAGCCGCTCCGGAGCCACGTGCAAGGTCGCGGTGACCAGGTGCTTATCGGATACTACCCAATCGAATTGGGAAAATGAATTGAGTCCTTCCTGTTTCTTTTGGTTATTCGGATAAGTAAGTGTGTACACCTCAGTCTTGCGCATTTCGTATTCGAAGCCTTCCGAGAAGTACAATTTGCCAGGGATCAGCGGCCCCTGGAAATTCAGGCGCGGCGTGGCATCCTTCAAACCTTGCATATGGTAGCTGCGGATGCGGAAGTCGGGAAACGGGTCGTTGAGTTCCCATTTCCACTTGTCGGTCCCGCGGCGCGTTTCCACGGAAACCAGTCCCGCGGTGAAGCGGCCGTACTCTGCCAGGAACGGTGTTTGATAAACGTTTAACGTCTCCACGCTGTCGATGGGAACGGTGCGGCCGAATTGCCCGGTGGCGGGATCGGTGACATCGGCCGAGTTCACGATCAATGCGCTGCGCTGTTCGCCGCTGCCCGAAATCTGGAGCCCTCCTGTTTGCGACCGGGCGACGCCCGGAAGCAATGGCAAGGCATCCGCAACAGTAGCTGGCCGATTAGGAAGGTCCTTGGCAATTTGCGGCGTCACGCTATTTGGCACGGAACCACCGGTCTCAAGCGGCGTGGCCGTGTCGTGCACTTCGAAGCTCTCGCGATGAACCGGCATGAGAGTGACGTCGATCGCGGTGGCGCCCGACTCAGTCAGATCGATCTCACTCTGCGCCGTTTGAAACCCCTCTTTACCGGCGATCAGTGTGTAGTGTCCGGGCGTCAGTTGCGGAAAACTAGCTTGGCCTGCGGCATCGGTTTCGGCGGATGCGGCCACATTCGTCCCGCTGCGGATTTCCACGTGAACCCGCGTGGCGGGCTGGCCCCTCTGATCGCGGACCGTGACTTCCACCAACGGGGCGGCCAGAGCGGACCTGTAGAAGAGAACGACCGCGCATGCAGTTAATTTCAACACCTGAGTTTTGCCTATTCGTATCAGCAACTCGTTTCTGATTATAATGTTTGGGATGTCCCTCGGCTGCCGGCGGTTTCTGGAAAAAGGCCCCTCCGTCGCTTCCCCGCAACCATAGTAACCCGCTGCACGTCAGCAACTGACTTGGAGGCCATTTGATCGAAGGAAAACGCGTCGCGGTAGTTCTACCTGCATATAATGCGGCCCGAACGCTGGAAAAGACGGTTCGGGAGCTATCCGGCGTGGTCGATGACCGCATTCTGGTGGACGATCGGAGCTCCGACGATACTGTGTTGATCGCACGCGATTTGGGACTGACGGTGCTGGTGCACGACCAGAACCTGGGCTATGGCGGCAATCAGAAGACTTGTTACGCAGCGGCCCTGAAACGCGGCGCCGATATCGTGGTTATGCTGCATCCCGACTATCAATACACGCCGCGGTTGGTAGTTCCGATGGCCAGCATGATCGCCTCCGGTGTGTACGACGTGGTGCTGGGCTCGCGCATTCTCGTTGGCGGCGCTCTCCTCGGCGGGATGCCGCGTTACAAGTATGTCAGTAACCGTTTTCTCACACTCGCGCAGAATCTATTGCTCGGCGCACAGTTGTCGGAGTACCACACCGGCTTTCGCGCCTTCACCAAAGAGGTGCTGCAGGCTCTGCCGCTGAGTAGCTTTTCCGATAATTTCCTCTTCGACAACCAGATACTGACGGAATGCATCCTGCGCGGGGCGCGGATCGGAGAGGTATCCTGTCCGACCAGTTATTTTCCCGAGGCATCTTCCATCGGCTTCCTGCGGAGCTGCGAATATGGCCTGGGCGTTCTGAAGACCGCGGTCGGCTCCTTACCACGGAGATTCTTCGGCAAGCGCCCGTTCGGTGAACTGAACGCAGCCAAACAGAAGCCGGTAGCCTGCGCCATCGACGAGCGATTGTGAAAGCGGATGGCGGACTAAAGTCCGCCGCGGGCTGAAGCCCGCCCCACAGCACAGCACTATTTCACGCGGTCGCAGTGCTAGTCGCTGATTTCGATCTTCGGCCCTTGCACGGCGCTTTCTTCCAATGCCCGCGCCACGGCTTTGCGCGCGAGATCGAGAAACGGCTCTCCCTGGCCCTTGCGAAGCACAATCGGTTTGCCGGAATCGCCCCCCGCGCGCACTTCGGGGTCGAGCGGTAACTCCGCCAGAAAATTAACACCCATTTCGTCCGCAGTGCGCTTGCCACCGCCGTGGCTGAAAACGTCGATCCGCTCGTGGCAGTGCGGGCAGCTCAGCCAGCTCATATTCTCCACAATGCCCAGGATCGGTACCTTCACCTGCTGAAACATGTATATGGCCTTGCGCGCGTCTTCGAGCGATACGTCAGAAGGCGTGGTCACTACGATGGCGCCTGTGATCGGCGCCGTCTGGATCAGCGACAACGCCACGTCGCCGGTCCCCGGCGGCAGATCGATAACCAGATAATCGAGGTCGCCCCAATCGACGCCGCGCAGAAACTGCTGGATGACGCTGTGCAGCATGGGTCCGCGCCAAACCAGCGGCTTATCACCGGGGCTGAGGAACCCCATGGACATGAGCCGGACGCCGAATTGCTCGAGGGGTTGGATGCGCTCCCCGTGGGCTATGGGGGTGCGGTTGATGCCCATCATGAGCGGCACATTGGGTCCGTAGACATCGGCATCCATCAGGCCGGATTTGTATCCCAACGAAGCCAGGCCAACGGCCAGGTTTACGGAGACTGTGGTTTTACCCACGCCGCCCTTTCCCGAGCCGACGGCGATCAGGTTCTTTACGCCAGGAATCGGTAGCTTCGGCGGCATGCCTTGGTTGGGAGTCATCGCTACCATCCTAGCAACAGGCGCCTGATGAGAAGGGATTTTCGAGGATCAGCCGACCGGAACTTCCGGCTCCGCCACGTGGTGCCGCCGTAACGGCACGTTCTTCAGCAGGACGTTGAGCACAATGGCTGCGCACATCACTACCGCGCTGACGAAAAAAACTACCTGCAGGCCGTGCAGCAGAGCGGTGCGCACGTTGACCAGCAGCTTTTGCAGAAGGAATAGGCCGCCCGGATGGCGGCTAAAAGCGGCCAGGAGTTCGGTGCGGCGTAAGCTCAGCATGAGCGGATTGTCGAAGAACTGGCGCAGATCCGGAGGCAGGTTTGGGTGGAAATCGCGGTGGTAGATGGTGAGCAGAATGCTTCCGAAGACGGCGACGCCCACCGTGCTGCCAATCTGGCGAAAGAATGTGGTGGAGGCGGTAGCCGCTCCCATGTGCTTGCGCGGAGCGGCATTCTGCACGGCCACCGTGTAAACCGGCAACAGCAGTCCCATCCCAAACCCAGCCACAATCATGGCGCCCACCACGGAGCTGGGCAGCGTGGATGCGTCCATGCGCGCGAACAGAATGGTGCCGAACGCCACCAGAATCGAGCCCACTACTGCCGAAGGTTTGTACGTAGCCCAGCGCAGGTTGAGCTGTCCGGTGAGGATGCTGCCCCCCACCGATCCCAGCATCATGGGCGTCAGAAGGTTGCCCGATTGCGTCGCCGAAACTCCCAAAACGCCCTGCATGAAAAGCGGCAGGTAGATGATCAGGCCGAACATTCCCATGCCTAGCACGAACACGGCGACGGAAGACATGCTGATGATCGAACTCCGGAACAACGAGAGCGGAATCAGCGGCTCCTCGGCGCGCGTCTCGGCCCAGAGGAAGGCTACGAGCATCACGGCAGCCACCGCCAGCAGGCCTTCCACACGGGCCGAAGTCCAGCCGTAGTCCCTAGCCCAAGTCAAAGCCAGCAGGAGCGGGACCATGCAGGTAATCAGCGAGAACAGGCCGGCCCAGTCCAGACGACGCCGCACGTATTGCGGCTTCAGATTGGGAAACTCGAGATAGATCGCCGAAATCGCAATGATGCCTACCGGCAAGTTGACATAGAAACAGGCGCGCCAGGAGACATGGTCCGTGAGCCAGCCGCCCAGCGTTGGCCCGAAGATCGAAGCCAGACCCCAGGCCGCCGCGAAGAAACCCTGGTAGCGGCCGCGTTCCGCAGGCGAAAAAACGTCACCGATGATGGTGAAGGCGAGCCCCATCATCATGCCCGCGCCGACTCCTTGCAGTCCGCGGAACACAATCAACTGGCTCATGCCGTCCAGCGGCAGAAAGTTGATAGTGCCCGATGCGCCGCATAGCGCGGAACTCAGGACAAACATCGCTGAGCCGCCCAGGAAGAAGTACTTTCGTCCGTACATGTCCGACAATTTGGCGAAGATCGGAACGGCCAAGGTAGAGGAGAGAAGGTAAGCCGTGGCTACCCACGGATACCGGTCGAACCCGGAGAGTTGCGCGATGATGCGCGGCTCCGCCGTCCCGACGATGGTCTGATCGAGGGCCGCCAGGAGCACCGCCAGCAGCAAGCCAGCCATCGTCCCCAACAATTGGGGGCGTGTGAGCCGGACGATTCCAGAGGTTTGAAAGACTTCCGCTGGCGCTGCCATCTTTCGATTCTACGACAGGCGGTGGGGTAAACCTTACACAACTTCGAGGATCAGGCACTTCAGGTAATGTGTCTCGGGCACGGTGAGCAGGATGGGGTGGTCTTGCGCCTGAGTTCGCCGCTCCAGCACGCGAAGGGTTCGCTTCGTGTCGAGCGCGGCTTGCGCTAATAGCTCTAGAAATGCTGCCTCACTGACATGGTGAGAGCACGAGCAAGTCACCAGGATGCCGCCGGGGCTCAGCAGGCGCAAGGCGCGGAGGTTGATCTCCTTGTATCCGCTGAATGCAGCTTCCACGTTGCGTCGCGATTTCGCGAACGCCGGCGGGTCGAGCACTACCATCGAGAACTGGCGGTGAGTAGAGACGTGCCCCGCGAGCAGTTCGAAGACATCGGCCTCGCGGAAATGCACGTTGCCGATCCCGTTGGCGTCGGCATTGGCTCGGGCAGTGACTAGCGTGGCAGCCGAGCTGTCTACGGCCTCCACATGTTCGCATTGCGACGCGAGGTGCAAGGCGAAACCTCCGGTAGAGGTGAAGCAATCGAGCGCGCGGCCGCCCGAGGCATAGCGGCTGGCGGCGTGGTAGTTTTCACGCTGGTCCAGAAAGATGCCGGTCTTCTGGCCGTGCAATAAGTCGGCGCGCAACGTGAGGCCGTTCATCTGGACGGAGACGCATTCCGGTGCTTCGCCCTGTAAGACCGTGGATTCCAGTGGTAGCTGTTCCTTGGCACGGACGGCAACGTCGTTGCGCGCCACGATTGCGCGCGGGTGGAAGATCTCGTCGAGGCAGGAGACGATGTGTTCCTTGGCTGCATCCATACCCTGGTCAAGGGTTTGCAGCACCAGGCAGTCGGCGTAACGGTCCACAACCAGAGCAGGCAGCAGGTCGGCTTCCCCGTGTACCACGCGGTAGGCGTTGCTCTCGCGGACCACTCGACGGCGGTGAGCTTCGGCGGCTCGCAGGCGACGGAGGTAGAACTCGCGGCCGATCTCCTCCACGTGCGCCGAAAGCATGCGCAAGGAGATTTGCGAAGCCGAACTATAGTGGGCGGTACCGAGCGGACGGCCGCGCGAATCGGCAACCTTGACCGCGGCGCCGGGCTGCGCGCCGTCCCGATCGGTGATATCGCTAGAGAAGATCCACGGATGGCCGGAGGCGACGCGATCGGCCGCCTTCCGGTTCACGCGGACTTCGTTCATCGCATGGCCTGCAGACGGGCGATCCGGTCCTCAGTAGAAGGATGCGTAGAAAACAGCCGCATCATGCTCTTACCCGAAAACGGCTTGATGATGAACAGGTGCGCCGTGGCGGGCGAAGCGTCCATGGGGATTTGCTTCGACCAGGTCTCCAGTTTCTGCAAACCGCCGATCAGTGGGTAGGGCGAACCGATGTACTTGGCGGACGCGGCGTCGGCATCGTACTCGCGCGAACGCGAGATGGCCATCTGGATCAGCATGGCGGCGATGGGAGCCAGAATCAGCATGAACAATCCGCCCCACATACCGCCGCCTTCGCCTTCGTCGCGATCGCGCGGCCCGAACCAGAAGGCCATGCGGGCCAGCATCGTAATGGCCGCAGCGACCATGGCTGCTACCGAGCTGATCAGAATGTCGCGGTGCAACACGTGGCCCAACTCGTGGGCGACGACGCCTTCAATTTCGGTGTCGTTCATCAGTTGCAAGATGCCCGTGGTGAAGGCCACCGAGGCGTGCTTGGGATTACGTCCGGTAGCGAAAGCGTTCGGAGAATCCTCCGGGATCAGCCACAACTTCGGCATGGGCAGACCCATGCGCTCGGTGAGACGGCGAACGATGGGCTCCACACGGCGGTAGACTTCCGGGTTGTCGGTCTCGGTGAGAGGCTTCGCAGAGTACATCG
>DASZIV010000143.1:0-18895 GCA_035948775.1 Bryobacteraceae bacterium
GCGCTCCTCGGAAAGGGCGACCCCATAAAACGAGGATGCCACGAATTCATGGATCACCAAGCCTTGGACGATACGGACGAGGGCAGTGACATCGTTCGGCAATTCCGCCAACAGACCGGTGTACTTGCCAGCCGACGTGAGCGCCCCGCGACTTGCGTAGAAATTACGAATTTGTGGTTGCGGCGTCATGATTCTTCTCCGGCGATACACCTTACTATCGGCCAATTCGATGAGGTTCACTTGATGGAAATTGCGGCATCCATAAGCATCGATTGTGGGGCAGGCTTGAGCCACGGCCCCGCGTTAAGCGGCACGCGGATGGAACGACAATGTGCCCCCAACCCTGCCCCCCAGTAAGATGGTGGTGTATGGACTACGAGAATATCTGCTCCACTACGGAAGGCAATGTCGCGATCGTTACCTTGAATCGGCCGGCGCGGCGCAATGCGCTATCGCTCGTGCTGATGCAGGATCTAATCCATTGCCTGGGTGAGATAGGCGGGTGCCGCGAGATTCGCGCGGTCATCCTGGCGGCGGCGGGGAAGGTGTTCTCCTCCGGACATGATCTTTCTGAGATGGTGGGCCGCGACCTTCAGGAGTATCGACGGCTCTTCGACGTCTGCACGGATCTCATGACCAAAATCCAGTCGATTCCTCAGCCCGTAATCGCCGAAGTGCAGGGAATGGCCACCGCCGCGGGATGCCAGCTCGTAGCTACGTGCGACCTGGCGATCGCCTCCGAAGACGCCACCTTCGCTACCCCGGGAGTGAAGATCGGATTGTTCTGCACCACGCCCATGGTGGCCCTCAGCCGTGCGGTCGGTCGCAAACGCGCCCTCGAGATGCTGCTTACGGGCACGCCCGTGGATGCGCGCACGGCTGCGGACTGGGGACTCGTCAATCGTGCGGTGCCTGCCTCCGAATTACAAGCCGAGACGCGCAAACTGGCCGCGCGCATTGCCGGCGCCAGTGACCTGGTAGTCGCGATCGGCAAGCAGGCTTACTATACGCAAGTCGATCTCGACCAGCCCAAAGCTTACGCCTACGCCAAGGAAGTGATGAGCATGAATTCCCTGGCGGCCGACGCGCAGGAAGGGATCTCCGCATTTCTGCAGAAGCGAACTCCGTGCTGGACGGGGAAATAACCCTAACCATTCCTGGAAAACGTGATCGATGTAACTAATAAGGTCACGGTCGCCCGGTAGTTCCCGGGCCTCTAGTTAATCCCTTCACGCTCATTTTGAGGTTGACACTTCGTAGCACGATTTTTACTTGACCGGCCTAAAGAAATATTTCACTATCGGCAAGTAACCTTACTTCTGAATCTTTAGAACTAGTAGTCATGTGAGAGAAGGGCTACCACGAAACTGCCGAAATCGCCTGTTCATCCCGTGACTCGCGGATGTGAGTCGGAAAGGAGGCGCCCACGACGAAGCGCTTCTCACGGTCATTGACCTAGATAGAAACGAAGACACTCATGAGGAGAATGATCAACATGAAGAGCGTGAAAGTTCCGGTGCTACTGTTGCTGACCTTCGCGTTTGCCGCAGTGAGCGCCCAAGCGATATTACTGCCCCCCGGCACGTCCGGGACGCCCACTGGCTTGGCTGTACCGGGAGGCGAGGTGCAACTGGCGACTACCGGGGTAGTGCCTTGGACAGCGCCTGGCGCCGGCGGTAGCGGCTCCGCGGACGGTACCTTGGAAGCCGCCGTTTACCGTAATTCCAGTGGTTTCCTCGACTTTGTTTACCAATTTATTAACGATCCTCTGTCCAGCGCCGGGATCTCGTCGACTACCGGATTGAGCTTTGCCGGCTTTAGCACGAATGTGGACTATTTCACTAACGGTTCCGCGCTCGGCGGCGGTTTCGTAGATGGCACGCCCGGCGTTTTTCCCGGATCGGTCTTCCGTACTGCCCTCGGAGGCGGATCCGTCGTCACCTACCAGTTCAACGTCCCAAATGACAATTTCGACGTTAACCCGGGACAAACCTCAGCCGCTCTGGTGGTCCGGACCGATGCGGTGAATTTTAAGCAGGGGACTCTCGGTATCATCGCTGGCGGCACCTTCACAGACGTAAACGTGTTCGGGCCCGCCAGCCTCGTTCCGGAACCCACGATATTCCTCCCCATCGGCGTTGGTCTGATCGGCTTTGCTTTATTGCGACGGCGCCAAGCTCGCGCTTAACGCCGCAACGAAGTATCGCTGTCCGGAAGAGCAGTTCCCGGCTCTTCCGGACAGCATAGCTCCCAACAAAATCCGCTTCCGGCCCCCCCTCGAGTCGACTGAAAACAAATAGCTTACTGTAGACCGCCGGACCATTTTGGTTCCCACCAGTCTGCCACTCGGGCAAGCCCTCCCAATTCCCCGTGGATTTTTGCGACAAACAGGTCTTATAATATGTTTTCGAAAGGAGAGGGAATTTTGTCCACTTCATCCGCCATCACACGTCCCAAAGTCACCATCGACGGCAACGAAGCTGCCGCTTGCGTCGCGCATAAGACGAACGAAGTCATCGCGATTTATCCCATTACACCGTCTTCCCCGATGGGGGAGTGGTCCGATCAGTGGTCGGCTGAGTTGAAATCGAACATCTGGGGCGCCGTGCCCACGGTGATCGAGATGCAGAGCGAGGGCGGAGCCTCCGGCGCGCTCCACGGGGCATTGCAGGCCGGGGCGCTCTCCACCACCTTCACCTCCGCACAGGGGCTTCTGCTGATGATCCCCAACATGTATAAGGTTGCGGGCGAGCTAACCCCCACGGTCTTCCACATCGCGGCGCGGTCGCTGGCCGTGCAGGCGCTCTCGATCTTCGGGGATCACAGCGACGTCATGGCGGTCCGCGCCACCGGGTTCGGCATGTTGTCTTCCAACTCCGTACAGGAAGTGATGGACTTCGCCTTGATCGCGCAGGCCGCGAGCCTGGAATCGCGCATCCCCTTCGTCCACTTCTTCGACGGCTTCCGTACGTCGCACGAAGTGGCCAAGGTGGAGCAGCTCACGGTGGACGACCTGCGCGCCATGATCGACGACGATTTGGTGCGCGCGCACCGCAACCGCGCCATGACACCCGACAGGCCGGTGCTGCGCGGCACGGCGCAAAATCCGGACGTCTACTTCCAGGCACGCGAAACGGTGAATTCGTTTTATCGCGCCACTCCCACCATCGTGCAGAACGCCATGGACAAGTTCGCGAAGATCGTGGGCCGTCAGTATCACCTGTTCGATTACTTCGGAGCGCCCGATGCCGAGCGCGTCATTATTATGATGGGGTCGGGCGCGGAAGTAGCCCAGGAAGCCGTGGATGCACTCAACGCGCGCGGCGAGAAGGTGGGCGTCCTCAAGGTCCGCCTGTACCGGCCGTTCGCGCTCGAGGCCTTCGAACGGGCGCTGCCCGCCACCGCGCACTCGCTGGCGGTCCTCGACCGCACCAAGGAACCTGGTTCGGTCGGCGAACCGCTCTACTGCGACGTGGTAACGGCTCTGGCCGAACTGGGGATCAGCCGCAAGGTGATCGGCGGCCGGTATGGCCTGTCCTCTAAGGAATTCACGCCGGCCATGGTGAAGGGCGTTTTTGACGAGCTCAAGAAGCGGCCGCCCAAGAACCATTTCACTATCGGGATCCGGGACGACGTCACGCACACCAGCCTGGACTACGATCCGGAATTTTCGAGTGAGGCTGCGGGCACGGTGCGCGCGCTGTTCTTCGGTTTAGGCGCCGATGGAACCGTGGGCGCCAACAAGAACTCGGTCAAGATTATCGGCGAAGAGACCCATAACTACGCGCAGGGTTACTTCGTCTACGATTCAAAGAAATCGGGCGCCATCACCACTTCGCACCTGCGCTTCGGGCCCGCGCCGCTGCACTCCAGCTATCTGATCACGCGGGCCAATTTCGTAGCATGTCACCAGTTCGGGTTCCTGGAGCGGATTGACGTGCTGAAGGCTGCCGAGCCGGGGGCCACGTTCCTGCTAAACAGCACCTTCGGGCCGGGCGAAGTTTGGGACCACCTGCCGCGCACAGTGCAGCAGCAGATCATCGACAAGAAGTTGAAATTCTATGTGATCGATGGCTACGAGGTGGCGCGCCAGACCGGCATGGGCGGGCGCATCAACACCATCATGCAGACGTGCTTCTTCGCCATCAGCGGCGTACTGCCGCGCGAAGAGGCCATCGCCGCCATCAAACATACGATCGAAAAGACCTATGGCAAACGCGGCGAAAGTGTGGTGCAGAAGAATTTCGCTGCAGTGGACGCGGCTCTCAGCCATCTCCACCAGGTCACGGTTCCGGGCAAGATCACGGCTCTTTTCGACATACGCCCGCCGGTCCCAGCCGCGGCGCCCAGATTCGTCCAGAGAGTCACGGCCAAGATTATCGCCGGGGAAGGCGACGACCTGCCCGTGAGCGCCTTACCTGTCGACGGTACCTTCCCCACCGCCACGGCGCAGTGGGAGAAGCGCAACATCGCGCTCGAAATCCCGGTGTGGGACGAGGAGTTGTGCATCCAGTGCGGTAAGTGCGTGCTGGTGTGCCCGCACAGCGCCATCCGCGCCAAAGTCTACGACGAGAAACTCTTGGCGGGCGCGCCGGCGACCTTCAAGGCTGTGGCGGCGCGCTGGAAAGACATGAAGGACCGGAAGTACACGCTGCAGGTGGCGCCTGAGGATTGCACCGGCTGCACGCTTTGCGTGGAGGCCTGTCCCGTAAAGAGCAAGAGCGAGGTGAAGCACCGCGCGATCAACATGGCTGCGCAACCGGCCTTGCGCGAGCCCGAAGCCGCGAATTGGGACTTCCTCCTGAAGATTCCGGAAACCGACCGGGGCCTGCTTTCGCTGACACAAGTGAAGGACGTGCAGTTGCTGCAGCCACTTTTTGAGTTCTCGGGCGCCTGCTCGGGCTGCGGTGAGACTCCTTACGTGAAGCTCATGACGCAGCTCTTCGGCGACCGCGCCCTCGTCGCCAATGCCACCGGCTGCTCTTCCATCTACGGTGGCAATCTGCCCACCACGCCCTACTGTGTCAACGAAGAGGGCCGAGGTCCAACGTGGTCGAATTCGCTGTTTGAAGATAACGCCGAGTTCGGTCTTGGCATGCGAGTGGCCGTCGATCAGCAGAACCATTACGCGCGCGAGCTGGTAATGCGCCTGAATGGATTGATTGGCGACGAGCTGACGCGGGCGATCCTGGAAGCCGATCAGAGCACCGAAGCCGGGATCTTCGCGCAGCGCGAGCGAGTCCAGATGCTGCGGCTGCGGCTGGCGGGGCTCCCCAATCGCGAAGCGCACGACCTGCTCAGCGTGGCCGACATGCTGGTGAAAAAGAGCGTCTGGATCGTGGGCGGCGACGGCTGGGCCTACGACATCGGTTACGGCGGGCTCGATCACGTGCTTTCCACCGGGCGCGACGTGAATCTGTTGGTCCTCGATACCGAGGTCTACTCCAATACGGGCGGCCAGGCCAGCAAGTCGACGCCGCGCGGGGAAGTGGCCAAGTTCGCCGCCGGCGGCAAGGCGGCAGGTAAGAAAGACCTGGCTGCCATGGCCATGAGCTATGGAACGGTCTACGTGGCGCACATCGCCATGGGCTCGAGCGATACGCAAACGGTAAAAGCCTTTACCGAAGCCGAAGCCTTTAACGGGCCGTCGCTGATCATCGCCTATAGCCACTGCATTGCGCACGGCTATGATATGGCGCACGGGCTCGACCAGCAGAAGGCCGCGGTCAACTCCGGCTACTGGCCGCTATTCCGCTACAACCCGGACCTGGTGGCGCAGGGAAAGAACCCGTTCGTCCTCGATTCGCGCACTCCCAGCGTGGCATTGAAGGACTTCCTATACAACGAAACCCGCTACACCATGCTGGTCAAGAGCAATCCTGAGCATGCCAAGGAACTGCTTACGCTGGCCGAACACGACGTCGAAAGCCGTTGGAAATTGTACGATTACTGGGCCCACATGTCAGTCAATGGGGGAGAAAAGAAATGATCGACTTAAGTAAGACGATTGACCTTTCCACAATGTATCTGGGACTCAAGCTCAAGAATCCGCTAGTGGCTTCGTCCTCTCCGATGTGCGAGGACGTGAGCGCGGTGCGCCGCATGGAAGACTCGGGCGCTGCTGCGGTGGTGTTGCAATCGTTGTTTGAGGAACAGATCGTCGCCGACAGCCGCGAGCTGGACCGCGCGTTGAGCGACGGCTCGGAACGCGGTCCGGAAGCGTTCTCTCATTTCCCCGAGCTGACACGTCGCGTGGTGGGACCGGACGCGTATCTGGAGCACATCCAGAGGTGCAAACGCGCCGTGAAGATTCCGATCATCGCCAGCCTGAATGGCTCTTCGAAGGGCGGGTGGCTCGAGTACGCGCGGCAGATGGAGCGGGCCGGGGCTGATGCGCTCGAGCTGAACATTTATTGGCTGCCTGTGGATCCGGATGTCAGCGGTGAGCAAGTGGAGCGGCAATATGTAGAGTTGGTGCAGGCGATCAAGGCCGCGGTGCGCCTGCCTGTGGCGGTGAAGCTGGGGCCGTACTTCAGCTCCATGGCCAACATGGCCAAGAAGCTGGACGCGGCCGGGGCAGACGGCCTGGTTCTGTTCAACCGTTTTTACCAGCCCGACTACGACCTGGAAGCGCTGGAAGTGGTGCCGAACCTGATCTTGAGCACCTCACACGAGCTGTTGCTGCGTCTGCACTGGATCGCCATTCTGTACGGCGTGGTGAAAGCCGACCTGGCCCTTACCGGAGGTGTGCACACTGCGACCGACGCGGTGAAGGCCATGATGGCCGGGGCCAAAATCGCGATGATGACCTCTGCGCTGCTGAAACGGGGCGCCGGCTATCTGGATACGGTGCTAACCGAACTGCTTCTGTGGATGGGCGAACACGAGTACGACTCGATCAAGCAGATGCAGGGCAGCATGAGCCGCAACGCAGTACCGCAGCCGGCGGCGTTTGAACGGGCGAATTATTTGAAGGTACTTAGTTCTTACGCGATGCGGTGAGAGACTGCTCGTGACCGGGTGAAAAATTACAGTCGCGGGATAGTTTTCCGCGCTTCGAGCAATTTACATGGCGATAGAACATCATCTACCAGTGTTCGGCAAGAACGAATCAAAGCGCGGAGTACGACGCAATGAAACGAACATGGTTGATGATGATTGCCTGGTCTTTGCCGGTGATCGCGTGGGGAAACATCGAATTCGGCACATCGATTGCCGGTGCGGCTACGACCTCCTGTACTGACACAAGCTTCGGCCGGGAGCAACCGCCCCTCATTGCGGGTTCCAACAGTGTGAGTACCGGACTCTGCACAGTCCCGCTATTGGGAACCTCCTCGGCCTCCGCATCGGCTTCCGTAGACCCACTCGGCGTTGGGTTCGGAATTGAGGGACAGGCAACGACGACAGCCACCAGCAACTTCGTCGCTGGACTCGCCAGTGCCACGGCCACCTACTTTGACACAGTCCACTTGATTTCGCCCTTGATCGACTACGCCGGAGGGGTGAGCGTCGTTGCGGGGGACACCTACAATCTGAATGTTTCCGGCGCAGGGCCGACTCACCAAGCCGGGGCAAGTGTCACCTTCAGCATCCTCAGCATCAACGGTGAGCCCGTCCCGAGCCCGACCACCTACCAGCAGGCGGCGTCTCAAACGACTAACGGTACGTCCACTGGCAACCTATCCGTCGACTTTACGGTTCTCGCATGTCCGTGCAGCTTCGTGTGGGAGATAAATGGCGCGGCGTCATCTGTGGAGGGTTCGAGCGCCAGCTTCCACGATCCTTTTTTCATAGATTTGCCGCCCGGCTGGGCCTATACGCTCGCCTCACAGACAGTTGTGACCACTCCCGAGCCGGCAACCCCACTATTGACTGGTATTGGGCTGTTGCTCCTCGTGTTGTTGGGACGGCCGGACTTTCGACTTACCCGGCCTCCCGCGTAGTAGCTGCGCACCACGGGCGTAGAACCGTCTTGCCACGCTTTCGAATTGCATGCAGCTGCAGCTGAACCATGCAGACTGGGCCTGCGGCAGCCGCACGCCCATTCACTTGTTATTCGCTACAAGGCACAGGGGGCGCTGGCGGTCGTCGCAGAATCTAGTGTTTCGATCTTCGTGATGGCAAAGTTGTTCGCGCCGAACGAGGGCCCATACGCTAAAATCACGCTCGCGCCACCCGTGAGGGACACCTGAATCTTTCGGCGATGTAAGGCTAGTGCATAGGCCGTTTACCGGGGAAGGGTCCTGGCCCTGGGTGGGTACGACGACGCCTTCAGAATCCGGCGACACCGGTTAATACTTGAGGCACTATGAAATTGAGAGCCAAGTTCGACTTATCGATTGGTTTGTTGGTTTTCCTGTGCGTCATGCCCGGCTCGCTGCTGCGCGCGGACAACGTCTACACATACACAGGCACAGACTATACCAGTTGCCATGGTTCCGACTGCTTTGGAACCTACGCCCTTTCGCTGTCGTTTGACACGACATTGACGGGCGCACAATTAGATAATTTGGCGATCAACACCGTATCCGGGGGGGACTTAACGGCATACGTATCATCGTTTTCATTCACTGATGGAACGGGGTTGTCCTTCAGTGAAGCAAATCCATATCCGGGCGGGCTCACGGATATCTTTGATGTTTCCACTGACTCAAATGGGAACATTTTGAGTTGGAACATCTCGGCCCAGTTAAATGGTCCTGGCGCTGTGTGGATCTATGCTGCGGAAACAACCGATTACAATGTAATAACCCACGACTCCGGCTTCGCAAATCTCGATCCCACGGGGCAATGTGGAGGTTGCTATAACGGGGGGTCCCAGCTTGATGCACCGGGAACATGGGAGGTGACCCAGGTGACCCCAGAACCAACCACCTACTTTGGGCTCGGTGCTGGACTAATGGGCCTCTTGATATTGGCAGAGCGAAGCAAGCGCGCGCAACGCCCACCTAACACTGATTAGGGATCGGCGCTTTCTGCCCGATCTCTATGATTCCGGTAGGCCAGCGCGGTGGAACGAGATGGCCTCTTCTGGCTGCTGGATGTTTCGTAGCAATCCACTTCGTGAATCACAAACTGCCTCTCATCTAGCTGAAAGTACTTACCCCATATGCCATCCGGCAGGGCCAGTCCTAAGACAAGTAATTTAGTTTCAATTGTTTAAGCGATGTCACCCTTCCCGGGAACTTTCGGCTGGCCTCCGGGGTCTATACCTTTGCAAACGAGCCTGGATACCTGATAGCTTGAGATCAGGCTTAAATGTGAGGCTGCCGGTGGCCACCGCGATCTTAGACCTGAACTCGGAAGGTATTTCAGGCGAAGGCGACGATCAGCGTTTGATCGAGTCCCTGCGAAGCGGATGCGAGCGAGCGTATGAGGAGTTGCTCGCGCGTTTCCAGCAGCCCGTCTACACGCTGGCCGTCCGTCTGCTGGACAACCCCTCCGAGGCATCCGACGTAGTCCAGGAGGTCTTTCTGAAAGTGTTCCGGAACATTGATCATTTCCGGGGACAAAGCACACTGAAGACTTGGATTTACCGGATCACCGTCAATGAAGCGCACAATGCCAGGCGGTGGTTTTTCCGGCATCGCCGGCGCGAAGTGGAGTTGGATACCGATCCGCAGGAAACGCGCAACTGGCGGGAAACCATCCGGGATGGCGGCAGGTCGCCCTTTGATGTGGCCTTCGAAAACGAGCGCGTCGGAATGATCGAGGCGGCTCTCGAAAGAATCAATCCCAGCTTCCGTGACGCTGTGGTGCTGCGGGATATCGTGGATTTGAGTTACGACGAAATCGCGGATGTTCTGGGAGTCTCTTTGGGGACAGTGAAGTCTAGGATCCTGCGCGGCCGGGAAGCCTTGCGGGAACAACTGGCGGGGAACCTGGCGAAAAGCCGTACCCTGCGTTTGGTGCCTAAGACGGCAGAGTGAAGTGAATCGTATGAGTTGTGAAAGCACGCATGAGCAGATCTCTTCCCTGGTCGACGGGATGCTGACGGGCGACGAGCGGGAGGAAATACTAACGCATCTGAATGCTTGCAGGCCTTGTAGCGCGCGGCTGAAGTCGTTCGAAAACGTGCGCGCCGAGCTTGGCAAACTGGATCGGCCGCGGATTCCTGCCGGCCTCACCGTACAACTGCGCGTGCTCGCATCCCATGAACGGGTAAGACAACTGGCGCGTGCCAGTTTCGCGGCACGCCTTCGATACTGGGCCGACCGCGTGAGGCTGGGGTACGACAATTTGATGCGCCCGGTGGCGCTTCCGGTCGCCGGCGGTTTCCTCTCAGCGTTGCTGTTGTTCAGCGTGCTCGTTCCCAACTTGAGCTTTCGCCACGACCGCAGCCTGGAACCGCCCCTCTCGCTGAGTTCCGACCCGGATGGCCGGATCGTCGGTTGGTCCGGCGTCGTGCCCCGGCTCGAATCGGTGAACTCCGTAGCCGCCGGCGATGAAACAGTGGTGGAATTGATTATCGATAACCAGGGAAACGTGGCCGATTATTCCGTGCGCCAAGGCCAGTTGACACCCGACGTGCAGAACATCATTCTGTTGTCAAAATTCACCCCTGCCATGTTCTTCTACCAGCCGGCGTGGGGGAAGATCAGGGTTGTGTTTCCGGCCCGGCGTAGCGTGAGAGGCTGACCGCGCGTCCTAAACTAGGTCAACACTTCCTTATTAGAGGCTCCATTCTGGAGCGCATCGCGGCTGCGGCCTGTCCCGAGCCGAAACCCCTGGTGGTTGAAATTGGCCCCGGCCGAGGCGCCCTCACCGAAAAGCTTCTCAAGCGTGCAGACCGTGTAGTCGCGGTGGAGCTCGATCATTATCTTGCCGAGCACCTCCGGAGTAAGTTCGCCGGCGAACAGCGACTGGAAATCGTCCAACAGGATGCGTTGGAAACGGAGTTCTCCCAATGGGGACGCGTCCCCATCACCGGCAACCTTCCGTACTACATCGCGTCCCCAATCCTCACAACGATTGCTAGCCTGGACGTGCCACGCGCTGTCTTCCTCATCCAGAAAGAGGTTGCGGAGCGCCTGGTGGCCAAACCGGGCGAGCGCGCATACGGATTTCTGACGGTCCAGATCGCGCTATGGATGGAGGCGAGGCTGCTCTTCGAGGTTAAGCCCGCGGCATTTCGTCCGCCGCCCAAGGTGGATTCGGCCGTGGTGCTGTTGCAGCCACGGGAACAGAAGTTACCCGTCGACGACCCGGACGCATTCTTAGCCTTCGTGGGTCTCTCGTTCCGGCACAAACGTAAGACCCTGCGTAATAATTTGTCTGAGGTCTACGGCAAAGAGAAGATCGATCCGTGGCCCGAAGCGGGTCTGCGGGCGGAGCAGCTTTCGCTGGAACAGTTCGTGGAACTTTACCGGCGACTCGGAGCGCCAGCGGTATCATAGGCAGTAAGCGCCCTATGGACCAGCCCCTTGAGGCACCCCGACGCCGGATGCCTTCCTGGCTGCCGCAATCCCTTGGCTATGTTGTTTCCATCGCATGCCTGGTGTGGGTGTTTCGGGGCTACAACTTTCGAGAGATCCCGTCGGACATTCGATCGCTTGACTGGCGATGGGTAGCCATCGGCGTGGCGGCCGACCTGGCAGTTTACGTCACGCACGCCTGGCGGTGGAACACCCTGCTCAGTCCCGTGGTGCGGCTCCGTCCATGGCGAACCGTTCAGGCCATCTACATCGGGTTGTTTGCCAATGAAGTCCTTCCGCTGCGCACCGGTGAAGTGATTCGCTGTTACCTGCTGGCGCACTGGAACGATTTTCGCCTTTCGCTGAGCCTGACTTCCGCGGCAGTGGAGCGGCTCATCGACGGATTTTGGATGCTGGGGGCGTTCATCATGACCGCCGGTTTCGTCCGGGGCATTCCGGAAAAACTCATCATCCCAGTGCAGCTGATGGGAATTCTCCTCGTGGCTGGCGCAGCCGTTCTGATTTGGGTGGTGTCTCACAAACAGCATGCCCATCTGGTCGCGGCCGAAAGCCGGTGGGCTTCCACGCTGCGGCACGTCGTGGAAGGACTCCACCTCATGGGTAACCTGCGCACCATGGGACTTACCATCCTGATCAGCCTTCTGTATTTGTTCCTCAGCATGTTCTCCTACTTCGCGCTCATGAGAGCTTATGGGCTGGACCTTTCGTTTTGGGCGGCGGCCGGGGTACTCACCATTGTGCGGCTGGGCACCGTGATACCCAATGCGCCAGGAAACCTGGGTCTCTTTCAGGCGGCATGCGTGCTGGCCTTGGGCCTTTTCGACGTGGAACGGAATGATGCCACCACTTTCTCGTTCGTGCTGTTCTTCGCCGTGACCCTTCCCCTTTTGATTGGCGGCGCGATTGCAGTGGCCTTAACAGGACTCAACATCGGCGAACTGCGTGACCGCGCCCACCGGGGGGCGACGGAGGTGCGGCATGACGCTTGAGTTCGACGTGGTCGGCGTCGGTTTGAATGCCACCGACACGCTGCTGATGGTGCCTCGGTTTCCGGCGTTTGCCGGAAAAGCTCGAATCGTAGAAGAGGTGCTGAGCCCCGGAGGCCAAGTGGCCAGCGCGCTGGTTGCCTGCGCGCGCCTGGGGCTGCGAGCCCGCTACATCGGAACGGTGGGCGACGACGAACGCGGCCGCATCCAACTGGAGAGCCTGCGAGCCGTCGATATCGACCTGGGACATGTTCAGGTGCGTCCAGGTTGCGCCAATCAATCGGCCTACATCGTGATCGACCAATCTACCGGCGAGCGCACCATTTTCTGGCGGCGCGACGATTGCCTGCGGATCGACCCCGAGGCGATTACAAGCGAGCAGATCACGGGCGGGCGGTTACTGCTGATCGATGGGCACGACACCGCGGCCGTGGCCCGCGCCGCCCAACTCGCGCGCGCGCATGGAATCCCAGTAGCGGTGGATGTCGATACCATCTACGCCGGCTTCGACCGCGTGCTCCCCAACGTGGACTACTTGGTGGCCAGTTCTGAATTCCCGGCCGCCTGGACCGGCGCGAGCGATCCCTTCCGGGCATTGGAGCAAATTCAGAATTGCTACGGCATGAAGGTGGCGGCCATGACACTGGGCGCGCATGGTGCTTTGGCGCGCGAAGCAGGAAGGTTCGTTTACTCACCGGCCTTCGTGGTCAATTGCGTGGACACCACCGGCGCGGGAGACGTGTTCCACGGGGCGTTCTGTTATGCTGTTCTCGAAGGCATGCCGATGCGCGAGGCTCTCGAATTTTCCAATGCCATGGCGGCGTTGAATTGCACGGCGTACGGCGCCCGCGGTGGCATTTGCGGGCCCGAAGCAGTGCGCGCGCTGCAGGCGCGGGGCGAACGGCGCATCCATCCGGACATTGCGGCACGCGCCGGAGATGTGGTCCGGAACGCCTAGATGTTCCCGATACGCGACACAGAGCCGAGTTATTCCAAGCCCGTAGTGACGATTTTCCTGATCGTCATCAATATCCTCATTTTCCTGTTTGAGTTTTCGCTCGACCCCTACTCGCAGAACGCCTTTATCGCCACCTATGGGCTGGTGCCCGACAACTTTCACTTCGTCAACGTCCTGACGTCCATGTTCCTGCACGGCGGCTGGATGCACGTGCTGGGGAATATGTGGTTTCTGTGGATCTTCGGCGACAACATCGAAGACATCCTCGGCCACGGGAAGTACATCGTGTTTTACCTGCTCTGTGGAATCGCCGCAGGTTTGACGCAAACGCTCTTCAGCCCGGGCTCGCGCGTTCCGATGGTGGGAGCGAGCGGCGCGATCGCTGGGGTGATGGGCGCGTACATGATCAAGTTTCCCCAGTCCCGAATCCGCACCTTGCTGTTTATCGTGTTCTTCATTACCTTCGTCGACGTGCCCGCGTGGGTGATGCTGATCTACTGGTTTGGCATTCAACTCCTGAACGGCGTGGGAACCGTGGGCAGTTCGGCCGCCTCGCAAGGAGGTACGGCATTCCTGGCGCATGTCGGCGGCTTCGTGACCGGTATTGTGCTGATTAATCTCATGCGCCCGCAGCAGCGGTACATGCGCCGGAAGGATCTCTCCTGGTAGTGGATGCCGGCTTGAGTGTGGACGTTCTGGCGATCGCCGCGCATCCCGACGACGTGGAGCAGACCTGCGGCGGGACTCTGCTGCGCATGTCGGAAATGGGGTACCGCACGGGAGTGCTCGATCTCACGGCCGGCGATATGGGGACGCGCGGCACGCCCGAGCAGCGCGTGACGGAATCGGAAATCGCCGGCAAGCATTTGCAGCTTTCCTGGCGCGGGAACCTGCATTTTCCGGACGCGCGCCTGGAAAACTCGCTGCCCGCCCGCATGACCCTGGCCGTGAAGATCCGCGAGTTGAAACCGCGCACCATCATTCTGCCCTATTGGCAGGCGCGGCACCCCGATCACTACCGGACCGGAGAACTGGGATTCGAAGCCTGCTTTCTGGCGGGCCTGAAGAAGTTGGACGAGTATTCGGTACCGCACCGTCCCTTCAAGATCCTTTATTCAAGCCTCTACGCCGACGTGAAGCCCTCCTTTGTCGTGGACATCAGCTCGCAGTTTGAGCGCCGCATGAGCGCTCTGCTCAGCTACACCTCGCAATACGGCCAGGTCGAAGAGGGCGGCACGCTGTTCCCCGATGAAAAGGAAATTCGCGAGCGCCTCGGCGCCATCGCGCGTTTCTACGGCAACCAGATCGGCGTGCGTTACGGCGAGCCGTTCGTGGTGAGAGAAGCCATGGAGGTCGGGGATGTTGTGGCGATGCCCGTGCGGTCGATTTGATACCTTGCCGTCCCCAGGGCCACGCCTTTGAGAGCCCGGATTGGTACCAGTACTATCAGACGGTGGCAAGCCAAGCATTTACAAATATATACACTGCCGACACTAGGGCTCATTACCCGTATTACTAGTACTTTTTCGGCCCAAACACTTGGACACGGAAGCAGCCAAGTGTACACTCCTCATTAGCCAGATTCGTAGGCAAGGAAACTCGGCTGAAGCCCTTGACCGGACCAGGAAAGGTACACCATGAACTTAGCGAAGTACACAGCCCCGTTGCTGCTCCTCACCCTCTCGGCGTTACCATCACTCCGGGCTGATAGCAGCATCGTCGTCTCGCATGACGAGTGGATGTTTAGCAACGGCGAGCTGGGAGTCGACGACGATACGCAGTTTGCCAAAAGCATCGCCAGCTTCCTAACCGGCGGCAGCGGCAACATTTTGATCTTGTCCAACAACTTCGGGCTGGATGGGAGCAACTTGCAGAACCTTCTGACTACCTCTGGTTATTCGGTCACTGAGTCCACCGTGGTTCCAGTAAGCCTGTCTGGGTTTAACGCTGTTTTTGTGGGCGGGATGGCTGTGAACAACGCGCTGCTCACGAGCTACGTCAACGGCGGTGGGAGCGTGTTCCTGGAGGCAGGAACTGGTTCGTTTGGGACTGCCGCAGCGGAAGCTGCCGCTTGGAATCCTTTCTTGAATGCGTTCGACCTCGGCCTGGCCAACAACTTCAATGGCATTTGTTGCGATACCAATGTCTCGCCGTTTCACTCGCAGCCACCTTACGGTGCCGCGCTCTTTAGCGGGGTGAATACGGTGTTTGCGAATAACGGAAACGACGTTTCTATCCTGGGTATCAATCCTAGCGTCCAAGTTTTCAATGATGCCAACGCCAATGGATTGTACGCGGCGGAGCGCATAGCTTCGGTTCCGGAGCCATCCTCGGTGGTAGTGCTCGCCGGCTTCTTGCTGGCGCTCGGCCTGACGCTGCGGAAGCGGGCCGCGCGAAACGCGGCGTAGGCTGCAGCCGGGAAAACGGGGAGCGGGCCGACCGGGGCTCGAAATGAATCCTTACTTTCCGACCAGCGCCAAGAACCGGGACTCCTTCACGAGGGCTATGTTGTGGCCCCGCTCGGCTTCGTGGTCGACGTCGAGGAGCTTCTGCCCTTTCTCTTCTGCTTTCCAGTGGGGCGACTGATCACCGACCACAACGATGTCCGTATAGTGGCTTACCCGCGCCTCCACGATCGCGCCTGCCTTTCGCGCGAGCTTCTGAGCAGCCGCGCGCCGCATGGAAAGGCCGCCTGTAAACACTACCCGCTTGCCGGCCAGGGAACGCACCGTGGCTGGTTTTCGGGGAAGCCGATCCCGCGCCTCCAGAGCAGCCAGCATCTCCGCGGCGCTCGCGAAACATTTTCTTCGCTGTCCAATGCAACGCTGAAGGACGGATTTTGTGTGTGCGCTACAGTCGAGGTTTTTCACCTCGTTCGCCGTGATCTTCCGGGAGGCAACCCCGGAGAGGAGAGCAGCATATAACTGGCCGATCTGGTGGACGTCGTCTGCTTGGCGCCAGTGCTTCGCACCTTCCTGGATTGCTCTGGGCGCGAACCGCGGGGCAAAGGCATCCGCCGCGACCTCCCTGCGCCCTAGACGATGCAGCGCGATCCCGAAGTCACCCAGTTTCAAAGCGCCGTTGGACGCTACGAACACGTTTCTAGGCGTGATGTCCCGATGAACGGCGCCACTCTCATGGATCATGGTAACTGCACGGAGTAGATAAATAATCTCCCGCCTCGCTCGCGCCTCAGGCCAGGGTTCCGGATTCCGCTCGAGGTAGCTGTCAAGGTCCCCTTCTTCCATGTACTCGGAGATCAGGCAGTAGAGTGGCGTCGTGCCGCCGCGTGGGGCCCAGGCGAACGAGTCGTATACTTCGACCAAGGCTGGCACATGCCGAAGCAAATGGCCGAAATATGCTTCACTGTGCCACGTCGCGGCGTCGATGGTTACCTTTAAGACGCTCAGCCTGTGAGCCGAACTCGCCCCGGTCAACCGGAGGGCCTGGTAGGCTGCGCCGAAGCCTCCTTGGCCTAGGAACTTCTCGATGCGATATTCCTGGTCACGAATTGCGTCCTGCACAATGAGCCCGGGGCGCAGCCACAGCACCGACGCACGCGTCGCCTTCATCGTAACCGTGGGCCGGGTGGATCGTGACACACCCGATTCTATTCGGTTTCCATTGGCGCAGCCAAGAGGGGAAGGGGTCGGCCCGTCGCAACGACGGGGGCGTTTTTCCGCGCAAACCGGAACCTGCTAACCCTATTGAGGCGCGACAACCCGATCACTACCGGGCCAGGGTGCTGGGATTCGCGGCCTGCTGTTGCTGTAGAACATGGGGATCATCGCTAATTTTGTCCCAGACTCAACGTCCTCAAGAGGCAGTAGAGCAGTGCAATGATCGGATGGAGATGCCGCGTTCTCGAAGTCGAGTTCCGTATCTTCCTATACTGAAACGCAAAGGCGATGCGCCGTACTGCCATCGCCCCAGTCCGGGATTAGCAAGGTTAATCCTGGTTAGGTTCCAGGAGGGTCCCTATGAACAAGCTGATGCTGTGGATTGTTGCCCTTGCAGCCTTGCCGGGTGGCGCACTGTTCGCTCAGACGATGACCGGCACATGGCAGGGCGCGTTGAAAATACCTCAGGCTCCAAACGGCGAACTCCGCATCGTAGTCAAGATTTCGATTTCCGATGCCGACCGCCTCAAGGCTGAGATGTTCAGCATTGATCAAGGCGGGCAGTCGATGCCAGCTACCACAGTCACCCAGAGCGGTTCCACGCTGAAGATCGCGATCGCCCCTCTCAATGGCACCTTCGAGGGAAAACTCAGTCCGGACGGGAGTACGATCTCCGGGACGTGGACGCAGGGAGCGCCGTCGCCACTGACGCTGGTTAAGGCCACTCCGGAGACTGCTTGGACCATTCCCGAGCCTCTTCCACCGCCCAAGATGATGGACGAAAAGGCGAAACCGGAGTTCGAAGTCGCCACCATCAAACCGTCGGATCCCAACCGCCGCGGTTGGGGAATTACGGTGAACAGAAGCGGCATGCTGATCACGTTGAACACGAATCTTTCTGACCTGATTAAATTCGCCTACGACAGGCACCCGAAGCAGGTAATCGGGGCGCCTGCGTGGGTCGATTCCGAAAAGTTCGACATTTCGGCAAAGCCCAATGTTCCCGGCATGCCCAGTGTCAACCAGATGAAAGCCATGCTCCAGAAACTGCTGGCGGACCGGTTTAACCTCAAATTCCATCAGGAGAAGAAGGAACTGTCGGTCTACGCGATAACTGTTGCGAAGGGTGGCGAGAAGATCAAGAAGGAAGAGAACAGCACGCTCCCAATCCCCGGATTCGGTGGGATGCCGCAGCGCGGATTCAACGTTCGCAACGGGACGATCGCGGAATTCGCAAGCGTAATGCAGGCTCAGTTCATGGAACAGCCCGTCGTGGACCAGACCGGTCTGGGCGATACACGCTACACGTTCGTCCTGAAGTGGACACCGGATCCTTCGCAGAGGAGCGGCTTCGGTGGTGGCCCCCCGCCCGATGGCGCACCCCCTGGACCGGACGCTGACGCGCCGCCCGACCTCTTCGCCGCGATGCAACAGCAGCTCGGGCTCAAAATGGGAATGACCAAAGCGCCGGTTGATGTGATGGTGATCGATAAGATCGATAAGCCGAGCGAGAACTAGAAGCTTGGCAAAGGCACTCTTGCCTGCCGCGTTCCGACTCAGCGCAGTAACATCCTGGCGCTGGCGCTTTGCCTGCATCGCCTGACAAGGCCCCGTGGGTTGCCTCATTCATTCTGATACTTCGATGCGGCTCTTGAGGTCCACATGGACCGCTCCGCGTCTCGGGGAAGAGAGGAGGGAACTTGCCGCCGGTCGAGTTTCCGCGCTCCCGCAGGGCGGCACCTGGGCCTTTGTCCGCTAACGCCACTTGTACTAAGCCGCTAGCGCGGCAGGCCCACCCCAGTGGCATTCGGTCAGACGGAGCGATAGACCAATGAACGAAAGGAGTTCATTGGATGACACCCCTCCGCCAACGGATGATCGAGGAGTTGCAGTTGC
>DASZIV010000144.1:0-233767 GCA_035948775.1 Bryobacteraceae bacterium
TGGAGTTCCTCCAGCATCATTTTTCGTAAATGGGTCACAGGGACCTCCTTGTGACCCACAAGATATCCTCACCCCCAGCCGATTGCCGCTACCTTTACCCACGCGTAGCGTCCGCCGTGCCAGCGGCTTCGTTCAAACGCCCATTGCACGGCTGATCAGAGTTGCGATGCCGACTCCCGGATATTAACCGCAAGACTAAGTGGTCCGTAACGGGAGTCTGCACACCTGTCGCCGTAATCCACGAAGATGCCGCGGTTCTTCCAGAAGCCCTTCCGAATTCCGCGCGGGGCCTCAATTCATCGGCACGGCATTGCGCGCGTCGAGGGTTACTGCATTCGCGCCTGGCTCTCGGGATACTGCGCCCCCTGCACCACTTCGGCGAGGTATTCCTGCGTGGCTGTCGATTCGCGGGCCGCGGCTGCGCTTTCGGCTGGGCCTGGCCCTGAGCCGCCTGGGATCCTTTCTGCTGCCAGTAAACCTTGTCATTGAACTCCAGCGTGCGCTAGAGTTCGGCGGCCGTCGGCTGCTTGCACGTAGGCAACAATTTCTTGAGATTGCCGCGCGTCTCGTTGGTGTACTTCATATTCCGTTCGGCGTCACCGAGTCCGGATGGCCCACCAAGCAGCTCGAGGCGTCGGAGAGGTCGCGGACGTTGCAACTCTCGATGATGATGCGCTCACCGTTGCAGGGGTAGTTGAGGTTGGTTCTTATGTCCTGAGCTGAGGCCCCCAAAACGAAACTGATCGGGGAGGCTCAGGCGAACACGCGCCACCAAGGTTCGCTGCCATGCGGATAGCGTAACACCCGGGAGGCCACGGTCTGAAGAGGGTCCCTCGCTCTTGGCTTCGGCCCTTCGCGCCACTCATATTCGAAGTGCGTGACCTCTCACGCGGCAACGATGATCGGCTCACCGGGCGAGGGCCGTTACGGCCGGGCGCACACGGCAAGCCCCGTGCAACTCGCGACGACAATCGCAATCCTCGCGACAATGATCCCGCCGCCAGACGTTGCCGACCCTACTTTACTTTTTGCAGCTTTGGAATGGCGCTGCCAGGGGGACCGTCAATTGAGCCATCCGCGTTAACAACAAAGACCATGGTCTGGCTGGCGTCGC
Organism: Bryobacteraceae bacterium; assembly: GCA_035948775.1. Taxonomy (GTDB): domain Bacteria; phylum Acidobacteriota; class Terriglobia; order Bryobacterales; family Bryobacteraceae; genus PSRJ01. The sequence goes on from DASZIV010000144.1 coordinate 1,115, forward strand.
CGACGACCGGCCGGATGGTTAACTTGCCGCCATCCATTGTGTAGGTTCCGTCAATATGTATTTGGCCGAAGTCCAGGGTGGCTTTGTTGCCTTTCAATTCGAGGGTTACCGCACCGTCCGAGTCGCGGTACTTTCCATCGGGACCGGAGCCCCCGCACCCCACAGTGAGAGCCGCTCCGGCCAGAACGAAAACAAGAAGTGCTTTGCGGATCCATGGACTGTTCACAATATTCTCCTTCGATCAAAGTAGATGCGAACAACGCTTTTGTCGGAGGGTTTCGGGGGCTTCTCCTCGCCTCGCCTGCTGAGCAAAAACGTGCGGCGCAAATTGATGTGCCCGCGATCATAACACAGTTGTCTTGGTGCTGAAGCACCGGAACGCGCTGTCTAAAGAGGAGGCTAACGAGCGTCCTTAATATTGCGGCGCTTACGTCCCCGGCGGGCGGCGCTTGTGCCAGTCCGTCCGTCGTTGATATTCGCGGCCGATCGCTAACAGCAGGTTCTCCGAAAATGGCGCCCCAACCACCTGCAACGCTACCGGCAGGTTCGCCGCGAAACCGCACGGCAAGACTAAAGCCGGAAGCCCCGCCAGGTTGCCGGCGGGAATCAGTGAGTTCATGCCGGGATCCTGCGGAGCAGTGCCCGCCTCACTGCCGCGGTCCAGCGGCTCATTGATCGGCGTAGCGGCTTGGTTACGCCCGAAGGTCACCAGTGCGTCCACGCCAGCGAAAACCTTTCGGAACTCTTCCTGCATCAGCCGCCGGATGCGCATCGCCTTTAAGTAACTGGTGGCCGCGATGTCTAGGTTGGCTTTCAGTCCGGCGATCTGCGTAGCGTCGGCTAGTTGGTCCACCTTACCGCTGCGGATCAGCTCCTCGAAATTGGAGGCTTCCTCCGCCCCGATGACCGTCGAGATGACAGCGCCGTACGGGAAATCGGGCAGCTTGGTCTCGATCAGTTGCGCGCCCGTCTGTTTTAGAACATCCAGTGCCGCGTTGAAGGCTGGGCGCGCGGCCGCGTCGGCCCATGCCGCGAAATCCACGGGCGCAAAACCAATGCGCACCTCCTTCATGGGGCGCGCGTATTGTGGCGTGTAGTAGAAGCTCTTGCCCGCCGAGCCCGGGTCTTTGCCGTCTCTGCCCGCGATCGTTTGCAAGATCAGCCCGCAATCTTCGGCGCTACGGCCGAAGGGCCCAAGCTTATCCAGCGTCCAGGAGAGCGCCATAGCCCCGTGCCGGCTCACCAGGCCGTAGGTCGGCCGCAGAGCGGTCACACCGCAATACGACGCGGGGGTAACGATCGATCCCGATGTCTCCGAGCCGATGGCAAAGGGCACCAGGCCCGCTGCCACCGCAGCGGCCGGGCCGCTCGAAGAACCGCCAGACCACTTCGTCCGATCCCAAGGATTCAGCCCCGGCCCTTGCAGTGAAGCAGTCGCGTAGCGGTAACCGCCGCCGCCGGCCAGTTCCACGGTCGAGAGTTTTCCCACCAGTACCGAGCCAACTCCCGACAGCTTGGTGACTACCGTTGCATCGTAGTCGAACACCTGGGCGGCATACGGCTTGGCGCCCCAGGTAGTGGGCTGGCCCGCGAAGCTGATCAGATCCTTCACACCGTACGGAATGCCCTGCAACGGTCCCCGCAGTCGTCCGCGCTTGATCTCTTTATCGACGTCCTGCGCTTTGCGAATGGCCTCCTGTTGGAGCGGGAGTGCCAGTGCATTGTAGCGTGGGCCGAGCTGTTCCAGGCGCTGTGTGAACGCACGCGCCAACTCCACCGCGGAGATCTCTTTAGCCACCAGCAGCTTGTTGAGTTCGGGAATGGTAGCGAAAAAAACTTCGCTGCCGATATTCGCCATGGCGTGCCTCAGGCCTGAAACACGAATGCCGGCTCGGTCGACATGGGCACTTGCTGCTGCATGAGGATCATGGCGATGGATTTCACTTGATCGCGGGCCGACAGCAGTTCCGCCTCCGGGGACTTAGGCGGGGCTGGAGTTTGCGCCGATGCCACGGCCGAAGCGAGGGCGACCCCTGAGGTGAGCGCCACTGCCATTTCGCGGCGGGTCATTTTCACAGCTTGTGCTCCAGCGCTTCGGACGCGGCCTTGAGCATGGCCGGCCGCGGGGCTGATTCGCCGGTCCAGATTTCAAACTGGCGCACCGCCTGTTCAATGAACATGTCCAAACCCGGAACCACCTTCTTGCCCTGCTGGCGCGCCCGCTTGATGAGTTCCGTCTCCAGCGGATTGTAGACCATGTCGAACACCACGTCCCCGGGGATACTACCGTTGAAGAAGCAGTCGTTGACGTTGGGAAACATCCCCAGCGGCGTGGCATGTACCACCGCGTCGAAGTACTTGTCTTTCAACTGTTCGCGCAGGAGCGATTCGGCGCAGCAGGTTTTGGCCAGCGCGCGTACGCGGTCGGCGTTGCGGCCCACCAGAAAGATTTTGGCGCCGGCATCGGAGAGCGCGCAGGCAGCGCTGCGGGCGGCGCCGCCGTTGCCAACGATCAGCACCGACGATTTCGGCAGCCGCACCAGCCGGGACAACGGTTCGGTTACCCCGGCCGCGTCCGTGTTGGCGCCGCGCCACTTACCGGCCTTGCGCCACACCGTGTTCACCGCGCCAATGCGGCGCGCCATCGGCTCCACCGCGTCCAGGTAGCGGATGATCTTCTGCTTATGCGGCAGGGTCACGCTGAAACCGGCCATGGGGAGCTTTTCCGCCATCGAAAAGAAATCCCGCAGATGGGTGGGCGCCACCAGGAACGGCAGGTACACGGCGTCCATGCGCCGCGACTGGAACGCGCGGTTATGCACCGCCGGGGAGATGGAGTGCCGCACGGGATCGGCGATCACTCCGTAGATCTTGGCGGCTTTGGTGAGCTTCTCCACACGGTATACGTGCCGCAGGTAGCGAGCGCTCACCTGCCCGGCTGCCGTACCTTCGGCATAGATCGGGGCCGCGTAGCTGAAAATGCCGCCGAACACGGGCGAGAGTACACGCGTGGGAAAGCCCAGTTCACCCATCGCCAGCACCACCATGTGATGCTTGGGAAGCGCCTTAGCCGCCGAGAGCACGCGCACGTTATCGGACGGCTTTCGCGCCGTCGTAACGATTTTGTAGGCGTCCGCGGGCATTCGCAGCACGCGGTGCACCACCGTGTCCATGGGCGGTGTTGCTTCAAAGTTGTGATACGAAATGATGACGCGGGCGCGTCCGCGGAACTGGGTCAACCGCTCCGGCGCTAGCTCTGCGCTCTCGATCTCCACATCAATGGCTTGCGCGCCGTTACGCACCGCCATATCGAGCACGGCGAACTGCTCCTCAATGCTGCCATTAAATTTGCCCCGGTTCTGATGACGCCGGCAAGTTGCCAGGATCAGGCAATCGGGGAATCGCTCGACAAATCCGCTAATGGCCTGTGCACCGGCACAGGGATTATTTAGGAAATCCAGGCGAAATTCCAGAAAAGTCTCGCCGCCTTCAGCCTCTTTGCGGGCATGTTCGAGCAACGACTGGACGTCGGGCAGGCCCAGGGCAATGCAGATGCGCGGTAGAGACCGGGAGGTCGCCATTCGGTTGTAAGGCTAACAGCATATCACGGCCTCGGCGTAACGGATTTGAAGCAGTACTGGCTATTTTTCGCAGGGGCGGTACTGAAGAGAAAAGGGAAAAACCAGGGGAGACGGACGGAGAAAACTAGGCTCGCTTGCGTTTGGCAAGGGCTGCCGCGCGGGGGGATCCGCACTTCAGCCCCATGGTGGTTAGTTGGGAGCAGGCTTGGCGGGCCAGGTCGTGATTGGGGTAGCGCTTCAGGAATTCTTTGAATTCCTCGGCGCCCTGCGTCCGGTGGCCCAGCCGAACCAGGGTCATTCCCTTGTAGAACATGGACTCGGGTTTCTTGGCATCCTCATCCGCATATTTCTCCAGCACCAAATCAAACTCCTTCAGCGCCTTTTCGTAGTCGCCTTGCGAGTAGTGTATGAACGCGATGTAATACTGCGCGTTCGGCGCGTAGGAAGTGTTGCCGTAATACTTCAAATAGTCGGAGAACTCCGCCAGGGCCAAGTCCAGCTTGCCCGTGGAGCGATCGCGCGTAGCGTTGGCATAAAGATCGGTCGCCGAGGGCAGCGAAGCGGCACTCGGCCCCAGCCCGGGACTTGCGGTGTCGCCACCACCCGGAGCGCCCGAAGGCGGGGGCGGCGCAGCCGGCGGAGCTTGCAGCACCTTCACGGAGTTATTCAGATCCGTCAGCTGGTTTTGCAGCTTGCCGATCATGCTGGTCAGATCGGACACCGACTGTTGCAGCATGCGAAAATCGGTGCCCATCGAGTCGATGCGCGTGCCGAGTCCGACCACCGGGCCCACCACTTTACTTTCCTGATCCCGCAGGTTCTGCTGCACGCTGCTCTGAATTACAGCGACACCCGTACTGGCCTTGTCGGCGGTAGTAATGGCTTGTTGCACCATCGTTCTTAGCTCGGTCAATCTTTCGTTCTGCGAGCTTTGCAGAGCTTTGACTTGTTCTTGTAAAAGGCCGACATCGCGCTGTAGTTCCTGAATTTCGCGGCTGGCGGCCGGGGCGGAGATGGGCACTGCGATGAGCGCCAAGACGCCAAGGTAAGAGAACTTCAAATGACCCTCCTATCTGGGAGCGGGGCTCCCGCGGCCCCGCCCTCCTGTATTAGCGTTCCTACAACTATCCTAGCGGACACTACTGCCCCGGCGAGAAGTGGGCACGGCGATTCTTCTGCCAGCAGGCTTCGTTCGAATCGGTACACTGCGGCCGTTCCTTGCCATAGCTGATGGTCTTCACCTTGTCGGCGGGGAGGCCCAGTTGCACCAGGAAGTCCTTGGCGGCCGACGCTCGCCGGTCACCCAATCCCAGGTTGTATTCCGCCGAGCCGCGCTCGTCGCAGTGGCCCTCCAGTACGATGACCGCGTTGGGGAAATCGGCCAGAATGCTCTTTAGTGCGGTAGCATCCTTCGTCAGCGCGTCGCGTGCATCGGATCGAATGTCGCTCTTGTCGTAATCAAAGTAAGCATCCTGCAGATCTGATGTCACGCGCTGCTCCAGGGTGACGGAAGGACCTGAGGGTGGCGGTGGAGGCGGCGCCGGTGGAGGCGGCACAGTGACGTTTACCGTAGCTCGTGCGGTCGTGTTTCCACCGGGTCCGGTGGTTGTCAGGGTGTAGGTCGTCGAATTGTCGGGAGTCACACGGCGGTTGCCGGTGGCTTGAACGGCACCAACGCCCTGATCGATTGACACACCCGTGACTTCTCCGCTCACTTCCCAGCGCAGCGTCGAGGACTGGCCGCGCTGAATGGTCCCGGGCTCCGCCGAAAACTGCGCGACCCGTGGTGCAGCCGGCGGTGCGGGTGGGGCCGCCGTAGGCGGTGGCGGCGGTGGCGGTGGCGGTGGTGGCGGCACCTTCTTCTTACATCCCGCGGCAAACAGCGCGAGCGTTACCGCCAGGCAGATGACTGTCAACTTGGGTCTTGTGAACATGAACGTCTTCTCCTGATTCCTACTTGCCCCAGACTGGGGAATAATTATTGCCTTGGGTAGTAAGCTGTTGCACCTGCGTCCCATCCGCCAGCACGGAATAAATCTGATACCCCCCATTACGATTCGATTGGAACACGATATGCTGGCCATCCGGCGCCCAACTCGGATTCTCGTTGCGCCCCTCGCTGTGCGTTAATTGAGTGTACTTCCGCGTGGCCACGTCCATGACAAATAAATTCCAGTTACCGGTGGCGTAGCCACGCGTCCATGAATACGCAAGATACTGGCCGTCCGGATTCCAGGAAGGATTGGAAGCCTCACCTTCGCCGGGAGTCAGGCGTTCCACGTCGGCTCCATCCATATTCATCCGGTAGATCTGCTGCGCACCGGAGCGCCCCGAGACAAACACCATCTCATTGCCGGTCTTGGGATTGACCTTGGGCTCGACTTCGATCGCGTTGCCGGAAGAGATTCGTCGCAGGCCGCTGCCGTCCACATTCGCTATATAGATCTGGGCCGTGCCGCTGGCGGAAGACGCATAAACTATCTGTTTTCCGTCTGGAGTAAACGCCGGGGTCGCGTTCACCGATGCGACCTGATTATAAAACGGCAGCTGCCGGACGGGATCCACCGAGAACACAAATATACCAGGATTGCCCTTGGCGTAGGTAGTGAACGCGATTTTTGACGAATCGGGAGATATCGTCGGTTCAATCGAAAGCGAATTGAAATGCGTGATCTGCCGCTGGTTTGAGCCGTCCGGATCCATCATCCAAATTTCTTTAACTTTTGAACTCATGGCGCGGGTGAACACGATCTTGGTGCCGTAAAGCGATTTGCCGCCGAGCAGTTCCAGGATGTCCGCTGCAAACTCGTGAGCTACTTTGCGCGCCCCGGCCTCATCGGTGGATGCCAGGTACCGCTTGGCCAGTACTTGGGCATTGGCGGGCGTGTCGCGGCTCAAATCAAACAGCCATCCGGACAATACCAGAACGTTGTTCTGCACCGCGGTATAGCCAAACGCCAGATAAGAAGCCGAGGTCGGCGGGCCGGACCAGTCCGACATCCAGAGTCCGCCGCCATTCTTCGGCGTCACCAGCTGGCTACGGTCGCGCCCCCGCGGCGGTTCCGCCACCGGAGGCGGCTCGCGGAAATCGGAAGGCTGCTGCGGAATGGTGAGTGGGTAAGAGGTCTTCGGGATCGTTTTGACCACTGGCGAACTGGATATGTCGCTCCACAGCGTCTGGTTGAAAGGCCCCATCCAACTCTGGGCGGCCCCGGAGCCGCGAAAATCGGGGATCGCGATGGTGCGCTTCAAATCTCCTGGTAGGATGATCCGGAAATCCTGCGCTGTAACGGCCACCAGGCCCGCGCTTGCCGCTAATGCAAACCAAATAAGCTTTCGCATTTATCGCCTCAATTGAAAAACGAATTCCACATCCGCACTGTTATGGGGGAATCCGGCTGGCAAGGGGGGAAATGGCGCGGCGTCCAGAATGGCCCGCTGCGCCGAAAAATCGAGGCTCACATTGCCGCTCCGTTGCGCGATTTTCACCGACGAAGACGGAACCGAACCATCGTGCAGAATGGTGAAGGTGACTACCACTTCGGGCATCGAATTCAGCCGCGGATCCAGCTCATTGGTCCGCCAGTAGCGCGCCACCTTGTCGCGCACCAGGTTGCCGTAGTATCCGAACTGCTGGCCGAACGGCGAATTGTTGCCGATGCCCACGCCGCCGCCCGGCATGCTGTACATCGGACTGACGGCGGCCTGCCGCTCGCTGTACACCTGGTTGGGAAGATCCTGCTGCTGCGCCCGGAACTTGTTAGGCGCCGACGCCTGTTCCGAGGGCCTCCTTGGGGCATTGCGGCTCGGCAGAGGAATGGCATCGGGTTCCGGCGGCTTCACGGTCGGCTTGGGCTTGGCTTTGGGGGGCGGCTCCGGAGCCCGGGATTCGGTATCGGAGGCCACCGGATTGATCGGCCCGCTGCGGCTTGGGATTGGAATGCGCGACACCGCGGTCACCGCCACAGAACCAAACCCACCGCCCTTGGATTCACCCAATTGTATCGGGGCGCGTTTCGGCAAAAAGCCATAGACCACGAACGCGCTAACCAACGCGATATGGAAGCCAACCGACCACACCAGCCACCTTCCCAGTGGCTGCGCTGCGTCCAGTGTGTCGACCCGCCCATTCATTTCCGTCTCTGAGACGAGGAGTCTTCCGGCTGCGTTACTACGTTCATCTGAAACCCGCCTTGCCCCAGTTCAGCCAGCACTTGGGCCACCACATTGAAGACCGTATCTTTGTCGGCTCGCACATACACGGCCTTGGTCTTGCCGAAACGTTGCAGGATCGCGCGGTTCAATTGGTTGATATTGACCAGATCTTTATTAAGGTACGTTAGGCCATCTTTTGTCACGTTAACTACGGGTAGTTCCTGGGCGCTTTCCTTGACGGCGCGCACCTTGGGAACGTCGATTTCCAGGCCGAACTCCATCACCTGGGCAGTGAGCATAAAGATGATGAGCAGCACCAGCACCACATCGACAAACGGTGTGACGTTGATTTCGGAAAGCGCCGCCGCGCCACGCCGCCGGGCCCCGAAGCCGCCGCCATAACCGCCACCGTTGGTGGAAAAGGCCATCTAGTCCCCGAAACTTCTCTCGGCTAGGTTCAGAAACTCCAACGAGAAGTCATCCATGCGCGCCCCAATCTGCCGGAGGCCATGGCTGAACTGGTTATAAAAGATGGCTGCCGGAATCGCTGCGAACAGCCCGACAGCGGTGGCGATGAGGGCGCCCGAAATACCCGGCCCTACCGCGCGTAAGCTGGTGCTTCCCTGCGAGCTCAGATCCTGGAACGCGCGAATGATTCCCCACACGGTGCCGAACAGACCGATGAACGGCGCCGTCGAGGCCGTAGTCGCCAGCCATTGCAGGTTGCGCTCCAGCTTGGACAATTCCTGGCTCATGCCGAGTTGCAAGGCGCGCTCCACAGCCGCCCGATTCACGACCGACCCGCGGGACTTCACCTGACGTTCCACTTCCTCGTAGCCGAAATCGAAGACGCCCACCAGCGGTGAGGGCCGATACTGCTCGCTCGCCACCACTACCGCTTCCATGCTGGTGGCTTTACGAAACGCACGCAGGAATCGCGCATTCGAGCGGCGCGCGCCACGCAGCATGTTCCATTTCGCAAAAATAACGGTCCAGGAAAAAAGCGAAAAACAGAGCAAGAGCCCCACCACGGCGCTTTCCAGAGCGTCCATGTGCTGGGCCATGTCGAGAAAATTCAACTGCAGGAGGAGGGCAAACGGGGCTGCGAACGTCAATACGTCTCCTATTCCCAAATCTATCACATAGACGCGCGCCGACAACGAAAAGACTTCAGCTAATTACGTAATGAAAAGCCCGATATAATCGCCTCAGAATGCTGCGAGAACTGGTGGTGGAAAACTACGCCGTAATCGAGCAGGTGCGCGTGTGTTTCCACGCCGGGCTAAATCTGCTCACAGGCGAAACCGGCAGTGGCAAATCGATCGTGGTCGACGCCCTTGGGCTGCTGCTGGGCGGCCGCGCCTCGGCCGATATGGTCCGCAGCGGCGCATCCCGCGCGCGGGTAGCCGGCATATTTGAGGTCCGTGACTGCCCGGCTCTTCACAGCGTACTCGACCCGGTGGGCATCGAAATCGAAGACGGCGAGTTGCTCATCGAGCGCGAGATTCTGGCGGAGGGCAAGTCGCGCGCGTATCTAGGCAGCCGCCCCGTGGCGGTTTCGATTTTGAAAGACCTCGGGCCCGCGCTGGCCGATATCCACGGACAACACGATCAGCAACTGCTGTTCTCAAGTGACGCGCAGCGCGACATGCTCGATATGTTCGCGGGTGGGTCCGAGTTAGTGGACCATGTCGCGTCGATATATCGTCAGTGGCGTGCTGCCGGTGTTACTCTTGCCGAAATCGAGCAGTCCGAGCAGGAAAAACTGCGGCTCGTGGATTTATGGTGTTTCCAGCGGAAGGAGATCGAAGCCGCGGGGCTTCAGCCGGGCGAGGATCTCGCTCTTGAGAACGAGCGGCGCGTGCTGCAGAACGTGCAGCGGCTGCAGGAGGCGGCGGGCGCTGCCTATGCAGCCCTCTACGATAGCCCCGAGTCAGCGCTTTCCTTGACTCTCACTGCGGGCAAGCGTGTGGAGGACCTGTGCCGCATCGATAGCTCTATGGACGCTGTGCGCGAGCATCTGCGTACCGCGGCGGTGAGCCTCGAGGAGGCCTCCTACGTGCTGCGCGACTATGTCGCCCGTTTGGAAGCCAATCCCGGCCGTCTGGATGAAGTCGAAAACCGCTTGGCCGCCATGGACCGTCTCAAACGGAAATACGGTAAGTCGGCAGAAGAGATTCTGACCTTCCTGGAGGAGGTTCGCACCCATCTGGCATCGGTGGAGAACGCCGGTGAACGCATGGAGGCCTTGCGCGCGCAGCAGAAGAAGCTCTCAGCCGAATTCGAGAAACAAGCGGCCGAGCTCACCGCCGCTCGCCGCGCTGCGGCGAACAAGCTGCAGAAACGTGTCGAAGCGGAATTGGCTCAGCTTGCAATGGAGCGCACTACCTTTCGCGTTGAGATCACGCCTGCCGCCTGGGCCGCGCACGGCGCCGACCGCATCGACTTTCTGGTGTCCGCGAATCTAGGCGAGGAGCCACGGGCACTGGACAAGGTGGCCTCGGGCGGCGAGATTTCGCGCATCGCTCTGGCGCTGAAAACCTGCCTCAGCGGACCGAAATCGGCGTTGGTGCGGACTCTAGTTTTCGACGAGGTAGATGCCGGTGTCGGCGGCGCGGCCGCGGAAGGAATCGGACGCCGACTCAAGAAACTGGCAGCCGCCAACCAAGTGCTCTGCGTGACACACCTACCGCAGATCGCCTCCTTCGCCGACCATCACTATCGCGTCGAAAAGCGCGAGGCCGATGGCCGTACCATAGCGGCTATCGAAGAACTGGATGGAGCAGCGCGAACGCGGGAGGTTGGTCGTATGCTCTCGGGTCAGCGATTGACACCGGAAGCCCTCAAGCACGCCGAGCAACTAATCCGCATGAGCGAGTAACGCCAGCGATCTCGTCGCCGGGGCCTTTACTACTGCCACGGAGCGGCGTATACCCGATGACAATGCCGGCATTCGTAGTGCCCGTGGATCGGCCAGGTTGTTCCGTCGTGCATCACCGAGCACCAGAGCCCCGCGATGCGCCCCCACCGCTTCCGTACTGCACTCATACGCCCTCCGTTTCTGATACGAATTGGATGCTGAATCGGATCGCCCAGTTGCGAACTTAGTCTGATACCTAGAGTGCTTCTTGGGTTCAGAATAGGGTATGGACTTCAATCGTTTCACCGAAAAATTGCAAGAAGCCATCCGTGCGGCACAAAGCGAGGCGGTCCGTTACGGTCACCAGCAAGTCGATGTGGAACACCTGCTATTGGCTCTGCTCGCGCAGCAAGGTGGACTGGCGCCGTCGATCCTCAGCAAGGCCGGCCTCAACGTGGAGTCGCTGCGACGACGCCTGGAACAGGAGTTGGAGCGCCTGCCCAAGGTCTCCGGACCTTCCGCTGGCGTCGATCAGGTGTACGTAACCACACGCTTGACCCGCTTGATGACCGAAGCAGAAGACGAAGCCCGCAAGCTAAAGGACGAGTACACGTCCATTGAGCACGTTCTGCTGGCTGCCACCTCTGACAGCGGCCCGGCCGGCCGCCTGCTCAAGGAGTTCGGGCTCACGCGTGAGCGTTTGATGCAGGCCCTGCGCGACGTCCGCGGCAACCAGCGAGTCACCTCCCAGAACCCCGAAGCCACCTACGAAGCGCTGGAGCGCTACGGCCGCGACCTCACCAAACTGGCCGCGCAGAACAAGTTGGACCCCGTGATCGGCCGGGATGAGGAGATCCGCCGGGTGATCCAGGTGCTTTCGCGGCGCACCAAAAATAACCCCGTCCTGATCGGCGAGCCCGGCGTTGGAAAGACGGCCATCGTAGAAGGATTGGCGCTCCGTATCGTCCGCGGGGATGTGCCGGAGGGTCTAAAGAGCAAGCGCATTGTAGCGCTCGACATGGGCGCGCTGATCGCCGGCGCCAAGTACCGCGGCGAATTCGAAGAGCGGCTGAAGGCGGTACTCAAAGAGGTGCAGGAATCGGCCGGAGAGATCGTGCTGTTTATCGACGAGATGCACACCATCGTCGGCGCGGGCAAGGCCGAGGGCTCCATGGATGCGGGCAACCTGCTCAAGCCCATGCTGGCGCGCGGCGAGCTGCACTGCATCGGCGCCACTACCCTTGACGAATACCGCAAGCACATCGAAAAGGATGCAGCCTTGGAACGCCGCTTTCAGCCGGTGCTGGTGGACCAGCCGTCGGTGGAAGACACTATCTCCATCCTAAGGGGACTCAAGGAGCGCTACGAAGTGCACCACGGCGTACGCATCAAGGATGCAGCGCTGGTAGCAGCCGCCGTGTTCTCCAATCGTTACATCACCGATCGCTTCCTACCCGACAAAGCCATCGACCTAGTGGACGAGGCCGCGGCCCGCTTGCGAACCGAGATCGATTCAATGCCGGCGGAGCTGGACGAAAACCGCCGCCGCATTATGCAACTCGAGATCGAGCGCGAGGCGCTGCGCAAGGAAACTGACAAGGCTTCCAAAGAACGGCTCTCCCGGCTGGAAAAAGAGCTGGCCGATCTCCGCGTCGAATCCGACGCCCTCACCGCCCGCTGGCAAAGCGAGAAAAGCGCGGTCCAGCGCCTGCGCGAGCTGCGCGAGCAGGTGGAACGGACCAAGACGGAAATCGAACAGGCCGAACGGCAGTACGACCTCAACCGCGCAGCCGAGTTGAAGTACGGAAAATTGACCGGGCTGGAGCGCCAATTGCAACAGGAATCCGACAACTTCACGCGGCAGCGGGAGCACTCACGCCTGATCAAGGAAGAGGTGGACGAAGAGGACATCGCCGAAGTGGTGAGCCGCTGGACCGGCGTTCCGGTAACCAAGCTCCTCGAAGGAGAAATGCAGAAGCTGCTCCACCTCGAAGAGGAGTTACATAAGCGCGTCGTCGGGCAGGATGAAGCCGTAACGGCCGTGTCCGAAGCCGTCATCCGCGCGCGCTCCGGCTTGAAGGACCCCAACCGGCCCATCGGGAGTTTCATCTTTCTAGGACCCACGGGAGTGGGCAAGACCGAACTGGCCCGCGCGCTGGCCGAGTTCCTCTTCGATGACGAACATGCCATGATCCGCATCGACATGTCCGAGTACCAGGAGAAACACACGGTCTCGCGCCTGGTGGGAGCTCCGCCCGGATATGTGGGATATGAAGAGGGCGGGCAGTTGACCGAAGCCGTGCGTCGGCGGCCCTATTGCGTGATCCTCTTCGACGAAATCGAGAAGGCCCACCACGACGTCTTCAACGTGATGCTGCAGATTCTGGATGACGGCCGCCTTACCGATGGCCAGGGGCGCACGGTCGATTTCAAGAACACGATCGTCATCATGACCTCGAATGTGGGCAGCCAGCGCATTCTCGAATGGGATCCAGCCGGCCGGGGCGATTTCACCAGTACCGCCTATGAACGGATGAAGGAAGCAGTGCTCGATGAGATGCGGCAGCACTTCCGGCCCGAGTTCTTAAATCGCGTGGACGAGATTATCGTATTCCACTCACTTTCCCAGGAACACCTGAAGCAGATTGTCGAGATCCAGCTCGAACGTCTGCGCGCGCGGCTAGCCGACCGTCACATCATTCTGCAACTCACCGATGTGGCGCGCTCCAACCTCGTGCGGACCGGGTACGATCCGCACTACGGCGCGCGTCCGCTGAAGCGCGCCATCCAAAAGAAGATCGAGACACCGCTCGGCCGGTTGTTACTGCAAGGGTCTATCCGCGACGGCCAGACGGTCGTTGTGGATGCGAGCAATGAAACAGGCGATTTGATGTTTCGGCCCGAGGCAGTTCCGGCGGCGCACTAGTCTCAGTGCAGCGTCTCCAGATACTTCCCTGTAAACGCATCCACCAGCACCGAAATCGCCGCGGTCCCGGCCGATTCGCCCCAGATCACACGCCAGGACGGGTTGGGGAACTTCTCATGCATTTCCAGGTCGAACGAAATCGTCATCTTCGGATTCTTCTTGTCGTAGTCAGCGGCTTGCTCCAGCGCCGTTTTGTACGCGGCTTCGCTGTCAATCTTCACCGTCGATATCAGAAAGGTTTTATCCGCCGGACCCGACCAAGCCTCCGGCGGCCCCGGGAACACACCCTGGTGCAGGTTGCCCTCGCCTTCAATTACCGAATACGTGTACGAGCGCGCCATGCTTTTCTCGGCGGAGGTGAACGTCGCCTGCCACGCGCCGGCCTTGCCCCGCACCGTCGGAACTTCTGTGAGATGAATGCTGGTCAGCTTGAGCACATTGGCATCGGGAGCCCACAGCCGCGCCGCTTGATACATGCGGAACAGGGCACTCTGGCCGGAAATCGGCTCCGCAGGCGTCTCCGCCTTTTTGGCTTCGGTGACGGGCTGATCGGAACAGCCTGCGAGTACTAAAATTAGTCCGTAACTTAATGGAAACAAGAACTTTTTCATTTACTCTTCTATTTTACCAGCGGCGCGGCGCTAATCCCGCCATAATCGTTGGGTAGAGCCATGAACAAACCCCTGCTGATCGCGCTGGGAATCGCTGTGATTGTGGTCGCCGCGGTAATCGGCGGAGTCTTCTACATGCAGCGCGGCGCCCACGTCGAACTGCAGGGCAAGATCCTCAAGGTCCGCACCGCGCCGTTAGACGACAACAACTCGGTGGCCGTGCTGGATTTCCGTTTCACCAATATAGCGGATTATCCTTTCGCCGTGCACGATGTGACAGTAGCTCTAGAGGATGGTTCCGGGAACCGCGTCGATGGGTCCGTCATTGCGGAAACTGACGCCCAGCGGCTATTTGAGGGCATTCCGCTGCTCGGCCAGAAGTACAACACATCGCTCATCGTGCGGGACAAAATTCCGGGCCATGCTTCCGAGGATCGCATGATCGCCGTTAGTTTCAAGATACCGGAGACGCAACTCGAGAAGCACCGGCAGATCACTATTCGCGTCGAAGATGTCGACGGGCCGGTGTCGGAGATCAAAGAGAAGTAGTCTCGGTCGGTGGTCCGCTATCGCCGCAAGACGCCGTGGTGCGCATCGAGCATCACCTTCAAAGGCTGTTGGCGCAAAGACACCGAGAAGCTGGCCGGTTCATTACTGGAGCGCACCCATTGGGTGATGCTCCGTCCCGGCGCCAATTGAATCTCTACCGGAACGAGCACGCTGAAGTCTTCCGGGACGTCGGACTGCATCAGCGTGCCGGCCACCTTCCACGACGGCGCTTTGCCCCGAACGTTGTAGTTCAACTTCAGGGTGGGAATGCCGGTGCCGTACACCCACTGGTCAAAGAACAGTTCTAGCTTCGGGTCGTCGGATTTGGGCGGAAGAAACTCGGATGCCAACAGCCGGAACTGCTCTGTGGTAATCTCGCGGCGGCCGTAGCGTTTCATAACCTCCGCAAGCATGGAGAGAAACCGTTCGTCCCCCATGCGTTGCCGCAGCATCTGCAGGATCCACGATCCTTTCCCATAGGTGATGGCGCGCCAGGCGCGCGGCTCGAGCGAACTTTCCAGGCGTGTGCCAAAGACGATGGGTCCTGCGGAATCGACTGGCTGGCCGTTGTCGCGCTTCGCAAGGAGTTCCGCGCGGTAGCCGTCCAGAATCAATTCGATTTCCCGCACGCCCTTATTCTTCTCCAGATACAATAGGGCGGAATAGTTTGCCAGCGCTTCCATGAGCCAATCGTCGCGGTAGGAGGCGCCCGCTACCTGCGCGCCCCACCACTGGTGCGCGGTTTCGTGCACCACCAGTAGATCGTCGTAGAACACGTCTTCCTCTTGCGGAGCCCGGCCGCGGGAGGAGTTCACGTAGGATCGAGTGGATAGATAAATCAGGCCGGGATATCCTTGCCCGAAGTTGCCGGGGATGGGTGAGACGCTGAGATGCGAAAGCGCGGGGGGACCGAACTTCGATGCCATGAATTCCAATGCCGAACCGACACCCGAAGCCAGGCGTTGGAGACGCCCGAGGGGATCGAGCGTGGGCGCAGAGAATTCCGGAAGTGGTAACCGTTGAGTCCAACTCCGGCCTCGCACGCTCTGTGGCGGCGGGGTAAACAGAGTCGGCCGCGGCTGCAGCGCCGGGTCTAAAGCACGGTTCGCATACAGATCGACCACGTACCCCGCCCCTGCGACTTGGGCGTGCGCATAGTTGCCGAGATTGAAACCGGCCAGACGGATGGGGGCCGATGGACGGCGGCGGGTAATCCGCCAGTCGCCTTCAAGCCGGTCTTCGACCACATCGCCCGGCGTCACCAACTCCCAATCGCGTGGGTAGCGAAAGGACAGATCGTAGGTGGCAAACTGGGGCCCAAAGCTTGGATACCAGTTGCCGCGCGCAGCTACATATAAGATCCGGTCGGCCATCTGCACAATGACTTTTCCGGAGTGATGAAACTCGAATTCATTTTCCACTCCGGCGCGCAAAGGCGCGGGCGGCATCACCAGGAAGAGATCGTTTTCGCCGCGTCCGAAATTGCCTTGGGGCGCTTCCCGCTGCAGCACCTCGGCGGGCATGCCGTTGACCTTAACCTCACCGACCACCATTTCCCTGGCGATATCGAAAGGCACGATCCGTATGCCGTCGACCGCAGTCTTGACCTTTACCCTCGTCACCGCGCGCAGGTTCAGGTCCGGTTCCACAGTGGCCTCGATGCGGAAGTCAGTCAACTGCAGGCCCAGTGGCTCACGGGACCTGCCGGCGCGGGCCGGGAAGTGTGTCCAGATATCGAAGAAGGTGCGATTGTTGCGTTGCGTGTATTGACCCGCCGCGATCTGGTCCGGATTTTCCGGGTCGTCGAACAAATTGTAGTTTCCGAACGTCGGGCTTTGGATCAGGGCCAGAAAGAGGCCTGGTGGGCGCGCCGGCACGTTCAAGAGGTCGAGCGCGAGCCGCGTATCATAGCTGGCGCTGATGTTTCGCAGAGCGGGCGTCCATTCGCTCTCCAGTAGCGCGCCCATTTCGGCGGACTTCTGATTGGCGGGATTGTTGGGGATCTGGGACATTAGCGTCTGGTAGTCATCGCCTGTAAACAGGAAGACTGCCGCGCGGAAATGGTCGTCCAGAGTCGGAAACCCGATAAAACTGGCGAGCGAGCGACGTTCCGCCAGGTTTGGAGGCCGCAGAATCACCTCAGCATCGCCGTTCTCCACCTGGGTAGTAAAAATGGCCGATACGCGGCGACCCGCCACCGGTTTGCTGAAAATCAGATAGCCGTCGGTGAGATAGATCCGGAGCTCGTCCTTCACCAGGGTGAGGTCGCGAACGCGGTAACACTCGTCGCGATCGGGCGTGCTCTCGCGGATGGCCGTCGCGAGGTCCGAAGCCGTCCCGGCTGACAGGGGCAGGCATGCGAATGCAAAGATCGCGGCGAAAATCCGTAAATGCGCGCCGCATCTTCGAGGACGGATCACGCCGCCAGTGTAGCACTCCAAAAAAGGGGGGACGCCATGGGCAGGTCATAGCCGGCTCCACTGTGATATCTAAGGTAGATATGTTTTTGATCAGCCGGAGAGAATTTGGTGGCCTGGCGCTGGCTCTCGGCGCGCAGTCGCGGCGTTTATGGGGCGCTCCGGGGATCGACGAAACACTACGCGACGGGATGAAGACAAGGAAGATTCCGGCCGTCGTAGGCATGGTCGCAACCGCGGACAAAATCAGCTATGCAGGCGCTTTCGGCAAGCGCGATGCCGCGTCGGGCATAGATGTGAAGACCGACTCCATCTTCGCCATCGCTTCCATGACCAAGGCCGTTACCTCGGTCGCGGCGATGCAGTTGGTGGAGCGCGGCAAGCTGACGCTGGACGAGCCGGTCTCGAAGCATCTTCCCGAACTGGCCAATCTGAATATCCTCGAAGGCTTCGATGGCGCTGGGAAACCGATTCTGCGCCCCGCGACGAAGCCGGTGACGCTGCGCGGTCTCCTCACCCACACCTCCGGCTTCGCCTACGATACCTGGGACGCCAACATGTTCAAGTACACCCAGCAGGCCGGCGCGCCGCCCCCCAATGGCGCCCCCGTGGTGACGCCGCTGATCTTTGAGCCAGGCACGCGCTGGCAGTATGGCACCAGCTTGGATTGGACCGGCCGCCTGGTAGAGACGGTCTCCGGCCAAACGCTGGAGCAATATTTTCAGGCCAATATCCTGAAGCCTCTGGGCATGAGCGACACGAGCTTCATCGTGCCCGCTGAGAAATTCGACCGGCTGGTGAGCGTCTATACCAGGCAGCCGGATGGAACGCTGAAGCAGAATCCCCGCGCTCTTCCGCCACCGCCGAAATTCTTCAATGGCGGCGGCGGACTCAACTCCACCGCACCCGACTACATTCGATTTACGCAAATGATTCTGCGCCGCGGCCGTGGTCCCGGGAATGAAATGCTGCTGCAGCCGAAGACCGTCGACCTGATGGCCTCCAACCAGATCGGCGCCATCCGCGCGGGAATACTGAAGACGTCTCGCCCCGCTCTTTCGGCTGACGTCGATTTCCATCCCGGCGCTACCGACAAGTTCGGCCTCGGCTTCTTGATCAACACCACGGCGTATGAAGGCGGCAGGTCCGCCGGAAGCCTGGCCTGGGCCGGCGTGTACAACACGTTTTACTGGATCGATCCGCGCCGGCACATGTGCGCGGTATTAATGATGCAGTTCCTGCCCTTCGTTGACCCCGAGGCGGTCGGAATGCTGCGCGATTTCGAGCGGGCTGTGTATGCCTCGGTTGTTTAGGTAACTCCAGAGCGTGCGAGATGGCGTACGCCCCAGTCCCACAAAGTTTCAAACACGGGGCCCAGCGTGCGGCCATGCGGCGTCAGCCGATATCGCACGCGGAGGGCTGGTTGGTGCTGCACAGAACGCGCGATGAGTCCGTCCGCTTCCAATTGCCGCAGGTGCTGACGCAGTACCTTGATAGTCACCCCAGGCATGCTTCGTCGGAGGTCGCCAAATCCCAGCGCGCATTCACCGAGGCGTCGAAAGATCATGGGCTTCCAACGGCCTTCGATTACGCGGATCGCCGTATAGACCGGACACCGGTCACGTTCGTCATAGCTGGCACCCTGCTTGTCCATGGCGAAAACTCCTTGCGAAGGACAGGGTACTTCAAAGTGCCTGATTGCCAAAGCCCTCGATCGAACATACACTTGGGGTCACAGGAGACAAATTGGCTTCGACACGACTGTTCCGCGTCATTATTCCGGTATCGACGATCGAGGGCGCGGCGTCGTATTACTCCGCCATACTGCAGCAACCTGGAACGCGCATCTCTCCCGGACGCCATTATTTCGGGTGCGGCGGCGCCATCCTCGCATGTTTCGACCCTCGATCCGACGGCGACCCTTGGGACGCCAAGCCGAATCCCGAGCATGTTTACTTCTCCGTTGACGATCTGGATTCCTGTTACGACCGCGTGAAAGGACAACCGAATGGCTCCATCCTTCGGCCGATTGAGACGCAACCGTGGGGCGAACGCAGCTTTTACTGTACGGATCCCTTCGGCAATAAATTGTGTTTCGTGGATGAGCGCACAGTGTTCACCGCTGGCTTGCTGTAACGAAAAGGTAAGGAACCAACATGGGGAAATGCGGGGACCGGTGAAAGCACCGGTCCCCGTCCCAAGAGCCTGCTAGCGCTGCTGCAACTCGGCGACCACGTCCTCAAGGCGATCGTAGCTGATGCCCGCGCCTTTAGCCATTCCGGATGCCATCACCATGTCACGCACCGCCAGCGAAGGGTAACGCACTGTCGCCGTGAGGCGCGTCTTGCCGTCCTCTTCGGTCAGCTCGGCCGTCACCACCGAGACGGTGTCGGGGAACTGCTCGAAGATCTCGGTGAACACAACCCGGCCGGGCGGCGTGACTTCCCGGTATTCGCCGTGAAAGGCAACCTCCCCCTTGGGGTGGCGATTGACGAATCGCCATGTGCCACCAGGTCGCAAATCGATTTCACAAACGGGTACCGAGTAGCCCTCGCCCAGGCGGCCCCACCAATTCTTCACATGTTCGGGCTTCGTCATCGCCTCGAACACCAGGTGCCTCGGGGCATTGAAAAGACGCGTCAGGCGGATCTCTTGATCCGATGGCGTGGTGACCTTAAAGCTATCGCTGTTTACCGCGCTGCTTCCTACCATGAGTTTTCTTCTCCTTTGCTGCCAGCTGCTGTACGTACTCGTCCAATCGATCGAGGCGTGCCTCCCAGACTTCCCGGTATCGCTCGGTCCAATCGGACACTTCCTTTAGGGGACCGGCCTGGATGCGGCACCGCCGCCATTGCGCGTCCCGTCTCTGCGCTATGAGTCCGGCGCGTTCCAGTACACGAAGATGCTTCGACACGGCGGGCATACTCATTTCAAACGGCTCGGCGAGATCACCCACCGAGCACTCACCCAAAAGCAGGCGGCTCAAAATCGCTCTGCGAGTAGGGTCCGCAAGAGCCGCAAACGTGATGCTCAGGTGATCGGGCATGAGTATTTTACCAATAGGTTAATTAACCTAATGGTTTTATACAGGAAGACGGAAGGTTTGTCAACTGGGAAATTTTGGCTGTCGGGTCTGCCATTCTGTAGGTCATGGCCGAAGCGCCCAAGTACGCCCGCCTTGAAAATGAACGGCGGTTCCTGGTCGATCCGGACTCCGGGTGGCAGCGTAACGTCAAACCGTATTCCAAGTCATTGCAGGACCGCTACCTCGACGGCGGGCGCCTTCGTTTGCGGCGGTCGCAAGATTCCGATACTGGCAGAGTCGCGTTCAAACTAACCAAAAAGTACGAATCCGAATCGAGCTTTTCTCAACCGATCGTCAGTGTTCAGCTGTGGCTCGCGGAGTACGAAGCCCTGGCCAGCCTCCCTGGCCGCAATCTTACAAAGACGCGTCACTATGACGAATACGAAGGCTGCGTCTTCTCCATCGACGTGTTCCAAGGCGGGTTGGCGGGATTGATTCTTTGCGAACCGGAGGCCGAAACTCCCCAGGCGCTGCAGGAGATCCGCTTTCCGCCGTACGCGCTCTGGGAGGTCACCGAGGAGGCGTTCTTCACTGGGGGGTCTTTGTGTCGTGGGAAGCGGCCTGAAGTGGAAGCGGCGATCGCACGGGTGAGGGCCCGCTGAGCCGGACGGATTGCGCCGGTGCCGCATCGAGCATCTCGCGGATGGACTTATGTGTGAGTGGATGCCGCAGATCGGGCGCCAGTTCCGCCAGCGGCGCCAGCACAAAGCGGCGTTCGGCGATCCGCGGATGCGGGACCTCCAAGGTGGCTCTGCGGATCACTGTCTTGCCGTACAGCAGGATGTCGATGTCAATGGTGCGCGGGCCGTTCTTGATGGTCCGCACGCGGCCCAGGGAGCGCTCGATTTTCAGCGTGCGCGAGAGCAACTGCATGGGGAAGAGATCGGTTTCGGCTTCGGCGACGAGGTTCAAAAAGAAACGTTGCGCCGTGAAACCGATCGGCTCGGTTTCGTACATGGAGGAGACGCGAGTGATGTGGAAGTTCGAATCAGCGAGTTGCTCGAGCGCGCCGGCGAGGTTCTTTTCGCGGTCGCCGACATTGGAGCCGAGCCCCAGGTAGACGGTCTTCATTCGCTAGAACAGCGCCGGCTGGTCGTTCCGGCCCGCTTGCAGCGGCACATGGAAGTATTCGAAGGCCAGCGCCGTCGCCTCTCGCCCGCGTTGTGTGCGATTCAAAAATCCAAGCTGGATGAGATACGGTTCGTAGACTTCTTCAATGGTGTCGGGCTCTTCGGATATGGATGCCGCGATCGTGTTCAAGCCCACCGGTCCGCCGCGGTGCTTCAGCAAAATCGTGCGCATGATCTTGCGGTCGATCTCGTCCAGGCCGAAGTGATCCACGTTATACAGGTCGAGAGCGGTTTGCGCCACTGGCTTGGTGATGCGGCCATCGGCGCGCACCTGGGCATAGTCGCGCACGCGGCGCAGCAAGCGATTGGCAATGCGGGGCGTCCCACGGCAGCGCCTGGCGATCTCTTCCGCGGCATCAGCCTGGACTTCGACGTTGAGCAGCCGGGCGGAGCGGTGCACAATGGTTGTCAGCTCGGTCACGGTGTACGGTTCCAGGTGCAGTTCCAGGCCGAAGCGCCCGCGCAGAGGGGCGCTGATCAGACCCTGGCGCGTGGTGGCGCCGATGGCAGTGAACTTCGGCATGGGCAGCGAGTGGGTCCGCGCTCCCGGGCCGGTGCCCACCAGGATGTCGACGCGGAAATCTTCCAGCGCCGCATAGAACATCTCTTCCACATCGGGCAGCAGGCGGTGTATCTCATCGACAAAGAACACCTGGCGGGCGCGGATGTTGCTCAGAATGCCGGTAAGGTCGAGTTTCTTCTGCAGCACCGGACCGGAAGTGGCCGTGAGTGGCACCTCCATTTCCTCCGCGATGATGGTGGCGAGAGTGGTCTTGCCCAAGCCCGGTGGGCCGTAAAGCAGGACGTGGTCCAGGGCCTCGCCGCGCAGCCGGGCTGCCTGAATGGCGATCGAGAGGTTCTCCTTGAGCTTGGTTTGACCGGTGAAGTCGGCGAGCTTGCGCGGCCGCAGCCCGGCCTCGAATTGTGCATCTTCGGGCTGGAGATCGCCGGAAATCAGGGGCCGGTCGGACATGTGACTACCAGCTTAACGTATCAGTTCCAGAGCGCGGCGGAAGAGCGGCTCGAAGTCTGCGGAGGCGCCCGCGGCCTTGGCTTTACGCACCGCTGCTTCCGCCTGCGGGCGCGCGCAACCCAGGTTCAACAGCGCCGAGAGCACGTCCTGATCGATGGCGGAAAGCGCCGTCATGGCGGGGCCGGGCTCTTCGCCGGTGGCCGCTGGAAGCTTGTCGCGCAGCTCCAGGACCATGCGCTCCGCGGTCTTCTTACCGACGCCGGGAATGCGGACCAGACGCTCGACCTCGCTGCGCCGGATGGCGCCAATAAGGTCGACGGCAGCCAGGCCCGAGAGGATTTTCACGGCCAGAGTTGGGCCGATCCCGCTAACTCCGATCAACTTCTCGAAGAGCGCCTTCTCATCCTGGGTCAGGAATCCGTAGAGCGCCAGGGCGTCTTCGCGCACGTGCGTGTGGATCCGCAGACGGACCTCCGCGCCGGCGTCGGGCAGGTGGGTGAAGGTCGAGACGGGAATCGTCACGTCGTACCCCACGCCGCCCGCTTCGACGATGACCTGGTTGGGATGCTTCTCGAGGAGCACCCCGCGCAGCAGAGCGATCATAAACTTGTATTGTAAGGTGACGCTTCCTTGGCAAGACGAAGATTCTTTGTAGATGCGATCTTGGGCGGCACGGCCGAACTCCGTGGCGACGAAGCGCGGTACTTGACGCGTGTGTTGCGCGTCGAAGCCGGCCAACGCTATGAGATCTCCGACAACCAGGCCGCTTATCTGGCGGAGATCGACGAAGCCCGCGGCGACCGCGTAGTGTTTCGCGTCATCGAGCCGATTCTTTCACCAGCGCTGCCGGTCGAGATCACGCTGCTGGCGTCCCTCATCAAATTCGACCGCTTCGAGTGGATGATCGAAAAGGCGACCGAGCTGGGCGTGGCGCGCATTCTGCCGGTAGACGCGGCTCGCACCGAGAAAGGGCTGTTCGAGGTATCGCGCAAACGCTCCGAGCGGTGGACGCGGATCGCCCGCGAGAGCAGCCAGCAATCGCGACGCGTCCGCGCGCCCGAGATCCTGCCGGCAGTGGGTTGGGCACAGGCTCTGATGGAGCCCGCCGATCAACGATATGTCTTGGAAGAAACGACTGCGCCACCCCTGTTGCATGCCCTTCCCGCTGACCGTTCGGGACCGGCCCACGTGATGGTCATGACCGGTCCTGAGGGCGGATGGACGGACGCGGAGCGCCGGCAGGCAGTAGCGGCTGGCTGGCAGCCTGTGTCGTTAGGTCCGCAACTCCTGCGCGCGGAAACGGCAGCGGCGGCGGCCATCGCAATTATCATGAATGCGTGGTGTGGGTGAAGCGCGGCATATAGCGCTAAAATGGTACTTCGAGATGGATAGTGTGCCTTCACAACCCGTCAAAGATCCGCCCAACCTGATCCGGACCGGCTCGTTTTCACTGGATCGGCTGTTGAGCCACATCGACCCTGGAACGGCAGAGGAATCCGACGATTTCGTTCGCCTCATCTGTGGGCAGCGCCACATTGACCTCTCCTCCGATCGCGACCGCAAGACTGGTACTTGACACAGACGTCGCCAGCTTTATTTTCAAGTGGCATCCCGAGTTCGCACCGCGCTATGTTGCCATAGTGCGTGGTTCAGAATTGGTTGTTTCATTCATGACCCTGGCCGAGATGAGGCAAGGAGCCCTGGATGCGAACTGGGGCCAGCGCAAACGCGACGTCCTAGAAACCTATCTGGCCGACTTCTCAGTCCTTCATTCGGACAGCCTATTGTGCTCTACGTGCGCAGCCGTTCGGAGCGAGAGTACGCGCAAGGGGCGTCCAATAAGTTCTGCCGACGCATGGATTGCGGCCACGGCTCTGGTCCTTTCGGCGCCGCTTGTGACCAACAACCCCAAAGATTACCGCTACGTGGACGGGCTTCAGCTTGTTTCCGCGGAGAAATAGCGGCGGCCGTGCGCCGAAACGTCGCTTGACATCCATTGCAATTAGTAATAGCATAATTGCAATATGCAATATGAACGGCGCCGCCAACGGAACTCGGGCCCGCTCAATTGCGTATCGTCAAAAGGAATCGCAAAAACGTTATGGCACCCACAACCAGTCCACGATTAGGTGAAATCCACGCGCTGCTTGCTCAGAACGGGTACGAAATCTCCGAGCCGGCGCCTGACACATTGCGCATCAAAGAAGTCGAGAGCGGGGTCGCGCTCCAGTCCGTGCTCCAGGGCGACATCCTGTTCCTGTCGCTCACATGCACGGTCGTTCCGCGCGCGGCTGTTAACGCGACTGTCATGCAGCAGATGCTCGACGCCGGTAACGGCATCTCGACGTCGTACTTTCAGCTATATGATGCAGGTAGCGGCAAGGTGGCCGTGACCCTGAACAATTTCTGCAAACTGCAGGATATGGGACCGGAAGACGAGGACGACATCCTTTCCTGCGTGCATTTCCTGCTGGTCGACGTAATGACCGCGCGGCGCCTGCTGAGCGCCCTGCAATCGTAAAGGAGAAACGAGTATATGGGATTCCTGACAGATTTCTTCAGCCGCTTGGGCCGCGTAGGGCGGGGCCAGGCCAACAAGAGCGTCGACGCCATCGAAGACGCCACTTTTGAGGCGACCGTTAAACAGACCGTGGCCGACATGAAGAACGAGCTCAACAAGGTCGTTCAAGCTTCGGCCGTGGCCATGAGCAATTACAACCGCCTGGATGCCGAATACCAGAAGTACGTGCGGCAATCGCAGGAATGGAAGGACCGCGCCGGGCAGGCGCTGGATGCCGGCAACGAGGACCTGGCGCGCAAGGCGCTCGGCAAGAAAGCCGAGTGCGACAAGCAGGTCGCGTCCATGCAGGCGGCTGTGACCAGCGCCCAGCAGACCAGCGAGAAGTTGAAGCAGCAGGTGGGCGAACTGAAGCGCAAGATCGACGAAGGCGACCGGACTGCCACCACCCTTGTGGCGCGCAAGAACGCAGCCGCTGCGCAGCGCAAGGTCTCGGAAGCGATGGCCGGCGTGGGCAACGCCGACAATGCGTTCTCTGCGCTGAACCGCTTCGAAGAAACTGTCGCGAAGGAAGAAGCTACCGCCAAGGCTTTCGACGAGTTGGCTTCCACCGGCAAGGATGACGACCTGGAAAAGCAGTTCGCTCAATTGGGCGGCCACAGCGTCGACGCCGAATTGGAGGCGCTCAAGCGCGAGCGTCGGCCGGGTAATCCGCCGCCGCCGACCTATCCTAAGGAACTCGCTGCTCCGGCCACATCAGTTTCGATTACGCAATCCAGCGGCGACAAGGCCAAGGCCTAGCCCAGTGGGGCAGCGCCTGGGCGCTGCCCAGCCTTTATGACGCTTCTCATTCTCGCCGTTCTGACTGCGTTACTGGTCATCGTGCTTATGCAACTCTTTAAGAAATCTACACCAGCGCCCTCCGCCGCACCGGGCCCCGATCTGGCGAATCTCAAGGTCACCGATGCCCGCGTCGGTGACGTCCTCTCCGTCTCCGGCGCAGGCGACAACATGAGCGATCTCGATTTCACCGTCGACCGCTCCACCCGCTTCGACATGGGCGCGCGCCGGTCGCTGCTTTTGAGCGGCATGTACCACGAGCGTCGCGTCACCGTGCGCGTGGCCATTGACGAGGAGGTCGAAGTCGGCCTCGAGAGCGACCCGCGCAAGCTCAGCGTGGAAGATCTGGGCCTCGCCGAAGAAGACCTCGCCCAAATGGATGAGCGTCAGAACACCGCCGATTCCTTCGAATATGACGGAAAGGTGTGGTTGTATCGCCGCAGCCGCGAGGTGAAGGCCTGGCGCGACGATCAGACGCAGCCCACCGGATTTTACTATTGGGAATTCCAGGAACAGGATGGCAAACGTCTGGCCGCGATTCGCAAAGCCGAAGCCGAGCCGTTCGCCGTCGCACTCTACACTTCGATTCCCGCGAGCGATGTCACCGTGTACCGAGGCAAGTCATGAACAAGCCAGCGTTGCGGCTGTCTGCCGCCGTCCTGACGACCCTGATTATCGTCGTCGGGATCACCGCGTTCGACCATCTGCCCGGTGGCGTACGCGCGCAAATCGATTCTGAGCGAAGCGCTCTGGCCTCTGCGCCCAACCAGGTGCGCGCCGCACAGGACGCCGTCACGCGCCAAGTGCAGGCGGAACCCGACCTGTTTCACAGCCTTGCCCCCAGCCAGCAGTGGCCCGGGCGCTTCCAGCAAGCGTCCAGCGAGCTCCAATCCGCCCGCAGTGATTTGGACGAGCTTACGCGGCTGGAAAAACAAGGACACCATAGTGATCAGCAGCGCGCCCTGGCCTTGCTGTCGCATGAGCGCAACTTGCGCACCAGCGCGCTGAGCCAGGCTACTGCCATCCAGACCGAGGCGGCTCATTGGCTTGACCGCAAGCAGCACTTGCCTGCGGAAGTCCAGCAGATGGAGCGGAGCTATCAGGCCATCCATGGCTTTGATCTCACGCCGCTTACCGCCGCAGTGGAAAAGGCGGAGGCCGACTGGCCAGAGAAGAAAGCCGACCTGTCTTCGCGTCTGGAGGCCGTTACTGGCGTCGTCAGTCGAAGCGACACACTGTGGCAGTCCACCGCCACCGGTCGCCAGCAAGCCGCCAGTGGAAACATCTCCGGCTTGGATCTGGGCGGGTTGCTCGCCGCCTCGGATGAGCTAAACACTTCGGCGGCCGCACTTCCGCAAAAGTCCGGGGAATTGAAATCTCTCACGGGCCAGCTCTACGATTCCTGGGACAAGGTGCTGGTCGACATGGAGACCCGGGGCATCGGCTCCGCCCGCGCCTACGATCAGAAAGTCCGCACCGTGCGGACCCATCTCGGCGCCACCACTTCCGAAGAAAAGTGGGTCGACGTCTCCCCAGCGACTTACAACGCCATGCGCAACGACCTCGGCATGGCCATCGAACACAAGCCCGCCGGGAAGTACGATTCCGAGGCCGAGCATGTGGCCCAGCCCGCGGGATTCGCGTACATTGCGCCGCCGTCGCAGGGCTCGAACCAGTACGGATACTGGGATCATCGCGACGGCCAAAGTTTCTGGGTTTTCTACGGCCAGTACGCGCTCATGCGCGACCTGCTGTTCAACCACAGCTATCGCCCGCTCCCTCGCGGTGAATGGGAGGACTACCGCGACACGCGCAGTCGCGGCCAGACTTACTACGGCCGCGATGCCGAAGCCGGTGCACCCAAGTACGGCAGCAACGGCACGGCCACGCAGGAACGCTATTCGGGAAGCACCTACTCGCACAACGGCGGCTTTCGAGATTCGCCGTATGCCGCAAAGAGCGGTTCGTATCGCGACTCGCCGTATGCCTCGCGCTCGGCTCGCGAACCGGAGAGCGAGCGCAGCGGCAGGACCTTCGGCAGCAACCGGCCCTCAAGCGAGCCGCATTTCCGCCCCACGCCGCGATCCGCTCCGCACTCGTTTCCCAGCGGTGGCGGCCGCAGGTTTGGAGGACGGCGGTGACAGGCGCGGGCTTCACTGGAAGATCGTCGCGCCTGCTCTGATTTCCTCGATAAGCACGCCGTCGGGTGCGAAGGGTTTCAGGCCCTCACGCAACGCCCGCTCGAAATCGGCCCGCTTCCGCCCGAGCCTCGCCGGCGATGTCGTGGAGAGAGACAGCGCCCGTCCAATCAGGTCGGGGATCGTGACGCGACGCCGCAAAGTGACGGAGAAATGGCCGGTTTTTTGGAAGCGCGATCCGGCAAACCAGTGCTCCACGCGGAGCAGGTAGCGACGTTCTGCTGAATCCGATGACCACGCCCGCCGGATGCTGTTGAACGCTTTCAGCCACCGATTGATGGCGGCCTTCGAGGGGACCGACCAAGCCACCAGGATCCAGCCGCCTTTGGTGACCGAGCGCTCCAACAGTGCGAGCGATGAATCGCGCGGCAGCCAATGCAGCGCGCGGCCGATGGTCACCACATCCATGTTTCCCAGGCTGTCGGCAACGTCTTCGAAGCGTGCCGGCTTCAGGTCGATCCGCACGCCCGCTTCGACCGCTGCAATCCTCGCCGACGCGATCATTCTCGGCTCCGGATCGACGCCCACCGCAGATCCTACGAATGGCGCAAAGCCGATAGCTAGCGGGGCCGGACCGCACGCGGCGTCCACCAGCCGTTCCCGGCCGGTAAGAGCCAGACGCGCGGCTGCGGTCTGGAAGAATTCGGGCGGATAGGGTTCGCGATACCGCCGGTAGAATGGCGCCGTCGAGGCGAAACGTCCCATTCTTTTCTTTTAGTCCAACCACGCTTCCCGTGCTACCGCCGTTACCGGGACGCCGCCATAACGTCTTTCGCGACCGTGAAACTCGCGCACCGCGCCCGCCAGATCGTCGGCGTCGAAGTCCGGCCACATGCGTCGTGAAAACACCAACTCGGCATAAGCGCTCTCCCACAGGAGAAAATCGCTGAGCCGCCGCTCGCCGCCGGTGCGAATCAGCAGGTCAACGGCCGGCCCCAACACTCCGCCGAGCGTCTCGCCGGAAAGGTTCGTCAGCTCCCGAGCCGCGGCCAGGATCGCCTCGCGTGCCGAGTAATCCACGGCAATGCGCAGCGTCAGTCGAGAGCCGTTGGCGGTGAGCGCCTCTGCGCGCGCCACGGCGCAACACAGGGATTCCTCCAGCCGGTCGCGCCGCCCGATTACTTCCAGGCGCACACCGTTTTCGATGCACCGCGCCGTCTCGGCTTTCAGGAACTCGGCAAAGAGCTTCATGAGCGCGGCGACTTCCACCGCCGGGCGCCGCCAGTTGTCCGCCGAGAAGGCGAACAGCGTGAGCACACCGATTCCCAGATCGGGCGCGGCTTCTACCACGCGCCGCACGGCGTCGGCGCCGGCGCGGTGTCCCGCCACTCGCGGCAGACCGCGTCCTAAGGCCCAGCGGCCGTTGCCATCCATGATGATGGCCACATGCAAAGGATTGCGCACCTATCGTTCCCGCATGGCGCGGATCAGCGCCTCCATGTGATCGAGATACCGTTCCAGCGCCCGCTTGCCCGCCGCGGTTAACCGGTAATCCGTACGCGGCATGCGCCCCTCGAACGATTTGGTGCAACCAATGTAACCCGCCTCCTCCAGCTTGCGCGCGTGCACACTGAGGTTGCCGTCGGTGGTATCGAGCAGCTTCTTGAGCTCATTGAAAGTCAGCGATTCGTTCACCGAGAGCGCGCTCAGAATGCCCAGGCGCAGCCGCTCGTGAATCAGCCGGTCGAGCTTGGGCGCACCCGCCAGAGCTTCGCCTACCGGACTGGGTTGCAACTTGCGCTCGCGCCGCGCCGGATTGGGTTTACCCGCCATGTTTCACCGAAATGGCCAGTCCGAACAGAATGTGCAACCCGCCGAACCCGGCCGCCAACAATGGATTTCCCCACGGCGCTGGAACCAGTACGGCCAATGCGCCCACCACCATAAAGCATGCGCCCATCATGGGCACGATCTTCACCGACGCAGCGCCGCCCGCGATCACACCAGCTCCGTAAAGCAGGAGCCAGATGCCTGGCAAAACAGAGAGCATTCCCTCCCGGAACAACACAAAGGTCAGCAGCGCGCCGGCGGCCATCGATGGCACGAACGCGGCGATGAATTTCCGCCCGGGCGCCGAAAGCAGCGGCATGTTCACCCGCCCCGCCTTGCGCGCCGCGGCGGCAATCCCGATTAGCAGCGCCACCACCGCCTCGCCCACCCAGACCGCCAGCCAGCGCCGCGGATCGGTCTGACTCGCCGCTATCCACGCCGCAGCCAGCGCCGTCGCGCCCATTAGCACGCCGCCCGCGCCCGGCACGGCTGTGAACGAACCTGCGCGTTCCATGGTGCGCCGGATGTACAGCAGGTTGTCCATGGCCGTGGCTTGCAATTCCACGGGCTCTGGGGCGGGCGTGCTGATCGGTCGGATTGAGGCCACGCCCCATTGTATGACAGGTGGGGATTTGTTTCAAGTACTTTTCACAGCAAAGTTACTGCCCCCGGGTCGGACCGCCGCAGGCTAAAATAGTTTCGCGTGCTCCCGAAAATTCAGCAGCAGTCCTATTCGCGTGCCGAGGTGCGCCGTCAATTCGGCCTCAGCGAGAGGAATCTGCGCGGTTGGGAGCGGGAGTCCCTGCTGCCCAGAGTGGAATCGTATTCGTTCTCCGATCTCATCGCCATACGCACCATCGTCGAGCTGCGCGGGAAAGGCTTCCGGTCGCGCCACATCGCCCAAGCGGTGGACTCGCTGCGCCGCAAGCTGCAGGGCGTGAAGGAGCCGCTTTCCGAATTGCGCATCCTTTCCAACGGGAAAAAGATAGCGGTGCAGGTGGCGGGTCACCGCATGGAGGCCATCTCGGGCCAGATCCTCATTGATTTCGAAGCTTCCGAACTGGGCGCGATCAAGACGCTGCCGAACCGCCGGCGCGCTGCGAATCCCCTGCGCGAATCGGAGAATTGGTTTCAGAGAGGTCTCGACCTCGAAGAATCCGGCGCCCCTATCGACGAAGTGATCGAAGCTTACAAGAAAGTGGTGGAACTGAACCCTCATGCTGCCGGCGCCCTGGTGAACCTGGGCACCATTTTTTATCGCGACCGGCACTTCGCCGAAGCCGAGAAGTATTACAAGGACGCGGTCGCCGCCGATCCCACCTATCCGCTGGCGGAGTTCAACCTGGGAAACCTCTACGACGAGCAGGGCCGGTTGGACGAAGCCTTCGATCACTACCGGCGGGCTCTGGCGTTGAACCCGCAATACGCCGACGCGCATTTCAACCTGGCGCTACTGTGCGAGCGAACGGGCGATGCGCTCAAGGCCGTGCACCACTGGAAGCGCTACCTGAAGCTGGACCACAGCGGCACTTGGGCTGAGATCGCGCAGCGCCAGTTGGAACGGCTGCGCGAAGCCACGTTGATCCGGCCGCGGTAACTTCCGATATCCTAGTTCCTGGGAGATACATTGAACCGCATCGTTCTCGCGTTCCAATCATTTTTCAACATCCTGTTTCAAGGACAGCTTTCCGAAGGTGTTCTCGCCGGCCTCGGCCTCATTAAGCGCGCTCCGGGACCGGCTCCCGCTGCGCGTGCCGCCGCCCCGCCGCCCGCACCCGCGGTCAGGACTTCCGATGGAGCCTTGCAGATATTAGGAATCCTGCAGCGCGATTCGCGTCTTCTCGATTTCCTGATGGAAGATCTGACATCCTACCCCGACGACCAGATCGGCGCTGCCGTCCGCGAACTGCACGACCAGTGCCGTGACGCGGTTGCGCGCTATGTCACGCTGCAGCCGGTCATCGACGGCGTCGAAGGCACGTTCGCGAAAGCGCCATCGAAGGACCCCAACGTCGTCAAGTTCGTTGGCAACGTGCCGGCCACGCCACCCGCCGGCGGTACGCTGCGGCACAAAGGATGGCGCGCGGCGAAAATCGATCTGCCCTCGCTCGCGGCGGGACAGGACGCTGCCATCATCGCACCCGCGGAAATCGAAATCGAGTAACTCCAGGTGCCCTCCCAATACGTTATCGGAATTGATCTCGGCACCACCAACTCGGCGCTCTCGTACGCGGAGATTCGCCCGGACGCCGACCCCTTTGCGCCAGCCAACGTGCAAGCCTTCGCCATTCCCCAGTTGGAGAATCCAGGGGAAGTGCGCGACGAAGACCTGCTGCCCTCGTTTCTCTACCTGCCCGGCAGCGCGGATTTCGCTGCCGGAACCACGGCGCTTCCCTGGGACACTTCCCGTACTTTCGTCACGGGACGTTTGGCGCAGAAGCGCGGAGCTGAGAACGCAGGTCGGCTGGTCTCCTCGGCCAAATCATGGCTCTCGCATTCCGGCGTGGACCGCACCGCACCCCTGCTACCCTTTCGCGCTCCCGAAGGCGTCGATAAAATTTCCCCGGTCGAAGCCAGCCGGCGCTATCTGGAACATTTGCGTGAGGCTTGGGATTTCCAGAAGCCGGAGGCTCCCTTCGCGGAGCAGCAGGTGCTGGTTACTGTGCCGGCATCCTTCGATGCCGTGGCGCGCGAGTTGACGCTCGAAGCCGCGCAACAAGCGGGCTACCAGAACCTCACGCTGCTCGAAGAGCCTCAGGCCGCGTTCTATGCGTGGATCGAACGCCATGCCGATTGGCGCGACCGCGCTCAGTTGGGCGACCTGATCCTAGTGGTGGACATCGGCGGCGGCACCACCGACTTCACGCTGATTGCGGTGACCGAGCACGAGGGCGAACTGGCATTGAACCGCGTGGCCGTAGGCGAGCATATTCTGCTGGGCGGTGACAACATCGATCTGGCCTTGGCGGGCACGGTATCGCAGCGACTGGCCGAAAAGGGCACGCGCCTCGACAGCCGCCAACTGCAAACGCTGTGGAACAATTGCCGCATCGCGAAGGAGAAACTACTCGAGCCCAACTCTACGGCCAAGGAGCAGCCCGTCACGATTCTAGGTAAGGGCAGCGGCCTGGTGGGCGGCACCATCAAAGCTGCGCTCCGCCGTGCCGATGTCGATGCCGTATTGGGCGAGGGGTTCTTCCCGGCGGTTGCGAGTACCGAGATGCCCGCCCGGCAACGCCGCCTGGGCCTGCAGGAAATGGGCCTGCCGTACGCCGCCGATCCGGCTGTCACCAAACAGATGGCCCAATTTCTCCGCCAGCAAGCCGCCGCCACCGAACAAGGCACTGTGCGCCGCGGACCTAGCGGGCTGGCCTGTCCGACGCACGTGTTGTTCAACGGCGGTGTACTCAATGCCGTTCTCGTGCGCGAGCGGATCATCGCTACACTCAATTCCTGGCTCGCCGCAGAAGGCATGGCGACGGTTGAGCCCCTCAGTGGCGAAGACCTCATGCACGCGGTGGCGCGTGGCGCGGCGTATTACGGCCTGGCGCGCCGCGGCCACGGTGTGCGCATCCGCGGTGGGGTGCCGCGTACTTACTACGTCGGAATCGAAAGCGCTATGCCTTCCGTTCCCGGCTTCCCCGCCCCGCTAAAGGCTCTCACCGTGGCGCCGTTCGGTATGGAGGAGGGAACCGAGTTGCGCATCGCGGGCCGCGAGTTCGGCCTGGTGGTGGGACAGCCCGCCGAGTTCCGCTTCCTCACATCCGCGGTACGCAAAAACGACAAGCCCGGCGACATGATCGAGGATGCCGGTGAAGAACTCGAAGAACTGGCGCCCATGGAAGTAGCCTTCCCGGCGGGAGAGAGCTCATCGGAGGTGGTCCCGGTATCGTTTGAGACCGTGGTCACCGAGACTGGCATTCTCCAGCTTTGGTGCGTTGCCCGCGATGGCCGCCGCTGGAAACTCGAGTTCAATGTGCGCGAGCGCGTACATGGGGCGCAGAATCGTTAAACATGAAAATAGGGATCGACCTCGGCACCACCAACTCGGCCCTCGCCTACGTAGACGAGCGTGAGGCGGAGGACCGCGACTTTCCTCCGGTCCACATCTTCGAAACACCGCAATTGGTGGCCGCGGGCCGCGTAGAGGCGCGCCGTACGCTGCCCTCGTTTTTGTTCCTGGAGGACGCGCAACCGGTGGGCCTCTATGCCCGCGAGCAAGGCGCGCTGGTCCCCACGCGCCTGGTCCATTCCGCCAAATCGTGGCTTTCCAATCCCGATGTGGACCGCACGGCGAAGATCCTGCCGTGGGATTCGCAAGAAACTGGCCGCGTCCTTTCCCCCGTCGAGGTTTCCGCGCGCTTCATCGCCAAATTCCGGGAAGAGTGGGACCGCGCGAAGGGCGCGCCGCTGGCGGAGCAGGATATCGTTCTGACCGTGCCTGCGTCGTTCGACGAAGAGGCCCGCGAGCTCACCGTGATGGCGGCCCGCGACGCTGGCCTGGAGCGGCTCACGCTGCTCGAAGAGCCGGCCGCTGCCTTCTATTCCTGGATCGCCAACAATCTGGCGCAATCGCGCAAGAGGCTGTTTGACGGGCAGATTGTGCTGGTGTGCGATGTGGGCGGCGGAACCAGCGACTTCAGCCTGATCCGCGTTTCGCGCGAAGGCGATCTGGTCAACTTCACCCGCACCGCCGTGGGAAAACACCTGCTCCTGGGCGGCGACAACCTCGATTTGACGCTCGCCTGGCTGGTGGAGACTAAACTCGGCGTACCTCTCTCGATCCGTCAGCGCAGTGGCCTGCGCCGCCAGTGCTCCGCCGCCAAAGAGAAGCTGCTCAATGATCCGGAACTGAAGAGTGTCGAGATCACGGTGTTGGGTTCCGGCTCGGCCGTGATCGGCAAGACGTTGAAGACCGAGATCGTGCGCGAAGAGGCCCTGGAACTGGCGCTCGAAGGTTTTTTGCCGATTACCGAACGCGGCGAAGCTCCTAAGGAAGAGAAGCGCAGCCTGTTTCGCGAGCTGGGCCTGCCGTACGTTTCCGACGCGGCCATCACCCGGCACCTGAATGCTTTCCTCGAGGCCGCCGGTCAGGCCCCGGATGCGGTGCTGTTCAACGGCGGTTTCTTCATTCCCACCATCCTGCAGGAGCGCGTCGCCGACGCGGTGGCTCACTGGTATGGACGGCGGCCCGAGATTCTGGAGAATATCGACCTCGATCTGGCGGTGGCGCGCGGGGCCGCTTATTACTCCTACGTGCGCTCCACTGGCAGCGGCGTGCTGGTGCGCGGCGGGTTGCCACGGACCTACTACATTGGACTGGGAGAACCGCGCGACGACAAGTTCAGCGCGGTCTGCCTGGTGCCCCGTGGCGCGGAAGAAGGCGCGGCCGTCGAAATCGATAACGACGCTCTGCAACTGCTCGCCAACCGGCCGGTTTCTTTCCGCCTCTATAGCTCGCTCACGCGCACCGAAGACAAACTCGGCGATGTGGTGGAATTTCAAGCCGGCGAACCGGAACTGCACGGCCACGCCCCTCTGCACGCCGTGATCCGCTTCGGCAAGAAGGCCGAAGAGCGGTTGATTCCGGTCAAGTTGGGAGCGCGCCTCACGGAAATCGGCACGCTCGAAACCTGGTGCGAATCCAAAATCAGCGACAACCGCTGGCGGCTTCAGTTCGAACTGCGAAAAGCAGCGGCCTCCGCCGCGCAAGCTCCCGCCGAACGTAAGGCCGCCGCGGTGGTGAGCGAGCAGGCACTAAAGTCGTCGCTCGAATTGATCGCGGCCGTATTTTCTCCTTCGTCGAAATCGCCAATCGCCCCCGAAGAGCTTCCCGCGAAACTGGAGCAAAACATGGGGCTCGGAAAGAATTCGTGGCCGCTCTCTGCCATTCGCCAGATGGCCGACGCTTTTCTCACCATGACCGACGGGCGCAAGAAAAGCCCCGCCTACGAAATCCGCTGGCTCAACCTGTGCGGCTTCTGCCTGCGGCCCGGCTTCGGATATCCCGGAGACGATTTCCGCGTGGAGCAGGTGCGCCGCCTTTTCAGCTCCGGGGTCACGTACGGCAATCAGGTGCAGTGCGAAATCGATTGGTGGATTTTTTGGGGACGCGTGGCCGGCGGACTCAACCGCAACCAGCAGACCGACATTTACCAGCGCCTTTCCGCGTTTCTTCTACCGCGTGGCAACAAAAAACCGCAGCGCATCAACGCCGCCTTGTTGCGCGAAATGTGGCGCACCGCGGCCAGCCTGGAATTGCTGCCCATCGGGACCAAGACCGAACTGGGCGATGCGCTGGTCAAGCGCGTGAAGGCGGGCGATTTCAAAGAGAGCGAACTCTGGTGCCTGTCGCGCCTGGGCGCCCGCACTCTCTTCTACGGCCCCATCAATCTGGCGGTGCCGCCGGCCGCCGCCACACGCTGGGTGGAAGCGCTCGTCAACCTGCCGGCTGCCGGCGAGGCTCTGGCTTCCATGGCGCGCCGCATCGAAGATCCCACGCGCGACCTGGCTCCGGCCACGCGCGAGGCCGTCAAGCGCAAACTCGAAAAGCTCCCCCACGCCGAGCGCCTGCTGGCCGTGCTGGAAGGCGAGGAAGAAGACGACAGCATGCTGGGAAGGATCTTCGGCGAGGAACTGCCCTCGGGACTGGTGCTGGTCACGCAAGGTTGAGAAACTATTCCCATGGCCACCGACTCTCCCCTTGCTTCCCAGAAGATTATGGCCTTCGCCGCCACCGCAAACCCGGCCAAGGCGAAAGCGTTCTATCGCGACACGCTCGGCTTGCACCTCATTAGCGAAGATGGGTTCGCGCTGGCCTTCGATGTGCAAGGGGTGATGTTGCGCGTGACTACTGTCCAGAGGGTCGCGGTGGCTCCCTATACGGTCCTGGGCTGGCAGGTCGAAGATATCGCCGCCACCGCCAAGGCTCTCCAGAAAGCCGGCGTCGAATTTCAGCGGTATAAGGGGCTGACTCAAGACGACCTCGGTATCTGGCAAGCGCCGGGCGGCGCCCAGGTGGCCTGGTTCCAGGATCCGGAAGGCAACACGCTCAGCATTACGGAACTCTGAGCGTTGTTGCTACACTTGTCAGTTCCCGCATGATGGCGCAACGGGCAGCTGCGGTCTCGCACTTCCGCTACTTGGAACTTCTGGTGTTGCTCGGCATGCTGCAGGCCTTCGCCCCGCTGTCCATCGACATGTATCTGCCGGCCATGCCGGTCATGGAAAAAGTGTTCCACGCCTCCACGGCATCGGTGCAGCTGACCATGGTCACGTTCCTCATTGGCTTCGCGCTGGGCCAATCCTTGTACGGGCCGATTACCGACCGCTTTGGCCGCAAGCCGCCGCTCTACGCCAGTCTTCTTCTGTTCATCGCGTCGTCGCTCGCCTGCGCCGTGGCGCCATCAATCCGCGTGATGGCCGTGTTCCGGCTGCTGCAAGCCGTGGGTGCCTGCGGCGGATCGGTGATGTCCCGAGCCATGGTGCGCGACCTGTTCCCGCCGGAGGATATGCGCAAGATCTTCTCCATGCTGATCCTGGTCCTGGGCGTCTCGCCGGTGGTTGCCCCGCTGATCGGCAGCTATCTGCTGGTGTGGTTCGGATGGAATGCGGCGTTCTTCGCGCAAGCCGCGATCGGGGCGGCCTGTCTGGTGGGCATGCACTTCCGCCTTCCCGAATCCCTGGCCGACGATGACAAACGCCCGCTGCGGTTTGACGTCATCACCTCGGCCTACACGCAGCTTTTGCGCGACCGAACGTTTCTAGGAGCGTCCGTGGTCTGCGGCTTCAGCTCGGCCGGCTTATTCGCCTATATCACAAGCGCGCCGTTCGTCTTCATCAACCTCTACAAGATTCCCACTGAGCGCTTCGGGTGGCTGTTCGGAGCCGTGGCAGCCGGCATGATTATCGCGTCGCAGATTAACGGCCGGATGCCCCGCCGCATCCCCATTTGGCGTGTGCTGCGCTTCGCGAATCTGGCTCAACTAGCCGCAGGCATTCTGCTGCTGGTCACGGTGCTGACGGGTGTCGCCGGTTTGGCGGGCGTCTTCGCGTGCGTGTTCGTCTACGTTTCGGCGCAGGGCTTTGTGTTCCCCAACGGTTCCGCCATCGCCATGATGCGTCACGGCAAGATCGCGGGCACGGCATCCGCGCTGCTCGGCACCAACCAGTTCCTGATCGCCGCCATCACCACCACGTTCCTCGGCTTTCTGGACAATCCGGTGGTGCCGATGGCCATCGTGATCGCGGCATGCGCTGCCGCATCCACGCTGCTCAACTTCCTGACGCTGGGCGCAAGGCTGGAGACGGCGCCCCGATCGGCGTAAGCACCTGGTCTGCTCGCCGCGAGCATCGACATAATGGCGCGGCCCGTAAAGTTGTAGAGCAGGAGACCAGTTATCGAATGTAAAAGTCCGCGCCACCGACCTCGCCGATCTTTAGGTCCAGGCTCGGACTTTCCGTCCCGTAGGAGGTCTCCACGTTCGCATCTCGCAGCATCAGATGAAGCGTGTAACGGCCGGGAGGAAGCCCATGTTCGTCGTAGACGCCCTCCGCATCGGTCGTGGAGACCATGGCGCCG
The DNA here is from genome assembly GCA_035948775.1 of Bryobacteraceae bacterium. GTDB lineage: Bacteria > Acidobacteriota > Terriglobia > Bryobacterales > Bryobacteraceae > PSRJ01. The sequence goes on from DASZIV010000144.1 coordinate 39,309, forward strand.
CGTGGGCCCTGAATGGAGACTGTGACGCCGCCGAGAGGCGTTCGCGAATCCCGATTCGCCGAATGGGCACCCCTATAAACACTCCCGATCAGGCGGACCCCGGATTTCGGCGGCCCGCTGTGCAGAACTCGGACCGTGGCCGATGCGTCCGCGAGCGGAGCCGTGTGGCCACACTCAAACGGCTTGATGATTGGAAGAAAGTGCGAGAGAGCCGAGTCACTGCGAGTGCCTTCAATCAAGTACTCCCGTGATAAGTCGCTCGGTTTGAAATATCCCCGAAGGATGAGTCTTTCGGGAGTCCACCATGACTTTGGTGAAAATCGCTCTTCGATTCTCGCGATTGACCACAGAGACCATCCCTGGTATGTTGGCGGCCCGACAAACAGAATTCTAGCGGTAAAATCAATCGCGCGAGGCAATCCGCGCTCGTCAAAGAGCGGCCCACCATAGCAATCGCCAAGCAGAGGCCACCAAGGCATGCTCAAGGACCAGCCCAGCGCAACCAGAACGACGATACATGATAGGCCGCAACCAGTAACGACCGCGAGACGCTGGCGTCGTAAAAGGATTGAATTGGCAATCAGGGGAGGCCATTTTCGCTTGGCAGCAGCTCTCCAGAACAGCCAGGGAAGGACGAGAACCCCCAAGCAGATTAGAGCCGCTGCTAAAGGCCCTCCGAAGGCCCTGAGATACAGAACGCCGAAAAATAGCGCAAAGGGACCGTCCCAAAAGTAGATCCGGGCGGCAAGTCGCTGGCTGAAGGTTGCCAGGAACGCCGAGAGCGAAGGCAGCACGCCGGTAACTATAGTCGCAGCGATGGCAGTAGGGAGTGGCATCCAAACGTAGACTCCCCCGCCCACGACGGCAATTACATATATCCCCAATAAAACGCTCTGGAGGAATAGTAGCCATCCGAAGATTCGCAGTATTTGGTCCAACAAGCCTCGTGAGATGATGGACACCGATGCAGGCCAACCTGTTCCCGGAACCGCTCGCCCGTTGGTACCGCCGTCACAAAGAGATCAGGGCAACGCCACGGATGCCACGCAGATTAAAGTACCGTTCGTCTCAAGGCGCCTGAGCAGAAACGCTATGAAGCGTTCAATGGCCGATATACGTTAGCCGAGAAATGCCAACCAGTACCAGAAATTTCCTTCAACTGCCGAACGGCCGCGTGGTTGCCGCGTTGAACTAAGTTAACGCCTATAAGGCGGCCCCCCGGCCTAAGGATTGTGCCCAGATGCCCGTGCTACTTCACTTCGGCTGGCGTTGACGTTGCCGGGCCCATGCCCACGATCTCCAAAACCACTTCCTCATCCTTGGCGCCATCGTAGTGGACCTGCTTGCCGAAATGCGTAACGGCAGTGCCCGCCTTCAAAGGATAGGTGCTTTCCGGATCGTATTTGGTACCCCAGCCAACCCACCAGGTCCCCGAGATCACGGTTATGAACCGATCGTTGGGATGGAAGTGGGGGCGGCTCATGTGATGCGGATGCCACTTGGTCAAAACCACATACAGTCCCGGTTTTGCTGGATCCCCTGCCAGCACGGCATTCGCCGAGCCAGCCGCGCTTTCGACCCACTTAATCTGATCAGGCTTCTGGTAAGACATGACCTTGGGGTCGGGATCGTTAGCGTGGATTGTTGCGACCGTCGCGAACAGGGCGATCGCTAGCGTGAATTGCAACAAGCGCCGCAGCGCCGAAGCGTGTGACATGCTTCTCTCCTCGTGTTGTAGACTATACCGCGGTTCGCGCCGTCTTGCCCAGGCGCACGGCATTTTCCATGAGCTTCAGCCCGAGATCGTCGCGCGCCGTGAGAATGGATTCCGGATGGAACTGTACGGCCTCAATGGGGAGCTGTTTATGGCGTACCCCCATAATGACCCCGTCATCGGTCTCTGCCGTCACTTCCAGGCAGGCAGGAAACGTTTCGCGGCGCGCGAACAGAGAGTGGTAGCGCCCCACCTGAAACTCCGCCGGCAGCCCTTCGAACACGCCGTGACTATTGTGGCGAACCGTGGAAGGTTTGCCGTGCATGGGATAGTCCAGAACGCCGAGTTCGCCGCCGAAGGCTTCGACAATCCCCTGCAATCCTAGACAGACGCCGAACACCGGCACGCCCAGGCGCACCGCCGTCTTCACCAGGTCGGGCACGCCGAAATCCGCAGGCCGTCCGGGGCCGGGCGAGATCAGGATCAGACTCGGCGCTATCTGCGAAAGCAGCTCGGCGGGGAAGCCGGCGCGGTAGGTCACCACTTCGGCGCCCGTCTGGCGCGCGTAGTTGGACAGCGTATGGATGAAGCAATCGTCGTTGTCCACCAGTAGAAGTTTTGCACCCGAACCAGGGGCTTCGCGCTCCACGGTAGCGGATTCCGCCGCCGGAGTGGCTCCTAGCGTACGGAAGAAACCGGTAGCCTTGAGCCGCGTCTCTTGCTCTTCCATCGCCGGAACGGAATCGTACAGCAGCGTCGCGCCCACCGGATAGGAGGCAACGCCGTCGCGCAGATAAGTCGTGCGGATCAGGATTCCGGTGTTGATGTCGCCGTTGAGCGAGATCATCCCAACAGCGCCGCCGTACCAGCCGCGCGCGTTTTTCTCCAGAGTCTCGATGGTTCGCGCTGCCGCCTTCTTAGGCGCGCCGATCACCGTGACAGCCCACATGTGGCTGAGAAACGCGTCCAGCGCGTCGAAGCCTTCTTCGAGAATGCCCTCTACGTGGTCCACAGTATGAAATACGCCGGCATAGGATTCGATCAAGCGCCGCCCGATGACCTTCACGGTGCCTGGTTCGCAGATGCGCGACTTGTCGTTGCGATCCACGTCCGTGACCATAGTCAGCTCGGATTCCTCTTTGGTGGACTTAAGAAGTTCGCGGATGTTGTCGGCATCCTGCAACGGATCGCCGGTACGCTTCGCGGTGCCAGATATGGGGCAGGTCTCGACGCGCTGTCCCTCCACCCGCACGAACATTTCGGGCGATGCGCCCACGAGTTGCTCGTCGCCCAATTGCATGAGGAATTCGTACGGGCTGGGGCTGGCCCGCTGCACGCGCTCGAATAGCTCAGAGGCCTTTCCGGAGTAGGGCGTCTGGAACGTCTGGCGCAGCACTACTTCGTAATAGTCGCCCCGCCGCATGCCCTCGCGAACGGTCTCCACGTTGGCCATGTACTCTTCTTGAGTGTGGTCGGAGACAATCGGGCCGGGCGCGCGTTTCTTGGGCGCCGCCACTTTCTCCCCGTCGCGCGGCAGGCCGGCGGTAGAGATCTCCTCGCGCGCGAAGTCATACCGGTAGCGCTCGATCTGCTCCTTCTTGCGGTCCATAAACCAGATGTCGTCGCACAGGAACAGGTGCAGGTCTTTGTGGCCGTGGCGCGGCAGCTTTTTTTCCACCGGCTCAAACTGGAACAGGAGGTCGTAGCCAAACGCGCCCACCAGTCCGAGGCGCGAATCCTCTTCGCCGCGGAATTCCTCGATCAGCGACCGCAGCAGCGAGAACGTTGAGGGTTGCTTGCTGCGCTCCTCTTCGGAAAACAGCGCGGACATAGGCTTCAAGCGGCCGCGAATGAGGCTCGGCTGGAATTCGAATTCGTCCCAGTGCGGGTGCCCAGACAGAACGGGCTGCAGGATCTCCAGGATCTTTTCGCCCCGCGAATTCAGTGGACGGAATTGTACTTCGCGATCGTACGAGACGATCTCGAGGGGCGGGCAAGTGGACGCGATATCCCAGCGCGAATACCTCCCGGGATACTCGTATCCCGAGGAAAGGTAGATCCCACGGTGGCGGTCCAAATCGCGCAGCAGGTGCTTGAGGCCTTTGCGAAAATTGGCCTTCGAGGCTGTGCGCGTGACAGCTATCCCGTGAGGAGTTCGATAGGAATATTCGCTCATCGCTGAACCTCTGGGAAGTTAGTAATCAGGATAGCATGCGCCCTGTGGCCCTTTTTCAGAGCCGCGACCGTCAGGGAGCGGTGGAGCACGCTTCCAGCCGCGCGATCATCTCATTCGCCAGTCCCGCCGCGCGCGCCAGATCGTGCCCCGCGCCCTCGACCGCCAGCAGATCCGTGCGCGCCGGAATGAGAGCCATGGCGTCGCGTAATTCCTCGAGCGAAGCGAACGGGTCCTGGGTGCCGTGTACGAAGAGCGCGGGAATACGCAGTTCCGGAAAGAAACTGGTGCGCTTCTTCTCCGGCTGCTTCGGCGGATGCAGCGGGTAAGAGAGCAACAACAAAGCATTGGCCAACTGAGGTGTCGCGGCTGCCAGCATGGCCGACTGGCGTCCCCCGTAGGAATGGCCTCCCACAAACACGCGCCCGCTTGCCATCTGCCGGACCTGTTCCACCGCCTGGGCGATCCCTTCCCGATCGCGCCCGGCCCCCGACGGAAACGGCGGTCCCTTTGACCGCTGCTGCCGGAAAGGCAGGTCGTAGCGCAGCACCAAAAACCCGGCTTCTTCGAAGGCTTGCGCCAGCCGAACTAATAGTAGCGCCTGGCAATTGGATCCGGCCCCATGCGTCAACAGCAGCGCGTGGCCATTAGCGGCATCGGGGCTGTGCAGGACGCCGCGGATGCCGGGCGCCTCAAACGGCTCTACCATCAGCGTTCCGCGACGCCCGGCGCCACGCTATTCCTTCCGCTTGAGCTGCGCGTTGTTGTCCTGAATGAACTGGCGGATCTCATCCGCCATCCCTAGCAGCTTTTCCCACTGCTCGCGGTAGAGAGTCACGGGAAAGCGGCCCAGCCCGTAGACGGAGAGCGCACCCTTTTCGCTCACCTTCAGCCCCATTTGCCCGCGTGGCCGTTTCAGCTTCTCGTTCTCGGCGCGGAGGCGCTCCAGCTCGGCTTGCATTTCTTCTTCGGTTGGCATGGCGTTCTGTTCAGTGATACCACATCGCGAGACAAATGTTACGCTGGAAAACTTCCCTTCAATGCCGTTCTTTGATGCCATCCTGTTCGACTTCGACGGCGTCCTGGTCGATAGCGAACCCCTGCACTTCGCGTGCTGGGCTGAGGTGCTGGCGCCTTTCGGAGTGAAGCTCGCGTGGGAGGTCTATTGCGATCGCTACATCGGCATCGACGATCGCGACATGCTGCGCCACATCGCCGCCCAAGCCAACCCGCCGCTCGACTGGCAGAAGCTATGGACGCAGTATCCGGCCAAGAAGGAACGTTTCCGGCACCGCATGGAACAGCCGCCCTTTCCGCCCGAGCTGCCTGAACTGCTGCAAGAACTGCACAGGGATTACAAGCTGGCGGTGGTCAGTTCCAGTGCGCGGACCGAAATTGAGCCGCCGCTCGAGGTGCGCAAGCTGCGCGGTTACTTCGAGGCGATGGTTACCGGAGAAGACGTGAAGCGCCACAAGCCCGCGCCCGATCCGTATTTGCTGGGAGCGCGGCTGCTCGGGGCCAAGCGGCCGCTGGTAGTCGAAGATTCGGCAGCCGGAATCGCCAGCGGGCGGGCCGCTGGTTTTGAAGTTCTGCCCGTAACGAGCGCGGCTGCGATGCCCTCGGCGCTGCTCGCCCGGCTTTCAAGCGGCGCCGCTCCGGCCTGACGAGCCTTTCTTCCCCGCTGTGACCGGCCCCCGCTTCTTTCGCTGCGCGGCTGCGCGGTGCGCTTGCTGCGAAAGCGCCTTATGCGAGGCCGCCGCCCGCCCCTCCCGTTTTAAGGCACCCAGGACCGCGCGCGACCGTTTGGCCGATGGCTTCTTCCGGCCTTCGCCGCTCTGCCCTTTTGTGTAATCGCGTTCCGCCTGTTTACGGGTCTGATCGGACGTTCGCCCGGCTTTGGGCGGAGCCAACGGAACCCCGGCGCGGCGGGCCTTTGACAGTCCAATCGCGATTGCCTGCTGTGGCGACCGTGCGCCGTGCTTTCCCTCGCGGATGTGGTCCATCTCTTCTTTGACAAATTCTCCCGCTTGCGTGCTGGGCGCCTTGCCTTCCTTGGCGTCTCGGCGCGCCCTTTCGATGGTTGCTTTTTCTGGCATAGCAGGGTAAACGTTGCAACCACGGTGCCATCGTGAGAATCACATCAACTGGTAACCTGAAGGGGTAGCGTGACGCCTACTAAACCCAAACGATCGACTGGCGAGCATTTTCGCAGCGCGCGTCCGCTCCTGATGGAGTTGGTTCGGCCGCGCCGCGGCAAATTGGCAATGGGCTTCCTGCTGATGCAGGTCAACATCCTCACCAGCCTGGTCTTGCCGGGATCGAGCAAATTCCTCCTCGATAACGTCATCGGTGCCAAGCAGTATTGGCTGCTCAACTGGCTGGTGTTGGCCGTCCTGGGCGCCACCGTGATTCAAGGGCTCACTTCGTATACGCTCACCCAGTTACTCTCGAAGGAAGGGCAGAGGCTGATCGCGCAGTTGCGGCGGCGCGTTCAGGAACACGTGGGCCGCCTGCCGGTGGCCTACTATGACACCAACAAGAGCGGTGCGCTGGTTTCGCGCATCATGAGCGACGTGGAAGGGGTGCGCAACCTCGTCGGCACGGGCCTGGTGGATTTCGTGGGCGGTATCGAGAAGGCCCTGTTTTCGCTGATCATCCTGCTGCGCATCAGCGCGCTCATGACCGGCCTGGCGGTATTTGCCATCGCGATCTTCTCGCTGGTGCTGAGCAAAGCCTTCCAGCACATCCGGCCGATTTTCCGCGAGCGCGGCAAGATCAACGCCGACGTTCAGGGCCGCCTCACAGAGTCGCTGGCGGGCGTGCGGGTGGTAAAGGGCTACCACGCGGAGGCGCAAGAGGCGCGCGTTTTTTCGGCCGGTGTCGACCGTCTGCTGCAGAACGTGCTGAAGTCGCTCACCGCCATGTCGCTGATGAGTTTTTCAGCCACTGCGCTAATGGGCCTGGTAGGCGCCACCGTCATGTTCGTGGGCGCGCGGCAGATCATTGCGCAACCCCCCTCCTTGACCATCGGCGGTTTCATGGCCTTCACCATGTTTCTGGCGATGCTGGTGGCGCCGATGTTCCAGGTGGTGGGCATTGGCACGCAGTTGACCGAAGCGCTGGCGGGGCTCGACCGGACGCAGGAAGTGTTGCACGAGCGGCCGGAAGACGAAGACGAACACCGCGTTTCCAAAATCGGGACGATCCAGGGGTACATCACGTTCGAGAACGTGACCTTCGCTTACGATCCCGGTAAACCGGTACTTCACGATGTGAGCTTCGAGGCTACGCCGGGCACCGCGACCGCGTTGGTGGGGCCTTCGGGCTCGGGCAAATCGACCATCATCAGCCTGATTGCAGCCTTCCACGAACCGACCGAAGGCACCATACTGGTGGATGGAGTGAACCTGGCAACGGCGCGACTGGATTCGTACCGCACGCAGTTGGGCGTAGTGTTGCAGGACACGTTTCTGTTTGACGGGACGATTCGCGAGAACGTGGCTTTCGCGCGGCCGTCAGCGACGGAAGACCAGATCCTCGAGGCCTGCCGGATCGCGCGCGTCGACGAGTTCGCCGAACGCTTCGAAAAGAAGTACGACACCATCGTGGGAGAGCGCGGCGTGAAGCTATCGGGCGGCCAGCGTCAGCGCGTCTCGATCGCGCGCGCGATTCTTGCAGATCCGCGAATTCTGATTCTAGACGAAGCCACCTCCAGCCTCGACTCGGAATCCGAACAGGCCATTCAGGCCGGCCTCACTTACTTAATGGAAGGCCGCACCACATTCGTAATCGCGCACCGCCTGTCGACGATCCGCCGCGCGGAGCAGATTCTAGTGGTCGAAGACGGTCGCATCTCCGAGCGCGGTACGCACGAATCGCTCTACGCGCTGGGCGGACGCTATTACGATCTATATACGCGCCAGCACGGTATCGACGCCAATCTGTTCCTGGCGCCGGGCGAAGGAGATGCGGTACCCGAAGGCCAGCAGCCGAAACTAATGGGCGCCGCGGCGCCCCCCTCCCCCGCATCCTTCCTGCGGGGCGGCGTAGCGTAGGCGCACCGGAGCTACGGCCCGGCTCCCACCGTGCTAGGATTACGCAAGATGGGTCTCGGCGACATCACCAGGCAAATCGCGCAACAGGCGCTCAAAGCTCCGATGAAGGAGGTGCTCGAGTCGCTGCGCCCTCCCGACGCCGCAGCGCTCTTCGATTCGTTCAAAGCCACCCGTCCTCCGTCCGGCGGGGGCGACAATGTCGGTTTGATCATCCTCGCGCAGATTCAGTTTATGCAAAAGGCCTTGAAGGAAGACGAGGAACTCCTGGTGCTCCTGGACAACGGCCTTGAGACGATGCGGGTCATGGAGCTGTACGCGCCCTCCTGGAGCGTTGCCGTGCTGACCGGCTTCGATTCGGAACGCAACCTCACGCGTGTGATCGCACCAGTCGAGCGCCTCGAACTCGTCTGCAAAGTGATGAAGGTGGCGCCCGGAGGCCAGCCAGTCAAGGTCTCGTTAATTGCACCCAAGCCACACACTCCTCCCGCTCCCGGCTAGGACCCGCGGATTTGCCCTGTCCGAAGCTCTTCCTAAGTTGAAATATCCAGTAGCGACTCGATATCATGAGGGACCCGACCGTTGTGTCGGGCATGGAGGAATGTCTCGTTATGGCCTTCGCCGAAGTGTCCTGGGAAAAGCGCGGTTTTGGCCAGACCCTGCGACGCGATCGATGGTGGCAAACGCCGCTGCTGGTTTTCTTGGGCTTCTCCGCTTTCATCGTTTACGTGACGTGGGCCGCTTTTCAAGGGAAGAACTACACCTACGGCCCGTACTTGTCCCCGTTCTATTCGCCGGAAATTTTCGGTGATTCGCCGCACGCGCTGCTCGGACCCATGCCTGCGTGGTGGCCGGCCTGGCTGCCGTTTTCTCCGGCCCTATTGATCCTCCCGTTTCCCGGTCTCTTTCGGTTCACCTGTTATTACTACCGCGGCGCATACTACAAGGCGTTTTGGGGCGACCCTCCCGCCTGCACCGTCGGCGAGCCGCGCAAGAGCTACCTCGGCGAACGCCACTTTCCGTTGATCCTGCAAAACGTTCATCGCTACTTCATGTACATCGCCCTGGTCTTTTTAATCTTCCTGACGCACGACGTGTGGAAGGCCCTCTGGTTTACCGACGCGGCCACCGGGCAGGTATCGTTCGGAATCGGGATCGGCACCCTGGTTCTGGCCGCCAACACCGCGCTGCTCGGTTGCTATGCGCTCGGCTGCCACTCCCTGCGGCATCTGGTGGGAGGGCGCTTCGAGCGGCTCTCGCCGTTTCGCGCCAAGAGTTATGACTGCGTGAGCTGCCTCAACAGCAAGCATCAGATTTGGGCATGGTGCAGTCTTTTCACAGTTGCTTTCTCGGACATCTACATCCGCCTCTGCGCCATCGGAGTCATTCGCGATTGGAGAATTATCTGATGGCCGAATACCAGACGCACCCCTACGATGTGCTGGTGATCGGGGCGGGCGGGTCCGGCCTGCGCGCGGCGATTGAAGCTTCTGCCGACGGCGCGCGCGTGGGAGTCATTACCAAATCGCTGCTGGGGAAAGCGCACACGGTAATGGCGGAAGGTGGCGTAGCCGCGGCGCTCGCCAACGTAGATGAGCGCGACAGCTGGAAGGTTCACTTCGCCGATACCATGCGCGGCGGCCAGTATCTCAATAGCTGGCGCATGGCGGAGTTGCACGCGAAGGAAGCTCCCGATCGCGTGCGCGAGTTGGAAGCCTGGGGCGCGGTGTTCGACCGCACCAAAGACGGGCGCATTCTGCAGCGCAACTTCGGCGGCCATCGCTACCCGCGTCTCGCGCACGTTGGCGATCGCACCGGCCTGGAAATGATCCGCACTTTGCAGGATCACGGCATCCACCAGGGCATGGAAGTACACATGGAGTGCACCGTGCTCACGCTGCTGCTGGATGGCGGCCGTGTGGCGGGAGCGTTCGGGTACGACCGTGAGCGCGGGCGTTTTCTGCTGTTTCCCGCCAAGGCCGTGGTGCTGGCCACCGGAGGCATTGGCCGCGCCTATCGCATCACCAGCAACAGTTGGGAATACACCGGCGACGGGCTGGCCCTGGCCTATCACGCCGGCGCCGATCTCAAGGACATGGAGTTTGTGCAGTTCCATCCCACCGGGATGGTTTGGCCGCCCAGCGTTCAGGGCCTGCTGGTCACCGAGGGCGTGCGCGGCGAAGGCGGCGTGCTGCGCAACAAGGACGGCCGCCGTTTCATGTTCGACGATATCCCCGAGAATTACCGCAGCCAGACCGCCGACAACCCGGAAGAAGGCTGGCGCTACACGCAGGGCGACCGCGATGCCAGACGGCCTCCTGAGCTGCTGACTCGCGACCACGTGGCGCGCTGCATCGTACGCGAGATCAAGGCAGGCCGCGGCAGCCCGCATGGTGGTGTTTATCTTGATATCTCGTGGATCAAGGAGAAGCTTCCGAATTCGATTGAGCACATCAAACGCAAACTGCCCAGTATGTATCACCAGTTCAAGCAGCTTGCAGATATAGACATCACCAAAGAGCCCATGGAAATCGGCCCCACCACGCACTACATGATGGGCGGCATCAAGGTGGATCCGGAAACTCAGATGTCCACCATCCCAGGCCTGTTTGCGGCCGGCGAATGCGCCGCCGGCTTACACGGCGCCAACCGACTGGGCGGTAACTCGCTTTCCGACCTGCTGGTGTTCGGCAAGCGAGCGGGTCATTTCGCAGCCTGTTTTGCCAAGGAGAACGGCCAGGTGAGCGTGGACGCGCAACAGATCGACCGCGCCGCCAGTGAGTCGCTGCTGCCCTTCGAACGCGGTCAGAAGCCGGGTGTGGAAGGGCCATACCAGATTCAGCACGATCTGCAAAACATGATGCAGGACCTGGTGGGAATCGTGCGCCACAAAGAAGAGATGGAGCAAGCGCTTGAGAAGCTCGCGCTCTTGCGCGAGCGGGCTGTCCGCGTCGGCATTCCAGGGAATCGCGAATTCAATAACGGGTGGCATACTGCCATGGATCTGCCCAGCCTGCTTACCGTGTCCGAAGCCGTCACGCTGGCAGCGCTCGAGCGGAAAGAGAGCCGCGGCGGGCACTTCCGCGAAGATTATCCCGAGAAGGACCCCAACTTCGGCCATTTCAATATCGTGATCCGGCAGGGTACCAGCGGCGAAATGCAGATCGCGCGCGAGCCCATTCTGGAAATACCGGCCGAGCTGCAGCAGGTGATTGAGGAGATGAAATAGGTGGCGAGCGCGACATTCCGAATCTGGCGAGGAAACGAAAAGGGCGGCAAGTTCCAGGACTATCCCACCGAGGTCTCCGAGGGAATGGTGGTTCTGGATGCCGTGCTCAAGGTGCAGGCCGAGCAAGCCAACGATATGGCCGTGCGCTGGAATTGCAAGGCCGGCAAGTGCGGATCATGCTCAGCTGAGATCAACGGCAATCCCAAGCTGATGTGCATGACGCGGCTCAACACGCTGCCGCTCGATCAACCGGTTACCGTGGAGCCGATGCGCACGTTTCCCTCGATCAAGGACCTGGTGACGGACGTCTCCTGGAATTTCCGCGTAAAGAAGTCGATCAAGAAGTTCGCGCCGCGCAAACCGGACTTCCCGGATGGCACCTGGCGCATGGACCAAAAGGACGTAAACCGCATTCAGGAGTTTCGCAAGTGCATCGAATGTTTCCTGTGCCAGGACGTCTGCCATGTCCTGCGCGAGCATAAGAAATTCGACGAGTTCGCCGGACCGCGCTTCTTCGTGCATACGGCCGCTCTGGAGATGCACCCGCTGGACACCGAGAAGCGCACGCTGGATCTGAAAGACAAGATGAACGTCGGGTACTGCAATATCACCACGTGTTGCCGCAAGGTCTGTCCGGAAGAGATTGTGATCACAGAGAACGCGATCATCCCGCTTAAGGAACGCGTGGTGGACGAGTACTACGATCCCCTGCGAAAATTGGTGATGAAGATATTCGGCAGCTGACATGGAACTGAAATCGCTGCACAATGACGCCATCCCGGGCGCGCTCGCCAAAGCGGAGCGCTACCGATTGCTCCACGAGCCGTGGCAGAGCGAGAGCATCTGCCAGGATGTGCTGAGCATTGACCCCGACAACGAAACCGCGCTGATCACCCTGATTCTGGCGCTGACCGACCAGTTCGACCACGGTCATCCCGTGCAAGAAGCCAAGGACTTGATCCCGCGCCTGCACGACGACTACGATCGGGCATACTATTCCGGGATCATCGCCGAGCGGCGCGCCCAGTCGCTGTTGCAGCAAGCGCGGCAGGGCTCCGGTCCCATCATCTACGAGTGGCTGCATGAGGCGATGAGCTGGTATGAGAAGGCCGAAGCCATCCGCCCGCCCGCTAACGACGATGCACTGCTGCGCTGGAACACGTGCGTCCGACTCCTGGCGCGCAACCCGCAAGTGCAGCCGGCGCCCAACGAGCGCGCCGAGCCGATCATGTCCGAGTAAGACTATGCAAAAGACAATCGCAAAATGCCTTTATTTGGTAGCCGCCATTCTGGTGGCTGCCACCATCATCACCGCCCAGCCGAAGAATGCCAAGAGTTTCGTTTTCAAAGGCACGGTCACGGAAGTCGACGCGGGCAGTAAGAAGCTGATGGTTGCCAATGAAAAGATCGAAGGCTGGATGGACGCGATGACCATGGGCTACCAGGTAGACAATCCGGACATCCTGAAGCAACTGAAAAAGGGCGACCACATTGAAGCTACCGTTTACGACGGCGACACCAAGCTCTACAAAGTGAAGGTCGCCGCAGCGCAGCCGGCCGGGAAGAAGTAAGACTCTTACGGGGTCGCGGCCGCCATCAGCTTCTTGAGCAGCACTGCGGTGTCTTCGTGAACGTCGATACGCTGGCCGCCGCGGCTGTTGCCGCCGGCGCGACCCATGGCCGAGTCGACTACACCCATACCTTTTTGATCCTTCGCGTTGAGGTTGGCATGATGGTCCACGAGATACTGGACTACGTCGTTCCAGCCCCAGAAGGACGCGCCGTGAAGGGGCGTTTTGCCGGCATTGTCCGCTGCATTGATCTCTCCGCCTGCTCCTAAGAGAAGCTCTAAAGAGGCGATGGATCGCTGCTGCACATCGGGAGTAGTGAAATACCCGCGAGTATCGGCGTCCACGGAGCCCAGGCCTGCGGCCGCCATGGTCGGAGTGGTGCCCCGTAGGTTGGGGAGATTCGGCAGTGCGCCGTGTGCCAATAGCAATTTGATGGCAGGGGCATCCATGGCTTTGGCGGCGCGCAGCAACGGCGTAGCGCCGATGGTAATCATCTGGTCTACACCGCGGTCGGCGCCAACGGCACGGAACGGCGGCAACAGTTTCAATTGCAGGTTGGGATTCGCGCCCCTGTCGAGAAGCTGCTCGATGATCTGCAAGGGGGTGGTCTCATCGAGTGACGGCCCATCGGCGCGCCCCCCATGCGGGATCGTATTTAGATCGACCGCCATATAGAGCGGACTCCGCCCCCACCAATCCCACTTGTCTACGTTTGCGCCCTTGGCGATCAAATAGGCGGCGGCATCGAAATGGGCGTTGCCGATGGCCAGGATCAGGGGCGTGACTCCTTCCGGATCCGGAAGGTTCAACTTGGCGCCGCCTTCTACCAGGCTCTGGACGCATCCCAGGCAGCCTTCACGCGCGGCGAACAGTAGCGGCGTCAATCCGCCGTAAGACAAATGCTGGGCGCGCGGTTCGGGGCTCACCTGCGCTATCCACTCATCGACGTGCGACCGGGCGTTGACATCCGCGCCATGAGCCACCAACGCGCGGACGATCGCGGGCTGGCTTTGGGCAGCCGCCCACATCAGCGCGGTCTGCTCCTTTTGTTGCTCCTTCGCATTCACGTTCGCGCCGTGCTCCACCAGGAGCGTCACGGAAGCGAGGTTGCCGGTCCGCACTGCGACCATTAGGGCGGTTTGGCCGTCGGGGCCGGGGGAGTCAGGGTCGGCTCCGGCCTTCAGCAAGGCTTCGATTATGGCGGTGTTGCCAACGAAGGCCGCTTCGGACATCGCCGTGGCGCCGAACTCGTTCCTGGCTTTGGCATCGGCGCCGGCTCGCAGGAGGCGGTTGACCATGTCTGCGTCGTTGTTGTGCGCGGCCCAGAGAAGGGCGCGGCTGCCATCGGGCGCCGGGGCGTTCATGTCCGCGTGTTGGTTGATTAAGGCAATGGCGGCCTGGCGATCGCCGGTGCGGACGGCGTCCACCAACGGGGACGTGCCGCCTATCGCTTCGGCAGCTACGGCGGGCGCGCAGAGGGCGATGAACAGGACGACGGCTGTGAGCGAAGCCCGCATGCTAGACCTCCTTGAACTTGCCGGAGCTGTCGCCGAAAGAATCCATAGGAATTCCGGCACGGTCGAGCACCGTGAGCAGCATGTTGGCCAGGGGTGTCTGGTCGGGATACTTCAGGTGCTGGCCGCCCTTGAAGGTTTTCCAACCGCTCACTACGGCTGTCGGCAGCGGATAGTGATTGTGCAGGTTGCTGTTGCTCATGTTGCTGCCGTACAGAATGATCGAGTGATCGAGCATGTTGCCGTCGCCATCGGGCATCTTCTGAAGCTTGGTGAGGAACTTGGCGAAGATGTCGCTGTGATAAGTCTGGACCTTGGCCAGCCGCTCCATCTTGGCCTGCTCGTTGTTGTGATGCGAAAGCGGGTGGAACGCGTCAGGCACGCCAATCTGGTTATAAGTCAAATTGCTGACTTCCGCGGCCATCATGAAACTGAAGACCCTAGTCAGGTTGGCTTGGTAGGCCAGCGCCACCAGGTCGAACATAAGCGTGATGTGCTGCTCAAAGGCGGGCGGCGTGCCGGCCGGCGCATCGGGCACCTGGACGTGCGACAGGTCGCGCGCTTCCATCTTCTCGACGCGGCGTTCGATTTCGCGCACGGTTTCCAGGTAGTCGCCGAGCATGGCACGGTCTTCCGGCCCCAGGGTCCGTTGCAGATCGGCGGCTTCGGTGGAAACCAGGTCGAGGATGCTGTTATATTGCTTGCCCAGCTTTTTCCGCTCAGCAGCGGTATCGCCCTGGCCGAAGAGCCGCTGGAAGAGCTTGCGCGGCTCGGTCTCCATAGGCAGCGGCGTGGTGGGCGTGCGGAACGAAATCGTGCCGGAATAGCTGCAGCCGAAGTCGCGGTCGCAGGAACCGCCGCCGCCGCGTCCTTCGACGGCCACTTCCAGGGAAGGCAACGGCGTATCCTGGCCGATGTGCTGGGCGGCAATCTGATCGGCGGTGGGGCCGCCGAAAGGATCCTGTGTGGCGCGCGGATGAACGCAGCTCAGCCACGTTCCGGGCGTGATGGCATGCACCGCCGGACTGATGGCGGGCTTGTTTTCCAGTCCGCTCACCACCGTGAGGTTTTTCTGGAAGGCCGCCAGCGGTTTGAGGATTTGGGGAAGCTCGAAGTTGGTTCCCACTGCCGCGGGCGTCCATTTGTCCATCACCGCGCCGTGCGGAAAATAGATGAATCCCATGTGGGGAGTGGGGTTGGCGGCCGTCTGGGCCAGCGCGGTCCGCGCCGGAATCATGGCATCCAGCAGAGGAAGGGCGACGGTGGCGCCGACACCCCGCAAGAGCGTCCGGCGCGAGATATGTTTCTTAGTGATGAACATTTTCGAGTCTCCTTCTCCAATCCTTTAGGGACGTCCGGTTGCGACTTCTACCGGGTGCTCGACGGCTTCGGGTATCCTTCTCATCTGGAATGGGGCGCTGGTGGCGATCCCCATCACGATCGACGAGAAGCGATAGTTATCGCGGGCGGCATCGCGCACGATTTTGCGGACCGTGGGCATATCGTAGGGCGACAGGCTCCGGCCCAACGAGTACATCATCAGCTTTTCGGTCATGGTCTGCACGAACTGGGCGGGCCGCTTCATCAGCGCCTGGCGTAGGTCATCCGGTCCGTTGACTATGGCGCCGTCCACCAATTTTCCACCTGGGTCAATGGCAGTCCCGGCGAAACGGTCCTTGGTTCGCCATGTTCCGATGGTGTCGAAGTTCTCCAGCGCAAAGCCCAGCGGATCCATCACCCCGTGGCATGCATTGCAGGAGGGGCTGGCGCGATGCTGCTCCATGATCTCGCGGACCGTATGGGGCTTTTCGCCCTCTTTGTTCTCCTTAAACGGCGGCACGTTGGGCGGCGGCGGCGAGGGAGGCGTTCCCGTGATGTTCTCCAGAATATAGGCGCCGCGAAGCACCACGGACGTCCGGTTGCCGTACGAGGTGACCAGCAGAATCGCGCCCTTCCCGAGGAGACCATCGCGCTTGGAATCGGGTAGCGTGACGCGGCGGAACTCTTCGCCGCGGACGCCCGGAATGCCGTAGTGCAACGCCAGCCGCTCGTTCACGAAGGTGTAGTTCGCGGTGAGCAGGTCGAGCACGCTACGGTCTTCGCGCCGGATGCTGTCCACGAAGAGTTCGAGCTCGCGGCGGAAAGCGGTGCGCAGCGCGGGATCGAAGTTCGGATAGATAAAGGGATCGGGGTCGATGCTGGTGATGTCGCGCAGCTTCAGCCACTCAGATGCGAAATTGGTGACCAGCGAGCGGGAGCGCGGGCTAGACAGCATGCGCCGCACCTGCTCCTCGAAGATCTTGGGTTCCTTGAGTTTCCCCTGTTCCGCGAGCGCCAACAGCTCGTCATCGGGAATGGTGCTCCACAGGAAGAACGACAGGCGCGAGGCCAACTCGAGATCGCTGATGCGATAGGTGGAGCCCGGCCCGAGCCCCTGCGGCGGCGGCTCGGCGCGATATAAAAATTTGGGGCTCGACAAAATGGCTATGATGCCGCTTTGAATTCCAGCGTCGAAATCGCCGCTGGACCGTCCCTCTTTGAAGAAGGCCATGGGCGCCGCCAGATCGCGATCCGTTATTGGACGCCGAAACGCCTTATGCGCCAGATTGGACAGGATGCGGGCGGCGCAGGCGGCTTCCTCGCTCTCCGCGGGAGGCCGGCATACAAAAACAAGACGGCGGCTCTCCGTTTCAAACGCTTTGCCGGTGGGATTGTAGGGACCGGTCACTTCCACGGCGGGCGGGCCCGGCCCCCGCCGGCCACCCGGACCAGCGCCTCCAGGCGCGAAGCCATACCCGGGGTAAGCATTGCCAGGGACAAACGATCCGAGCCAGTTCTCGGGTTCCGCGAAGCTGTGGGCGGCAATGGCCAGGCCAACCTTGTGGACACCACCCTTCACCGAAACGCGGCCTTTCGGGGGCACAGGCACACCGTCGACGATCAGGATGCCGTCGGCAGCGTTGTTGATTTTGAATTCGTACTCCCCGTCGAACGGAAACAGATGCTGGGCCAGCATCAAGCCGCGAGTGCCCAGCGGCAAGTCGGTGGGGACGGGTGTTCCTCCGCGAAGAACCACCTTCACCGGCGATGTCGGCGGCGGGTTGCTGATGGCCTGACTGCTCATGGCGCGCGCCGCAGCGATGTACTGATCTAGAAACGATGGCGACACCTTGAGCACGTTGGCCATGTTGTCGAAGCCGTTGCTGACGTCGTCGGCGGGAAGGAAAGCGGCGGCATCGGCGTCCACGCCCAGCAGATCTTTGATCGCGTTCGCGTACTCCGTGCGGTTTAGCCGATGTAGCGGTACACTGCCCGGATCGGGTGCAGCGGCGGCGGCCTGATCGAGCGATGTCTCCAGCCATGAGACAAACCCATCCACAGCCACGGGGTCGGGTCGGGGCGCGCCCGGGGGCGGCATCATCCCGCCGCGCAGCTTACGGACCGCCCGTTCCCAAACCAGCGCGTCCTTGGACAGATGGGTCAGGTCCATGGTGTCGAACGAGAGGTTGGCGGTCTTGGCTTTTTCGTTGTGGCAGGTGATGCAGTAGCGAGCGAGAAGGGCGCGGTGCGCGGGCAGAGGAGCGGTGTTGGCGGGAATATTAACTGGCGACGCGGCCTCCAGCCGGCCCCGATCGGATACCAGCACTATCAGAGCGAAGGGTACAGCCGCAATCCAATGACGCATTACCGGCGCTCCTTACCTAAACGATTCCGCCCAGTTCGCGAACATGTCCCCACATGCCGCGATAGGCATTGAGGATGAACAGTTCCGAATTGCCCCACTTCTCATCCAAGTCCTTGGTGGGGGCGGCAGCAACCATCTCTTTGGGGCCGTAGCCCATGCGTATCAGCTTTACCAACCGCTCGCGGACCGCGCTGCACATTTCGTTCTCGGCCTGCAGGCCCGCGCGGGTCATGAGCGCTCCCTCGCCAGGGATGATGCGGGTGTCGGCGTTGGCCACCTTTAGCAGAGTCTTCTGCCCTTCGATCATGCCGCCGATCCAGCCACCGGTGGAATAGTCGAGCACCGGGTAACTCCCGCCGGAGACTACGTCACCCGTGACCAGGATGTTTGGTCCGGGGAAGTAAACATAAATGTCACCGTCGGTGTGAGCCTGGAGCATGTATCCATATTCCACCGGCTCTTTGCCGAACATCATTTTGCCGGACGTGTAGAAGGTCTGATTAGGGAGCGCCACCTTGGGCCGCGGTTCGTAGGTGCGATGCTGCCATGTGACATCGAACTCGGCACCGAGCCATAGCTTAGTGTTTTCGTGGGCGACGATCTTCGCGCCGGACTGCCCAAGCGTCTCATTGGAGCCAGTATGCTCCGGGTGCCAGTGGGTGTTGAAAAGGACGCGGACTGGCTTGCCGCCGGCGTGTTCGCCGACCACGCGCAGCAGTTCTGCGGACCGCTCAGGGGAGCCGCCATCGACCATCAAGACGCTGTCCATCCCTATGACGGCTAAGACGTTGGACCCGGCACCCGAGATATGCAGGAAGGTGTCGGTCAGTTTGGCGACGGCCAGGGGCGCGGTTCCCGTTTGCGCGCGCGCATTTTTCAGGAAAGCGCTGGGGAATAACGAGGTGGCGGCGGCGTCGGTCAAGAACCGGAAAAACTCGCGGCGGTTGGGCGCGCCAAGCACGCCACTAGTCTACTATATGCTTGCAACACAAGACATTGGCCCCTTTGACCCAGGGGACGGTGAGGCACGGAACCGGAAAAGTGCAAAACGAAGCCAAAATTGGCTTGGGATCCGGAGACAGGGTTTTTGCAAAAACGAACCCAATTTGCATTTCGTCTTCCGCGAAGCGTGAGCCTCGACCAAAGGGCAGATTGGCCGATTTCCAGTTCTTATCGGTCGTGCCCGAAGGCGTGTCCGCGGTGATCACGGTCGCGCTCACCCCGCCAGTAGCCACCATTGTACCCGCGGTCGTCGCGGTCGTAATAACGCGGTGCCGTCCGGTACGAGCCGATATACGCGGGCGGCGCCCAGTATCCGGCGACCCACGCTCCGTTGGGGGCCCAATAGCCGTCCACCCAGTTATAGCCCGGACCAGGATAGGCCGGACGCACCGCAACCGGAGCTGGCGGCGCAGCGTAATAGCCTGGAGTGCCTATTCCTACGCCAATCGAGAAATGCGTCGCGGCAAACGCCGAGGCTCCTACCAAGAGCATCAATCCAAGAAGTTTCGTTTTCATGTCACCCTCCCTCTCGCACCTTCAGAAGGCACGGCTCGTGCCAGAGTCCAAGTGCTTTGGATTCCGCCAGAACACGGAATTGGTGCTGGTTGGGGCCGGTCAACGTGGTGGTATTCAGCCGGGAGATCTAAGGCGGAGGGCAAAGGGCGGCTAGCTCCTCCAGTTTCAGAATAGCAAACTAAATTATTGAAAACAAGACTAGATATCAACTTAGGATTCGGGTAGTATCGACAGGCGAAGCAGCAGACTTCGATACCAATGGAGGACTCCATGGTTCCACAGGAGAAGAGCGAGGCAGTGACTCGCGCCTTGCGCGCGGCTTTCGGTGTAACCGAGTTCGAAGAAATCCGCAAGATGACCAAGGGCCACAACGCGGCCCTGAAATTTCGGGTCGTCGTGCAGGGACGTCCGTACCTATTGCGCATTATCATGCTTACCAATTCGGTGCTCGGGCCGACGCGCCAGTTCACCTGCATGAAGGCGGCGGCTGAAGCAGGCCTCGCACCCCACGTCTGGTACGCCAGCACAGAAGATCAGATTTCCATCACTGATTTTGTGGAGGAGACGCCCTTTCCGGCAAACGAGGCTCTTGCCCGGATGCCCACCGTGCTGCGGGCCTTGCATGCACTACCGCCGTTTCCCGAAGGGGTGCATCACCTCGACACAACTTGCATGTTCCTAATGCATAAGGGAGCTGCCGTGGACGGATTCCTCCGGAAATTTCAAGAGGCGAAGATTCTCTCCAAAGGCGAATACGACGAGCTTTTTGCGTGGCACGCGCAACTGGCTGCGGTTTACCCGTATCAGGATGCGGACATGGTGTCCAGTCACAACGACTTGTTCAAGCCGGACAATATCCTTTTCGACGGGCAGCGTGTATGGCTGGTGGACTGGGAAGCGGCCTTCCGGAATGATCGGTATGCCGACCTGGCAGTGGTTGCAAATCTGGTCGTCACCAATGAAGCAGAGGAGCGGATTTATCTCCAGGAGTATTTTGGGCGACCGCCCGATCCGTATCAACAAGCCCGATACTTCCTGATGCAGCAGATCGTCCACCTGTTCTACACCATGGCCTTCCTCTTCCTGGGCTCATCCGGCGAGCCCGTGGACCAGAGCGAGAAAGCGCCCGAATTTACGGACTTTCATCGGCGCGTGTGGGCGGGCGAGGTCAACCTGTCGGACAAAGACACGAAAACAGTCTATGGCCGGGTTCATTGGGAACGGCTCAAACAGAACGTGCAGCAAGCGCGATTCAACGAAGCAGCGAGGATCGTCTCAGAATCAGCAAAGGGGGCGAACCGGTAGAGTAAAATCGTTCGACATCTATGGCTTTAGCGCCCGGCGATCGCTTGGGTCCTTACGAGATCCTCGCGCCGATTGGCGCCGGCGGAATGGGCGAGGTATATCGTGCCAAGGATACAAGGCTGGATCGAGAGGTCGCGATCAAAGTACTTCCCACGGAATTCGTCAAGGATCCCGAGCGGCTTGCGCGTTTTAGGGGCGAAGCGCGGTTGCTGGCCTCGCTCAACCATCCCAACATCGCAACGATTCATGGCCTGGAGGAATCCCGCGGTTCGCTTTTCCTGGTGATGGAACTGGTGCCCGGCCAGACGCTGGCAGAGCGACTGGTCCGCGGTGCGCTTCCCATCAAGGAGGTGGTGCGCATTGGCAGCCAAATCGCGGAAGCATTGGGTGCCGCACACCAGAAAGGAATCACTCACCGGGACGTGAAGCCCGCGAATATCAAGGTCACGCCCGAGGGCCGCGTAAAGGTTTTGGACTTTGGATTGGCTAAGGCGACCGAACCCCAGAGGGAAGCCCCGGCGGCCGACGCGACGACTCTGACTGCCATGACGCAAGCCGGCGCATTGCTTGGCACTCCAGCGTATATGAGCCCGGAGCAAGTCAGGGGCGAGCGCATCGATCAGCGGGCCGACATTTGGGCGTTCGGCTGTGTGTTGTATGAGTTGCTCCTCGGCCGCCGGCCGTTTCGCGGTGGGAGTATAGCGGAGATCATTGCTTCGGTGCTGAAGACGGAGCCGGACTGGATTGGCGTACCGGCAGCGACTCCGGTCACAGTGCGGGATTTGCTGCGACGCTGCCTCCAGAAAGACTCCCATCGTCGTCTACAGGACATTGCGGAGGCGCGAACGGTAATGGACGGAGTGGCGGACGCGCCGATGATCGAAGTGGCACACGAGCCAGTTCGCGCCCTCGGCTCGCTGGCAGTGCTGCCGTTTGCGAACACCAGCGGGGATCCGCAAATGGAATACCTGAGCGATGGACTCACCGAAAGCATCATATTCAGCCTTTCCCGATTGCCGCAGATTCAGGTTATGTCTCGAAGCGCAGTCTTCCGCTACAAAGGCCGTACCGAGGAGGCGCTGGATATCGGCAAGACACTGGGAGTGGGGGCGGTGCTGACCGGAAAGGTTCTGCAGCGAGGCGAGACACTGGTGGTAAGCGCGGAGCTGGTAGATGTCGAAAACGGCTGGCAAAGATGGGGCGCGCAATACAGGAGGAAGGTGGCAGACATATTCGCGATGGAGGAGGAGATCGCGAAAGAGATCTCGGAGAATTTGCGCCTGAAGCTCACACCCGCAAAAGAGGACCTGCTCGCCAAGCGCTACACCGGCAATGTCGAGGCCTATCATCTCTACTTAAAGGGCCGATTCTACTGGGCGAAGAGAACCGAGGAAGGCCTTTTCAAGGGCATCCAATATTTCCGCCAGGCCATTGAAATAGACCCCACTTACGCTTTGGCGTACGCAGGCGTGGCCGAGGGTTATGTTCCCTTGGCCGTCTACTGCCACCTTGCGCCCAAAGATGCCTGTCCGAAAGCCAGGGCGGCAGCGTTGGCGGCACTTGAGATTGATCCCCAGCTTGCCGAAGCGCGAACCGTACTGGGAGCGACGATGAGCTACTACGACTGGGACCTGGCGAATGGGGAGAAGGAACTGCGCCGGGCAATCGGACTTGATCCAAAATACCCGAGGGCCCGGCAGGCAGTGGCTGAAAATCTCACGATGGGCGGCCGTTTTGAAGAGGCCACCGTGGAGGCCAAGCGCGCGTTGGAACTCGACCCTCTCGCGCTAAGCCTGAACGCGTTCATGGCAATGACGTACTACTTCACGCGCGAGTACGAGAAGGCGATCGAACACGGGTTGAGGACGGTTGAAATGGACTCGAATTTCTTCCCTGGATATTTTTATCTGGGTATGGCTTATCAAGTAGACGGTCAATACCAGGAAGCGGCCTCTGCCATGCAAAAAGCACGCGTACTCTCCAACAACAGCACGCTTATGGTGGCTTCTCTTGGTGGAGTGTTCGCCGCGTGGGGGAAACATGAGGAAGCGCGGAACATCCTGGCCGAACTGAAACATATGGGCCATCGGAAGTATGTGTCTCAAGTATTCACCGCGGCCATACTAGCCGGCCTTGGCGAGATACCTCAGGCGCTCACGCACCTGGAAACAGCATATGAAGACCGGTGCACCTGGCTGCCGCGTTGTTTCGCGGATGCCAGACTCGACAAGTTGCATGCTGAGGCGCGCTGGCAAGACCTCTGGCGACGGATCGGTACGGCGCGACAGGAGGGGGAGCAATGATGTCGGAGGGGGTTCCTGCCCCGCGGTTGGGCCGTCATTTCCCCGAGTAGGTAATCCACATGGGCGATGCCCAGACGATTTCGCCATTCTCCTGCTCGCCGCGAACATAGTAATAGCTGGTCTTTCTCGGCGTTGCCGCCATGTCCATCCAGGAGAACTCCACCTTGTCGGTTTTCGGCTCGGCGGTATAGACATAACGGCCGTCCTTCACGATGTAGATCGTGGCGAAGGCCGCGGTGCCGGCGAGCTTGACATGCAGCGAAGGAGGCGTTGCGGTAGTAAACTGATCACCCATCATATGATCGCCGCTGCTCACGTCCGCCAAAATATTGTCCGTGGCGGCGTAGAGATGGCGCGCTTTGAAAGCTTCCAGGATGGCCGGGCGGTTCAGGCGTGTGACATAAAGGTTGGCGTAGCTGATGTGCGTGGAGACGTGGTCGGAGCTGGCCTCAAATGAGAGCCTGAAGCCCTTCTCCAGGGCCCGGTCAATGAAGCCCTTGGGCCGCCAGCCGCCGATCGAGTCCTTTTCGCTGTTGCTCCGCGGCGCATCCGGCATCTCGTAGTTCTGCCGATCGCCCTGGTAAATCTCGACGGCCGGCTCGACCAGGGCATCGTTATCACGCCAATCGGTACCCATAGTCGTACCGCTGGTATGGGACGCAGTGATGCCGTTAAAAAACTTCAGATACGCGTAAAGCATTTGGGTATCGGGGGCGTGACCGCTTTGATCGACGCCGCTGATGGGCAGGCGCGGCAAGACCCGGATGCCACGCTGCGCGAATATGACATTGCGATGGCCCTCGGGATAAGGCACGCTTCGTTCGTAGTTGAACATAGGGGAGAATTTGCCCGGGTTGTAGAAGATGTCAGTGAGTTTTTGCTCGATCCACCAAGAGTACTCGCGGCCGCCGCCATTATCGTGATCGCAGCAGCCGATCCAGTCCAGAGCGCCGGTGTCAATGGCGTAGCGCCACTGGTCGAGGAGAGTGCCGTCATTGCCCCCGTCCATGGAGACTTCACTGTGGCGATGGAATTCGCCGCGCACAATGCGCAGATTGGCCTTGCGATAATCACGCATGCGCGAAACGGCGGCTCGCTCGGATTGATCTCTCGGGTCCGGTCCGGCGGGGGCGGACGCTGCTCCGGCAGTCACCGCGAATGCCTGCAAAGCCGACCCGAGGACAATCTCATTGGAAAACAGATCGCTATTATAGGGGTCCACGGGCACGCTGGGATTCATCCCGGTGGGGGTGGCGTATTGCTGAATCCTGGAGAAGTGCCTGCGGCCATCGGCGGCTCCGAGCACCAGCAATTCACCGGCTCGCGGGGAGACTAAAGCCGGCCGGTTGTCCAGAAGATTGTCGGAATGCGAGAGGAAGATGGGGCCGGTCCATTGCGCGCCGTCGTAGGAAACCAGGTATTCGCTCCATACGGTACCGATGGGATTCCACCAGATGGGATGTGCGCTGCGAACGGCGAGCCAGATTCGCCCGGAAGGATCGACGGAGAGGCGCGGGCTGGTGTTCTTGGGCGACCTCACATCGCGCGCGGCCTGGTTGTTGACGCGAGTCTTGGAATTCTGCGGGTCGGGCTTCAGCCATTGCTCGCCACCGTCGCCCTGGCGCCCACTCGCTTCCACCCTCACGGCGGGAGTTCCTGGCAAAACGGCGGCAGGGTCAGCCGTAGTGCGGAGGGCGCGCCCGTCGCGGTCGAATCCCACCAGCCGGACCGCCCTTCCCTGATAGAGCGCGAGCCCGGTGGTATCGTACGCGCCGAAGTCTTTGCCCCATCGCTCGCCGCCTTCTTCATAAGCGATCCATAGCCGTCCGGCGGGATCGTACGCGAGGGAAGGATACGCTTCATAGCGAGCCGAGGCGGCTACCGGCGTTTCCTCACCCCAAGCGCCGGAAGTTGAGGTCCGCATGTAGATATCGTAATTTCCATTGCGATAACTGTCCCAGGCGACGGTGACGCGGCCCGATCCGTCCGCGGCAATCGCGGGATTCCATTCGTTGCCGGACGAACTGTTCACGGTGGATGGCGTGGTGAACCGGTTTCCATTCTGAGTGGCTGCAAAAATGGACGCCTTACCATTTCTCCACCCCTGCCACGCGACCCACACGCGGCCCTGAGAATCCGTGGCGGCGACGGGATCGATGTCGGAACCGGCCTCTCGGCTGAGCCGGACGGTGACGCCCGGCTTCTCGTTCTCGATTACCCGGCCCCACAGGTCGAAGTTGCCCTTGTCATTCTGTGACCAGAAGACCCAGAGCCGGCCCCTGCCATCGATGGCGATTGCGGGGCGATACAGGTCGCCACCGGACGGCGTCACGGCGACGGGTGCGGACGCTTTGCCCGCGGCGATCTTCATCACGAGAATCTGGTCGCCACCGGCCGGCGACCGGAACGGCGAGAAATCAGTAACCGGTTGCCGAAGATTGGCGCGCAGACGATTGTGGTCCGGGTTGTGTTTGAACTCCATGTACGCGAGCCACACATTTCCGCTCTTGTCGGCGACAGCGGTGGGGTAGTCTTGCTCTTCGGCCGAACTGGTTAGCTGTACGAACGGCGGGACGCGGTCTATGAGTACCCGGCTGTTGAGCGCGTTGGCTGACTTGCCGTAGGGGATGTCACGCAGACGCACGGTAAAGTTACCTTGCGCGGTTTGCAGATCGATTTCCGTATTCTCATTGGCGTCGTCGAGGTACAGCAACACTCCGTTGGCGACGAGGGGAATCTGGACTTGATTGCCGAACAGGCCGCGGCCGCCGAAGAGACGAACCTCGTGAGTGGAAGCAGTCCAGGAGTCGCCCTGTACGGCGTCCGTTCCTTCAAAGCGCCAGGGCTCGATCTGGGCGATGTGGCCGGAACGCGCGCTGGCTGAGCCGTCCCACCTGGTTTCGGCGCGATCGGTGAGGCCGAAAAGCACGCGTACCCCAACCGCGGCGTGGGCCGTCGAGCACAACGCTGCCAGTAGAATCAGCCAACTGCTTTTCATTGCCTGCCCATCCTTTCGCGCGCGTAGACAGCACGGCTCCTCAAGATCATACAGCGCCTCTGAGGCTGCCGCACGCGGGTCGCCGTTTCCCGTTTGCGCGTAGCGCAGGCGGTGAACTATGGTGATCTAATTGGACTACCGGACAGGCAGTCCGTGAACCAGGAGTTATCATGCGAGCCTATGCAGGAAGTTTGGTGGTGTTGCTGCTGTTGGTGCTGAGCGCGGACAGATCCTCCTCACAGGCTGTGGCGCCAGCCAAGGATCATACGGTTACCGCGGCGCAGTATGAACGCTGGAAGAAAGATTTGTCGAATTGGGGACGGTGGGGTAAGGACGATCAGATCGGAGCCCTGAACCTGATTACGCCAGCGAAAAGGAGGCAAGCCGCGGCTCTGGTGAAGGAGGGCTTCTCGGTTTCGATGGAAGCCGACCCCGATACCGTGAAGGCGGTCGACAATCCCAATCCCTTCGAACTCAAGATGCTGACGATCGGATCCGATGAGATCGCCGTCAACTATCACGGGATTGCCCACACGCACTTGGATTCCCTGGCGCATATCAATGACAACGGCGTCTTTTTCAACGGTTACAAGCCGGATGCGGCGACGGTGCTGAAACAGGGCCACGCCAAGAATTCGATTCACAACGTGAAGAATGGGATCTTCACGCGCGGCATCCTGATCGACATCCCGCGCCTCAAGGGCGTTCCGTACCTGGAACCGGGTACGCCCATCTATGTGGAGGACCTGGAAGCTTGGGAAAAGAAAGCAGGGATCAAAGTATCCGCCGGTGACGCGCTCTTTGTGCGGACGGGAGTGTGGGCGCGCCGGAAGGCCGTGGGACCGTGGCTTCGCGGCCGGGCCGAAGGCGGCAGGTCAGCCGGACTCGACCCATCCGTAATTCCCTGGCTGAAGCAACGGGACATTGCGATTATGGGCAGCGACCATCCGCAATATGTGAGCCCATCCAGTCTCCGGGGCGCGGTTCATGACTTCGCATTGCTGTACCTGGGTGTTCACTTGTTCGATAATTGCGACCTGGAAGCGCTGGCAGATGCGGCGGCAGCCCGGAACCGATGGGACTTCCTGCTGACGGCCGCTCCCTTGGCCATTCCCGGCGGCACTGGTTCGCCCGTGAATCCCATAGCGACTTTCTGAGATGCGCATGAATCCGAGCATCGCTGCTTTGGTCGCGCTCACGAGTCAACTCCCGGCGCAGTGGGTGAACTATCCCACGCCAGGAACGCCGAGGACGCGGGATGGCAAGCCGAATCTGGCGGCGCCGGCGCCTCGCGTCCCCGGCGGCAAGCCGGATCTCTCGGGGCTGTGGCAGGCGGCGAACCGGTTGCCGTCCCAGGGCAGCGGAGATCTTTCACTCAGCCCGCAGTTCATAAAATTCGGGGCGGATTTGAGGGACGGTCTGCCGTATCAGGCGTGGGCCCGGGAAGCCATGACGAGACGGCGGATGAAGGACGATCACTACCTCAATTGCATCGTCCCTGGAGGGCCTCACATGCACCTGCTCCCCACCATGAAGAAGATCGTACAGACGCCGCGCCTGGTGCTGATCCTCAACGAATTCAACGTGAACTACCGCCAGATTTTCGTGGACGGACGCCCTTTGCCTGACGATCCGCAGCCCACCTGGAACGGGTATTCCGTAGGCAAATGGGAAGGCGACACGCTGGTTGTGCACTCGCTCGGGTATCGCGATGATCAGACGCTCGATGCAGACGGTAGTCCGCTGACCAACGCGGCTAAGGTCACCGAGCGATTCCGCCGCCCCTCCTTCGGAAGGCTCGAAATCGAGGTCACGGTTGACGATCCAAAAGCCTACACGCATGCGTTCACGGTGCTAGTGAAGCAGGACCTGGCGCCGGATACCGATCTATTGGACGCCCCCTGTGCGGATAACGAGAAGGACTTGCCGCATCTGCCGAACAATTAAGTTCCCCAGCGGGAATGGACCGGCCCTGGTCACGGCTGGGTCAGGCCGCGTGCAATCGGTTATCCTGACCAGACAGGAGATACGGTGATGTTGAAAGGTTTCAAGGACTTTATACTGCGGGGCAATGTGGTGGATCTGGCCGTGGCGGTGGTCATCGGCGGCGCTTTCGGCGCCATCGTCACCGCGTTGGTGAAGGACCTGATTACGCCGCTGATTGCAGCGTTGGTAGGCAAGCCGGATTTTTCGGCGTTGACCTTCACCCTCAACAGCAGCAAATTCCTCTACGGCGATTTCCTTAATGCGGTGGTCGGCTTCTTGTTGGTGGCGTCGGCAATCTACTTGTTCATCGTAGTTCCCATGAACGCCATCAACGCGCGCTTCAAGAAGCCCGAGGTTGCGGCCGCCCCGACCACCAAGGCTTGCCCCGAATGTCTGAGCGAAATTCCCATCGCCGCCCGGCGTTGCGCCCACTGCACCACGGTGCTCGCTGCCGCGGCTAGATAGAGTGGAGGTTCTATGCGATCCCCATGCCCTCGTTCGCGCTGAGCGTCCTGGACCAGTCACCCATCCCCGAAGGCTCGACTGCCGGCGACGCACTTCGCAACAGCATCGATCTGGCCCGTCTGGCCGACCAACTGGGATACCGGCGCTACTGGCTGGCGGAACACCATGGCTCGTCGGGTCTGGCATGCGCCAGTCCGGAGGCGATCATCGGCCCGGTAGCCGCGGCCACCTCGCAGATCCGTGTGGGCAGCGGTGGCATCATGCTGCCGCATTACAGTCCGCTCAAGGTGGCGGAGACCTTCAGTATGTTGAGCGGGCTGTTTCCGGGCCGCATCGATCTGGGCATCGGCCGCGCGCCGGGGACCAGCGCCGCCGTGGCGTTTGCTCTCCAAAGGGACCGCCGCCAGCCCGCGCCCGATGATTTCCGGGAGCAACTGGAAGAGCTACTGGGCTACTTCGGCAGGCGGCCAGAGACTGCGGGCCCGTTGCGCCAACTACCTTCGCTGCGATTTACGAGCCCGGAGTGCTCGCTGCTCGGATCGTCGATGCAAAGCGCTATCTGGGCGGCGGAACTGGGCTTGCCCTACGTGTTCGCCGATTTCATCAATCCGCAAGGCGTTCCCATGGCCGCGTATTACCGCGAACACTTCACGCCCTCGGCATTCCTGGAGGCGTCGCGCACAGGGGTTGCGGTGTGGGCGCTCTGCGCCGATACCGACCAGGAAGCACTCCGGTTATCCGCCAGCTTTCGGATGATGATGCTGATGTTGTATCGAGGACGGCCGATCCCGGTGCCGCCGGTGGACCGAGCCGAGAGGTTTCTGGAAGGCGAAGGGTTACCGCTGGAACAGCTCCCCGCGGGCCGGCGGATCATTACGGGAGCTCCGGAAACGGTTCGCTCTCAAATCGAAGTGGTGGCGAGTGAGTACCGTGCCGGGGAGGTATTCGTCGTGAATATCATGCACGACCATGTGGCGCGCCGCCGCTCTTACGAGTTGATTGCGCGGGCGTTCCATCCAATTGGTTAGCAATAGCTGTTACACAGGGTTATCCCTCTTTATAGCCGCCTACCGTCATGACACCTGGGCCCGGTGCATGCTAAAAATCGCACAGCAGTGCTTCTTTACGCGATCACCACGCTCGTCAGCGCGTTTCTGCTCTTCCAGATCGAGCCGATCATTGCCAAAATGATTCTGCCGTGGTTCGGCGGATCAGCCAACGTCTGGACTACCTGCCTACTGTTCTTCCAGATCGTACTCCTGCTCGGTTATCTGTACGCCCATACCGTGATTCGTTATCTGCGCCCGAAGGTGGGGGTGGCATTGCACATCGGACTGCTGGTTGTGAGCCTGCTGGCACTGCCGGTGATTCCCGGCGCGGCATGGAAACCTATCGGCACCGAAGACCCCGCGATCCGCATTCTGGGACTGCTGGCGGTCACTGTCGGGGTCCCTTACTTTCTGCTCTCGACCACGGGACCGCTGGTGCAAGCCTGGTATGCGCGGCGCTACCACGGTGCGATACCCTATCGCCTTTACGCGCTCTCGAATGCGGGATCGATGTTCGCTTTGCTCAGCTATCCGGTTTTGGTGGAGCCGGCCTTTGCCACGCGACTGCAAGCGATGGGCTGGTCGGTGGGCTATGCGGCATTTATCGCGTTGTGCGGCGTCGCGGCATTCTCGGCGCGGCATGACGAGGGCAAGAAACCATTCGAAGAAGCCAACATAGCCGGCCCGGCGCCGGATTGGAAACTGCGGCTTTGGTGGATCCTGCTGCCGGCCTGTGCCTCCGTATTGTTGCTGTCCTTCACCAATTTCCTGTCGCAGGATGTCGCGGCCATTCCGTTTCTTTGGGTCATGCCGCTCAGCCTTTATCTTTTCAGCTTTATCCTCTGTTTCGACAAGGAAGGCTGGTACCGCCGCTCCACATTCTTGAAGTTCCTGGTGATCGCTCTGGCTACTACGGCTTTCGGAATTCGAGGACGGGAGGACGGCCTGAGTGTGAAGGGCGCGATTCCGCTATTCTGCGCCAACCTGTTTATCTGCTGCATGGTGTGCCACGGAGAACTGGTCAAGCTGAAGCCGCACCCGCGGTATCTCACGTCGTTCTACCTCATGATTTCGGCGGGGGGCGCGTTGGGGGGCGTATTCGTCGGACTGTTGGCGCCCAATCTGTTCCCCGGGTTCTTCGAACTACAAATCGGGCTGGCCGCGACCGCCGTCCTGGTAGCGCTTCGATTCCGCGAGCACAGCAGGAAATGGACCATGGTTGCGGTGGCGACGTTCGGCTTTGTGGTCTACCTGGGAGTTCAGGCACAACAATCCACCAAAGGCGCGCGGGCGATGGTACGGAATTTTTACGGCGGCTTGAAAGTGATCGACAAGGGCGGGCCGGCAGGCGCCATTCGCGTCGAACTTCACGGCACCATCAATCATGGCCAGCAGTACCTCGACCAACAACGACGCGACCAACCGATCAGCTACTTCAGCCCGAATTCGGGAGTGGGGCGGCTCCTCCGCGAAGCGTGGAACCGCGGGCCCAATCGAGTGGGAGTGATCGGCCTGGGGGCCGGGACGCTGGCGGCCTACGGACGGCGGGGCGATTACTACCGCTTTTACGAAATCAATCCGCAGGTGATCGAGCTGGCGCGCTCGCAATTCACTTTCCTCGCGGACTCCAAAGCCCAGGTAACTACGGTCCTGGGAGACGGCCGCCTCTCGCTGGCCCGCGAGCCGGCCCAACAATTCGACGTGCTGATCGCGGATGCCTTTTCGGGCGACTCGGTTCCCGTGCATCTGATGACCCGGGAAGCTTTCGAACTATATTTCCGGCATCTCAAACCGACCGGCGTGCTGGCGGTGCACGTGACCAATAAGTACCTGGTGCTGGCGCCCGTGGTGCATCGAATCGTCGCGGCGATGGGTAAATGCGATGGGGTTATCGAAGACCCGGGCAACCGCGCCACGGGAGTATTCCCGTCTACGTGGGTGCTGGTGAGCGGCCAGGGCGATGTTTTCCAGCAACCGCTGATTCAGGGCTCGGCCAATCCCGTGGAAAACCGGCCACGCGCGCGGATGTGGACCGACGACTACAGCAATCTGTTCCAGATTTTGCGATGAAGGGCGTTCAGTCAAACGCGTCCAGCCGCTCCGTAACTCTGGCCAGCATTACGGAAGGGTCCGGATCGAAGCGATACTGAGCGGTCTGCGGCAGAAACGAACGCACGTCGGCCACGACGTAGTTCTTAGCCGGCGTCACCACGTCGAAACCCAGGGACTCGGCCAGCAGGACGCCAATGCGAACAAGGTCGTTGAGATCGAACGCGCCGTTTTCGCTTGGCGGTTGGTGGTGCGTGATGACGGTCTGCTGGATGTCTTCGGGCAGCCCCCAGCTTTGGGCAAGCCAGCCTCCGGCTTCGGTGTGATCGATGCCAAAGGTCTCACGCTCACGGTCCAGCAGATTCGACCCCGTGGACGCGCTTAACAGTTCCGCATAGGTGCGTGGGTGTGCGACGAAGAGACCCAGGCTGCCAATGTTGTGAAGAAGCCCGGCGGTATAAGCGCGATCGTCGCGCCCGCCGGAGGTCGAACAAACTACGGAGAGCTCTTCGCAAAGCAGCCCGCAAGCCAGGCTATGGCGCCACAAGCGGCGCAACAGGTCCAGACGCAAGGCGGTGTTCAGAAAGCCCTTCATGGCGACGGTCAGGGCGAAACTCTTGACCGTTTGCAGGCCCAGAAGCGTGACGGCGTTTTGAAGGCTGCTGATGCGGCCGGAGAATCCGTAAACCGGGGAATTGACGATCCGCAGGAGTTCCGAGACCAGCGCAGCGTCAGCCCGGATCAAGTCAACAATCTCTTTGATGTTCGCGTCTTCGTGCGAGAGCACCCGCAACAACTTGGTGGCGATTGCGGGGAACGCGGGAAGACGCCGCACTGCCCGGTACTTATCGTCGGCGTCGCTCATCCAACAGATGTATCACATAGCACGTGGGGTTGCGAGACCACTTCACTTGCCATCCAGGGAAATACTACTTACGATGAGCCCGAGATCGCGGCGATCCGGGGGGTTGGGCGGTAGCGTCCGATCCAGCTGGAAGTCGATCCGGGTCACGTCGCCGCTGAGAGCGCTCGCCGGCAGATCGCGCGTGTAGGTAAACCCTCCGGCCTGCGTATAGGTCTCGGGCGGCAGCGCGGTTCCCCCGGCGCTGGCCGAGAGCGTGATGGTTTTGAGTTGCTTGATGGTCGAGTCGGCAACCGCCAACTGCACGTTCAGCGTCGCGCCTTTCTGCGCGGCGCCGGCGGGGGGCCGCAAGATCACCGCGAATTGTTGCGACGTCCAACGCCACGAGTTTTGCTCGATGCCATAGAAGCCGGTCACCAGTTGCGTTTCGGCCTTGGGGTCGCCGGTGTGCACGATGGACGAAATGCGCGGTCCATCTTCATCGGCCTGCTCCACCTTCACCGCCTGCTTTCGCTTACAAGCGGAAAACGCCAGCGTCACCGCCAGCAACCCCGCTGCCGCGGCGGCCCGCCGGTTCCACACGTTTGCCATCAGTCTCCGATCCTCTCAAGTTGGACGAGGCAGCTGTAGAAAGTCGGACCGCCTCCTGCGTCCGTCAGGCGTTCGGAAGTCAGCGCATTGACGTTGCGCTTTCCGGGGGAGCGCCGGGACCACCGGACCGAAGGCGCGCACAGCACGCCGGGGCGCACGCTGTCATCCACGTGGGCGATTAGAATACTGGAGCCGCGGTGGTTGTACACGCGTACCTGATCGGAGGTGCGTATGCCCAACTGCGCGGCGTCGGCGGCGTTCAGGTGTAGGGCGGCGGTCTCGATGTCCACGGCGTCGCGATGGCCAAAAGTGGAATTCATGCTGTTGTCGTTCTTCGGTGAGATCAATTCAAATGGGAACTGAGCGCGCAGAGCCGCATCGCCCAGGCGCGATTCTTCGGGCGGCGTATAGGCCAGCGACTCGGCGCGAAAATGACACTTGCCGTCCGGCGTTCCGAAACCGCCTTGGGCGAATGGCTGGAACGGCTCGGGCAGGCGCAAACGGACGAAGTGTTCGCGGTCGAGCTCCTCGAGCGTGATCCCGCGGACGAACGGATGCGGGCTATCGAGCAGCGTGCGGATCATATCGTCTTCGGACTCGCGGAAGCAGTCGTCTTCGAAACCCATACGCTGCGCCAGCAGGCGGAAGATTTCGACGTTCGACTTGGTTTCGCCGGGCGCGGGGAGGGCGGGACGCGCCAGTTGCAGGTAGTGATGACCGTAGGCGAGGTATAAATCGGTGTGCTCCAGGAAAGTAGTCACCGGCAGCAGGATGTCGGCATAGTCGGCGGTGTCGTTCTGGAATTGTTCCAGGACAACAGTGAACAGGTCCGAACGCCGCAGCCCGGCGAGCACGACGTTCTGGTTGGGTGCGATGGCGGCCGGGTTGGAATTGTAGACCACCATTGCATGCACGGCAGGTTGGTCGAGCTCGGTCAGCGCGTGCCCCAGTTGTGACATGTTGACAATGCGCGCCGCGCGCCCCAGGGGTTTCTCCTGCAAATCGGCGCGCTCCAGGCCGGCACGGTTCAAATGGAATGTCTGCGAGGTGCTCAGCTGCAAACCGCCGCCGACGTCTTTCCAGGAGCCGGTGAGCGCCGGGAGGAGAGCGATGGTCCGCACCGCCATGGCGCCGCGCTCGCTGCGCTGAACGCCGTAATTCAAGCGGATCGCCGCGGGGCGTGTGGTGGCGTATTCGCGCGCCAGTTGTGCGATTTCTTCCGCGGGAATCCCCGTCAGTTCCGCTGCGTGGCCGGGAGTCCACTCCTTTACGCGTTCGCGAAGCGCGTCGAAGCCCTCAGTATGGCGCGAGATGTAATCGGCGTCGTGGAGGCCTTCGCCGATGATGACGTGCATCATGGCCAGCGCCAGGGCGGTGTCGCTTCCAGGATGGATAAAGAAATGTTTGTCCGACGCCGCGCCTGTGCGGTTGCGGTGTGGGTCGATGGTGTAGAGCTTGGCGCCGTTGCGCCGAGCCTCCATCACGAACGGCCAGAGATGCACGCTGGTGCCCAGCAGGTTCGCGCCCCAGGCCAGGATCAGGCGGGCATGGCGGAACTGCTCCGGTTCGGTGCCATAGCGAATTCCCAAGGCTTCGGTGAGTCCTGCCATACCGGCGGTTGAGCAGATGGTACGATCCAGGCGCGAAGCACCCAGCCGGTGGAAGAAGCGGCGGTCCATCCCCGAGCCATTGAGCAGGCCCATCGTCCCAGCGTAGCTGTAGGGCAGGATCGATTCCGGTCCGAACTCCTGCGCCGTGCTGCGCAACCGCGCGGCGATGGTGTCGAGCGCTTCATCCCACGTGATGCGCGCGAAGCTTCCATCGCCTTTGCCGCCGACCCGTTTTTGCGGATACAACAGGCGACCCGGCGAATATCCGCGCTCCAGGTATTGCGCGACTTTGCCGCACAAGAAACCGCGCGTGATGGGATGTGCGGGATCGCCGCGCAGTTTCGTGGCCCGCCCGTCTTCTACGGTGAGCAGGAGCGAGCAGCAGTCCGGGCAATCGAGCGCGCAAACGGAGTGCCGGATGTCAGCCATCGAAAACGATTATAACTGCTCAAAGTATGCTACGACTTTTCGACCATGCTCACAATCTCCTCTCCGATTGCCAGCGATGCCGTAGCGGCAGGGCTGGGGGCGTTGAGCACGTGCAGGGCGTTGGGGCGCGCGATCAGGCTGAAATCCTGCACCAGTTCGCCCGCCGGAGAAATGGCTTGCGCACGCACGCCGGAGCCGCCGGTCGCCAAGTCATCAGGGCGCATTTCGGGAACCAGCCGTTGGAGCGCACGGCAGAATAGCTCGCGGCTGAAAGAGCGCCGCATCTCGTACCAGGCGGTCGATGGGTAGCGGCCTAAG
This sequence comes from Bryobacteraceae bacterium, assembly GCA_035948775.1. Taxonomy (GTDB): domain Bacteria; phylum Acidobacteriota; class Terriglobia; order Bryobacterales; family Bryobacteraceae; genus PSRJ01. The sequence continues at coordinate 74,730 of DASZIV010000144.1, forward strand.
AATCGCCAGAACCCGCCGTACGACAAAGCGTCAACGAAGTCGCGCGCGTTGAAGTCGGTCTTGCGATACCCTTCGCGCGCGAAGGCCAGCACGGCGTTAGGGCCAGCTTCGATGCCGCCATGAATCAGCCGCGTGAGGTGGACGCCGAGGAACGGAAAGCGCGGATCCGCCACCGGATAGATCAGGTGCCGCACCAGCGACTGGCGCTCCGGCTTGAGTTTGTAATACTCGCCGCGGAACGGCAGAATTCGCACCTCGCGCCGCTCCCCCGCCAGTTCGGCCACGCGGTCCGAGTGCAGTCCCGCGCAATTGATGAGGAAATCGGCTTCGAAATCGCGGCCGCCGGTTCGCGCCACCCAGCCGCTGCCCTTTTGTTCCAGACGGGTCACGCGCGCTCCCGTCACCACCTGCGTACCGCGCACCGATAAGAGCGACATCAAGGTCGTGCAGACCGCCGGGTAGTCGACGATACCTTCCTGCGGCACGCGCAGGGCAGCTACGCCTCCGACATGCGGCTCGATCTCGCGCATGCGGCCGGGCTCCAGCCAGCACAGACCTTCGAGGCCGTTGGCCCGGCCGCGCTCCTCGAGCGCCCGCAGGCGCGGGATTTCACTTTCCTCGGTCGCGACCACCAGCTTGCCGCAGACTTCGTGGGGGATCGAGTGCTCGCGACAGAACTCCACCATCTGGCGGATCCCCGTCACCGAGAGCCGCGCCTTCACGGAGCCGGGCTTGTAATACAACCCGCAATGCAGCACGCCGCTGTTGTGTCCGGTCTGGTGCTGGCCGACCCGGCTCTCTTTTTCGAGGACTGTGATCCGCGCGCCGGGGAAGCGCTCACCGAGGCGGTAGGCGGTGGCCAGGCCTACGATACCGCCGCCGATGATGATGACGCTTTTCGAATTCAGGTAGAGCAGTCCTTTTAGTCGTTCAGACTCACTACGGCCTCGTTGTACCCGCAAGTTCCCATCTGACCCTCGGGGAAGATGCGGCGCTGCGCGATCCACTCGAACGATTCCTCGAACACTTCCTTGGTGTAAGGCTCGAAGACGATTCGTTCGCCGGGGCCCCAGCGCCGGGTGTCCATCTGGTTGTGGAAGCGCTCCGGGAATTCTTTTTTGTAGTAGTGGGTGTACAACTCGGGCCGGAGATCGAGGTCGCGCTGGGCGCGGCGCAGTGCGCGGAAGTACTTGCGCAGGTCGTCGGGGTCGGGATCGCCAGTGATCATCGACGCCATCATAAACGTCGAATCGATGATTTTGCGAAAACCCAACTGCTCCATGAAATAGTAGGGGCCGCTGAAGAGCGATGCGGCGGGGACCTTGCGATCGATCAGCAGTTCCATGCGTTTGAAGAGCAGGCCATCGGCAAAAGACAGGCGGATGTCTTCCGGCTTAAGGTACTGCTCGAGCGCCTGCAGGGTGGCATAGTGGCTGCCCGACTGGTAGCCGACCGAGATGGAAACGTCAGCCAGCTCAGCCGGATGTGTGATCGGTGATTCCGGCGGGACGAACACACCGGCCGGTGAGACCGAATAGGCGTCGGCGTAGAGCTTGCCGTGGCCGCTGGAGGCCGCCACATTCACGGTCCAGTGACACGCGCAACTGATATTGCTGGTCCGCCCGCGCTCGAAAGTCTGGTAAGCGCCGACCTTGTCGCCCAAATTATGCCGCTCGCCATCTGGGCCAACGATTTCGTCGCGGAATTCGTAATCCAGCCCTTCGCTTTGAAAATAGCCTTTCTCATCCGCGATCCACTCGTGGAGCCGCATGTGCGGCGCGATGACGAACTTGGGCATCTGCCCCTCCCGGACCATTGTAGCGTCGTCTGGTAACAGCGCTATTGCACCGAGACGGTGACGGCTGACACTCCGGCGGGTGAGACTTGGGAGCCGTTACCGCCGACGATGATTTGCAATGGCAGGTCGCCAGAGCGGATATTCTGCGGAATCTGCACGATGAGCTGCGTGATGCCTTCCACCACGCCGCGAATGCCTCCGGCATAGGTGACATTGGCCGGCTGGTTATCGATCAGAGCTTGGACTTGCAGGAGGGCCATGGGCGGGGCGGCTCCGCTGCTCGGGTTGATCGTACCGGTGATTCCAGGAGGATTCAACGGGCCCTCGCCCGTCATGTAGATGATTACGGTACCGCCCTTAGGAGCCGGGTTGTTCGACCCGTTGGGACTTAAGTCGGCATTGCGCGCGGCGGACCCCGTGCCCGTCGAATTCACCGTGAAGATTGCGGGTGAAGTATTCGTCACCGCCACGGTGGTGACATTGGAATTCTGGTTGAGGTAGGAAGTCTGGACGGTGGCCTGCTGGAAACGTGCAACTTCATAGGGGACCACAGCCGTAATCTGGGTGCTGCTCACGTAAAGCAACGGCGTCGGAAAGCCATTCACTTGCAATCGCACGCCGGCCAGCGTCGTGGCGAGGATCGTCCCCGGATTGAACTGGGCTGAGACCGGAATCGTCGGACCTAGGTCAACGCCGACGATGCTAATGACCTCGCCTCCAACGATCGCGCCGGGCAGCAAGCTGGCGCCATTCAAAACGCCGTTGATGACAGGGAACGGCAATGTCACGTTCAACGTGACCGTGAGGAGCAGAGTGTTATTCGCGCCGGTCACCGTAATGACCCCGGCATGGGAACCTGAGCTCTGCGCGGCTGGTTTCACCGATATAGTCAGGTTCGTCGTAGTAGTGCCCGAACCCGGGGACACCAATAGCCAGTCGCTGCCGGTGGTCACCGCCGCCGTGAAAGAGCCGCCCGAAATCTGCACCGTCTGCGATGCCGGAACGGCTGCACCGGTGAGATACGTAAACGTAAAACTGGTTTGTGAGGCCGATATCACTGGCAGCCCTTGCACCGTGAAGGTAACGTTCACGATGACCGGGGTCCCGCCGGTGGGGGTAATTGTCACTTGCCCCATATACGTGTTGGCGGCCAGTCCGGTGGGATCTGCCGTGATGGTGACCTGCGATTGGGTGGCGGCCTGAGCCGGGGTGGCCTTGAGCCAGGTTGCCGACGGGGATGTCGTCACGTTGAACACGATGGGAGCGGTGCCGCTGGTCACATTGGATACGGTGATGGTATCGGTTACCTTTGCCGTTCCGGTTTGCGCCGTGAGGTTCACCGCGGTGCTGTCGGTCTTAACGTTGCCGCCGCCGGTGGGGGCGACGGTCAATACCACTGGGACGGTTTGGGTTTGGGTCGTGTTGGGAATGCTCAGGATAATGGAGCCGTTGTATGGGGTGGCACTCCCGGACAGCAGAGCGGGAAGGACGGTTACCGTCAGGGTCGTATCGGTGGCGCCGCCAAAAGAAGGAGAAACTTGCAGCCACGGGATATTGTTGGTCGTGCTCGTGGCAACGTTGAACGCGGTAGTGGTGGGCGCTGAAATGGTCAACGTTTGCGTGGGGGGAGCCACGCCCCCCGCCAAGGCTGTGAAGCTCAGTGTCGACGGGTTGAGGGTGAGCGGGCCGGAGGCGCCGCCGCCATTTGCCACGAGAACTATCGGGATCGACAAGGGACTGTTGTTCACACCGCTCGCGTTAATCACGATTGCACCGGAAAACACCGCAGGCGCCGCTCCCGCCACTGTGGGCGTGATGGCCAGCGTGTTCCCGTTGAGCGCAACACCCGCCCAACTAGGAGACGAAATAAGCGTGAGACCGGGCTTGGAGCCATCGCTGGCGACCAGGGACACATTTTGCGAAGCGGGGGTGGAGACCGAACCCTGCGCGGTAAACAGCACGGTGCCTCCACCATTCACCGTTTCGGCCCAGAGCACCGGCGTGGTAGATACGACCAGTTGCACGGGAATCGTCAGGAAGATCGATCCGGAGGTGATCGTGATGTGTCCCGTATAGGTACCCGGCGTGGCGGGCGGATTGACGAGCACAGGAAGATTGCCGGGAATGTTGCCGTTCGCGCTGGCGGGCAATACGATCCACTCCGGGTGGTCCGTGGTGGCGGTGAACGGCGAGCCCACCGGCGTGCTTATGACGAGAGTCTGCGCCGGAACCGCAAGCGGAGAGGCGTTGTTCGAATAGGCAAACGTCAACTGGGTCGGGGTGACGGTTACCGCACCGCTGGTTCCGCCATTCGCGGCCAGGTTGACGTCGATGGTGGCCAGCGATGTCCCGTCCGCGCCGGTAACGATGACGAACCCCTGGTATACAGCCGCGGCGAGCGTGGCCACGGTGCCAGGGTCCAGCGTAATGCTCAGAATCTGGGAGGCGGGCGTGCTTGGAATTTGCGTGCCGTTCGGTCCGCCGGCGCTCACCAGCAACCAGGGGCCGCCCGAGAGCGTGCTGGCGCTGACCGTATACGATGTCGTGCCTGTTATTATGACCTGCTGTGTGGGGACCTGCTGTCCCGTCGTATAGGAGATCGGCGCGGCGTAAACCGGGTTCAGGGCGGACGGAGACACCATGAGGGAACCCGTCGGGCCTCCAACGCCGGGAAAGAAGTTCACTGCGATGGTGACGGCCGTGCTGCCGCCATGCGGGGCGAGCCCAACTGTGGCGTGAAACGGTCCAGGGCCGTATTGCCCCAAGTCGTTGGTCACGCTCAAGCTCAATATCGCAGGAGTAGGGCAATTGTTCGTGCAGCCAGTTGCGTTCGCATTCAGCCATAGCGGGAGGCCCGCAGGCGCGCCCAGGTATGTGGGAGTGCCGACATCAAAGTTTAGCGCGGTGCCATCCGAGCTCGTGACATTCACGAGCTGGGATTGAATCGACCCCGTCAGCGTAATTGTGGCATTGTCGACCTTCAGGGTGGCAGCCTGACCCGTCGCGGCTAACAGCCCCGCGGCCAGACAAGGAATAATACGTCTAAGAATTTGAGCGGTGTCCATTATAGTCTCTTAGATGATAATCGACATGATCCCCGCTTTGGCGGAGAACCGGACACGGCTATCTAATTTTACACTATCCATGGTTAGCTCACTATACTAGTCCGAAAAAGTTATGAAGTTGCGTTCTATATTTCTATTCCCCGCCTGGGTCTGGCTGGCCGTACTCTTTGGAGCTCCTTTCGCGATCATGCTGGGTTACAGTTTTCTGACGCGCGGCGTATATGGCGGCGTAGAACCGCCTTGGACCACGGAGAATTATACGCGGCTGATCGATCCGCTGTACCTTTCGATCTTGCTGCGCTCGTTCGCCATGGCCCTGGCAGCTACCGGGCTGTGCCTGATCCTGGCCTTCCCCGCGGCGCTCTTCATCTCGCGGGCCAGCCGGCGCAAGAACCTGTACCTGCAGCTGGTGATGCTGCCGTTCTGGACAAGCTTCCTGGTGCGCACGTACGCCTGGCTCTTTCTTCTGCGCGATACCGGCTTGATCAACACCGTGCTCGAGCATCTCGGCATAATTCGGGTGCCGCTGCCTCTCCTGTACAACGACGGCGCGGTTCTGCTTGGATTGGTTTACGGCTATCTGCCGTTCATGGTGCTGCCCATCTACGCCACTCTGGAACGGCTCGACCCGGCGCTTGTGGAAGCGGCCGCCGATCTGGGAGCCCGTCCTCTTGCAACGGTATTTCGCGTGTTGCTGCCACTCTCCAAACCGGGCATCGTGGCGGGTGCGGTCCTGGTCTTCATCCCCTGCCTGGGCGCGTATCTCACGCCTGACCTGCTGGGCGGCGGGCGTAGCGTCCTGGTGGGCAATCTGGTGCAAAACCAGTTCACCACCGCGCGCGACTGGCCCTTCGGCGCGGCAGTCTCGATTCTACTGATGGCGTTGGTCACGCTGGTAGTCTGGCGGATGCTGGGGCGCGAGGTGGAGGACCTGGCGTGAGGCGCTGGCTGGCCGTCTACGCGGTGGCGTTCTTCGCCTTCCTGCACCTGCCATTGGCGACGCTGGCGGTCTTTAGTTTCAATTCTTCGCGCTTCACTGTTTGGGAAGGCGTCTCGCTGGTCTGGTACCGCGCAATCCTTCGCGATCCGCAGCTTCTGGAAGGGGCCTGGAACAGTGTGGTGATCGCCATGGCATCGACGCTCATTTCGACCGTGTTGGGTACTCTGTGCGCGTACGCGTTATGGAAGCGCGGCTCGCGCCTGCTCACGGGCGCCTTGTACCTGTCGCTGGTCACACCCGAGATCGTCACCGGCGTTTCGCTGCTGGCCCTGTTCCAGTGGGCCTTCCGCTGGCTGGGGTGGCAACTGGGATTGTCCACCGTCATTCTGGCTCACGTCTCCTTCTGCCTGGCCTATGTGGTGATCGTGATTTCTGCGCGGCTGCGAACCGTCAGTCCCGAGTTGGAAGAGGCAGCCATGGATCTGGGGGCCACGGAGTGGCAGGCATTCCTGCACGTCACGCTGCCGGCTCTGGTTCCGGGAATCATCGCGGCGGCGCTGCTGGCGCTCACGGTCTCCTTCGACGACTACGTGATCACCAGCATGGTGGCGGGTGTCGATTCACAAACACTGCCGATGGTGATTTACGCCATGGCACGCCGCGGCGCCAGCCCCGTGATCAATGCCATCTCGGCTCTGATTACGGTCTTCTTTGGGGTTCTCATCCTGGTCTCCGAAAAGGTGCGAGCGGCATGAACCGGCGCGCGTTTGTGGCAACGATGGCTGGCTTTGCCGGCTGCGCGCGCGACCGCCGGCCGCGCCTGAACGTCTACAACTGGTCCGCGTACATTGCGCCCGAAACCATCCCGGGTTTCGAGGCGGAATTCGGCGTGCGCGTGCGCTACGCCACCTACGAGAGCAACGAAGAGATGCTGGCCAAGGTCCTGACCGGCAACTCCGGATGGGACTTGGTCTTTCCCACGCACAATCGTCTCCAACCGATGAGCGCCTATGGCTTGCTCGCGCCGCTGCGGCACGACTGGCTCGCAGGGTTGGACCATCTGGGCGAGAGCTTCCGCGCGCCCGCCTGGGATCCCCAGCTTCAGTGGGGCGTTCCTTATATGTGGAATGGAACGGGCATCGCCTACAACCGGAGCCTCGAGCCGGCGCCCGCGCGGTGGGCTGATCTCTGGGACGCGCGGCTGCGCGGCCGCCTCACCATGCTGGACGATCCCGAGGATATGCTGGGCGCCTGCCTGAAGAAAATCGGCCTCGACTTCGGGGCGAGCGATCCCGAGACTCTGCGCCGCGCCGAGCGCGAAGCCATCGCCCAAAAGCCATTGCTACGGGCCTATCTCAATGCCGAAGTGCGCGACCAGTTGGTGGCCGGCGATGTGCTTGCCGCGCAGGCATGGTCCACCACCGCGCAGCAAGCTATCGATGCGGCGCCGCGGCTGGCTTTCGTTTATCCCGCCGAGGGCTTTCCGCTTTACTGCGATTGCGCGGTGGTCCTGCGCGAAAGCCGGCGTCAGAGGCTGGCGCACCAGTTTCTGGACTACCTGCTGCGGCCTTCCGTCTCCGCCGCAATCGCGCAGTTCACGCGCACCGCGACCAGCAACGCCGCGGCCCAGGCGCTGCTGCCGGAGGCGACACGCAACAATCCCACACTGTATCCGCCCGCCGAGGTCTTCCGCCGCGGGGAATGGCCGCGGACGTTATCGCCCGCCGCGCAACGCCTGCGCGATCGGATTTGGACCGAAATTAAGGCTTCGTAGGTGGGTGCGGGGAGAATTCCAAAGGCGCCGCTACTTCGCTGGCACGGCCTGTTTGGACCTACCGCGCCACGCCTTCCAAGCTTCGTGGAACGTTGGCAGCAGCGAGATGAAGATGATCAGCAAGACTACCTGATCGAAGTGCCGCCGGATAATCGGGACGCTGCCCAGCGTGTAGCCCAGCATCGTCATACTGAACACCCACCCGAAGGCGCCGAACACACTGAAGGACAGGAAGCGCGTATAGCGCATGCCGGAAACACCTGCCATGAAAGGAGCGAAGGTGCGAATCACCGGCACGAAACGGGCCAGGATGATGGTCTTGCCACCGTACCGGTCGAAGAAGTGCCTGGTCCGCGTTACATACTCCTGTTTAAACAGGAGCGAGTCTGGGCGAGTGAAGATCCGTGGACCGGTTTTGCGGCCCAGCAGGAATCCGGTGGTGTCGCCCACCAGCGCGGCCGCCATCAATGCCGCGTTAATGGCGACAATGTTCAAGCTTCCCGCGCCCGAAACCACGCCCACGGTGAAGAGTAGAGAGTCTCCCGGGAGGAAGAAGCCTAGCAGCAGTCCCGTCTCCGCGAAGACGATGCCAGAAAGCGCAGCATACCCCCACCAGCCCGACAGGAGCGTGCTCAACAATTGAATGAGGCGTTCCGGGTTCGTGAGCGAGCGTAGGAACTCGATGATGCTTTGGATCATCCGCTAGCTGGTGCGATACTGCGCCACCAGGTTCTGGATTGCCTGCGGGCGGATTTTGATCTTCCCCTGCTTGGTCAGAGCATCGCGTAATCCGGCTTCAAACAGCGTGCTGCGGTCCCGTGCTTTGTCGGATTTGATCTGGTCGCGAATGGTGTTGCGCTCGGCCGCAAGTTTGGACATATCCGGAGGCAGATGCTGCAGGACCTTGTAGACTACGGTCCCATCCGGCGTGCCAGTGGGCGCCACCACCGTCCCATCGGGCCGGTTGAAACCTTCCGCCAGGGAAGTGGCCGAACCTAGTCCTTCCACGGTACCCGTGGGGCTCACGTCGTCCGCCGTTTTGACGGAGAGGCCCATCGATTTAGCGGCCTTTTCCAAGTCGCCGTCGGCTTTAGCCTTGTTGTACAGGTCCTGCGCATGTGTCCGGACCGCCTGCGACGTGCGGGACGCCAAGACGGAGGTGCGCATCTGACCCTTCACTTCCTCAAACGTTGACGGCCGCGGCGGCTGGACGTCCGTTAGAACCGCCAGTGCTACGCGATTGTTCGGCAAGGCGACCGGAGCCGACACCTCGCCCTTCTTGAGCGGCGCGATTGCCTGGTCGAAATCCGGGGCCGTGCCGATTTCCGGCACCGGCTTGCCCGCTTCCACGCCATCGGCCCGTATCAATTGCATGTTGAGATCGGCGGCCACTTTCTCAGGATGCGCCGGATCCTTTTGCAGCGCGGACTGCGCCTTATCCGCAATCTGCTGCAGCTGGTTGGCGGCGCGCTGCTTCTTCATCTGGGTGGCGATTTCCGCTTTGACTTCGTCAAACGGCCGCAAACGCGCGTCTTCGTGTTGCAGCACCTGGATGATGTGGTAGCCATACTGCGTCTTTACCAGGTCGCTGGTCTGCCCGGGCTTCAGCGTAAACGCCACCTTCTCGAACTCCGGCACGGTTTGTCCGCGAGTCACCCAATCCGACAGTTCGCCGCCGTTGGGCGCCGACCCAATGTCCTCGGAATTCTTCTTGGCCAGCTCGGCGAAATTGGCGCCGCCCTTGATCTGCTTCAGCAAGTCTTCGCCTTTGGCTTTCATCTTGGGATCTTCGGTTGCCGGCTTGTCCGAGGTCTTGAGCAGAATGTGCCGGACCTTCACCCGTTCCATCACGCGGTACTGTTCCTTGTTCTGGTTGTAGGCCTGCTGTAGATCGGCGTCGGTGGGATTCACCGCTGCTTCCAGCTTGGCCTGGTCCGCAATCAAAATCGCCAGGCTCCTTTTCTCGGGGGTCTGAAAGCCGGACTTGTTGGCATCGAAGTAATTCTTAAGATCCTGTGCGCTTGGTTCCGACTCCTTGGCATACAAATCGGATTTCAGCAGGACCCACTGCACCTTCATCTTTTCGTACTTCTTCTTGTATTCCTGTTCGATCTCGGCCGGAGAGACCACCACGCCTTCCACCGCGATGCTCTGCAGCCTTTGGATCAGGATCTGCCGGCGCGTGCTTTCTTCAAACTCGGGAATGGTGAGATTCTGTTGCGCCAGCATGGCGGCGTAGGTGTCCTTGCCAACGAAGTTACCGTCGGGGAACAGGCTGGGCGCCATCTGCTTGATCCGGTCCCGCACATCCTGATCGGTCACCTGAAATCCGAGCCGCTCGGCCTCATAAGCCAAGGCCCGCTCGGTAACCATATCCTGAATCATCTGCGGGATGTAGTTGGGAATGATTTCAGCCGGCAACCTCTGGCTTCGTAAGGTAGTCTGGACCACCTTTTGGACGTCGTTCAGGGTGATCGTGTCCTTGCCGATGGTGGCCACCACCTGGTCGTTAGCACCGCCGGATCCCGTGTCATAGTTGGGGATCAGGTAAGTGAGCATGGATAGCCCGAGCAGCCCCCCCAGGCCGCCTAAGAGTATTTTCTTGGACTTTTGAGGGTTGCGAAACAGATCAAACATGGATTGAAGACTCCCGTCGTTTTAAAGGGGAAATATCATTATAGCGTGGCGGTTGTGGGGCCGCGCCGTGCGCTGTCAATAGATAGCAGACTAGCGACCTAATCCGCACTCCTGGTGAACGGCGCGCACGGCCTTTTCCAGCCCGTCGCGGCGCACCACGATGGCAATCGTCAGCTCGCTCGATCCCTGGGCGATAGCGATGATGTTCACTCGCTCGCGCGAGATGGCGGTGAAGATGCGGCCGGCCAGACCCGGCTTGCCTTGCATGCCCTCGCCTACCACGGCCAGCAACCCCACGTTGTTATCCACCTGGATGGGCTTCACATACCCGTGCGCCAGTTCCAGTGCCAGGGCCGATTCCAGGGCCCGCAAGGTCCGTTCCAGCTCCTCGGCGCGCACCAGAAAACAGAAGTTCTGGCGGTAGCTGGAACTGGAGAGCACCATCACCTCCACGTCGACTCGGGCGATGGCGTCGAGCGCGCGGGCCATTACCTGCACGCCAGCCAGTTCCGCGCTGGCCGGCTCGATGGAAACCAGAGCCACCTGGGCCAGGGACGTGACGGCGCGCGCACCATTCGCGGCGGCAATCGCAGGCACGATCTTGGTTCCCGGCTTCTCCGGCGCGAAACTGTTCTTGCTCCACACCGGAATTTTCTTTTCCACCAGCGGCGCCAGCGTGCGCGGGTGCAGTACCTTGGCACCGTTGTAAGCCAGCTCGGCGGCCTCCGCGTAGGTGACTTCGTCCAGCACCACCACGTCCGGCACCAGCCGCGGGTCGGCGCTCATGATGCCATCCACGTCGGTCCAGATCCACACCTCCGCCGCATCCAGGGCCGCTGCCAGGATCGAGGCGGAGAAATCCGAGCCGCCGCGCCCCAGGGTGGTCGGCCGGCCATCCGCGGTGGCGCCGTTAAAGCCCGTGATCACCGGCAGCACCCCGCGCTCCAGTAGGGGAAGCAGGCGCGCGCGGGCTTTGTCGCGGGTCGGCTCCATCAACGGCGAGGCATTGCCGAACACCGCATCCGTCACTACCAGTTCCCACGCATTGATCGCTTCTGAGGAGATGCCTTCCGTTTGTAGGAACTCGCTGACTAGCAACGCCGAGAGCAGCTCGCCCACGGCCAACGCCTCATCCACCGATCGGGGCGGCCGCTCGTTCAGCATCGCCATGCCGTTCACGATGCGCTCGAACTCGGCAATCCGGCTATGAATCGCCGCCATTACCGCCGCCTGGCGCGTCTCCGGCAACAGCTCCCTGCAGGCATCCGCATGCCGCGACCGCAGGGCGGCCAGATTCGTCTCGATGCCGGTGCGGTCGCCGGCCTCGGCCTGCCGCATGGCGCTCAGCAGAAGGTCCGTGATCTTAGACATGGCCGAAACCACCACGATCACCGGGCGCTTGCGCTTCTCTGCAGCCGCCAACCGCGCCGCCGCGCGCATCCGTTCGGCGGAGCCCACGCTGGTGCCGCCGAACTTCATCACCACCAGGCCGTCTGTCCGCTTCTCAGGATTCAACTGAAATCCTTCCCGTTGGTCACGCGCGACCGGATAATCTTCAGAATCGCCTCCTCCACTTCCTCGATGGATAGAGGCGTGGTGTCGACATAGAGCGCGTCGGGAGCTTGCGCCAGCGGGGCGTCGGCTCGCGTGCTGTCGCGCCGGTCGCGCTCCTCGATCTGATCGGCCACAGTCTTCTCCAAAATGACCTCGGCCGGCGCCTTGGCCTGCTCTTCGGCCAGCCGCCGCCGCACACGCTCAGCCGGCTTGGCGTCCAGAAAAATCTTGACGTCGGCGTCGGGGAAGACTACCGTGCCGATGTCCCGCCCTTCCATGACCACGCTGCTCCGTTCGCCGATGGCCCGCTGCTTGGCCACCATTGCCCGGCGCACTCCGGGGATGACCGCCACTTTGGAAGCGCCGCTGGACACCCCCAGCGTGCGGATGGCGTCGGTGATGTCTTCACCATTCAGCCGGATTTGCCCGGGGGAGAGCTCGATCTCCGCCGCCAGAGCCAATTGCTCCAGGCGGTGCATATCGTTGGTCTCGACGTTCTGCCGCAGCGCCCAGAGCGCCACCGCGCGATACATCGCACCAGTGTCGATATATGTGAAGCCGAGCCTTTCCGCCAATCTCTTGGCAATGGTGCTCTTGCCGGCGCCTGCCGGACCGTCAATTGCCACCACGACGCGTCGCTGTCCCATCGGTATCAGAAAGTAGAATAGCAGCAGGTCATGGATCCCGACGAGTTTGACCGCCTGGTGGCGGCAGCGTACGCCCGCATTCCGGGACGGTTTCGTAAACGTATGAAGAATATCGCTTTGGTTGTGGAGCCCGAGCCTACTGCGGCACAGCTCGCGCGCGCCGGAGTGCGGCGCGGCGGGACGCTGCTGGGGCTGTACGAAGGCCGCCCGCTGACCAAGCGCAGCGTTTTTGAGCCGTTCGCCATGCCTGACCGCATCACGATTTTCCAGGGTCCGCACGAACGCCTGGCGCGCGGTCCCGAACACCTGCTGAAGCTCATCGACGAGACGGTGTGGCACGAGGTGGCGCATTATTTCGGCATGAACGAAGCGCAGGTGCGCGCAGCCGAGCGGCGCCGCAAACAGTGATGTCTTACCGCGCTGTGACCAAAGGGAGAGCTGCCTTTCGACGTCCGCTTATGGCGCTCCTAACCGGATATCGGTAGGCGGCAGTTGCTGCTGAGTTGGCGCGGCCGTGCCCTGGCCGGTTCCGGAGTTATTTCCGAAACCCGAGTTACTACCGAAACCGGAAGTACTCCCCGCGCCAGGGTTGTTGCCGATGCCGGGGTTGTTGCCAAGACCCTGGTTGTTGCCAAAGGGCGATGCGCCGCCCAAGCCGGCATTGGGCGTGGCCGTAGTTCCCGGCCCGGTGGTTCCCAGGTTCTGCACGGGAGTGCCAGTAACCCCGGCATTCGCGTTGGGCGCGGCTTTCTGCTTGGTGTAGTCGAAGATAAACTCCCACTCGTTGTAGTTCGACCGATCGTGGTAGATCATGATCGACGCGGCTTCGGAGGTGCTGGCTACACCGGCAATGCCGCCTCCGATCTGTTGTCCAGCGGGCTGTGCGGCGACGGCGCCCGTGCCGGTGGGCGGCTGGCGCGGACTCGTCAGCATGTTATTGATCATTGCCGTCGCAGGATTGGACACTTGTCCATTGGCCTGTGGGCTGCCCTGCCCCAACCCCCCGCCGGTATTGACGATTTGCTGGTTGGGCTGGCCGAACCCTGCGGCGGGATTCTGGTTAGTTGTGGGAGCTCCCGCCGGATCGGCAGGCTGCTGAAACTGAGTTGGCGGGGGCACCGGATTAAAGAATCGATTCTGACCAGGTACCGCGCCTCCCAGACTGGACGTGTTGCCACCCAGCGAACCGTTGCCACCGGACGAACTGTCGCCGCCAATGGAAGACAAGCCGCCAATCGACGACGAGGCTCCCCCGATCGATGAGGCCCCCCCGATAGATGAGCTGGATTGATTCCCGGAATTCGCATTCGGCTGTTGCTGGGGCACGGGAGGACGAAATGGCGTGGGCTGTGGCGGCACTTGTGGCGGCGGCTGTCCCGGCTGCCCGTTTTGTCCCGGTAGTCCCACCTGCGCGCCGCCTCCCGGTAGATTTGCTAACTCCGGAGGCACTGCTCCACCCGCGCCTGGCGCGAGATTGTTTCCCATTTGGGGATTCGGATTGACCAAAGCGTAGCCGGGCTGTGGCGCAGGATTGTTCTGGTCCGGCGGAGCCGTCGGCGGCTGATAAGGTTGATACGGTTGCTGAGTTGCACCGGGTTGACCCGGATAGGGCTGACCCCCGGGGGCGCCGGGAAAACCGGGGTTCTGCGCCGGAATCGGTTGTCCGTCCGGACCCACCATTGGGGGAGCCGCTCCTCCTTCGCTGGCCCTGCGCCGGTTGGCAGCAGTGGCTACCGCCTGCTGTCCCTGTCCCGCCAGCGCGCCCAATTCCGGAATCTCGGCAATGGAGCCGGTGGTGGAGATGCTCTGGTCCTTGTCACCCTGTTTGGACTTGTTGGTGATCGAATCGGTAAATACGCCCGCGCCGTTGATGTGGATCAGCCGCCATTCGTCCTTTCCCGTGATCGGGTCTTTGAACTTATGCCGCAGGAAGCGGCGGTTGTTGAAATTCTCCAGATCGTCGATCTTCGCGGGGTAGCGCCCGTTGGCACGCACGAAAAGCTGGATGGCGCGTTTGTACTGCTCGCCGCGCTCCATCAACAATTGTTCCTTCTGCCTTTGCGCGTCGAAGGCCACGCGGGGAATCTGGATGTACAGCGAGATGGCGATTATGGAAGCCATCAGGAAGACCAGCAGCATAGCAAATCCGGATTCGCGGCTCTTTCTCCTCGGGCTGGCGCCATCATTTCTCATCCGGCTTCCTCCGTCAGCGGAATGGTCCGCTGCTGCTTGGACTCCGTGTCTTCCATCACCACCGAGGTTAGGCCGATGCGCACCACCCGGTAGCGCCGTTTTAGCGTGTCGCCTTCTTTGGCCACCAGAATATCTTCGCCGTCCAGGAAGAACGCCGTTTTGCCGCCGCCCGCCCGCGCTGAAGTGAACCCATAGTACTTCAGGGTGATGGGAGGGGGCGGCGGAGGCCCGGTGGGCTTCGGCGGCTCGGTGACGGTCGGCACGGGCATCGGTGGTTTCAGCTTCACCGTTATGTCCGGCCCCGTAGGTGGTTTGACCGGTGCTTGTCCGAATTGAAATAGGTTGCGGCCCGGCCCCGAAGCCGTTACCGCCTGCAATTTCGCTAACAGGTCGCGCCGCAGTGTGGGGTCGACTTTGGTGGGGTCGATCTGGTCCTCGGGTCTCTTCGACCGCAAGACTGGATGGAATTCATCGCTTCGTCCGCGGCCAGCCGAGGCCCGCGGCGTGGTCGCTGCCGCGGGTACTACCGCCGCGCCGGCGCCCGCAATCGCTGGTACGTCCGCCGCCCGGTTTGGCGCGGCGACGGGAGTCTCGCGGTTCGACGGGCCGGCCAACACATTCGAATACAGCAGGTACCCGGCCACCACCGCCAGCAGCCCCAGCATCACGATCTTCTTCGGCTCGTTGGCCCCCAGCTTCATGATCTGGGCTCCGGCGAGTCTTTGACAAACGCGTCCAGTTTCAAGCTCACGGTCAGTAGCGTGCCGCCCTGCTGGGGCGAGGCCTGCATGCCTTCGATAATCAGGAACCGCGGCGATTTATCGAGCAGGTCCACGAACTTGATCAGGCCCGCGTAGGGCCCCTCATACGCCACCGTTATCGACATCATCTTGAGAGTGTCGCTGCCCTCGATCTCGTTCAACTCCAGGCTGTCCTGCCGCAGCTTGATGCCGGCTTCGACCGCGGTACGTTCCAGTTCTCCAATTACCGTGGAATAGGTGGTGCGCCGGTCGGTGAAATAGTTGCCGATGAACTCGTCCCCATCGCGCCGCGCCCCCTCGGCCTTGTCCACCAACACTTTGCTGTTGGCCAGGCGCGTCTGCATGGCGGCTAACTTCCGCCGCAGGTCCGCCTGCTCCCGCCGCAGGTCGTCCGCCGACCCGCCGAACGGTTTGATCGCCAGGATCGCCGCCACCAGGTTAGCCGCAAGCAGCACGCCGATGATGGCGCGCATCACCACGCGCGGATCTTTGATCGCCGACTTAAAGTCTTTGGGCATAGTTCACGACCACGCGGCTGCGAAACAGCGGCTCCGACTGCGAAGGCGCCTGACTGCTGGGGGCCGTCGGCGATTCGAACAGCTGCGAGGATTCCAGGGCCTTCAGGAATTCGATCACGGCCCCTTGCGTTTCGGCGCCCACCTGCATATCGAGCGTGACCTGGTTTTCCTTGTTCACGTATGGCCGGACGCTCATGAGCCGCACGTTAAACGGCATGGTCTTCTCCAGGTCGGAGAGGATTCTGGTCCAACTGATTCCCTTGCGATAGAGCAGTTCGTTCAGCATCACGCTGCGCTCGATCACCTCAGTGTTCTCCGGCCGCCGCAGTACGGCGTCGAAGCCGGCCTGTTGCGCGGTCACTCTTTGGATCTCTTTATCGAGCTGATTCACATCGTGGCGGACATCGGCCAGCTGCGACCGGTCGAGGAGGATCAGCGAAATCAGCCCGCCCAGTGTCCCCACCAGCAGCAGCGAGACCGCGATAGAGGCGATCAGCAGCGCGCGGTCGCGCCGGAAGGGCTGGCTGGCGAGATTGATTGGAATCTTCATGTCAGTTGTTCTTGGCGATTGACCGCAAATACCCCAGCAGTCCCGCGTTGTTTTCTCCCGGCACGCCTAACGGCGAGCGCAATAGATCCACCGGCACCGAAAGTTCCTCTTCGAAGTGTCTCTGCACCTCATCGGATTCCGCGCCGAAGCCACACAGAATCAAGTTTTCGACCTTCCCGCTCAAGTTATCCTCCACGTATACAAACGTGGGCACCAGCACGGCCGCTATATCCTCTAACTCCTGGGAGGCCACTTCCAGGCAGCGCACCAGCTTGATGGCGCTCTTATCCCGCACCACGACGGTGAGGGCCTGCCCGGTAATCTTCGCCAGCACACTTAACCCGGCCTCCGGCGCGAGCTCCAGGGCCGCGATGCTGGAGGTAGTCACGAACCCCGGATTCATCCCGGCGGCGCGGAATGGCGCTTCATACCGCGACACGATTTCGAGCGGCGCCATCACTACCAGCACGTCGCACCGTTTGCCAGTGCCCGCCGGCTGCGGAAAATAGGACACTGCCGCGGACTCAATGTCGAAAGGCACGCTCCGCTTCAACCGAAACCGCACCAGGGAGAGCTGTTCCTTGGCGTCGGAGGGAAACTCGTCGAAGTCGAGCACCGCGATGCGCGTGCTGAAATCCGGCAAAATCAGCGCGGCATCTTTACGTTTCCGCGTCCCTTGCCCCGCCGCCAGCCTGCGCACGGCCATGGAAAACTCGTCCGGGTCCAGAACATTCTCTTTGACCGGCGACACCGAGAGCACGCCCGGCTTGAGCGGCCGGAACTCCATCTCGGCCTTGGAACCGATCCGCGCCACGGCAATGCCCTCTTCGGAGATCTCAAACGCCATGGCCGGCGGCGGTTCGTGCACGAGGGTTTTGAGTCGGTCTAAGAGCATGCCTACCCTTCGATGAACGTGACCTTATTGATCTCACGCAGCGTCGTGATGCCCATGCGCATCTTGTCCACGGCGGATTCGCGCAGGAAGGTCATCCCGTCCTCGCGCGCGGCACGCTTGATTTCGGACGTGGGCCGCCTGTCCAGAATCATTTCGCGGATGCGATCGGTCAAGTCCAACAGCTCGTGAATCGCCGACCGTCCCCGGAATCCCGTGCCGCCGCATTCGAAACAGCCGGCGCCTTCGTAGAGCGGCACATCGCGCCAATCGTCCGGGTTCAAGCCGGCTTCCACCAGCGCGGAATCGGGTTGGCGCACGCGCTTCTTGCAGTACTCGCAAATGACGCGCACCAGCCGCTGCGCCAGAATGCAGTTCAACGACGAAACGAAGTTATAAGGCTCGACGCCCATGTTGAGGAAGCGGCCGAGCACGTCGAGCACGTTGTTGGCGTGTACCGTGGTGAATACCAGGTGGCCGGTGAGGGCCGAGTTGATGGCGATCTGGGCGGTCTCCTGGTCGCGGATTTCGCCCACCATGATCTTGTCCGGATCGTGGCGCAAGATGGAACGCAGCCCGCGCGCGAAAGTGAGACCTTTCTTTTCGTTCACCGGAATCTGGGTGATGCCCTTTATCTGATACTCCACCGGATCTTCGATGGTGATGATCTTGTCTTCGTCGTTCTTGATCTCGCTGAGCGCCGCGTAAAGCGTGGTCGTTTTACCGGAACCGGTCGGCCCCGTGACCAGCACCATGCCGTATGGCTCCAAAATGTAGCGCCGGAACTTGACCAGGTCCAGATCCGAGAAGCCCACCACGTCCAGCGAGAGCTTGGCGAACTTCTCGCTCATCGACTCTTTGTCCAGGACGCGCAGCACAGCGTCTTCGCCGTGGATCGTCGGCATGACGGAAACGCGGAAATCGATGAGCCGGTTCTTGTACCGCACGCGGAAACGACCGTCCTGCGGCACACGCTTCTCGGCGATATCTAGCTCGCTCATGACCTTGATGCGCGAAATGATGGTGGATTGCCAATCCTTGGCAATGGGCGGCATGGCATAGTGCAGCACGCCATCGATGCGATACTTGATGGCCACTTCCTGGTCGCGCGATTCGATGTGAATGTCGCTTGCCCGCCGCTCCAACGCATTGAAGATGGTGGTATCGACCAGTTTGATCACCGGAGCGATGTCGCTGTCGGTAGCAGTCAGCTTGTCGATTGAGAGAGTCTCATCCGTATCGCCTTCGTCGGCGACCACATCGAGAGTGAAGCCTTCGGTGACCTCTTCGAGCACGCGCTGCGATTGCTCGGTCTTCTTGAGCAGCTCGGCGATCTGCGAAAGCGTCGCCACTTTGACGCGCACCTTGGTGTTGAGAAGCAGCGTCAGTTCGTCGATCAGGTTCAGATTGCGTGGATCGGAGAGGGCGATTTCGAGAGTCCCGTTCTGCGAACGCAGCGGCACGAAATTGTAGCGGAACATGAGGTCCACCGGGATCGACCGGAACAATTCGTGGTCGATGTTGCCCTCGCGCAGATCCACATACTCGCAGCGATACCGCGCCGCCATGGCGCGCGCTTGTTCCGCCTCTGCCAATGGATCGGTCAACCGAAGCTTTTCGCTAGTTGCCATACACCCCTACCTGATCGAATCCGCCAGCGAGAAAATCGGCAGATACAACGAAATCAAAACAAACGCCACAAACCCGCCCATCACTATCATGATCGCCGGCTCTATCAACGACAACGCCGCCTGCATGCGCGTGTTCACATCCTCTTCAAAGAACTCTGCGACGCTGCTCAACATGGTGGGCAGCGCACCGGTGGATTCGCCCACTTCGATCATGTCGACGGCCAGCGGCGGCACTAAGCCCGAGGTCCGCAGCGATCCCGAAAGCGGCTGCCCTTCCCGGACGCTTTTGCCGGCGATCGCCACCGCCCGCTCCAATAGCGGCGTGCCCAGCGATTCCGCCGCTGTTTCCATGGCCTGCACCAGCGGAATGCCGCCCGTCAGCAGCGTGCTGAGAATGCGCGCCATTTGCGCCACCTGGTATTTCAGCCAGATTTCTCCGAACACTGGCATCTTCATCTTCACGCGATCGATCTTCTCGCGCGCCGAGTCCTTCCTGGCCCACCAGCGGAACAGGAAAATTGCCCCCACCAGCGCCGCCGCGAAGACCAGGATGTAGGTACGCGCCGTGGTGCCGACGGCAATCAGAACCGTCGTCATCGTTGGTAGCTGGGCGTTCATGCTGGCGTACAGCGTCGCGAACGTCGGTACCACGTACGTCACCAGGAACACCATCAATAGAATCACCAGCACGATCAGCACGCACGGGTACATCAAGGAGACCAGCACCTTCTTCTTTACTGCCAGCGAAAGTTTCTGGTACGTGATGTACCGGTCCAAAACCTCTGTCAGGCTGCCACTCTTCTCGCCAGCCATTACCGAAGTCACGTAAATCTTGGGAAAGATTCCCTGTTGCCGGAAGGCTTCGGAAAGCAGGGTTCCGTTGCGGACCTCATCCCGCACCGCCTTGACGTACGGCCCGAGTTTGGCGTCAGTTAATCGTTCGGCCAGAAGGTCCAGCGACTTTAGGATGGGCAGGCCAGCGCGGATCAACGTGACAAATTGTTGGTTGAAGATCAGAAACTTCTCTAGATTCAGCCCCTTGCGCTTGGTCACCAGGCCGCGCAGCGCCACCGCCCGGGGCTTGATCGAATAAATCAGGAAGCCCTGCTGGGAAAACTTCTCGCGCAACTCCTTTTCCGAAGCTGCGGCAGTCACCTGCTGGTGGATCTGTCCGCGCCCATCCGCGTATTTGAGGACGAATTCCGCCATAACTTATTGGCTCGTCTCCTCCACCGCTACGCCCGGAGGTGCTTTGAATTGAAAGAGCTTAGCATCGAGCTGCGGATCCAGCTTTTCCTGATCGAACGCGAACGACAGCAGCGAATGGTCTGGCCCAGTGACCTTCAATTCACGGATACGGCCATCGGGCGCCACCAGAAACTCCACCGAGGCGTATGGCAGATCTTCGCTCTTGGGCTCTCCCGTGACCCGTGTGTCGGGGCCTTCGGGACGTCCCTGCAAATTACGGAACTCCTTATTGAAGTGGAGCTTACCGAGAAGAAACGCGAGAGGCGCACGCATATCCTCAGTTTCCTTCAACTTCATCTTTTCGGCCCGGTTATCGCCTGGCGTATAGAGCCAGAGGAACTTTCCATCGGAAACGAACAACTTGCCCTTTGGCTGGGAATACTCGCCTCGCATGCGCCCCGGTTTCCGCAGCAGAAGCGTCCCGCTTTCCGTACGTCGGATACTCCCGGGCGGCGTATATTGTTCTGTAAAAACGACTTGCAAAGTTTGCGCGTGATTGTAGCGGCCTTCCGTCCTGTTCAGAAGCTCGTCGAGTTTGGTGTCCGCACCCAGAGCCGACACTACCAGCAGGCCGCAAGTCAGCCGAAAAAGATTCACAAACCCTTTGACGCGTTGGACTCCCGAAACGTGTAAAGGGGTCGGCCACAGTACCCCGGAGCCCTCATTATGAACGCGTTCAAATTTGTGTTGACAGGCGCAACAGCTCACCCCATACTGATCTTGAACGCGTTCAAATTTTATGCCCCCCGCCAAAACGACCCCCAAAGCGGAAGAAACCGGTTCCCGCATTCTGGATGCGGCCCTGGAGCTTTTCCGCGAACAGGGCTTCGACAACGCGACGATGCGAAGCATTGCGCAAAAGGCCGACGTCGCGACTGGCGCAGCCTACTACTATTACGCTTCCAAAGACGCCATCGTTATGGATTTCTACCGGCGCTCGTGCGCGGAGATGCAGCCGAAGATCGAGGCTGCGCTGGAGCATGCGCCGAATCTGGAAGCCCGTTTGCGCGAGTTAATCCGAGTCAAACTCGTTCACTTCGAGCGCGACCGCGGCGTGCTGTGCGCTCTGTTGCGTGGTGGAGCGGACCCCCAACATCCGTTATCGCCGTTCAGCCCGCAGACCAAGGACATCCGGGAGATCGACATCGCCTGGTTTCGCCGCATTCTGGTCGATTGCGGCACGCGGATTCCGCACGATCTCGAACCTCATCTGCCGGGCGTGCTTTGGCTCTTTCAAATGGGCGTGATTTACTTCTGGGTCACCGACGATTCGCCGCAGCAAGCCAAAACCGCGCTGCTGCTGGAACTCGCTACCACGAGCGTCACGTCGCTGATCAAGATGTCTACCATGCCGTTCATGGGGCCTCTTCGGAAAACCGCCCTGGAGCTGATCGCCATCGTGCAGGGAGCAGAGGGCCTATGAAAATTGTCATACCGGGCGGGAGCGGACAGGTAGGCCATATCCTGGCGCGCCATTTCCATGCTTGCGGACATCAAGTCACGGTATTCAGCCGCAGTCCGCGTCCCGCTCCCTGGCGCGTGGTTTTCTGGGATGGCTCATCGCCCGGCGACTGGGTCACTGATCTCGCACAGAGCGATGTCTGTATCAACCTGGCCGGCCGGAGCGTCGATTGCCGGTACACAGCCGCGAACCGGCGATCAATCCTCGAGTCGCGGATTCGCCCCACCTGTTTGTTGAACGAAGTCATCCATTCCCTTAGCCACCCTCCGCGGCTCTGGTTGAACGCCAGCACAGCGACCATTTACCGGCACGCCGTGGATCGCGCCATGAGCGAGAGCGATGGCGAATTGGGCGGCAACGAGCCAGGGGCTCCCGACACCTGGAATTTCTCCATCGATGTAGCCAAAGGGTGGGAATCAGCTTTCTTCTCCACCGCGACGCCGCTTACGCGGAAGGTCGCCATGCGCGGCGCGATAACCTTCAGCCCCGACCGTGGCGGGGTTTTCGATTCTTTCCTGGGCCTGGTGCGCCATGGTTTGGGCGGACGACAAGGGCCGGGTACGCAGTTTGTTTCCTGGATTCATGAAGCGGACTTTGTGCGGGCCGTTGATTTCCTGATCGCTTGCGAGGCGTTGGAAGGTGTAGTCAATCTGGCTTCGCCCAACCCAATCCCCAATTATGAATTCATGCAAGCGCTCGCGGCCGCGTGGGGCAGCCGCATCGCTTTGCCGGCTCCGCGATGGATACTGGAAATCGGCGCCTGGCTCATACGAACTGAGTCGGAACTTGTTCTCAAGAGCCGGCGGGTTGTATCGGGCCGGTTGCTGGACGCCGGTTTCCAGTTTCTTTTTCCGGAATGGCCGGCTGCGGCGCGTGATCTCGTCGCTCGCTGGCGCGAGGGGAAGGGCGCCTCCGTTAACCGCTTGCTCCCGACGCCCGGCTCGGCCGCAACACATCGGAAATCTTCCGGGCGAGCTGCGCGGCGGTGAACGGCTTCTGCAGAAATCCGGTCGTACGGTTGCCGAGACGCCGCTGCGCCTCCTCCTCACCGTAGCCGCTGGTCACGATGACGGCCGCGTTCGGCCAACGGTCCAGCAAGCGGGCCAGGGTTTCCTCGCCGCTCATCACCGGCATGGTCATATCCAGCAGCACCGCGTCGATTTGCCCAGGCATCGCTTCATACGCCGTGAGAGCTCCGGTGCCATCGGTGGCCGTGACCACTTCGTAGCCGGCACTGGTGAGCACCAGTTGCGCCGTGCGGCGGATCACGTCCTCGTCATCCACCACGAGTATGGTGCCGCGGCCGCGCGCGGTGACCTGTGCCGCCGGCGGAGCGACTTCAGCTGGCTGGCCGGAGACCGGGAAGAACACCCGAAACGTCGTCCCTTTCCCCGGCTGGCTGTCCAGAAGCAGGGCGCCGCGATGGCCTCGGATGATGCCTAAAACCGCAGAAAGTCCCAACCCCCGGCCCGCAAACTTCGTGGTGAAAAAGGGGTCGAAGATACGCACCTTGGTCGAGTCGTCCATGCCGGCGCCCGTATCTCGCACCACCATGGACACATAGTTCCCCGGCGGGATCGGCTGCCGGGTAACGTTGGCGTCCAGCTCCGAGGGTCCAATGGCCCTCAGAAAGGTGCTGACTTCGACGTTCCCTTGCTCGTTGCCGATGGCCTCCGCAGCGTTGATCACCAGGTTCATGATCACCTGCTGCAACTGGCTGGCATCCGCATCGATGCGGGGCAGTCCGCTTTCCAGCAGCAGGCGCAGCCGCACGTTTTTGGGAATCGAAGCTTGGATCAGCGTGGTGATCTGGGCCACTTGTTGGGAGAGGTCCAGGGCTTCCACGAAGAAACGGCCCCGTCCGGAATAAGCCAGCATCTGCGCCGTCAACTTGGCCATGGCCTCGCCGGCTTCGAGCAGCGAGCGTACCGCCGCGCCATCTTTAGAGTCAGCAGGGAAGCGTTCCAGCATCAGGCTGGCGTTGCCGATCACACCGGTCAGCAGATTGTTGAAGTCGTGCGCGATTCCACCGGCCAACACTCCCAGACTTTCGAGCCGTTGGGTCTGCTGGATCTGCGCCTCCAGGGCCTTGCGTTCGGAGATATCCGCCGCCATCATCACGACGCCATCCAGCGTGGCATCGGCCGCCAGGATGGGCGATGCCCAGACCGCCAGATGAAACTGGTTCCCGCGGGAGACCAGGGATACTTCCACACCCGCGACCGATTCGCCCTTCCCCGCGCGCAGCGCCAGATCCCGGCACCGCGGATCATCGGGAACCGACATGGCTTCCGCCACCGGGTTCGATCGTCGCACGCTGCCATCCAGGTTGAACGCGCAAATCGCCAGCGGACAGGCTTCAATCAGACTGCTCAGGATGGCATTGGTTTGCTGCACTTCTGTTTGGGCTTTGCGGCGGCTGGCGACTTCCAGCTCGAGTAGTTCGTTGGTGTTCACCAATTCCCGAGTGCGTAGATGAACCTGGCGATCCAAGTCATCGCGCGACCGGCGAAGTTCCCCTTCCGCGCTCCGCCGCAGTACGTCGACGCTGAAGACCTTGGAACAACAGAACCATACGATGGCGATTGCCCCCATGATATTGACGGACGCAAAGATGGCCTCGCCAGGCTGGCCCCCGTATAGATCGAAACGTTGCAAGACCACCCTTACCGTCATAGTAAAGGCCGGCAGAACCAGAGGAACAGGGAGCAGGCGTCGCGTAATGAGACCGGCGGGTCCGGTGTCGCGGAATAGGGGAATTAGTTGCCCGCCCCGACCCAGAATCAGCGCGCTCACGGCCGCGACCAGCGCCAACAGCGCGGTCAGCGGCGTCATGGTTTCGCGGATGGTCCGGAAGCCGTTGAACACGTACGTCACATAGTTGAAAAAACAGAGCGTGATTACCGTGACCACGCCGCCTTCGCGGAGCAGCACGATGAGCTTGCGGCGGACGGGCAGGAGCAGGAGGGCCATTCCCAGCAGGCAGAAATGGAACCCGGAGAGAGCGCTCGGCCGTCCGGGATGCCGCAAGCTAGGCAACAGCAAGCCGGGGAAGAGAATCTTGTCGAACCCCAGGTCTTTATCCAACATGTATTCGCCCCAGACGATGGCGCCGATCGCCAGAACGGCCAGGGCACCCAACCGGAGCAGATTCGGATAGCGCTGCGTCTCCGCGCCCCATAAGACACAACCGATTATGAAAAACGCGACGCACGACCAGGGTGGCAGAAACGGGAGCGGGAGGGGAATGCCTGTAGCATACCCGGCAATCATAGCGAGGGACGCGACAGCGATCGCACCCCCTGACGCCTTCGCAAACAAGTGGAGGCTCATGCGGGCTGCTGCCATTGTAACGTAGGCGGATGTTGGCGTCCGGACAATGGACTTCCAAATGCACCCCTACCAAAGCCGTCTATGGCTTGAACGGACGGTCGAGGTATAGGACACCCACTTGCTGGTATACTGCCGCGCATGAGATGGACTGCCACCGCTCCACTTGTGCTCGCTCTTTGGATAGCGCCGTGTGGCCTCGCACAAGGTCGCTTCGCCGGCGATGCGCCGCGCAAGCCGAAGCCAGCCTTTCCTGGCCAGACGGATGCGCCGAAGCCGTCCAAGCCGTCCGCACCCGTGAAAGTCGAAAGCATCACCAACCGGCTCACGAGCCCCTGGTCAGTGGCGCTGCTGCCGGACGGAAATTTTCTGGTGACAGAGAGTATCGGCATCATGCGCGTCGTGCGCCCGGACGGCGTTGTATCGGCCCCGCTCGCGGGCGCACCAGACGTCAAAGTGGTTGCGGCACAGGGACTGCACGATGTGCTGCTCGACCCGGACTTCGCCCGCAATCGCTGGCTCTACTTCACTTACTTCGCACCGCCGCGCGGCGAGAAGCCCGCCATCTGGCCGGTAGAATTCTTCTATCAAAAGGTCTGGACCAAACCGCTGGCTGAGCGGCGCCTGACGGACATCGGCAGCGAGCGCGTCGCACGCGCTCGCCTAAGCCAGGACGAAACCAAGCTCGAAGACGTCGTGACACTTGCCGAAGGCGCCGAACGCCGTATTGTGTTGGCGCCTGACGGCACGCTGTACGTCACCGGCGCCGACCGCTTCCGCCTCTATGATTCCAAATACGATGGCGTGGAGCACGACTTCAGCGACAATCCCGACATCGGCCGCAACTTCTCAGGCCGGGTGCTGCGAATCAACCGCGATGGTTCGATCCCGAAGGACAATCCATGGTTGAGCCGTGCGACGGTTGCCGCCGAAACTTTCGCGCATGGGTTGCGCGACCCGGAAGGCGCCGCGATCAACCCCACGACCGGCGAACTCTGGGTCACCGATCACGGTCCGCAGGGCGGCGACGAGATCAACATCATCCGCGCGGGGAAGAATTACGGTTGGCCGGATGTCTCCTACGGGACCCAATATGACTTCCAGCGCACCGATGGCCGAAAAAATGTTCCGGTGGGCAACGGGAAGACGTCCATGCCGGGCGTCGAAGAGCCCGCCTACTTCTGGTTCCCGGACATTGCGCCTTCCGGCATGCTGTTCTATACAGGCGACCGCTTCCCGGAATGGAAGGGTAGTTTATTCGTCGGTGGGCTGGACGCGCAGGCGCTCGTGCGTTTGGTGTTGAGTGGCGACAAGATTGCCGCCGAGGAACGCCTGCTCACCGAACGCCACCAGCGGGTACGCGACATCCGGCAGGGCCCGGACGGCGCAATTTATCTCTTGGCCGGCTCAGAATTGTTGCGGCTCACGCCGAAATGAAAAGGACCTCGCCGTTACCGACGTCGCGTAGATTGACGCGTGCGTTCCCCCCACGATAGAATCGTGTCGCCAATGGGTTAGGCGCGATTTCAGGAGGGATCCATGAGCAAAATCTCGCGTCGTCGATTTGTCGAGGGTACTGGCGCAGGCCTGGTTGCAACCGCCGTTCCTCTCAAGGGTCAGCAACAGGGGCCGGCGACAGCTACGCCCGGGGTTCCCCGCACCACCATACAGGTCACGGTGAACGGGACTCGCCGCAAAGTCGAGGTCGAGGACCGCTGGACTCTGGTCGAAGTGCTGCGCGATCACCTCGGGCTAACAGGGTCCAAAATCGGCTGCGACCGCGGCGAATGCGGCGCCTGCACGGTGCTGCTCGATGGCAAAGCCGTTTACTCCTGCAGCCAGCTGGCGGTGTGGGCTGACGGCCGCTCGGTCCAGACCGTCGAGGGTCTCGCCAAGGATGGAAAGCTCGATCCGCTGCAACAGGCTTTTATTGAGCACGATGGCCCGCAATGCGGTTTTTGTACGTCGGGCCAGTTGATGAGCGCCAAAGCGCTGCTGAACCGCAACGCCCACCCCACCAAAGACGAAGTGCGCCACGCCATGACCGGCAACATCTGCCGGTGCTCCATCTATAACCGCTACGTGGAATCGGTCCTGGCCGCGGCCGGTACGCTGTCGGCCAGTTCGGGGAGGAAAGCATGAACACGCTCAACTCCGTTGGTCATCCCTCGTCCCGCATCGACGCGCTGCTGCGCGTCACCGGCCGCGCCGACTACACCGGCGATCTCCGCCTGCCGGATATGCTGTACGCACGCGTTCTGCGCAGCCCCCATCCGCATGCGCGCATCCGTCGCATCGACCTTTCCCGCGCGCAGGCCATGCCCGGCGTGAAGGCCATCCTCACCCGCGAGAATTGCGATGTGATCTGGGGCAGCGGCGATACGCGTAACCAACGCTACCTCTTTAACAATCCAGTGCGCTTTGCTGGCGACGCGGTGGCAGCCGTGGCCGCTGTCGATCGCCATGTCGCGGAAGAGGCCATCCGCGCGATCCAGGTGGATTATGAGACGCTTCCGTTCGTTCTCGATCCGGAAGAAGCGCTCAAGCCCGGTGCAGTGGAAATCCAGCCCGGCGGGAATCTTTCGCCCAACAACCGCAGCGAACGCAAACCCGAGGTCTACAGCCGCGGCAAGATCGATGACGGCTTTAAGGCAGCGGATCACGTCTTTGAGGACCACTACACTTCGTCCCACATCAACAATGCCCAGCTTGAGCCGCGAGTCGCCATCGCGCAGTGGGAAAGCGACCATCTGACGGTCTACACGCCCACACAGGGCATTTCGAATTGCCACACCGAGATGGCTAAGGATTTGAAGATTCCTCCGGAGAAGGTCCGCATCGTGTGTCACTTCATGGGCGGCGGCTTCGGCAACAAGAACCAGAATCACGATTTCGAGCTGATGGCGGCGATGTTGGCCAAACAGGCCGGCGTGCCGGTGAAACTCGAATTCACGCGCAAGGAAGATTTCGTATCGGTTCACGGCCGCTGGCCCACCAAGCAGTATTACAAGGTCGGTGTGCGAAACGATGGCACGCTGACAGCGATCCAACTCCGCGGCTACAGCGGCATGGGGCCCTACCGCAAAGGTGCGGGCGGTATCGGCGGCATTGAGATCTATCAGTGCCCGCACGTGGAGCGCAGTGTTTATCCGGTCTACACCAACATGGCGGTCTCCGCGAATCTCCGCGCACCCGATTATCCGCAGGGTGTATTCGGCCTCGAATCATTAATGGACGACGTCGCATACTCGCTGAAGATGGACCCGCTGGATTTCCGCCTCAAGAACATGACGCGAAAGTTTAACGACCAGGTGCCATACACCAGCATCGGCCTGGAGGAGTGCATCCGGCGCGGCGCCGAAGCGTTCGAGTGGAAGAAGAAGTTCCACGCCCCCGGTGAAGGCGCCGGCCCCATCAAGCGCGGGGCCGGGATGGCGATGGGTTCGTTCTTCTCCAACATGGGACGCAGCAGTGCGGTGATCGATGTCGACGCGCAAGGGATGTATCACTTGCACGTCGGCGTTACCGACGTCGGCACCGCCGCCAAGACCACCATGGCCCTGATCGCCGCCGAGGAACTGGGGGTGCCGCTGGAGAAGATCAATGTCATTTGGGGCGATACTGCTCGCTGCCCCTATTCCGTTGGCGAATCGGGCAGCCGAACCACCACGCACACCGGCCATGCCGTAGTGGAAGCGGCCAAGGATCTCAAGCGCCAGATTGCGGAGAAGGGTATGCCGCAAGGCAGCGACATGCTTACCGCGAGCGTCAACACGAATCCGGCAGTGGTACCCAATTCGGCTCGCTACAGCTTTGTGGCGCATTTTGCCGAAGTGGAGGTCGACACCGAAGCCGGCCACGTTCGCGTCATCAGGTACGTTGCCGCCCACGATAGCGGGCGCGTGGTGAATCCGCTTACCGCGACGAGCCAGGTGAAAGGCGGCGCGACCATGGGGATCGGGATGGCGCTGCATGAGGAACTGCTCTACGACCGCGCCTCCGGAACTCCGCTCAACGCCGGTTACTACGGCGCACGCGTGATGACTCATCTCGATGCGCCGGAGGTCGAAGTGCTATGGATCGAGACCGAAGATCCCTACGGTCCGTTCGGCGCCAAGACTTTGGGCGAACCAACCATCATCCCCTCGGTGGCCGCGGTGGCCAACGCCATTTATAACGCCATCGGGAAACGCGTGCGGGATCTGCCCATCACGCGCGACAAGATCCTGGGGGTGCTCGCATGAAAGCATTTGCCAATGTAAATCCCCGCGACCTGAAAGACGCGGTAGCCCAGTTACAGAAGCCCAACGCCGTGCCGGTAGGCGGCGGCAGCGACCTGCTCGGCATGGTGAAGGAGCACCTGGTCGAACCCGATGTTTTGGTGCACCTGCGGGCAGTGCGCGGCCTCGATCAAGTTTCCAACAAGGGTGGCGAAGTGGCGATCGGAGGCCTGATCACGCTCGACACTTTGAGCCACGAGTCGCTCATCCGCGATAACTATAAAGTGTTGGCTGAGGCGGCCGAAAGCGTGGCTACGCCGCAGATCCGTAACGCCGGCACGCTGGCCGGCAACGTTTGCCAACGGCCCTGGTGTTGGTATTACCGCAACAACTTTCCGTGCTTCAAAAACGGTGGCAACCGGTGTTTCAGCATAACGGGCGAAAACAAATTTCATGCGATCTTCGGCGGCGGACCGAGCTTCATTGTCCACCCCTCCGACACGGCCCCCGCCCTGGTGGCGCTCGACGCGAAGTTTCGCGTGACGGGTCCTGCGGGCGATCGCACCATCCCCGCCGCTGACTTCTTCGCGCTGCCCAAGGCGAACGCGTCGCGCGAAAACGTGTTGGCCCCGGCAGAGGTGCTCGCGTCCATTCATTTACCCAAAGCCGCCCGCGGCGTCCGCAGCACTTATCACAAAGTGCTCGACCGCGAAGCCTGGACTCACGCAGTAGTCAGCGCCGCCATTGTTCTCGAAATGGACCAAGCGATCTGCAAGAGTGCGCGCGTGGTCCTGGGCGGTGTCGCGCCGATCCCCTGGCGGCTTCCGAAGGTGGAGGCCATGCTCGCAGGCCAGCGCATCACGCCGGAACTGGCAACCAAGGCCGGTGAAGTCGCCGTGGAAGGCGCCAATCCGCTTGCAAAGAACGGCTACAAAATTCCGCTAACCAAAGCAGTCGTCAGCAGGACCTTGCTCTCGTTGGCTTGAAGAGCGAAAAGCACCGCTCCCTTTGCGCATTGGCAAGAACGCGGCTGTCCATCCGGTTCGGCGGAAGAAGATTGGCTCCGCGCGGAGAGACAACTCCTGCAGCAGCCGAACGCGGGCTAACTTTCTCCCCCACTCCGCCGTTTTCGCCGCCGCCGAACTCGGGCGATTACCCCAACACTGGGAGTGTGTCCGCCTCCCACTTACTCCGAAGGATTAGGCCGTGGGGTGTGACAACTAGATATTTTGATCCCTCCATCGGTGCGATGTTAGATTTCTTGTGGAGAACAGGACCAATGAACAAATTCGTAACTATCTTTTGGACTTTCGCGCTTGCGACCATCGCTTCGGCTACCAGCCCATTAGTGAACGCGCCATCGGACGCATATCAAATTCGCTATGCAGCCAATTTCGGAGTAGGAGATTCTGTTGTAGATCTCACCAATGCGGGAACCGCGGGAGGCTTCGATCCCACGGGCGATATCTGCGCCAACGTTTATGTGTTCGCGGAAGACCAGCAACTGATTGCGTGCTGCTCCTGCCCGCTGACACCGAACCATTTGCGGACTCTATCGGTCCGTACCGACCTGATCAATAACACGTTGACCCCGGGCGTTCCCACAGCCGTTACCATTGGGCTACTGGCAAGCAAGGGCACCACCTGCAATGCGGCCAACGTAACGACAGCGAACCTGACCGGCGGTGACCGGCGGCCTTCGCGTTTGGGGCACCACCCTTCATGCCATGCCTAGCGGCGGCTTCGCCCTCGCCGAAACACCGTTCTCGCCGGTCGGCCTGAGCGTGTCCGAAATGTTCAAAATGACCTCATACTGCGGATTCATTCAGGCAATCGGCAGCCATTACGGCATCTGTAACTCCTGCCAGACAGGTGCGAGCGGCGCCGCGAAGCAGTAGCGATTACGAAATGCATTCTCTAATCACGCGCTTCAAAAAAGCTCAGCGCATTGTCTCCCTGCTTGACGATCCGGGTGCGTCGGAGCGCACCCTGAACGTCCGGCAGTTCGAGCCGTATGGAGTGTTGCACGATCGCGAGAGAGTGCGCCGATCCCGAAAGGACCGTCAACGCCCCGGCGTACTCACGCTCTTGGTCATACGGTGGGTCAAGAAAGACGATGTCTGCCTGATAGCGTGGCAGGGTCGACAGGACAGCACCTGCTGCCACCGTGGCCCGCGGCAGTATTTCGAGCGACGCGAGATTTTCGCGGATGGCCTCAAGGGCCAGGCGATTCCGCTCCAGGAAATAAGCATGTGCGGCGCCCCGGCTGAGCGCCTCGATGCCCACCGCGCCGGTGCCGGCATAAGCATCGACGAAGGCGGCGCCTATCACGCGACCGGCCAGGATGTCGAAAAGAGTCTCGCGCAAGCGGTCCGGCGTGGGACGGGTGGCTGTACCAGGAATGCTCTTCAAGCGGCGCGAGCGGAATTCGCCGGCGATCACCCGCATCAGCCCACCGTCACCAGCCCGTAGCGGCGCTGCCAATGGCCGCGGATATAGGCGACCGCCCGTTCGAACTCTTCGGCCGATGGCGGATGTTCGACAAACGCGAGCGCTTCGCGGCGAGCGATCTCCAGGATCTCCGGGTCGCGCAGAATATTGGCCACGCGCAGCGAAGGCAGACCCGATTGCTTGGTTCCGAAGAATTCCCCCGGGCCGCGCAGTTTCAGATCCATCTCAGAGATATAGAAGCCGTCGGTGGATTCCACCAGCGTGCGTATGCGTTCGCGCGCGGCGTCGTTCATTTTCTCGGTCACCAGGATGCAATAGCTTTGGGCGGCGCCCCGGCCTACGCGGCCTCGCAACTGGTGCAACTGCGCCAGGCCGAAACGTTCTGCCTGTTCGATCAGCATCACGCTGGCATTGGGCACATCCACCCCGACTTCAATCACGGTGGTGGAAACCATGATCTTGAGCTCGCCTTCCTTGAACCGCTGCATCACGGCTTCCTTTTCGTTAGCGCCGAGGCGCCCGTGCATCAACCCTACCGGAATCTGCGGAAAGACCTCGCGCGAGAGGTGCTCGTACATTTGCTGCGCGGCCTTCATGGCCTGCGTTTCCGATTCCTCGATCACGGGGTACACCACATAAGCCTGGCGGCCTTCGTCGATCTGCCGCTTCAAAAAGCTATACACCTGCTCTACGCGGTCGGAAGTGGCATGTTTGGTGATGATCGGCTTGCGGCCGGGCGGCAATTCATCGATGACCGAGACGTCCAGATCGCCGTAGAGGGTCATGGCCAACGTGCGCGGAATGGGCGTGGCGGTCATGACCAACACGTCGGGGTGGATGCCTTTCTCGGTCAAGCCGAGGCGCTGCATCACGCCGAAGCGATGCTGCTCGTCGACGATCGCGAGACCCAGTTTTTTGAACTCGACATCCTTTTCGAGCAAGGCGTGTGTACCGATTACCACGTGGACCAGCCCTTCCGCGATCAACTTCTTCAACTGCCCCTTCTCACGGCTGGTGAAGGAGCCGGTGAGCAGCGCCACCACGTAGCCGAGCTTGGAAAGGATGTGCTTGAAGTAAAACGCGTGTTGCGCCGCCAAAATTTCCGTGGGCGCCAGCACGGCTACTTGATATCCGTTCTCGAGGGCAATGACAGCGGCCTCGGCGGCCACGATCGTCTTGCCGCTGCCCACGTCCCCTTGCAACAGGCGGCTCATGGGACGCGCGGTCTTCATATCATCAGCGATCTCTTTAATAACCCGCTTCTGTGCCCCCGTCGGCTTGAACGGGAGCATGGCTTTAACCTTCTCCCGCACGCGGTCGTCGATAGCGAAAGCGATACCTGGGAGCGTGCGCGCGTTGCGGCGCTTGAGCGTGATGCCGCACTCCAGCCAAAAGAACTCTTCGAAGATCAGGCGGATCTGCTCGGGAGAGCGGAACTGGTTGAGGAGGCGCAAGTCGGCCTCGGGCGGCGGGAAGTGGGTATGGCGGATGGCAGTCCAGCGATCGGGAAATTTAAGTCGCTGCCGGATGTCGAGCGGAAGGTGGTCCTCCAGCGGATCGAGCGACTCGAGCACGCGGTGCACAATGGTCCGCAGCACGCGCGTGGTCATTTTGGAGACGGCTTCGTAGATGGGGACGACCCGCCCGGTGTGCAGCGAAAACTCCCCATCGTCGTCGTCCCCCGTGAGGATTTCGAACTCGGGGTGCAGCATGGTGAGATCCCCCGTGTAGCTGTCGAACTCGACCTTTCCGAAAAGCGACAGTTTCATGCCCTCAGCCAGCACGTTGGCGAGGTAGCCGCCGTGGAACCATTTGCCCGCCAGGATGGCGCGCGAGGCGTCGGTGAAGCGCGCCTCAAACAGGCCCAGGTTGCGGCGCTTGAAGCCCGAGAGCTTGGCCGAGCGGACCTCCACAATTACGGTGGCCATTTCGCCGGGAGCCAGCTGAGCGATGGTTTTCAGGTTGCTGCGATCCTCGTAGCGGAACGGCACGTAGGCGAGCAGGTCTTCCACCACCGCAAGACCCTTGGCTTCCAGCATGGCGGCGCGCGCGGGGCCGACGCCTTTGACGTAGGTGAGTGGGGTGGTCAGATCCACGATGGGAGCGGAATTCCGCTTCTTTTCTTCAGTCTACACGGTACACTGTAAGTTACTCATGTCCAAACTGCTCGAGGGCAAACTGGCCCTCGTTTTGGGGATCGCGAATAAGTGGAGTCTGGCTTACGCGATCGCCGAGGCATTCTCGCGCGAAGGCGCAACACTGGCACTGTCGTATTTGGGCGCGCGTCAGAAGGAGTCCATCCACGACCTCTCCCAGGGCTGGAATGTGGCGGCCGTGTTGCCCTGCGATGTGACCAAAGACGAGGAATTGTCGGCGATGACGAAATCGCTCCGGGAGCTGGGGAGGCCGCTCGACGCCGTGGTGCACAGCCTGGCGTTCGCCAATC
Source organism: Bryobacteraceae bacterium (assembly GCA_035948775.1). Taxonomy (GTDB): domain Bacteria; phylum Acidobacteriota; class Terriglobia; order Bryobacterales; family Bryobacteraceae; genus PSRJ01. Next base: position 108,847 of record DASZIV010000144.1, read on the forward strand.
GCGAAGACTTGTCGCGCCCGCTGGTGGAAGCCAGCCGCGAGGGCTTTCTGCTGGCGCATAACGTGAGCGCGTATTCGCTGGTGGCAGTGGCCGGCGCCACCGCGCCGCTGATGAGCGATGGCGGGTCGCTCACCACGCTGACCTATGCCGGGTCGACCCGCGTGGTGCCGAACTACAACATGATGGGGCTCGCCAAGGCTTCGCTGGAGGCCGCTACGCGGTACCTGGCGAGCGAGTTGGGTCCGCAGAAGATCCGCGTGAACGCGATATCCGCGGGGCCCGTGAAGACCGCCTCCGCGCGCGCGGTGAAAGACTTTTCAACGATTCTGGAGACCACTCCCAAGCACGCGCCGCTGCGCCGCAACACCGATCCCGCCGAAGTCGGCGACGCAGCGGTGTTCCTGGCCAGCCACCTGGGCCGCGGCGTGACGGGCAACATTTTGTTTGTGGATTCCGGCATACACGTCATGGGGCTCTAAACAGATATGAAAGTGGAAGTGGTCCTATCGGAAGTGGACATCGCGCAGGAGTTTGCGGAAGCCATGGAGGCGCGCGACCTGCCTGAGAAATTCTTCTACTGGTCGCCTCGTTCGGCTCTGGCCTGGAAGGCTTTGAGCGAGGAACCCACGCTCTATGGGGGGTTGACGGAGACCTGGAAGACACTGTCGGCTGAGGCGGGCCCCTTGGCGCGAGGATTTCCGGGCAAGGTGCCCGTGATCAGCTTCGGCGCAGGCGACGGCGCGCGCGACCGCCTGCTCTTAAATGCGCTGAAAGACCTGGGCCGTGAGTGCCAATATTTTCCGGTGGATGCCAGCCAGGCGATGCTGGAACTGGCATGCGCGGGCGCCGAGGACGACGACTTCGAGGCAGTCGGCATCAAAGCTGACATCTCCAGTCCCGTGCATCTGGTCTATGCCGCCGATGCCACCGAGCCGCCGCGGCTGTTCATCATGTCAGGCAATACCATGGGGTCGTTCGACCCGCTGGCGGAGATTCGCTACATCGCGCAGGGTCTGAAAAACGGCGACCGCCTGATCATCGACGGGGAGCTGTATGCCGAAGGCAAAACCATGGCGCGGCGCGACAACCCCTGGGCCCGCCGATTCCTTTCGGCGATGCTGAACAGCGTGGGTATCGATAGCACCGACGGCGAAATTCGTTTCGACCACAAACAGGACGAGCGCCACCCGGGGCTCCACCTGATCACGCGCTACTTCCATGCCGCCCGCGACCTGGCGCTGTCGGTGGGAGGTGTGGAGATCGCGCTCGAGCGCGGCGAACGCATCGGCATGAATTTTCAATACACCTACGCCGCCGAATCGTTCCGCTGGCTGATCGGGGAGCACGGGGGCCTGGATATTCTGGACGAGCACGAAAGTCCGGACGGCCGGTTCCTGACGGCGATTTGCCAGAAGGGGTAGGATAACCCCGATTCCTAACGGCCGCAGCTCAGCGCGTGAGTGATGCGTTTGCCTACAACTTCAGGCGATATGTTTTAGAACCCCTTCGGTACTGCTAGAACTGTGCTTCCCGCGGATGCGGGCGCAGACTAGAGGCACGGTGCGGCCAATTGTCATGTAGCCGTATTGAGTAGTCTATCGGAGGGGTCGCACCGTTTCCTCCCTTCGAGGGTGAGGGGAATGGTGGTCTGTGCCTGGGTTTTTGAGCGTCTACGCTACGTCGCGCCGCCCCTCTGTTCCGTTTCTGCGGTTCTGCCGAATTTTGGGAGCAGAGAGCTGCCGGTTCCGGCACGAGCGTCCGACCTCCAAAGCTCTCATGTCATTGAAAGGGAAATGGTTATCGATTGCGTGCAGCGCCATAACGAACCAAAGTGGCGCACTGCGTGCGGTAAAATGAGGTAGCGCCATGAAGTGGTTGGGCAATTTAAGATATCCGCCACAAACCATGACGGATTTGAGCGATGCCGAGTGGCTTTCGGCATTGCGGGCTCGTTATGGTGAAGAGAACATCTGCTTCTTCAAGCCTCAGGATGGTGGCGTCCCCTGGCGCTCCGCCGCAGAGTGGGAGGCCCGCGGCATGCTGGGCGTGTACTTGAAATAGCGATCGCACCCGCCCGCAAAGCACGGCTGCTATGCTCGGAAGCGGTGGACTTTAATCCCTCGTCAGTCTCGAGAATCCTGGTCCGCGCTACTAACTGGCTGGGCGACGCGGTCATGTCCTTGCCGGCCATCCGGGCCATCCGCGAAATCTTTCCGCGAGCGCATCTGGCCGTGGTTGCCCGGCCGTGGGTGGCCGACCTGTATGCGCGCGAAAGAGTCATCGATCAAGTGATCATTTACGCAACCCAGAGAGGTCTTCAGGAAAGGCGCAAGTTTGCGAACGACCTGCGCGCGGAGCACTTCGAGTGCGCCATCCTATTGCAAAACGCGTTCGATGCCGCCTTCATGGCCTGGCTGGCGGGGATTCCGGAGCGCATTGGGTATCGCCGTGACGCCCGGGGGCTTCTCCTCACGCGAGCGATTTCGGTCCCGGATCCCGGCGACATCCCGCGCCACGAGCGTTTCTATTACCTGGAATTGCTGCGGCGCGCCGGATTGATAGAGCAGCTCCCGCCCACTCCGACAATCCGGCTGGACGGCATCGATGCGGCGCGCGAAAACGGCGTGCGCCAGCTGGCCGTATTAGGAATCCAGAGCCCGGCCATCGGAATCAGCCCCGGCGCTGCCTACGGCAATGCCAAGCGCTGGTTGCCGGACCGCTTTGCCCAGAGCGCGGTCCGGTTGGGGCGATCGGCGCTGGTATTTGGCTCGGCCACCGAACGGCCCCTCTGCCAACAGGTCACTGCCGATCTGCAGACGGCGGGAGTGGATGCACGGAATCTGGCCGGCGAAACCAGCCTGCGCGAGTTTATCGACCTGGCAGCCGCCTGCCGCCTGTTTCTGACCAACGACTCGGGCGCCATGCACGTGGCTTCAGCGCTGGGCGTTCCAACGGTGGCAGTGTTTGGAGCCACCGACGATACCACTACCGGCCCGACCGGGCCGCTGGCTACGGTGGTCCGCGCACACGCGGAGTGCAGCCCCTGTCTCCTGCGCGAATGTCCCATCGACCACCGTTGTATGACTCGCGTGACCACCGACTGCGTCACGGCCAGCGCACTTCAGCTCTGGGAGGAGTCCGCGCCTGCTTGGACCTCGAGCTGCTGAACAAGCCGTCGCGTTGCACCATGGTAGACTACGGGTAACTGCGGATCATGAAGACCTCAATCGACTTATCGAAAGTATCACCGGCGGAAGCGAGCGGTTGGAGACCGCCGACGTTCGCCGAATTGCCGATTGATCGACCATGCTCAACGTAGGGAAAACCGCTGGCGGCCGTATCCTGGTGATCCGGCTGGGCGCTATGGGCGACATCATCCATACGTTGCCGGCAGTAGCGTCGCTCAAGCACAGCTATCCCGGCTGGCGGCTCACCTGGGCCGTGGAGCCAAGATGGGCGCCGCTGCTCGAGGACAATCCGTTCGTTGACGACCTGCTGTGGTTTCGGCGCGAGGGACCTGCAGGCTGGCTGGAAAACTGGCGCGGTCTGCGTCAGCACCGCTATGATTTCGCTGTGGATTTCCAGGGCCTGATCAAGTCCGCGTTGGTAGCGTCAGCGGCCCGTCCCGCGCGCATTTTTGGGTATCACCACACACAACTGCGCGAACGCGCTGCCGCCCTGTTCTACTCCGATAAGACGGAGAGCCGCGCGGCTCACATAGTGGACCGGCATCTCGACTTGGCCGCGTCGGCTGGCGCCGCCACCGCTCTCCGCGCCTTTCCGCTTCCGGCGGGGCACCCCGAGGGTAATTTGCCGCACGAGTTTGTACTCGCCTCGCCGCTAGCCGGTTGGAACGGCAAACAATGGCCTATCGACTATTACCGCGCCCTGGCGGCCCTGCTCCGCCATGAATGCAGTCTTCCGCTGGTCCTCAATGGGCCGCTGGCGGCACGGGCTGGCTTGTCGCAGATCCAGGATGCGGTAACGCATAGTTCCGGCATCCCCGGTCTTATTGATGCGACCCGTCGCGCGGTTGCGGTGGTCGGTGTGGATAGCGGACCGCTGCACCTGGCGGCGGCCTTGGGAAAGCCCGGAGTAGCGATCTTCGGCCCTACCGATCCGGTGCGAAACGGTCCCTATGGGGATTCCATGCGAGTCCTGCGGAGTACCGGCGCCCCTACCACGTATAAGCGCGGTACGTCGGTGGATGAAAGCATGACCCGCATTTCGCCGAGCGAGGTTTTTGAAACGCTCCGGGCCGTGTTGGGCGAACGCCGTCGCGCCGCCAATTGCCTCACCTGATGACGTCGTTTCCGAAGCGCTACGCCGATGCCGTGGCTCGGCTGCGCGTACCCAGCGGTTTTCTGATCGTGGCGGCGTTCGCGTGGTTTTCTGGTCCCACGGTGCGGTCACTGGCAGTGGGACTTCCGGTGTCCTTGGCGGGGCTGGCGCTGCGCGGCTGGGCGGCCGGTTGTCTCGCCAAGAATCGGGAGTTGGCCACCGGTGGCCCGTACGCCTACACCCGCAATCCGCTTTATCTGGGGACGCTGCTGGTAGCGGCGGGTTTGGCGATCGCCTCATCCAGCTGGGGATTAGGGGTGCTGTTCGCTGGGGTCTTTTTGCTGGTGTATCTGCCCGTGATCCAGCTTGAAGAGCAGCACCTCAGGAAGATATTCCCGGATTACGTCTCGTATGCTGCGGCGGTGCCGACGCTGTGGCCGCGTTTCACGCCGGCGGCAGTTAAAGACGGGAGTAGGTTCTGCTGGACGCTTTATCGGAAGAACCAGGAATACCAGGCGGCCGCCGGTTGGACGGCGGGTGTCGCGCTGCTTTTATGGAAAGCTTTGCGGTAGCCCTCCGACCTACTGCTGGGTCGGATTCAGGCCGCCCTTTATGTGGCCTTCCAGGAAATCTTTGTTATTCTCCTCGCACGAGTACTCCATGATGTCCCAGTCTGGCCGCAGCGTGAAGATGCGAGTGTTCTTCCAGGGGTGCGTGAAGGTCTTAGGATCTTCCACCGTCACTTCGTAGGCAATGTGGCCTAGATCGACACGGCGGAATCGCTCCATGTAGTGGACCTGGTCGCTGTGCGGGTGGCCGATCGTGTCGAGCCGGGTCTTCCCGTTGAAATTAACACTGTCGACTATGAGAGTGTCGCCGTCCCACTTGCCGACCGAATCGCCAAACCATGTCGCCACCATATCGCGGTGGGCACCCCCGTCGAGCGGAAACACTTTGAACCACGTATTCTGCTCATACAACAACGACAGGAATTTGTCGCTCTGCATGATCTGGATAGGATCAGGCGAATTCATAGACCGCATGAGCCCGAATGGCAAGCAGCCCCCTGTGTAGTCACCGTTTGCCGGATCATAGGCCTCCCACTGCTTCTTGCCCCAATCGGTGAAGGGGAGCAATTTGTGGTTCTTGAGTTTAGGGTCGTCCGGCAGCGCCGGATCGGCGACTTGCGTCTTACCGTCAGCCGAGGTCACGGTCATGTCGGGAACATAAGGCCGCTGCCACAGGCCACTGAAGTCGGGTTTGCCATTGAGCTTCGGCGCTGGCCCCTCGGGAGGCTTGGGACCCCGGTCCCCGCCTCGTCCCTGGGCGGAAACCGGTGCGGGCAGCAGCGACACCACGGCGAATACGGCCGCAGCCGTGGCTATGCGGCCATTCCAACGAATTTGCATTGCCAATCCTTTATTTACTCTTGCTTCTTGGCGCTGGGGCCGCCGTCATCGGGCGAGCCGGAAAACACTTTGCGACCATCGGGCAAAACCACAGACCGTGAGTTGCACGTGTTCGTCCCGTCCTTGGAGCGGAACCCTTCGACGGTGACATCATCGCCGGACTTCAGGGCATTCTTGCTCCAGCCCTGGCGGGTTAGGGTATTCGGAGGGCTCCCCTCGCACTGCCAGTGTTCCACGATGCCGGCTTCGTTCTTGGCGTCGATGTACACCCAGATGTGCGGGTTCATCCAGTCGATCTTAGTCACCGTACCCTTGAGGGTCACGGGTTTCTTCGGATCGAACTCCGCAGAAAACGAATGGTGCGCGAAGACCGGGACCGCTGCTAGTCCCAGAACCGCGATGACAAGTCCTAACGTAGCTTTCATGGCTATGTCTCCAGATTCCGAATTTCCATCCGAACGAAATACACTACTGTTGCGGACCGCCCTCGCCGGCCGATCCGTTAAAGACCTTGCGCCCGTCCCCCAAAGTTACCCGGCGAGCGTTCGCCAGGTTGGAACCGTCTTTTGCCAGGTACCCTTCCACGGATACCATGTCCCCGACTTTCAGGGAGTCCCGCGCCCAGCCCTGGCGCTTCAAAACGTTCGGGCTGCCTAACTCGAAGTTCCAGTTGGTCACCTTGCCATTTTCGTCTTTCACGTCCACGTAGAAGCGGGCATGGGGGTTCATCCACTCCATCTTGGTGACCATCCCCTTTACTTCCACGGGCTTCTTGGCGTCGTACTCCGCTTCAAACGAATGATGCGCCAAGACCGGCACAGCGCCAGCAAGCAGACCCAAGCCAGCCACTAGAACACAGAACCTAGATGTCACTCGTGATCCCTCCAGGGTTTAGGCGAAATATAGCGACGCGTAGTTACCTCGATCCAGACCGCCAAATCTCGCTCTGGTTTATCAGTTTCGAGGCCAGTTGTCAAGCTGCGGCCGCTCTCGGCAAATGGAAGAGGTTACGATACAGTAGCGGAATGACGGACGGCGCGCTGTCGGGCTCACTGTCGGTGCTGTTCCTGTACGATGTCAGCGATGAGATCCGGCTGGACGTGCTGCGGGGTATCCTGGGCGTTCCCCAGCCAGGACGCGAACCCGCTTTTCGCCACCAGGCTCCGGAATACGTCCAATTCGATCAACCGCCCGTCCTCGAACCATTGAAGGCTCCTCCTTTCGACGGCCGCGACGCCATCGGTGGCCGTGTGGCCTACTACCATTACGGCGTTGTTAGTCTCCTGCTCGAGCTGCCTTTCGAGGGGAGTTGGGACGACGCGATCGCCCTCGCGGCGCGCTGGATGAACGCCCCGGAACTGGAGCAGCAGGCCGCCGACGCAGCTCGCTGGCACGTGGAACGGGTGGCGCCGGCGCTCGTAAACCCCTATCGCGAACGCCTGAGCGAAGACTATTTCATCTTTCATTTGCGCGCGATCGAGGACGAGGCAGGCGCGCCGTTAAGCGCGGCGAGCCTGCTCGAAACCTGTGGCGATGTCATCGCTCAGATTGTGCGCGGCGAGCGGGCCGGCTTCTCGGCGGCGGAGCGAAGCGAGATTCTGTCTGCTCGGATGTCTTACTATGAAACCGACCTGGTGGTGGCCGGCTGGTCGGCGGCGTTCATTTATGACACCCCGGAGGGCGCCCGCCCCACCATCCAACTTCTGGAATACGCCAACACGCAACTGCTAGAATTTCGCCACTACGACGCCGTCTTGACGCGGCTTTTGTCGGACGTCTACCGGTCGCTGGAGAAAGGCACCGGCTTTCTGGCGCGCTGGCGGCTGGCCCGCGAGGCGGAACGGCTCAACACCATACGGCTCGATGTGCGCGAGCTGACGGAGCGGGTCGACAACTCCATCAAGTTTCTCAGCGACATGTTCGCCGCGCGACTCTACCGCATGGCGGCCGCAAAGATCGGAGTTCCGGATTACCGCAGCCCGGTGGATGAGAAGCTTCGCAGCGCCGGTGAGCTTTACGGCTTCATGATGGACCAGTTTCATCAGGGCCGCGCGTTCATCCTGGAACTCATGGTGGTGGTGATTCTCATTATCGAGCTGGTGTTTCTATTCCGAGGAAAGTCGTGAATCTTACAACAGGGTAGGAGCAAGAAGAATAAGTGGGGATTCCGGTGCTCTATTTAGGAGCCTAAAAATGTAACTCGGGCAACCAGGTCAAAAACCCGATTACCCGAGAACAGTTAGCACGTACTGTTGACGACTTACTTTACTGCTTTTGGGCTCCCTGCGCTCCCGGATGACAGGAGCCGCAGATGCCGAACTTGCTGCCGTCCGCTTGGATGAACCCGCAGAAGCTGGTCATCTTCGCGAATTCCGAACCAGGACCGCCACTCAGGCCAACCTGAGAGAACTCAGTCTCGGTCACGGCAAACCCGCCACCAGGAGCAGCGTGAAGGGTGGTACCCCAAGCGCGCAGACCGGAAACGAGCTTCGTCGGGTCAACGGTGGCTGCGTTGCAGCCGGGCGTGCCGGTGTCATCACTGGCCACGATCCCGATCGTCACACCAGTCGGCACGCCAGGCGTCAGCGTGTTGTTGATGAGATCGTTCTGGACAGAGAGCGTCTGCAGATCGTTGGGGCTCAACGGGCAGGCGCAGCAAGAGATGAGCTGTTGATCCTGAGCGAACACATACACGTTCGCGCAGATGAAGTCAGTGGTGTCATCACCGCCGTTGGTTCCAGCATTCGTGAGGTTGACCACGGACTGGCCAGCTCCCAGATTGGCCGCATAACGGATCTGGTACGAATCAGGGTTCCCAATGATCGGGGGTGCAGCGGCGAGGGCTACTGTGGAGAGCAGCGCCGCGCCAAGCATTACGTTGAAAAACTTACGCATGTCAAATCCTCCATGGCGAAATTAGCATTCGTGATGTAAGTGGGTCAATCATTCATAGTGCCTAGCCTCGTGGGTTAGTCCCGATCGATTAATCGCCTTCTGATTTCGGGAGCGGTGCGCGTCTTGTCCAGAAAGACAGTACGTAACAGGCCAATCTGGTATTGAGTCACCCAATTTAATGTGACTATGGATATTTGCTGACGGTAGTACCAGCACTTTCTTGGCGGGAACCGTTAGTACCTTTCGGTAGTTTTGTCACCGTAAGCAAGATTAGGAGCGTGGACGCGAGCAGTACTTACTGACGAAAGCATTAGTACGGCAGCCAACGCTGGATTTTACCGGAGAATAGCGTTCCTCGTGAGGAGGGCGAAACCGGTCAGTGCCACCGCCCGGCAGAGCCCTGGAGGTCATTTGGGGAAGGGCGCTACAGGGGTATAGCTCTACTTACCAGATGCGCGGCTCATCACGTGTTCGAAAGTATAGGTCTTACCGTTTTCCACAGATGTCTTCCACGTGGCATCCAGGGTGCTGCCCTGTGGTCTCAATTTGATCGTTCCTTGCCAGCCGTCATTGCTTCTGAACGCGAACAGCCAAGCGCCCTCGGGCAGCCTGTCCTTACCCACGTCTCCTCGAAATGCAAAATTTACGGACTGTTTAAAAGGCGGCCCATTCTTTGGAACCTTGTATTTTCCGACAAACCAGCCATTCACTTCGGCCCCGAGCACCATCACCGATACCGAGGCGCTTTCCGTGGAAAAAGGGGATTCGGACCGCATTGCTTCCCACGAACCTACCAACTGTTGAGCAAGATCGAGCTGGGCAGCCGCCGCGCTCGTTTCGGGCGAACCTGGTGGTTTGGAAACGCCTGCACTAGCGGGCTGCACCGGCGCTGCCGGAGCGATCGACAGCACGGAGCTGAGCGGCTGGGTGGGAGAGGCGAGTAGGGCGGGCGGGGGTGGCACGTCTGCTACGGCACGACCGCCGGTTGAGGGGTCTTTCGGTCTGTTCGGCGGAAGCGAGAATGATCGCAAAGGCGGCGTTTCAACCTGCACTACCATCTTCGGAGTGGGCGCAGGCTTCGGAGTGGGAACCGGCGCTTCCCCGTTGGAGCGGCCCTGCAGAACGCGAACGTGTTCCTCTGTCAATTGGCCGCTTGGCATCACGATGTTCAGGCTGAAAAAGAGATCGCTGGACTGCGGCTCGTAGAGAATGGCCCCCCTGCTCAAATCGGAGGGTGTTAAACGAACCTCCTTCTGTTGCGCGCCATCGCGAATCAACAACACCGCGCCCATAGGATTGAGCGACTCCATGGCGGCGCGCTCCCAGGTAAGTCTCCACAGGGGGCCCTCGCGCACGGCCAAGAACCCGGTCAAGCGTGGACTGGCGGGCGAGGTGGCTGGCGGTGAAACCGGCGGCAAGCCCGAACGGGCCTCTGTTTCGTTCACAGGCCGCGTGGCCGGACTGCGCCGCACGGATATGCCTAGGATGATGGCGGCCAGCAGGATCGCGCCAACTACAAACCACGCGACCACCCGGGGACTGCCGTGCTGCAGTCCGGTGTCGGCCGGATAACCCCCGGTCCAAGCCAGATCGACCGGATAGTCCGGTTCTGCTGCGGGCGGCAAGACGCGGTCCGACGAGTCTGGCAAGTTAAGAGGTTCCGACTCTGACGGTGGAGGGGGGATGGGTCCGGCTTGCGGTAACCGCTCTGAGGGCGGAGTGGAAAGCGACTCGGCCTGAGGCGCCTTGGCTGTCGTGGCTGACGGCTGTTCCGGGGGCGAACCCGGCTCTAGCGGAGACTTAGGAGGGGTTGGAGGTGCTGCGAATTCGAGCGGCTGTGGGGACGACCTGGGATTCGTTACCAGCCACACGTGCTGCCACTCGTCCCACCCCTCCTCTTTTCGGAAAGAAGCCGAGACCGTCATTACGGTTTTGGATAGCGGCGTAAACGCAACGAAGTAATGAAAATCAGACGCAAACGAAGTGTGCGCCTGTTCCAATACGTGGAGCACCGCACTTTCACTTTCCTCAGAAAGGCTGTCGGTGCGGGTCCGACTGCGATAGAGTCCGACCACCACTTTTGAGGGATCCTTTTGCAAGGAGGCCATCAATTTTTCAATGCCCTTTAGATCAGAGGGGGAAAGCCGGAAGGACGGCCCGAAATGGTACTCAATGGGGATGGGAACTACGGTCTCGGCGATTACAAGAGCATCGCTGCGGCGCGCCAGGAACAAGCCGCCGACTTCGGAACCTCCGCGGGGCACGGCACGCAATCCTTGGTTGACTTGATCCCAGATGGAGGCAACCAATACGCTCGGCACCATCAGAGGGGACGACGAGGCCTCGCACAGAACTATATCCTTGAACCTGGGGTCTTGGCCTTCCGGACGATCTGCGGGACTTCTGCGAGGAGCGAACATAAGAATACACGACGCTCTGGGTTTTTTCGATTGTAAGGACTAGTCTATAACAGACCGGACAAAGCGTTGGCCCGGGAGACTCTGACTGCGCCGGTCGGATATTTCCTTGTACGAATGCTCACTGAGGGCTGGTGGACCCCTTGCCTTTGCCAGCAACCACACCGACAATTACCGCTCCGGCGGCAGCGGCCGCAACACCCGCGTAAATCGCCGTGTGCGAGTTTTTGGCAGCCTGTCCGGCTTGCCCACCAGCGGATGCCGGCGCACCCGGCGGCTTAATGCTCGCATTGGCCTGTTGAGCGGCCGCTAAGCAACCTCCCTCGCCAGTCTGCTCCACCGCCTGAACCTGAATAAGACGCGTCGCTCCGGGTACAGTCGTGGGCGCGGTGATGATTCTCCCAATCACATGCACCGGATTGCCGGAATTCTGAGCGAGGTTCCCGCCCGCAACTTCGGACACCTGACCGTTTTGATCGACGACAATGAATTTGCCCGCTTTGAACAGCAAACAGCCGTTGATATCCGCTGCGTCTGCGGCGCCCGCCTGCGGAGCGAACGCGAAAGCATGACCGGGTATAACGTCCATTACGAGCAATCCCGACCGGTTGTAGACGTGGGCCAGTCCGTTGGCGGCGGAAACCAGAACCTTATTCGAGCCTTCCAAGCGAACACGGGCCACGGCCTTAGGATCTGCAACGGCGATCCTGAGGCTTCGAGCCTCAATACTGTACCCCGGCTGACCGCCCAATTCTGCCGTGCCTCTTTGGAGAACCAGCAGCTTGTCCGACACTGTTACCTGAGAATCACCCGCCAATTGCAGCCAGGCTCCCTTAAGATCAAGACGAGAGGCTGATTGTGCAGTCTGCACGGTCGACCCCTCAAACAGGGTTGCGCTGCCCACTACGTTGGCGCGGTTTAGCAAAAAATTTCCGCTCGAAACTGCCAAGCCGATTGGAGAATCGGCGGCCATCAACGTCCAGCTCATCGCGCAAGTAAGAACCACGGATATCCAAGCCCGTAGATTCCATTCCTTCACGGCGTATACCTCCTCTTTGGCTCTTGCGCTGCGATACTTCCGTATATTATGGGACCAAGTGTAGTTAATCGCAATTGGCAATCGTGTGATTATCAACAAACACGCCCGGTTGTTTTCGGTCGCCCTTACCGTTTGCTTCTTCGTCTGGCTATCCTATCGTGCCCTGCGTATGGCATTCGCTGATTCGCTCTTCCGAAAGAACACCGTGGCATCGGTTCAGCGGGCGATTCAGTGGGAGCCGGACAATGCCTACTACTACAGTTGGCTTGCTTCCCTCGAGGAATTTACCGGACAGGACTCGAACAATACGCTCCTTAACGCAGTGAAACGGAATCCATGGGATTCGGGTGCTTGGATTAAGCTAGCGGCACAAGCCGAGGTCCGCGAGGACCAAGCCACCGCGGAACAATATTTGCTTCGAGCCGCCGCAGTAGACCGGCAGTTCGCACCGCGATGGGCACTGATGAATTTCTATCTCCGGCGGAAGCGGCCGGAGCCCTTCTGGTTGTGGACAACGAGAGCGTTGGGCATAAGCTATGGAGATCTTACGCCGGTCTTCGATCTCTGCTGGAGAATGACCACGGATGCAAGTCTGATCCGTCGATCGATCCCCGGTAACCGGGTTTTGTTGGCGCAATATCTTTCGTATTTAATGGCCACGGATCGGATGCCGATCGCGGAGGGGATTGCCCGGGATCTCTCCTTGCAGGCGACGAACGCGGAGCGATCACAGCTTTTGTCATTCTGTGACAAGTCAATCGCAAAGGGCGCGGTCGCATCCGCTCTGAGCGTCTGGAACACCATGTGTGAGCGCAAGCTTTTACCGTTTGCAGCGTTGCACCCGCAAGAGGGCATCTCTCTGACCAATGGCGATTTCGCAGCACCATTACTTACTGGAGGATTTAACTGGGTTGTTTCGACCGCTCCCGAGATTGAGCGGAGCAACATTCCAGGCGGCATTGCGTTTGCGCTATCTGGGATTCAACCACCCGACTTAGAGCTAGTCAGTCAGTACCTGCCCGTCCTACCCACCAGACGATACGTCTTGCATTTTCAATATCGAAGCAGCGCCAGCTCCATGCGTGGCATCGGCTGGACGGCTGCCACTACCCAGCGGCCAGAGACGTCTTTTCAAGAACTGACCAGCGATAATGACGATTGGCACGAAGGCGCCTATCCGTTCGGCCCTGCCGGTACATCCCTATGCCGCCTGGCTCTAAAGGCCGTTCGTCTCACGGGAAATACCCGGCCTGAGGGGCGCTTCTCGCTACGAAGTGTGCGCCTTGAGTTGGCCCCGTGATCAAGTTTTTGTCCCGAGCCCTCATCGGGATCCTCATCGCGGGCATCCTGACCATGTGGGTCCGATCTTTGTGGGCCCTGGCCCTGTTCCAAGTCGGGATCTTTCTGTTGGGAGCCATCTGTGTTTTAGAACGGGTCTCGAGTTCGCGGCCCCTTCGCAAAAGCATTCTGTATATTCCGCTAGGAGTGACTGCCGCGTGGCCCCTTTTTCAGTTGGCTATGCACCGCAGCGCCTACACCTGGGAGACGCAGGCTGCGACCTTGCGGTGGTGCGGCATGCTGGTAGTCTTCGGGCTGGCGCTTCAGGTCTTCGAGGAGGGTGCAGTGCGGCAGTGGTTTTGCCGGGCGCTCCTGGTCTTTGGATCTTTGCTGGCTGCCATTTCAACGCTGCAACTGTTCTCAGCGCCCGGCCGGGTCTTCTGGATTTTTCCTACAGAGTACACAGGATTTGTCCTAGGGCCATTCGTTTACAGAAACCAGTACGCAGCCTTCATTGAACTGTTGTTGCCAATAGCGATTGCAGCGGTTCTGGACGCTCGCGGCTCGGTTTTCCTCATGAGCTGCGCCGCAGGTGTGATGTATGCTTCGGTAATCGCTGCCAGCTCCCGCACGGGGGCCATCCTCGTGTCGGCCGAGGTGGTAGTGGTCTTCACTGTAGCAGCATACAAACACCAGCTCGCCAGAAGCCGGATTGGTTTGGCCGTGGTTAGCATGATCCTCCTGGCGGGCTTCTTAAGTGTTGCAGTCGGGTGGGGTACTCTCTGGGCGCGGTTTCAGGAAGCAGAGCCCTACCAGCTACGACGAGAACTACTCCATTCTTCGGCCGACATGGTTCGCGCACACCCCTGGATGGGCATCGGCCTTGGCACATGGGCAACCGTCTATCCCGCATATGCATATTTCGACGATGGACGGTTCGTCAACCAGGCCCACAACGACTGGGCCCAATGGGCTGCCGAGGGCGGACTACCTTTCGTGGCGATGCTGGCATGGGTCTTCTTGTGGAGTGTCAGGTCGATACGCAAGTCCTTATGGTGTGTAGGAGTGGTCTCCATATTTATACACGCCTTCGTGGACTATCCCTTCGAGAAGCAGCCGCTCTCCGCTCTGACTCTGGTAATCCTCGGAATGGTCGCAGCATCACAAAACTCCAAAAAATAATTCTCGACATTTTGTAAACGGAATGTATACTGACTCTACTCCGCCCAGCATTTGAGTTAGGAGTCAGTCCCCAGAGTGACTGAGTTAGCGATAGCTCTGTCTCATTAGGTACCTATGTGGTCACCTGCTTTTCCAATGTCGTGGTACGCGCTAAGCGTGAAACCCCGCCACGAAAAGGCCAGCTCTCTCATACTGAAGAATAAGGGCTTGGAAGTCTTCAACCCAACGTGCCGTGCACAGAGACGCTGGTCCGATCGTGTTAAGAGTGTCGATGTCTCTCTGTTTCCGGGGTACATCTTCTGTCAATTTGGCTTTGAACAACGGATGGCGGTTTTGACAGCACCCGGTGTCACGTCGATCGTTTCCGCCGGCAAACAGCCTGCCCCCGTATCGACAGAGGAAATCGCGGCAGTGCAGAACATCGTTGCTTCGGGGCGTCACGCTATACCGTGGCCATATCTCTCCGTTGGCCGGAAAGTGCAAGTGGCGGCGGGATGTCTCGAAGGTTTGGTGGGAACGATCGTGCGCGATAAGGGTGTTTTCCGAGTGGTTGTCAACATAGAACTCCTCCACCGATCAGTCGCCGTCGAGACTGACCGCGAGGATCTCCTGCCTGTCCAGACCCTTGCGCCGCAGGACTCGAATACACAGTTTTCCTCGGGGCCAACCGGCCCGATATGGCAGTAGCGAAACGTAGAGACAGACCCGTGGTGTTCCGGATGACCGAGGAGGAGTATGAAGCCCTGCGGGCAGTCAGCGCCAACAGCGGCGCGAGGAACGTCTCGGACTTTGTGCGATCCACGGTGCTCGCCTCGATGGCCACATGGGGGGCCACATCAGGGGCCGCATCGGGAGTATCCCGCTCCGAGTCACTGACGGAAATGTCCCGGACTCTGGCTGGTCTTAAGGACGTAGTAGGGCGAGTGGCCGAAAAGATGGAACAAATCTCCCCGGAGGATTTGTTTCCGCGAGAAACGAAGAAATGACGAGAGCACTCACGGTACTTTTGCTCCTGGCCAGTTCCATCTGCGGGCAGATACGGTCGGGCGTAGTCGACACATATGTCGCCGGCGTGGCGAATCTGCCGGCCCAAAAGATTCAACCGGAAGACCTTATCGCCATTTCGGTTTACGACGAGCCGGATTTGACCCGTACCGTGCGTGTGGGAGAAGACGGTTCGATCGGATTGCCCATGCTGGAGAGTCGAATCGCGGCTGCAGGGCTGATGCCTTCCCAATTGGAGGCTGCTATTGCTACGGCCTTGCGGGATGGGGAAATCCTGGTTAACCCGATCGTCACGGTGACCATCCTGGAGTACAGCGCAACCCGCACAGTGAGTGTCATCGGTGCGGTACGGAGGCCGCTGACCTTTCCGGTAGTCGGTACGGTCAGGTTGCTGGACGCGCTGGCGAAAGCAGAAGGATTGAACAGCGATGCAGGCCCTGAACTATTGATCACCCGCCCCGGCGCGGACTTCTCAGAGCGGATTCTTCTGAAGGACTTGATTGACGGAAGCGAACCCAGACTCAACATCGTGCTGGAAGGCGGGGAAGGCATCCGAGTGCCGGAAGCGCGCAAGATCTATGTGTTAGGAAATGTCAAAAAGCCGGGCGCGTTTCCCGTCAAGGACGGTTCCGAAAATACGGTTCTCAAGCTACTTGCCATGGTGGAGGGAGTTACGCCGTACTCTACAAAACAGGCGTATATCTACCGTTCCGCCGGAGACGGCCAGCCTCGCCAGGAGATTCCGCTGGAACTTAAGAAAATTCTGGCGCGGAAGGCGCCGGATGTCTCCCTGAGCCCGGACGACATTCTCTACATTCCCGATGCGACCGGCTCGCGGATCGCGATTACAACACTCGAAAAGGTAGCCGGATTCGGAAGTGCCGCCGCCGCCGCTGTCATTTATGCCGGCACGCGGTGAGCATGAGTCACAATCTCGATGAGTGAAGCTAACGGAAACGGAAGTGTGGCCTCCTTGCCTGTGGTCGCGGAGCCCTACCGCGCTCCTGCGGCAGTACCGGCGCCACTTTGGGAACCCGATACCGAGGAGCCTGGGATTCCTCTCTCGCAGTATCTTTGGATACTCAAGCGACATCGATGGAGAATCCTCGGGAGTATTGGTATCTGCGTGCTGGCGGCTACGATTTTTTCCTTGCGAGTCACGCCGATCTACGAGTCTACTACCACGATCGATATCGATCGTCGCGTTCCCGCCGGAATTCTGGGTGAGGAAGCCACTCAGTCCGCGCTCAACGATGCGGACCAGTTCATGGCGACGCAGATGAAGCTGATTCAGTCCGATTCTGTGCTTCGCCCGATCGCAACCAAATACAGCTTGCGCGAGTTGGAGAAGGGGCTCTCGAATCAGGCATCCCTTACGAATACACAGCAAGAAGCGCCTGTGGTTCTAAAGAAGCTGCAAGTCACGCGTCCTCCCAACACTTACATCCTGCTCATTAATTATCGTTCACCGGACCGGCAACTGTCGGCGGATGTGGCCAATGCCATTGCACAGTCCTATCTGGTACATAGCTATAACATTCGATATAAGGCAGCGGCTGGCCTGTCTCAATTCATGGAGAAGCAACTCGAGGAACTGAAGGCGAAAATGGAGCGCTCCAGCACCGCCCTCGCGCAATTCGAACGGGATCTCAGTGTGATAGACCCGGAGGAAAAGACCAACATCATTTCCGCCAGGCTCCTCCAATTGAATACTGAGTACACCAGCGCGCAGGCGGATCGAGTGAAGAAAGAGGCCGCGTTTGCTTCCGTTCAGAGTGGCACGATGGAGGCGGCCGCGGTCTCCAGCCAGGGCGAAGCTCTGAAGAAGCTCACGGAACAGCTGAACGAAGCGCAAGAGAAGTTTGCCGACGCAAAGACGCGCTACGGGGCGAATCACCCGGAGTACCGCAAGGCCGAGACTCAAGTTACTGAAGCCGAACACCAACTGGAGGAAACCAAGAACAGCATAGGGGAGCGAGTGGAGATTGAGTACAAAGAGTCGCTAGCCCGGGAATCCATGCTGGAAAAGGCGGTGACGGAGACGAAAGGGGAGTTTGACCGCATCAACGCGAAGTCATTCGATTATCGGCGACTGAAACAGGAAGCGGAGGGCGACAAGAAGATCTACGACGAGCTGATTCGAAAGATTAAAGAGGCCGGTATCAACGCCAGTTTCCAGAACAGCTCCATTCGGATCGCCGACCTCGCTCGTCCAGCATATAAGCCGGTATTCCCCAATATCCCTTTGAACGTGGCATTGGCATTCTTCCTCTCCGGGTTTCTAGCTGTCGGCGTAGCAGTAGTTAGCGATGCTCTGGATAACACGGTCCGCGATCCGGAGCAGGTAACGCGCATTCTGAAAACAGTGGTGGTTGGCACGCTCCCCATGATCAAGAGCATGCGTGGGCAACTCATGCCCGCTTTCCGGAGCCACAATGGCAGTCAAATCACACCTCTGTTGAAGCAATCGGATCAAAGCCTCACGAATTTTGATGAAGCTATCCGGACTCTACGCAATTCCATTCTGCTGACCGACTTCGACCGAAGGTTGCGAAGCCTGCTCATGACCAGCGCCTCTCCCGCCGAGGGGAAGTCGACCGTGGCTGCCCACTTGGCGCTTGCGCATGCGGAACAGGGCTACCGAACGCTCCTGATTGATGGCGACCTCCGGCGCCCCAGCGTCCACAAATTTTTCGATGTGCCGAATAACATTGGGCTATCTAAGGTCTTGCTATTCGAGTTTCCGTGGCGTGACGCCTTGCTTAGGCCGCGCGAAAATCTGGACTTCTACGTACTTCCGGCCGGGTCGGCAACGCGGCGAGCGGCAGATTTGGTAGGCCGCGGGCTGCCCTCGCTACTCGACGAGGTATCGCAGGACTTCGATCTCGTGATCGTGGACGCGCCGCCACTACTGGGTTTCCCCGAGCCGCTACAGATGGCTGCGACGGTAGATGGAGTAATCATCGTGGCCAGAGCGGGACAGACGAACCGATCGGCAGTGAGCACAGTATTAAACACGTTGACGAGGCTGCGCGCCAATGTCGTAGGCTTGGTGTTGAATCAAGTCCATCGCGAAGTGAGCCCTGGGTATTACTACTACCACGGACACTACAGCAAATACTACCGCCAACCGCAAAAGTAGAGCAATCCTGATAGCTGTCGGTTCCCGCGGCGAATCTGAACATGGCAAGACTTATTGTTAGCCTTCGCTTTCCTTTGTCGCTTGCGTTGGTGTGCCTCGGGTTGGCCTTGACAGCTTCGTTTTCCACCGGCGTCGTGTTTTCCGGTACTCTCAACACTGCGATCTGGATAGGTGTAGCGGTCGTTGCCTGGGCCTGCCTTCGGGCGCACAACGTTCCTCTTGTATCTCTTTCGCGAGCGGCGATTATTTTCTATTTATACATTGCAGTAGCTCTGTTCTGGCCGGTCGTGTATCCGCAAATTGCGATCGCAGTGCGTGCGGCTTCGTTCCAGACGCCCGACATCTTCGCGAAGGCCAACCAGTTGGTGGCGATTGCGCTAGCGACGATGCTCGGAACGTGGCTGCTGGCATTTGATCTTCACGTCAGGCGACCCACGAGAAGCGACTCCCGCGAAAGGCTGCCACTGCACCCTAGTAGCTTTGCGCCGTTGATGTTGATGGCACTGCCCCTATTTGTACTCACCTTTCCGACTGCGAGCATCTTTACGGTGGGATACAACGGTGCCTCTCGAGATGTGACCGTCGGTGCATCAGTTGATATTAATGTTTTGAAGCCTGCGCTTATCATCTGCCTTCTTTTCGCTCTAGTTGCACTTCTTCAGCGGCCGACCGCATGGCGCAAGATCTTTTGGGGAGTTTCGCTGGCTGCAGAGGTTCTCATACTAGGTTTTGCGGTTGGCAATCGAGTTGAGGAACTCGGTTGTTTACTCGCGGTCGGTTGGCTCTTCCAGGACCATCAGCCCGGACGACACTTTCCAAAACGAGGCGTTGCCGCTGCTGTTTTCTTGATATTTGTAATGCTCGTGCTCGGCGAAATACGAAACATCCTTCCTTCTGAGCCCTTCAACACGACCCTCCTACTAGATGCCACACGCCGCGCCCTTCAGATCATTCCGCAGAGCGACACGCTGAAGATGAGGCCTTCGACGAATGGCGATATAGCGGCGACGATCTGCGTCGTCATTGGACTTGTTGATACAGGAGTCCTGGAGATTGACCACGGCGAAACCTTCGCGAAGTACGGCTCAATGACGCTACCACGTTTTCTCAATCCGCAGCGTCCGACTGAGCTTCAGGTCCTTCTGCAGCAACTCGGAATGACCGGTGGTGGCCTGTTCGTTTTGGCCGAACCCTATCTCGCGGGAGGCGCGGTCGGTGTGTTCGTCGTAATGGGGTTAGTCGGGTTTGTCATCGGCACGTTAGAGGTCCGATTCGTTCGTCGCGCGTTGAGCCCCACAGGATTCATCTTATATTTGCTCCTTTTGTCCTGCACGCCACGCTGGTTCTTGTACAGTTTTCTTACTATGTACAAGCACGTCCTTACCGGAATCGTCATTCTTGTCTTATCTGCGTGTTTTACGCGCTTTTTTGAACGTCAATCGCCTTTGCGGGTAAAAACACTCGATTATCGTGGAATTGGGTCAGCGAGCAAGCCAAAGGTGTTGAGCCAAACCTAACGCCGACCTTTTGAGGGGTGCTTGTTAGTCGAGCAAGACGTGAAGGATTCCCGTATTTGTAGCCTTCTTGCCTGTCCATGCGATAGAAAAGAAGCGTTACTCAACGATGGAGAGTCTCTATATTGCGAGGGAATCGACTGTCGCCAACGCTTTCCCATCGTAGACCACATACCGATACTTATCAATGAACGGACATCTCTTTTCCGAGTTCGGGACATCTTGGGGAAGACCGCCATACAATCGACCGGGCGGGTTTGGCAAGATCAGTTAAGGCAGGCCGGGAAGCGTTTGGTAAGGTATGTCCCGACAATAGGCGCGAACTGGAAGGCCAAGCGGAACCTTCGGAGACTACGGCAGCTACTCCTCGAAGAGCATGACCACGCTATTGTCTTGATCATTGGCTCGGGCGAAGGCGACCAGACTCTTGAGGCCAATTTGGAGTGCCCCGAAGTTACGTTGGTTCGCTTTGATGTTTATTTCGCACCCGAGATCGATATGATCGCGGATTCTCATGAGTTGCCGTTCAAGGACCAAAGCTTTGACGCCATTGTCTGTCAGTCTGTGTTGGAGCACGTAATAGATCCGGATCGTTGCGTTAAGGAGATTCATAGAACGCTAAAGGCGGACGGCATTGTGTATGCCGAGGTACCGTTCATTCAGCAAGTGCATGCAAAGGCCTACGATTTTACCAGATTCACTTTGGGGGGGCTTCGAAGACTGTTTCGAGACTTCGAACTCGTCGATGCGGGAGCCGAGGGTGGCCCGGGAATGGCCCTTGCGTGGTCAATTACCTGGCTTTTCAGATCGCTATCGGCGTCCTTGGCGATGGAGGTCTTCACCTACTTCGTATTGCCACTCTTTATTTTTTGGTTGAAGTATATCGACTACTTCATTGTGGAGTCACCGCAGGCTGCAGACGCCGCATCGGAGTTGTATTTTTTCGGCAGGCGCTCCGAATCGGTTACGCCTGACCGTCAGATCGTGGCTGAATACTGGATGAACACAAAAAATGATCGATCGCGTGCAAGCTGACTGTTCGTTGGAAAGAGTCAGAGCCAGCCCATCGCTGGACGTCAACCGCGAATCGGGCTTGAGGGTTCTGCACGTCGTCTATACCTTGGACCCTGGTGGCGCCGGATCAGTTGAGGCAGCACGGCTGTACGCCCGTTTGTCAGGCTCAGCCTGCAGCATCGAGGTGTTGAGTCTCGACGATGACGTGACCCCATTTCTAACGCATTGGCCGGTGCCGGTTCATTGCGCGGGTAAGGCTATTAGCTCCTATCGCTATGTGCCGGCGCTCGTTGAGTGGCTCCGACGAAACGCCCGGCGTTTTGACGCCGTCGTCGTCCACGGGATTTGGCACTATCACTTGCCCGCGGTGTGGCGCGCGCTTCGTTCGGGGCCAATTCCATATTTCGTGATACTGCATGGGATGCTGAATCCTTGGTTCAAGCATACGTATCGGTTGAAGCATTTCAAGAAAACCGTGTTTTGGAAGGCCGGGGTCCGTCGAGCGATAGAGGGAGCTTCGGGCGTGCTCTTTCTCTGCGAGGAAGAAAGCCTGCTCGCACAAGAGACTTTCAAGTTTAAGCCGCGCAAACAGGCGGTTGTGCCGCTTGGAGTCAGGGTGGAACAGGCACCGCCAACATTATTTCTTGATAGGTTTCCTGAGCTTCGATCGAGGCGCCTCATTCTATTTTTGGGGAGAATTTGTTTTATGAAGGGGTGCGACCTGTTGCTCGATGCGTTCGCGAACATTGAAAGCGAACATTCCGACGCTCACCTCGTTATGTGCGGGCCCGATGGAGAGCAGTGGCAGAAACAACTGATTCGTCGCGCGAAGGAACTTCGCATTAGTCACCGTGTTACTTGGACGGGGCCTCTTTACTCTGAGATGAAATGGTCCGCGCTGCGTGCCGCAGACCTGCTTGCTTTGCCTTCTCGCTGCGAAACGTTTCCGATTACTGTGCTTGAGGCGCTGAGCTGTGGACTGCCGGTCTTGATCAGCGAGGACGTCAACATCTGCCAGGTCGTGCGCGATGGGGGCGCAGGATTCGTGTGCCTTCCCACCGTGAGCTCGGTTGAACAAGCAATGGGGCGCTGGTTGGCCATGAATCATTCAGAACGACCGGCGTGGCGGCTACGTGCTAATGAATGCTTTGCGCAGAACTATGAATTAGAAGGTGCATTCCGCAAGCATGTAGACGCACTTCGTGCTTGCATGACCGCCACTGGCGGACTCTTGGTCGGGAACTAAACCGTCAAAAAGCGCCATGTCCAGTCACATTTTTGTCGCTTCGCTAAGAAGCGAGTCGGGACTGAGTCAACAGGTCCGAGAAGCGCTGGCGTTTCTGCAGTGGGAGAAACTCGTTCCCGAAAACGCTCGGGTCTTTGTTAAACCCAACCTCACGTGGAAGTCTCCCCTTCCCGGCGTCACAACAACTCCGGAGTTCATCGAGGCGTGCATCCAGATTCTCCGCGAGAGAACGCCGCATGTAATCGTAGGCGAGTCGGACGGAGGTTATCACGGCTTTCGCGCCGAGGAAGCATTCGCCTCCCATGGACTCTATGACTTGGCCCGCCGGTATGACATCAAAGTCGTCAACTTAACCAAGCTGGAGTCTGAATTCGTGAGTAGCACTGTGGCAGGTCGTTCCGTCAGCGTCGATTTACCTAAGCTGCTGCTCCATGAAGTCGATCTTTTCGTTACCTTGCCGGTCCCTAAGGTCCACGCAGCAACCAAGGTCAGTCTGGCATTCAAGAACCAATGGGGTTGCATTCCCAGCCCGATGCGTCTTCACCATCATGCGGAGTTCGCCCGAAAGATCATTCTCATCAACCGCGCCCTCCGTACTCGGCTGGTTCTCTTTGACGGTAAGTACATGTTGAATCGCACAGGGCCGATGATTGGCGATCCGGTTTCCACCGGCCTGCTTCTGGCTGCTGATGACCCTGGCGCGGCATCCCTGGCTTGCTGCCGCATTATGGGAGTGAATGCCTGGTCCGTCCCGCAGCACCGCATGGCGCGGCGGGAAGGAATGATGCCGGAAAATCTGGACGATTGCCTTCTCAACCAGCCGCTGGAGCCTTTTTTTTGTCAACCGTTCTACCTCAAAAGGAACTTCATGAACTGGGTATCGGTGGCTGCGTTTCATAGCGAGATCCTGACCCGGCTCATTTATGATTCAGCTTTCGCAGACTTCTCTCACAGGATTCTCTATTCGGCCCGCAAGCATCGCTTGGCTGCCAGGATGCTCTATGGAAGGATGGGACCTCCGGAGATCGAAGGCAGTCGCAAGGGGGCTTGACATGCTGATGAAGGAGCGTATCCGCGATTTGCTCCCAAGGCAATTGAAGCAGCACACCATTCACGGGGGACCACTCACGGGTTGCGCGATCTACACTTCCTGGCACGACTATCCTGGCGCGATTCTGGGAACCACGGAGAAGGCGCTCCTCCAATGGTTCCGCCGAAATGTCCGCTCTGGAGAAACGTGGCTCGATGTGGGAGCCCACTACGGATACACAGCCATCGCTCTATCACGCCAGGTCGGTGCGTCGGGACGAGTGTTCGCATTTGAGCCGGTACTACAAACTGCAAGTTGCGTGATCCGTACCCGTGAGCTCAATGGGCTCCGGCAACTCACTGTAATTCCCATGGGGCTCGCCGATCATCCTGGCATTCGGACTCTCGAGCTACCCACCGTTCGAGGCATGGCCGATTCCACTATTGAGGCGCGTGGCTCGGGCGAGTGCATTCTAACGGCATCTCTCGACTCGTTCTGGCCCTCGTTGTGTGGCGATTATCCGGAGATCCATGGAATTAAGATCGACGTTCAGGCCATGGAGCTTGACGTTCTCTTGGGTATGAAAGAACTGTTGCGCCGCTGGGCTCCGAAGTTAATCATCGAGTTTCATCGCGGGGTCAATCGCGACCCGCTTCTACATTTATTGGCCGCTTGTGGCTATTCCACTGATTGGGAATCGCTTGATCCCGCGCGTCCGGAACGCGTTCTCGCGGACGACATCAGCTATGCTTTCAGGCCGCTTTCCAACGTATGCGCATCCTTGTCCACACCATCTTCTACCGGCCAGAACTGACCGGCGTTGCCAAGTATACGGCCGAAATGTGCGAGTGGTTGACAGCTCGCGGCCATGAAGTCGAAGTGGTGTGTCCGCCGCCATACTATCCACATTGGAGGATTCAGGCCGGTTACGGGCAGTGGAGTTATCAGCGCGAATTCTTGAACGGTGTGCGGGTCACTCGGTGTCCGATCTGGCTGCCGGCGCACCCCGGCGGCATCCGGCGCATCCTCTACGCACTGAGCTTTATGATCTCAAGTTTTCCAGTCATGCTCGGGAAACTGCTCAGAAGACCGGATGTAGTCCTCGTGCTAGAGCCGTCATTTTTGAACGCGTTACCCTCGCTTCTGGTCGCGAAGCTCGGTGGAGCTTTGGCGTGGCTGCAAATTAAGGACTACGAGATCGACATCGCATTCAATCTTGGCCAGCTCAAGCGGCCTTGGCTGCGATGCACGCTGCTGAAGATGGAATCCTGGCTCATGCGCCGGTTTGATGTGGTGTCTACCATCTCCCGTTCGATGCAGGCCAAAGCCATCTCAAAAGGAGTGCGCGCGGAACACCTGGTCTTATTCCCTGACTGGGTCGACACGAACGTGATTTGTCCCGTGAGCGGGCCGAGTCCTCTTCGCGCTGAGCTGGGTATTCGAGACAACCAAGTAGT
Organism: Bryobacteraceae bacterium; assembly: GCA_035948775.1. GTDB lineage: Bacteria > Acidobacteriota > Terriglobia > Bryobacterales > Bryobacteraceae > PSRJ01. Next base: position 133,756 of record DASZIV010000144.1, read on the forward strand.
AGTGTTGTTCTCTGGCACGCTGAACGCCAAGCAGGGAATAGAGACGGTTATCGCCGCAGCCGCAGAACTGAGCAAAGATCCCGCAGCCGATAACATCCTTTTCCTGATCTGCGGAAACGGACCCGCGGCCGTGAAGTTAAAAGCGCTGGCAGCCTCCTTGCCGAATGTGCGTTTCCTCGGACTCCAGCCGGCCGAACGCCTCAATGAACTACTCAACACCGCCGACATTCACGTCCTGCCCCAGGTGCGGGAGGTAGCTGAGTCCGTGCTCCCATCCAAGCTCCTCGGCATGCTTGCCAGCGGGCGTCCCATTGTTGCTACGGTCGGGCCCGCAAGCGAGGTTGGTCATTACGTATCCGGCGGCGGTATCCTCACCACGCCAGGAAATGCGCAAGAGCTCGCTGTCGCGGTTCGGAATCTTGCGGCAGACCAGCAACTGCGGAACAATCTTGGCCTCAAGGCCCGCGAGAATGCGGAACGTTCCCTCCGGCATGACGTGATCTTGACCGCATTTGAGCAGGAGTTGGAGACACGACTTCCCCGAGAAGCGGTCTCACGGGATTTGACTCGGCACGCTAATTCTGGTGTTCGCTCGATATGAGTACCGCCGCGCGCGTCAGGCTTGCAGCTCCTTCGTTTCAACCCGTTTCCTGGGCGCCGTGGGCGACCTTTGGAGCCGACGTTTTGGCTCTGGAGATCGCCTTCGGTCTCGGGCTACTCCTCCGCTATTTGCTAGCGCCCTGGCTGCGCGCCGATATTGGACCTCAGCAGTACCTCGGCGTCGCGGTCGGCATGTTGCTTCTGCCCGCCGTCAACTACCAGGTTGGGCTATACCCCGGATATCTACTCGGTCCCGTGGAGCGGCTTCGCCGCCGCATGCTGGCCACATTCGCCGTTTTCGGCGGTCTGATCGCCTGGGACAATTTGGTCGCACGAGGCGTCTTGTCCCGCGGCGTTCTTCTGCTGACTTTTGTTTTTGCAGCGGTGCTGCCTCCCATCGCCGAGTTGTTAGTCCGGCGATCATTCCTGACGCGAGGGCGGTGGGGAATTCCCGCGGTAATGCTGGGATGCGGTGAAACCGGGTGTGCGATGGCGCGCATGTTGTTGCGCAAGCCGGAACTGGGTCTTAGGCCGATCGCCTTCCTGGACAATCGTCACGAGTTGTGGGAGACGGCCGTCGAAAATATCCCGGTGATCGGTCCCGTTCGCATGGCATCCGAAGTCGAAGGCCGGGTGGAAGTAGCAATCGTTTCTCTCTCCGACTTGCACGATGAAAATGTTGCGTCGTTGATTCAGGAGTTGCATTTTCCGCGTGTGATCATCATCCCTGAACTGGCGGAAGTATCCAGTATGTGGGTGGTGGCGCGAGACATGGCGGGACGGCTGGGATTGGAGGTTAAGAACAACCTCCTGATCCGGCGCAATCATATTCTCAAGCTGGCGATGGATAGGGCGATAGCGCTGCCATTGTTCCTGGTAACCCTTCCGCTGATGGCCCTGGCCGCGCTTTGGATCAAGCTATCCAGTCGCGGACCGGTTTTCTACTGCCAAATGCGGCGCGGCGCCGAAGGCCGCCAGATTCCGGTCTGGAAACTACGCACCATGTATTGTAACGGCGAAGGTGTTCTGGAAGAGTGGTTCGCAGCGCACCCTGAAGACCGCGCACACTGGCGGAAATACTTCAAGTTGCGCCACGATCCTCGAGTGATTCCAGTCATCGGGCCATTCTTGCGTCGCACCAGCCTCGATGAACTGCCGCAGCTTTGGAACGTTCTAAGAGGTGAGATGAGTCTGGTGGGGCCGCGTCCGCTACCCGATTACCATTTGGAACAACTCCCCCCTGAATTCCGGCTGATGCGCACGCGTGTGCTCCCGGGCTTGACAGGTCTCTGGCAAGTCTCCACTCGCAGCGATGGAGATGTAAACGCACTGGAGGAGCTCGACACTTTCTATATCCGGAATTGGTCGCCCTGGTTGGATATCTATATTCTGATCCGCACCATCCGCGCGGTGTTCGGCAGAGAAGGAGCATATTGAGCGATAGGCGCCCGCTCAAACTTTGGCCATGATTGACATTCACAGTCACATTCTTTGGGGATTGGACGATGGCGCTCGAACGCTGGAACAGTCTCTAGCGATGTTGAAGGTCGCACGGGAATTTGGCACAACCGACATCGTCGCGACGCCCCATGCCAATCTGCGCTACCAGTTTCGGGATAACACGATCGATCAGAGAATCCAGGAACTATCGGCCGCCAGCGGAGGAAGCCCACGCGTCCACCGGGGCTGTGATTTTCACTTGAGCTTCGACAACGTTCACGAGGCTTTGCGCGATCACGCCAAGTTCTCGATTAACGGAAGCCAATACATATTGATCGAGTTTCCGGAACCTCTCCTAAGTGGGATGGACCAAATTCTAAAGGCGCTGCTCAACCGTGGGTTAATTCCGATCATGACCCATCCGGAGCGCCACGCACACTTGTGTCATCTTCCCCCTGAATTCGAAGAATGGATCCGGATGGGCTGCCTGGTACAAATCACTGCTCAATCGCTATTGGGCCGGTTTGGCAAGCGCTCGGAGCGGGCGGCGTGGGAACTGATCCGGCGTGGGCTGGTTCATTTTGTTGCGAGTGACGCCCACGACGATATCGACCGGACGCCACGCTTGGACGCCGCCTTTCGAGCCGTATCTTCGCGAATTAGTGCCGCTCACGCGAAGCTCCTGTTCGTAGATAATCCGAAAACAATGCTTTGCCAAGGACAGGTTCGCTCCGAATCTGGGACCTCGCCATCGACCCTAGCCGCAGGATTTACCGCGAATTTACTTCGTCCCCGCTTGGCCGATCAGCTCCGCGTGCGGTTCGGACTCCGCCAGTAGTTCAATCAGATATTTCTTCCAGACGACCGCGCGCGAGTGGGTGCCATGCCCGCGGGTTTCGTCGCTCGTCGGGATTAAGATGTAGCGGCCGCGCGCCACTTTCTTGATCTCGCGTTCCAGAATCCCCAACTCCGGCGGATTCACCTCGTCGTCCGCGGAATTGACGGCGTATAGGGGCGCCTTGATCTTGTCCAGCATCGGCGACGGATTGTAGTCCGTCGAGGCCTCGTACTGGTACAGCATATCGTTGGCGTCCAGCCGCGCGGCCCGCTGCCGTAATTGCATCACCGCGGCGTCGGACTGCTGATGTGTGGGGTTGGTCTTATGCAATTGCAGCGGGCTGCTGGTCATCATCCACAGCGCGTACTCCGCCGCCACCAATCCGTTGAGAGGCGGCTTGGTGTACTCGCCGCTGTTCCAGTCGGGGTCGCTCTCAATCGCCTGTATGATCATGGCGCGGAACATGCGATTTCGCCCGGCGATCGCCACCGGCGCGCTGGCAAGCGGCATGAGCGCGTCCATGAAATTGGGATACATTTCGCCCCATACCCAGGTGTGCATCGCGCCCATCGAGGTTCCCATGACCAGCCGCAGATGATCCACATGTAGCCCGTCGTGCAGCAGCAGATAGTCGGCATGCACCATGTCGTCATAAGTGTAGTGCGGGAATTTCATGTGCATGCCATCGCTCGGCTTGCTCGATTTTCCGTGGCCGATCGCGTCAATCAAGATGATGTGGTAGCGGGTGATGTCGAGCGGCTGACCCTTACCGAAAAGTTCGCCGCCGAAACCGGCGCTCAAGAAGGCGCCCCCGCTGCCGCCCGTACCGTGCATGACCAGTACGGCGTTGTTGACATGTCCAGCCGCATCGCGCGTGGGTGTCCCCAGCGTGGTGTAATGCAGGCGCAATTCCGCCAGCCTCTCACCAGATCTGAAGTCGAAATCGCGGGCAATCCAGTCGCCTTCCTTGGTAGGGAACTGCGGTTGGTTTTGCGGCTGAGCCCAGCAAACGGCAGACAGCAAAAGCACGATGAGTGGCCGGATCATTAGGCCGAGCTTATCACGGGCGGCCCTGTCCGTTGACTGCGACAACTATCGCCATTGAGGCGCAGCTCGTTGGTTTTTGGTGGGCCCTGAAGGATTTGAACCTTCGACCAACGGATTATGAGTCCGATGCTCTAACCGCTGAGCTAAGGGCCCCTTGTGTTTAAAATCAGCTACTTAAAAGCTTACCATCGCCGGCGGTGACCGCTCTGTAGTGGTTTTTGTAGTGGTTCGCCCATGCCGTTTGTTCATGACGTGGTCCCAACGCTCCTCGGCGTCAGCAATGTCCTGTTCACTGACGATCGCGTACCGCCTGTAGACCGCCTCCGTTTTATGCCCGCTGATCTTCATCGCAACGGAACGCGAGATGCCTGCACGTTCCATGTTGCGGACCGCCGAGCGCCGGGACTTTAGGTTTCGGCGCGTCGGCCGCAGGCAGCAACAGCGCCGTGAGAAGACCGAGTGGGAGTGCGTTTCTCAGATGCACCATAGTCTTCCCTTCTCAATCTGTTTCCGGTCTGGTGTGGTGTAATGTACGTCTAGTACGAAAGCCGTAAAGGCAAATCCTTAGGGAGCACACAGATGAAAACGTTTCAGATCGCTCTTTGCGCTGCGGTCATCGCAGTAGCCAGTTTTGCCGCAGTCCACCAGGTGCGGCACAGTTCCCAGCCGGGTCCAATTGTCGTGGCAGATGATCCATATCCCGGTGCGCCGCCATTTCCGCTGGCCAAATAGGTAGGCGTCCAGTTCACGACCTGGAAGCTTACTTTTTAGCGAAGGGCCTTCCGGGTTGCCTGTATTTCGTGGGGGAGACGCCAGTCCGGCTCCAGCTCGGCGGGTGAATGGTGGCGATAGGGCAAGGGCGTCCACTGATCACCCCTAGTCTGTAGGCAGGAGATCCAGGTGAGATAGCACGCCAGTGGGTTGGCGACGGTGAGCAATTGTCCCACGACGGTAGCGAGCGTCCAGTTGAGGCCGCCGAATGACACCAGGAAGCCGGCGACGGCCGCGCCCGATAACAGCCACGCTAAGATCAATATGTGCTTTTTCAAGTTGAGCCGCATCTCGGGAAGGGGCATGGTAAAGAGCAGGCGGGAGAACAGAAGGACCGATGCGCACAGCAGGCCGTAGTATTTGGCCATCCAGGCGAGTTCGTTCAGCGGAGAAGCTGGGAAGGTGATCCCCGCGACGAACAGACATGTGATCGCAGAAATTAGAGCGAATCCACCGCAGAAAATGGCGGCCACCCAGCCAATCTTGGGAAAGTGCTTGGCCTGCGCGAAGATGGCTTCAAGGACCATAACCGCGTACAGTCCGATGATGATCGGCTGCGTAATCCTCCAGAAATCGCTATAGCCAGGGCCGTCATGCCGTGCCCACAAGGAAATCAGGTGTACGGATCGAAGGAATCCAACGCCCAAGTATGCCGAGAGCATGGGGTAGGTTCGAGCGAGTTTTCGTTTCCACAGAACAGCGAGACAAATGCCGCCCGCAGCTGTACCCGAGAGCCAGAAGATAATGAGGCTCCAGCTGAGAAAGACGTGGATCGCGCTTTCAGTCATGTGCGAGCTGCCGCAGTGTCCAATCGAGACAGTATGCTTCCGGCCGGCCGCGCCAGCTGGCGGGAAGGAGCCCACTGCTCAAGGCCAGCAACACCCAGGCGGTCCAGGTATTCGCCATCCAATACCATAACCGGATCAATGGGTACCAATCGCGGCATTCTGCCATTAAGATGCGCTTCACCCGGAATTCCTTATGAATGCGCTGAGCGAATTCGACGAGCTGCTCGTGGCGGTCTCGTTCAAATGCGGGCAGGCAGGTTGCGAGCATGTGTTCCCGCCGCTCCTGTTTTGTGTGCTCCAGGAGCTGCTGGTAGCCGGAAAGGATTTCGATGGCGAAGAGCCGTACTGAGCGAAGGTTAGCCGGTTCATCCGTGACGCTTGTGTGTCTTAACTCTTTTAGACAACGTGGTATGGGCGCCATTTTCGTTTATCTATGATTCCGATACGCTGCATACTTGGGCTGCTTGGCTAAGGCCTCAAGGATCGCTGCCAGGTAGTTCATCCAAACCCACGCATGGCGCCAATTTCCCAGTGTTGGACGAGTCCTCGGGACAAGATGCCGATTGTAAGAGCGACCGTGCCTAGGGCCAAACGTACAGGTTTCTCCTCCGGGCGTTCCGGGGCGCAGGGTCACACGATACACCTCCTCGAAGACCCTAAAGACGCTGCACCCTTGATATACGCGTTCGAGTGGTAGATGCCAATCCCGGTGGGGCGATTTTTTTTAATTTTGACTTGAAACATGGAATAACTCCGAGCTTGGACGCAGCCGATCAGTGCCCCTCGGTAGAACGCACACCCCTGAACGGTGTTTCGAGAGGGTCCGGTTTTATGCGTTTATCCGTTCGGGCTGCTTCCAGGCACAGCACCGCTGCCGCTAAACCTAAACCGGCCACTTGAACAAAGATAAAAGTCGGTCGGAACATTCGCGTTCAGCTTATCCCAACCAAAACCGACGCACTGGTAGAGAATGTGACTGCCTTGAGCAAGCGGTGAACGCATGAGGCCGGTTCCCGATATCAAGCAATATCGGGAGCGGCTCGACTGAGTTTGTGCTGTCCGCGCCTAACGGACAGTGGACTATGGCCAACATCGCCAAACCTCCATGCGACGAAGCGGCGATTCTCGCCCGTTCGTGCGAGCGCCCGGCTATGATGAACGGCCCCTGGATTCTAGCGGCGACCATTCTCGGTTCGAGCATGGCGTTCATTGATGGAACCGTCGTGAACGTGGCACTGCCGGCGCTGCAATCGGCACTTCATGCGACGCTGGCGGACGTTCAATGGGTTGTGGAATCTTACGGACTTTTCCTAGGGGCGCTCCTCCTTATCGGCGGGTCATTGGGAGACCTGTATGGCCGCCGCAAGATCTTCGCCGCCGGCGTAGTACTCTTCACCGTAGCATCAGCCTGGTGCGGACTCGCCCTCAACATCCGGCAACTTATTGTTGCCAGGGGCCTCCAAGGAATACGTGGGGCCCTTCTTGTGCCGGGCAGCCTGGCTCTAATCAGCGTTAATTTTTCCGAGGAGCAGCGCGGCCGCGCGATTGGGACGTGGTCTGGCTTCACGTCGATCACTGCCGCCATCGGTCCCGTGCTGGGTGGATGGTTCGTCCAGCACGGTTCGTGGAGATGGGTATTTTTCATCAATCTCCCGCTGGGGCTGGTCGTCCTGTTGCTAGCTCTATGGAAAGTCCCGGAAAGCCGGGCCGGCACGCAAGGCCAGCAACTCGACTGGCTGGGCGCCAGCAGCGCGCGCAGTGGGCGCCATCGCCCTGGTCGCGCTGTTGTATTGGGAAGCGCGCGCGCCGGCGCCGATGGTTCCGCTCCACCTGTTTCGCTCCAAAATTTTCGCTGGAGCCAATCTGCTGACCCTCTTTCTCTACTCTGCCTTGAGCGGCGTTCTCTTTTTTTTCCCCCTTAATTTGATACAGGTGCAAGCTACTCGCCGACAGAAGCGGGTGGCGCCCTGCTCCCTTTCATTTTGTTGATGTTGTTGCTGTCGCGCTGGTCTGGCGGGCTTCTCGATCGATACGGTGCCAAGACCCCCCTGGTCGTTGGTCCACTGATGGCAGCCGTCGGATTTGGGCTATTTGCGAGGCCCGGCATCGGCGGTTCGTACTGGACTACATTCTTCCCTAGCAGTTCTCGTGCTGGGGATCGGTATGGCGATCAGCGTCGCCCCGCTGACCACGACGGTGATGAACGCCGTCGAGCAGGGCTACGTGGGAACAGCCTCGGGAATCAATAACGCCGTCTCGCGCATCGCCGGTTTGCTGGCGGTAGCAGTTTTCGGAGCTTTACTGAATGGGGTTTTCCAGGGCGCGCTGGACCGGCGCAGTCTCACCCTTGTGCCGGAGATGGGTCAGCACGGGCCGGTGTTAAGGGCAAATATCGCTATCTATTCCGTCCCAGGATGATTCGTGTTCACTTTGTTGCTCTCGTCGACGATGGCCCCTAGCAGGCTGCTGCCGAGGACGGCGGCGGGAGCGGCGTCGAGTTCGGCGGCCGATCGGCGACGCACGATCGCCGAAAATCGTTCACCAAAACAACCACGACACGCTCAGAGGAGAACGCCGTCGCCGAAAATCAAGATTCCTTAAATGTCCACGCCCCGGTTTACTGCAGAACCTGACACTCATCGTTGCGCGATCATACGGAATGGAGGCGAGCCCGGTGGGTGAGGTGAAGGCGCAGTACTCGGCGATCGTGCTGGGCGCGACGGGGAACGTGGGCGGACGCATCGTGCAGCTTCTGATCAAGAACCCGCTGTGCAAGAAGGTGGTGGTGGTGACGCGCCGCAAGACGGACGCCTTCGCCGACCCGAAGGTCTCCGAGGTGGTGGTCAACATGGAACGACTTGAGGAGGAGTTTGCGCCGCACGCCCAGGGCGTCGACGTCGCGCTCGCCGCGTTCGGCGTCGGCAAGGGCAGCGCGAAGATGCCCGAGGAGGAGGTGCGCAAAATCGAAATCGGCTACCCGCAGGCCTTTTGCCGCGCCGCCAAGGCTGGAGGCACTCGTGTGTGCGGGGTCATGACAGCAGCGGGCGCGGACCCCGAGGCCGGGATAAAGTACGCGAAGATCATCGGCGAGAAGGAGAAGGCTGTCGAGTCCGTCAAGTTCGACTTCCTTGGCGTGTACCGTCCCGCCGTCATTATCGGCAACTCCAACACGCCGGGCGTCCTTGGCTACGTCATGCCACTGCTGCACTGGGCCATGCCGTCCAAGTACCACTCGATCCACAAGAACGACCTCGCGCGCGCGATGGTGGCGCAGTCGGAGCAGGCGTTCCTCGCGATCGCGCAAGGCAACGCTCCCAAGGAGGCGACCGTGAAGATCCTGGAGTACAAGGAGATGGAGCCCTTCTTCGTCAAGGGCGAGAGCGACAAGCCTTGAGCAGGAGCAAGCTGCTTGTGTTGGTGTCCATTCGGTGAGCCTGCGTGGGTTCTCCGGGAAATGGTGCTCATGCCCTTATTTCGCCCACGGCATGCGGGAGTTCGCGCAGTCGGCGTACCGGGGAGAACACCAACCACATCGTCGAAAGTAGAACTCCGATTGCGCCGATCAGCAGCGCTCGCCGCATTCCCATGACCTGCGCGATGGCGCCGCCCGCAAGCGCGCCCAGCGGCAGAACGCCATGGAAGAGCAAGTGCATGGCGGAATTGACACGCCCCAGAAGATGATTCGGTGTGATCGCCTGCCGTAAACTTCGTCCGCTGATGGTATAGACTGGCCACGCCAAGTCACCCAATTGCGAAGCAATCAGAAAAGCGGAGCAGGCCGCCACCGATCCGTGCGCCAGAGGTATCAATAACATCGCCATTCCAATCACCACCGCGGAGCCAATGAAGGTCCGGCCGAAACCAAAGCGGCGCACCAGCCACTCTGCCAGGAAGGCGCCAAATAAGCGGCGATGATGCCGCCTTCGTATCGACCAGGATCGGGTTGTTGAAGCCGAACTCGGCGATGCTGGCTGCGATCTGCGCAACCTGAGCTTCCGAGTGCGTTCTAGGATTCTTGGTGTAGGGAACCAGACGATCGAGCGGCCAAAGTTCAATGCGCTGCGCCATCGCTTGCGAAAGCATGCCTCACCTTTTGATACGTAAAAGTGGAGGTGCCTTTCGGAGTGTGCGCTTTCCGCTGGCCTGTCGAACCGAGCCTCTAATTCAGATTTTACAGCGGGTGGTCCTGTAGTACAACATTTCCGCGCGGTAATGATTTTCGAGAAGGTCCCGGATTAGGAGACCGGTAAGGCTCAGACTGCGTGAACGGCCGTGGCGCGCCTTTGCTTCAGCTCCATCCACACGCCTCCTTTCGGACGCAGGGTGATGCTCGGCAGGGGCTCGACTGGGTGCCCTGGCACTCCGCGCGGCTGAAATCTCTGGGCGATGATCGCGAGCAGAAGCACGCCTTCCATCATGGCGAACGCCGCTCCGATGCATTGTCGGGGACCTGCTCCGAACGGAAAATAGGCGAACCTTGGCAGCTTCCGCGAGGCTTCTGTGCTCCACCGGCCTGGATCGAACTTTTCCGGATCCGGAAAGAACCTGGCATCACGGTGTTGAACCCACTGACTCATCACCACGTTCGCGCCCCCCGGAATGCGATAGCCTCCCAGTTCGAACTCCTCTGCCACCGTGCGACCAACACCCCACGCCGGCGGGTAAAGCCGCATCGATTCTTTGATGACTCCTTCGGCGTACGGCAACAAAGGCAAGTCGGAGATCGCTGGTGCGCGCCCACCGAGGACGCGATCCAGTTCGTCACGCAGCCGTTGGTCGGCCTCGGGGTTTTCCGCCAGAAGGTGCCAAGCCCAAGAAAGCGCCAGCGCTGTGGTTTCGTGGCCGGCCAGGAGAAAGGTCAACACCTCATCGCGGACCTGCTGATCGTCCATCCCGCTGCCGTCTTCATCTCGCGCATCAAGCAGCATGGAAAGCAGATCGCCGGAGTCCTGTACGTTCCGCCGGCGACGATCGATGATCTGATACACCGTCGCATCCAGTTGCCTGACTGCGCGGCGAAATTCCAACATGCTCGGGAGCGGAACAAAGCGCGCGACCGACGGCATCAGCATGCGCGCCCCTGTCATATGCCGGACCAGGATGTCGGCGGCATGCGAAATCTCCTGGATTCCTTCCGGTTCCACGTTGAATAGCGTACGCACGGCGATCTTCAGCGTCAGACGCATCATCTCTCGGTGCAGATCGACCACCGCTCCGTCCTGCCATTTCGCAATTGCCTTTTCCGTATACTGCGTCATGATACCGGCGTATGAGGCGATGCGCTCCCGGTGAAACGCCGGCTGCGCGAGCCGGCGCTGTTTCTTCCACGTCTCCCCTTCGCTGGTCAGCAGTCCATCCCCGAATAGCCAGCGGCTGTTCCGGATGACTCGGTCCTTCAACAGATTCTGATAGTGCCTCACCAACACCGCTTCGATGAAGTCCGGATGGTTCAAGAAGTACACGCGAATCCATCCCGCGCGGTAATAGAAAATGTCCCCGTACTCGGCGGCCCAGCGCTGGAAGACAGCAAGAGGGTTGCGGTCAGCCAACGGTATATTTCCGATGAGAAAGTGCGGCTTGGGGCCAGGGGGACGCAACGAATTCAGTTTATACCGTCGAGGTACCAACAGCATGCTTTCCTCTCCGTCGTGGAAGCAATCGCCCATCGGCTTAATGTAAGAATCCCCTGAATCTCTATCTCAGACCGCATGTGTTAGGATCTCTCCCGGGCAACCATATGGCCGAGTACGAGTTCGCTAAAGCCCTGAACAAGCGGCGCCAGATCTCCATAACTGTGACCGGCCGCAATACCGGTCGCGCAATCACGATACCTGTTTGGTTTGTCTCGGGCGAGGGTGAGCTCTGGCTACTGCCCGTGAACGGCTCAGACACGCAATGGTATAGAAACCTTGTGAAGAACCGCGCCATCACCATCCAGGCCGGAACCAAGACCCAAGATTTGCGCGCAAGACTTCTCAAAGACCCGAGTACCGTAAGCGCAGTCGTAGAGCAGTTTCGGGAAAAGTACACACCAAGGGAGATCAAGCGTTGGTACAAGGGTCTGGACGTTGCGGTCGAGGTTCTTTTCGCCGAGTAAGGCGTACACGCGACGCTCACGCAGGGGCATCAAACTGGGGCGACGCGGCGCCGGGCCGCGCGGAAGAGGTGAATTTAGGTGGTCCGGTTGATTCACTTCGAATTACAGATCGATAAAGCTGACGTCTACGGCAACCCGTACCGCCACAGCGTTTCCGTCCTTCCTCCCGGGCTTGAAACGCCACTGCTTTACCGCTACAACGACACTTTGGTCCACGGCGTTGTCCATACCTTCTAGAATTTTGACTTTCGTCGGTAGCCCTGCCGAGCTTACGACCAGTGAGACCACTACTTTGCCTGAGAGGCGGAATTTACCTGATTGCCTGCGTTCCGGCCGGACGCGGTGGATCACATGGGGCGCCGTCACACCAGGTCCCACATCGTAAATGGGTTCATTCAGTTCGTCCCGAGGTTGACTCCCTGCTAACTCATAGCTTTGGCTTTCCCCGTGTCTCTCCTCATCGCGTTTCTGAGCGTCGTCATCCGCCCGGGCCACGGGGCGCAACAGCCAAATCAACAGCGGCACCAAGCAGGAACGTCTCGGGAAAGCCATTGGGTGTTTCCTACGTATGGCGGTGGACTATGGTTTCATTCCCTTCAGCAAGGCGCGATTTCCACCGTGTCATCTGGTTTTTTCTCTGCTGCCGGGCGGAAACGGCGTCGTTCTTTCGCGGGCTACGAACATAGAGAACGAACGAATCGATAGGCCAAATTTGGATCTCGAGTGTTTTTAGGTGTCAGCATCCGAACATCTCCCAACACGCACTCCAAGCGGATGATGTGTTTCAGTTGTTTGGGATCTTTCGGAAGCTGGGCTCTGCGCTGGCTTGACGAACCGTGCATCTGGTGCGATTGTGCACTGCAGACCGGTGATTGGAAAGTGCGGCGCTGGGTGAAACCTCTCTTCTTCAACAGGGCACGATAAGAATGGCCTGTTTCAGAGGCACAACTTCCAGCGCCGAAGTTGTCGGTCGCTGATGCCGACCTCGACTGCGATCTCTACCTCGGTTAGCCTACCGTCGGCGACCAACTGCGCGGCCTGGATAGTTTGTTTGGTCCACCGGAATAGTGACATGGAGCACTCCCTATCCGAGATTCTATCCCGTCATCTGCCAGCGATAGGCGCACCGAACGCTCGGCGGATTTTCGCCTACGGCGGTTCAGGAGCGTGAAGCGATGAAGCTTAAACAGGTGTGCGGTGGACGCGGTCAGCGCTGCTAAAGAAATGGCAAAAAACCAGGCCAAAGAAGGCCAAAAAGCGCCGAAAACGGACAAAACCGGCCTCGCTAAACTCGCTCAGCTCAGCGATGGCGAAAACGCCGTTGAGGGTGGCGATGGACAGCGATATCTGGCGACCGTCGAATCGGACGAACGCATGACCCCGGGAACCAAAATCGCTGTTCTCGCTTACAACGAACCGGACCTGCCCGTCAAGCATCCGTCGAAGACCTCTGGGCGCGTTTTGTTGTAGTGGTTATGTAGTGGTTGTGCTTGCACCAGGCTGTGAGAGCCATGCAAGAACTTCAATGCAGAGGGGTATAGGAGTATCGGCCAGCCTCCCGCATTCGCATTATGAGTCCGATGCTCTAACCGCTGAGCTAAGGGCCCGTTGGAGGTGGCTAAAACCGGTCCGCCTGGGCCATCGTGGCACTCGCTAATCTCTCGCTTTTCGGGTCGAGAGGCGCGCCCGATCCAAGACTTTGGAAGTCCGCCGCTTTCTCGAACCTCTCCTGTTCCAGAATACGCCAGCAATCCAGCACAAAGGGCTTGCGGCCACCGGTCTTCAAGTCTATTGGCGAAAGATACGCGAATTCAGCCCAGGCCGTGGTGATGGCGAGCACGTCGGCCTGCCGGGCACAGTCCCCGGCACTCCTGGCAAATGTCACGTTTCCGGAAAGCTGCGACCGCGCATTCACCATGGCCGCCGGATCGTAGACCACCACCGTGACGCCGCCGTCCAGCAGCCGCTTCGCCAGTTGCAGGCCCTGAGATTCCTCGATCACATCCGTGTCCGGCTTGTAGGCAAGCCCTAGTATCCCGACAGTCCCGCCTTGCGGCAGGCGCGCCAGAATCAGCTCCGCCAGCCGCGGCACTTGTCCCCGATTGGTCTGGTCCGTCGCCTCGGCTAAGAGCGCAGGCACGCCATTAGCGCGCGCCAGGGCCGAAAACGCTACGTTGTCGCGAGGGAAACAAGGACCGCCGTACCCCAACGCCCCTTTCAGATACTTCTGCCCGATGCGGCTGTCACAGCCAATCGCCGAAGTGACCACACCCACATCGGCGCCCGGCAACGTCTCACAAATCTGCGCCAGCATGTTGGCGTACGAGATCTTCGTGGTCACGAACGTGTTTACCGAAAGTTTGGTCAATTCCGCGTTCACGTAATTCATTCTTTGAATGCGCGGCTGGCTCTCGCACGCCCGCTGGTAGAGGCCCTCCAGCAGATCCCCCGAGCGCAGGTCCGATTCGCCGATCAGAATCATGTCAGGATTTAGCATGTCGCGAATCACGCTGCCCAAAGCAATAAACTCGGGGTTATAACACAAGCCGAAATCCACGCCACAACGCTTGCCGGATTGTTCTTCCAGCAGCGGCAGCAGTTGACCACCGGTGCAGCCCGGCATCACCGTACTCGAGAGCACTACCAGGTGCCAGTCGTTCTTGCGGCGGAGAGCGGAGCCTATTTTCTCCGCGACGCTGAGCACATAACGCATCGAAAATTTGCCATCGGGGCCCGACGGCGTGGGCACAATGATGAATGTAACTTCCGTGGCCAGGACTGCCTCTTCACAGTCTGAGGTGGCCGAAAGCCGCGCGCGGTTGGCCTGGATCATTTCCGCAAGACCCGGCTCATTCACGGGCGCGCGCCCCTCCTGAATCGCCGTCACATAGCCGGGATTGACGTCCACGCCCACCACGGTGTGCCCTTTGTGGGCCATGACCGCCGCCATCGGGGCGCCCAGTTTTCCTAACCCGATAATCGATAGTTTCATGCGCTCCTATTCCTGTCGTACGATCGGCATTCGCCAGCCCGTGCCGAACGCGCGCGAAGTGACCTTTAAGACCGGAGCGGCTTGCTTGCGCTTGAACTCCGCTGCCCGCACCAGGCGCAAGACCCGGCGCACCGTCTCTTCTTCAAAGCCACGCGCGATAATTTCGTCCGCCGACTGGCACTGTTCGATATGCAGTTCCAGAATTTGATCCAGAACGTCGTAGGGGGGGAGGCTATCTTGATCCACTTGCCCGGGCCGCAATTCAGCCGAGGGCGCCTTAATCAGAATTTCCGCGGGAATGTCCGGGCGGCGCCGGTTGCGCCAGCGCGATACACGGTAAACCATCATTTTCGGCAGGTCCGCGATCACTGCCAGTCCACCGTTCATATCGCCGTAGAGCGTGCAGTATCCCACCGACATTTCGGATTTGTTCCCGGTGGTCAGCAGCAGCGAGCCATACTTATTCGACAAAGCCATCAAGAGGTTCCCGCGAATGCGAGACTGGATGTTCTCTTCGGTGACGTCCGGCTGGTAGCCGCGGAACGCATCTGTCAGCACGCCGTCATAGGTCTTCATGATGTCGGCAATGGGTAGCGAGAGAGTACGAATCCCCAGGTTGCGCGCCAGTTCCACGGAATCGTCCACGCTGCCCCGGCTCGAATAAGAGGAGGGCATCATCACACCGAGCACGTTATCCGGACCGACCGCTTCGGCGGCAACAGCGGCCGTCAGCGCGGAATCGATCCCGCCCGAAAGGCCCAGCAGGACTTGCCGAAACCGCGTTTTCGAAACGTAGTCGCGAACGCCCAGCACTAAAGCGTTCCAGATTTCGCTCTCCAACTCGAAATCATCGCCGGCAATGTCGCCCACTCCGCCGGCCAGGTCCACCATCAGAACGTCCTGCTCAAAACCCTTGGCACGCGCGCACAGGCGGCCCTGCGCATCGAAGGAACAGCTTCGGCCGTCGAAGATCAAGTCATCGTTACCGCCCACCTGGTTCACATACGCAATGGGCAAACCGTACTTCTGGGCCATGTGCCCCAGCATCTGCTCGCGGAAAAGCTGCTTGCCGGCTTGGAAGGGCGAGGCCGAGAGGTTGACGATGGCATCGGCGCCCGCCTGCGCCAGCAGCTCGATGGGATCATGATGATACCGGCGGCGCTGCCAGAAGTCGCGATCGTTCCACACGTCTTCACAAATGCTCACGCCCAGCCGCCGCCCTTGCAATTCCAGTAATTGAGTGCTGGCGGCTGGCTCAAAATAGCGGTCCTCATCGAAGACATCGTAGGTCGGCAGAAGCGTCTTGTGAAATGCGGCGCCCACAGCACCGTCCTCGAGCAACACGGCACTGTTGAACAACGGGCGTCCCAGCTCGGACGGATTGGGGGTCGCGACACCCACCAGGAGCGGCGGTCCATTTCGCAATTCGGCCGCCAGCCCGGTCAGAGCCTGGCAGCCGCGGCGGACAAACCCGTTGCTCATCAAGAGGTCTCGCGGCAAATACCCCATGAGGGCCAACTCGGGGGTGACCGCCAAGTCCGCGCCCAGTGATTGCGCAGTGCGAGCGGCGCGAACGATCATTGAAGCGTTGCCGTCTAAGTCCCCCGCCGTGGGGTTGATCTGGAGTAGCGCCAGACGCAAAAGGAGTCACCCGTTACTGGATCAATTTTACAGAATGTTACTTGAAAGTTTAGTGTAGCAAGATCGCCCAAAATCGGCTATGCGCAAGCCGGCGCTGTCGCGACAACCCGGCGAAATGCACCGCTCCCCTGGGTCATGGCTCGGTAACGCAGGCTTGCTGGGAAGGGATCGTATGGATGAGATCCAATACTGGCAGACCCGAGGAGGCAATCACCTTCGCGCAGTCCGGCGAAGGCTTTTGCGCGATCACAATCGTATCGGCCCACGCCAGCATAGTTTCCAAACTGGAATCGAACAATTTTCCGATGTGAGGGATGGCCGCAAGCAGGTACCTTTGGTTGCTTCCGTAAATACGGTCGGGCCGGATCTGCGAATCGAAAACACGCACCGCCCGGCCCTTGCCGATCAATTGCTCCAGCAGAGCAACCACTGGGCTTTCGCGCAGATCATCGGTATTCTCTTTGAACGCTAATCCGAAAAATCCCAGCCGCGCGGCCGGCAACTCCATAAGAAGTTGGAGCGCCCGGTCGAGGTGCTGCTGGTTGCTGGGCAGCACCGACTCGAGCAACGGCAAGTTCAAATCCAGGCGCGAAGCGCGGTACACCAGCGCGCGCAAATCCTTGGGCAGACACGATCCACCGAATGCGAAACCCGGCTTCAGGTACGCCGGCGAGACGTTCAATTGCGTATCGCGGCAGAGAGTCGCCATGACCTCGGCCCCGTCGATCCCCAAATTAGCGGCCAGCGTGCCGATCTCGTTGGCGAACGAGATCTTCACCGCATGATACGCATTGCAGGCGTACTTGATGAGCTCCGCCGTGCGCAGGGAGACCAGACAGGGCTCCACGGGCAAGGACTCGTACAATCCGGCGACGCGCTGCATGGAGTCCTCATCCGCGCCGCCCACCACTAGTAGCGATGGCTCCAGAAAATCCTTTACGGCCGTTCCTTCCCGCAGAAACTCGGGGTTCGAAACTACGGACACCTGGCGGTAGCGAGCCAGAGGGGCCATGACGATCTCTTCGCACGTCCCCGGATAGACCGTGCTCCGGACAGCGATGATCAGCGGCCGCGACCGCTCGGCGAGCAAGCCTGCCAACTCGCCCACCACACGGCGCAGCTGCTCCAGGCTGAGGTTACCGTTTTTGGCGGATGGCGTGCCCACGCAAATCAGCACGATGTCCGTGTCCGCGAGAACTTCGGCAATGCTGGTGGAGGCGGAAAGCCGGCCCTGCACGACCATTTCCGTTACCATCTGCGCCAAACCCGGCTCGTAAAACGGGGCTTCGCCGGCCAGAACACTCTTCACTTTGAATTCGTCGCGATCGACTCCCACCACACGATGGCCGAGGCTGGCCAGACAGGCAGCCGTCACACAGCCCACATATCCCAATCCCAATACGGCAACCCGGGCAGGCTGGCCGGAGGCGACGACAGGTTCCACGGCTTTTATTATCCCATGCGTATTTCCAGAAAATGTGATGGAATATGACCAGTGCTTCTCGTAAATTAACCGGATTTTTCGAGACTTCGAGGAGTATTTCTAATACCTCGATCCATGAATGTTTTGCAAATGGGTCCCTACCCGCCGCCCCATGGCGGCGTGCAGACCAACCTCGTAGCCATTCGCAAGTACTTGCTGGAGCGTGGCATAGGCTGCCCCGTCATCAATTTAACGCGCTTTCGGAGGCAGGAGCGGGACGACATTTATTACCCCCAGACGGCATTCGGCGTTGCGCGGCTGCTGGTGCAACTGAATTATGATCTGATCCATTTGCATGTGGGTGGCGATCTCTCGCCGCGTCATGCGGGAGTAATGCTGCTCGGTTCCTCGATTCCCCGAAAAAGAATCGTCTTTACCTTTCATTCCGGCGGATACCCTTCTTCGGAAGCCGGCCGCCGGGCACAACCGGCAAGCCTGCGGGGAGTTGCGCTGCGTCGGATGGACGGAATCATTGCGGTAAACCAGGAACTGGTCGAAATGTTCCAACGGTTTGGTGTGGCTCAGAAGCGGATTCGTTTGATTCCGCCGCACGCCGTCGAAACCACCGGCCACGCCGCACTTCCAGACTCCATCGCCGCTTTCTACAAAGAACACGATCCCATGCTCGTCACGGTATCCGGGTTGGAGCGGGAGTACGACCTGCCGCTGCAGATCGAAGCCTTGGGGAAACTGCGGCTTTCGTTTCCCCGCATCGGCCTGGCCATCATTGGAGGCGGTAGCCAGGAGGCCGCTATTCGCCGGCTCATCGACGCCAAGCCCTATCGCGGGGATCTTCTGTTGAGCGGCGACTTGGATCACGAGATTGCTTTGGAAGGAATCCGCGCGGGCACGCTCTTTTTGCGCACCACCTGGTACGACGGCGATTCCATTTCGGTTAGAGAAGCTCTGCATTTGGGCACACCCGTGGTAACCACGGACAACGGCATGCGTCCAACCGGGGTGCATCTGGTGCCGAAATCGGACCTGGATGCGCTCTGCCGAACTGTCGAAACCGTGCTGCGGCGACCTGTTTCGCCGCGGGCAGTGGGCGCCGCGGGAACAGAAAACCTGGATGCCGTTTTTCGGTTCTACACGGACTTGTTGGGCGAGAAACAGTAGCGAATGTTACCGTAGTGGCGTGAAGCCCGCGCGCGTCTTGTTCGTTTTCGGCACGCGGCCGGAGGCGATTAAGCTTTGCCCGCTCGTGCGCGATTTGCAGACCCGCTCTGAGTTCATGGTCCACGTCTGCGTGACGGCCCAGCACCGGCACATGCTGGATCAGGTGCTCGAAGCATTCCACGTAGCTCCAGACCATGACCTCGACATCATGCGTCCACACCAAACGCTCGCCGGACTCACGGCGAGGATTCTGGAAGCGCTCGAGCCGGTCCTGGAGACCGAATCACCCGACCTGATCCTGGTGCAGGGAGACACAACCACCACCCTGGCGGCGGCGCTGGCCGGGTTCTACCGCCGCACTCCTGTGGGCCACGTGGAAGCTGGCTTGCGGACAGGCGACTTGAGCCAGCCGTTTCCCGAGGAGATGAACCGCGTGCTTACCACCCGCGTTGCGGACCTGCACTTCGCGCCAACCACCCGCGCGGCCGCGAATCTGATCGCCGAGGGCGTCCCGCAGGAGCGCATTCACGTCACCGGCAACACCGGCATCGACGCGGTGTTGTATGTGCGGAACGCCATGGAGTCGGGGGCGTTGCCGGAAACGACATGGCCGTGGCTCGACGCCTCGCGCCGGCTCATCGTGGTCACCAGCCACCGCCGTGAAAACTTCGGAAACGGCTTCGTACGCGAGATGCAAGCGCTCGCGCGGATCGCCACGCGTCCGGATGTCGAGATCGTCTACCCGGTTCACCGCAACCCCAACGTGCTTGAGCCCGCCCATGAAATGCTGGGCGGCCGCCCGAATATTCACCTGATCGAGCCACTTCCGTACGTGCCGTTTGTGGACCTGCTGCGGCGCTCGTATTTAATCCTCACCGATTCGGGCGGCATCCAGGAAGAAGCGCCTTCACTGGGCAAGCCGGTGCTGGTGATGCGCGAAAAGACCGAGCGGCCGGAAGCCGTGGAGGCCGGCACCGTAAAACTGGTGGGTACCGACGAGGAGCGGATTGTCTCGGAGACCGCGCGACTATTAGACGACTGCGATGAGTACGCCCGCATGACACGCGTCCATAACCCGTACGGGGACGGGCAGGCTTGCCGGCGGATTGCGGAGATACTCAGCGGGTATTTTCGGGAGCGCTTATTGCGCGCTTGATCCCGCCATCGCCTTTTGGAACATCGCCGGCGCGTACAACGGATCCCCCACCGCCACCATGGTCCACCGCAAAACGCCTTCGGCCAGATAAAAGCTTTCGCCGAAACTGTAGCCGGTCCAGAAATGGTCGAAGAAATCAGCGCCGGCTGTGTAGAACCGCGCGTACGGCTCCTCCACCGCGCCCCATGTGCCCGTCACACCTTCCTCCAACATGCGCGGCACCCAGTTGCCGCCCCAGCGGCGATCGGCCAGGCTGCGAACCGCGGGGTCAGCATTCACCGGCTTGCGAATCGTGCCGGCCGTGTAGGAAGTCAGTTGCGCGCCGATCGCTCCGGGCACGAACCGATACGCATCGTACGCCGGCCCATACCAGCCCCAGGCCCATAGCGCGTTCTGCC
The DNA here is from genome assembly GCA_035948775.1 of Bryobacteraceae bacterium. GTDB lineage: Bacteria > Acidobacteriota > Terriglobia > Bryobacterales > Bryobacteraceae > PSRJ01. The sequence goes on from DASZIV010000144.1 coordinate 154,126, forward strand.
CTTCGAGCGATGCCAGGTCCCACTGGTAATTAGTCGTCGTGTTATTCAGAAAATGGTCGCTCAGTGTCGTCGGCCCATTCTTTTTGATGACCTGCAATCCCGTTAGGACATAATCCCAGCACCGCGCCCCTACCGAAACGCTCGACAGATTCATGGGCGAAGCATTCGGATCCGTAAGCGAAATGAGCGGTGTCGCATTGCGTAAAACGGTGACCGCCCCGTTCTGCACGTGGAAGCGAAACTCCTTGACTCCCTGTAGACTCTCCTGCATCGACTTATCCACCGGCACTGCGGCTTTGACGCTCGCTCCCGCTACGGATTTCTCAAGCACGATCTGATCTGTGGCCCGGTAGTCCGTAAACGGCGCCAGCGGATACGTCAGCCGGATGTACGTCTTTCGATCGGCCGTGCCTAGGGTCACATAGGCGAAGTTGCCCCGGTCATTCACGGTTCCATGCACGCCCACCATCACGTCGCCTTCCTCCATGGGCGGGAAACTTCGCGTCGTAGTGGTCTCGGCCCCATAAGAAGTGACGGACACGCTCGTCGTCGCCGCGTCATAGTAGTACGCCGACGCAGGGTGGATTCGCGCGCCGCACACCGCCTCTCGCTGCGTGTGAAGGACCGTGGCGAAACCCCGGCTCTGGCTTAACCGGGCGGCATGTGACATGTCCTCGTCAAACGGATAGAGCGGCTCAGAAGGCGCGCGCGTTCCTTGATAATCGAAATATCCGGACCCGCTGCCGAGACCCAGCGATGGCTCCGCTGCCATAGCTTTGTCCACAAGCCGCTGCGCAATGGCGGCACTAGGGCCGTCCAAGCGCGAAACCAGGAACATTTTCCAGAGGCCGGCCGCCTCGCGCTGGTCAGCCCAAACATCGAAGTGAGGTGGCCGCGAGCCGGCGCCTGCGGCATATGGATTGGGAATCCGAACCGCCGCTGTCGGCGTAGCGTACATCGCGGAAAGCAGTGAGTCGAGCGCCACTGTTTGATTGCCAACTGTGGTCTTCAGAGGTATGCCGTAAACCGGGACGATGTACACAATCTTCATACGCATCGCGCCGTTGTTGGCGTCCAGGAACTTGCGCAGGGGCGCCTCAATCTGTTCCTGATAATCGGCATACGACATCGCTTCGTCGGTGACCGTATGCACATGAACCACGTTGCGAACCGGGATACCGCGCTTGCCGGCATAATAGCTTCCGACGAAAATGCCGGCTCCCTTGCTGCCGGTACCCGCTTCCGCCGGCATGCGATCGTTCACCAGTACTACCACCCGCTCGGCCAGAGAGAGAGTTTGTACGGGGGCTGCGGCAACCAACCACGGCGCCAGCGCTAAACCAATCGCCGCCGGGCAATTCATGTGCAAATTATAGCCGCGCTGGCTTAAGTTCCGGTCTTACAAAAAGACCTTAGTTACTCTTCACGGTTACACTGCAGCACTAACGTCCGGTAGTATTTTTCCCCCTGGAAACCGAAGCGTTAGCAGCTACAATGCTCTCGGAAGTCTGATTGACAAGCTTCCCAAACGCGCCCAGACTGGAGTGCGAACTTTCGAAAAGGTGTAGTGGAGGACTAACTTGAATTGGCGGTACGCGCTCGCAACTTGCGCCCTGGTGTTCCCGGTTTACGCACAACTTACCCCGTTCGATCCGTCTGCTGCCGGCCCTGCATTGCTCACGCGCGGACAGGCGCCGACAGCTATGATCTCGCCGCAGATCGACCTGCGTCCCTTCGTCGAACTCACTGGCATTTACGATACCGGCCTTTCCGGTGTGGTGGTCAACGACCAAGGTCAACTGGCAAATGCGGCAGCCGCCGGCATGGAGTTGGACGGCGGCATTAGCGGAGTACATAGCTGGAAACACACCACGATCGGCCTGGACTATCGTGGCACCTTCCGCCAGTACAACCAGCAAACATATTACGACGGCACCGACCAATCCCTGATGCTCGGCATCACCCAACAGCTGTCCAAGCACGCCACTCTCGCCTTTCGCGAGAGCGCCGGCCTGTTTTCGCGGAACGTAAGCCTCAACGGGCTTAACCAGACCGTTCCCTTTGATCCCTCGTCCAGCTACATTCCGACTACGGATTTCTTTGACAACCGCACCATCTATGGCAGCACGCTGGTCGATCTGACTTTGCAGAAAAGCGCGCGTCTCTCCTTTGACTTCGGCGGCGATGGTTTTCTGGCACGCCGCAGGTCCACGGCGCTCTATGGCACGACGGGCGGAGCGGCACGTGGCGATGTGCAATACCGTGTTACGCGCCGTACCACGGTGGGCGCGGGCTACACCTTCACGCATTTCGATTTCACCGGCGTCTTCAGCGGCACCGACGTTCACACCGCGATCGGCTCATACGCCGTACGCCTCACCGAGCGGCTCGAATTCACCAGCTATGCGGGAGTCGAGCGGGCGGAAACCAAGTTCATCCAAACCGTGCCGGTCGATCCGGTGGTTGTGGCTTTGCTGGGATCGGGAGTGGGCAACGTCGTGATTCATAACATTGACTGGTCGCCGACAGCTAATGGACGCCTCTCGCAGACCTTCCAGAACGGCGTACTCTACGTGGCTGGCGGGCATACGGTAACTCCGGGCAACGGGCTGTTTCTGACTTCCCGAATGACCTCAATCATGGCAGGCTATGCGTACACGGGACTGCGGCGCTGGAGTTTCAACTCGGAGGCCACTGCCGGCCTGGGCAAGTCGATCGGCAATGTGATTGGCGCCTACAACACCTATGCGGGAACCCTCACGGTGAGCCGGCATATTAGCGGAGCCTTCAGTGCCGTAGCTTCTTTCAGCGCGCGCCGCTATGACAGCCCGGATTTCGCAAACTATCGCCGGACGGTATATACCACGCGCATCGGTATCGGCTTCTCACCCGGCGACGTGCCGCTGCGCGTTTGGTAGCGGGCGCCGGCAAACCGGCACGGTCAACCTCGTTCGAGCGACGCGATCAGCTCCGCCGCCGTCAGCGTAGCGGTTCCGATTTTGCCCACCACGATTCCGCTGGCGCGGTTGGCCAACTCGGCGGCTTCCGCGGCCGTGCCACCCGCCACCAGCCCCAGCGTCAAAACCGCGATGGCCGTATCGCCGGCACCGGATACATCAAAGACTTCGCGGGCCCGCGCGGCCAGGTGCACAGGCTCCGTATCGCGTTCGACCAGCAGCATGCCTTGTTCGGCCAGAGTGATTAACAAACTCTGCGGCTGCCACGAGTCCACCAGGCGTTTGGCCGCGCCGATCAGGGCCGCATCCTGACAGACCGGCTCGACCGGCTCGGCGGGCGGTAGTCCCGCTGCCAGGAAGAGTTCCGCGCGATTCGGTTTGATCACCGTGGCCCCGTTCCAGACCAACGCCGTATGCGGATGAGGGTCCACGGCCAGCACCTTGCTATGTCGGCGCGCCAGGCGGCAGATCTCGTCGGCTAGAGGCTGCGAAAGGAATCCCTTGCCATAGTCGGCCACCACGATCCCATCGGTCTCCGCAATGGCGCGCTCCAAATACCGGCACACGCGCGACTGCTGCTCGGCCGTCAGAGCGACCTTGCGCTCGCGATCTACCCGCACCACCTGCTGGTTGCGCGCAATCACCCGGGTCTTGACCGTGGTCAACACGCCGGCATCCTCAACCACGCCGTCGGTGCGGATGCCGGCCTCGGCAAGCAACTCGACCAACTGGCGGCCAGGCGCATCCGCCCCGGTAATCCCCGCAACTGACGTTTCCCGCGTAAACTCGCGCAGGTTGCGCGCGACGTTGGCCGCGCCGCCCGGGTAATACGATTCACCGGTCACGTTGACCACCGGCACGGGAGCTTCCGGCGATATGCGTGAGACGCGTCCCCAGATGAATTCATCCAGCATCAGGTCGCCAATCGCCAGCACGCGCTTGCCGGCAAACGCGCTGATGAGTTCGAGAAAACGACTCTGACTGGTTTCGGTATGCATTCAGGCAGCAGACACGATCATACTGCGGATTTGGGCACACGCCCGTAGGACATCGGCCCTGCCGGATCTACACCAAGGGGCCGAACTCCAGCACCAGCCTATCGAGCCGGTCGCGGGCCTGGAGCAGCACCGATCCCAGGCGCGTCCGCGTTTGGCCGCGAGGTTCGCTGCGCGCCAGCTCGCTAATCTCCGCAGTCACTTGGACCAGCCGGCGTTCGATCCCCGCGACACGGTCAGACGCCAGCCGCGGACCCGGTGGCGGCACTGCCGTTCGGCGCAATTGCTCCACGGCTTGCGCCAGCTTCTCCGTATTTTCCGGGAGCAGCGCGATCACTTGCCCATCATGGTGCAGCGCATGATCCTGGATAGCGGGCGCGATGCTGCGATAAGTCTCGGGCGATATGCCCGTGAACTGCGCCATCTCGAAGTATGCGGGCCCGAATTCATCCAGAAATCTGATGAGGCGGTTGGCGTGGGTGTGGCTTATTCCCAGGTGTTCGGAGCAGAACTCGACCCAATTCTTTCCGAGGGATCGATAGGATTTTTGCTCGCGTATCTCGCGCAGCGAGGCGGCATCCGCTGCCGAACAACGAGCCGCGATCAACCCAAACGCCTGGCGTCGTCCGAGCAGCGTACCCAGGCGGAGTTCTTCGTTATTGGTTGGTTCTTTCTGAATTTTTTTCATAAAGGATATGGGGTGTTCGGAACCCCAGGTTCAAAACGAGGGAAAACGGCACTGACAACAGAGGGGTTAGGAGCCGTTTTCGAACCTGAGGTTCGGAAGTGTCGAATACAGGATGCCATATGCTCCGGAAAAACCTCGCTGGGCGTTACAAACGTGAAGCCTTTAAGTGGCAGGGATGCCAGGTAGTTGCACTTTTCTAGGAAACCGGTGACCGGTAAAGGACTGGCATGGCGGTTCCGGTCGGGGATCAAGCGAGCATATGCGGGGCGGTAGTGTCCGGCGGACGTGCCATCGGACTAATCGGCAGCGCCGAACGGCTAATTTACCTTTACGAAACTGGTTCAGGCGTATCGGGTTGGGCGTGTAGCGTCAGCACGCCAGCGCCTGAAAAACGGGATTAACGGACTTCATCCGAGTGTGGGCGATCCGTTAGAGTGAACGTGTACGCTTGACGTACAATGTAGCACACGATACCATCAACGGAGTGATCCGGAGTTTCCGATGCAAGAAGACTGAACGTCTCTTCCGTCGGGAGCGCGTCAAGGAGTTCGCCAATATCGCGTCGGTCGCCTTGCGACGCTTGGCTGCGCTGGACTCTGCGCAAGCAGTCACCGATCTGCTGATTCCTCCGAGCAACCGCCTGGAAGCGTTGACCGGCGACCGCAAAGGACAGTACAGCATCCGGATCAACGACCAATATCGCATTTGTTTCACCTTTCACGAAGGACACGCCGAAAATGCCGAAATCACGAAACACTATCGCTAAGCTTCCGCCGGTACATCCGGGGGAAATCCTTAAGGAAACCCTTCACGACCTAGGCCTGAGCATGAACCAACTCGCCCAGAAGATTCATGTCCCCGCGAACCGCATCAGCGCGATTGTGGCTGGCAAACGCTCCATCACCGGAGAGACCGCTTTGCGCCTGGCGCGCTATTTCGGCACAACGCCTGGATACTGGATGAACCTTCAGGCTCGCTTTGATCTCGAGTCCGCTCGCGATGCGTGGGAAGCGAAGGTGGAAGCCGAGATTCGACCGCGAACCGCCGCCTGACGCCGGCAGCATCTATCCGCGGCGCTTCGGCGCTATGTTTCCGGCTAGCAAACGCCGTTCCGCTGCAGTCTTCCGAAATCGCTCAAATCACCGCCACACGAAACCTACCCCGCCGGCGCCAGCGTGGGTGTAACCGGCTGCTCCATCTGCTGCAGCCACATCTCCAGCATGAGCAGCGACCACAGCCAGTGCCGGTTGTCCCTGCGCCCGCTTTGGTGCTCCGCCAGTAATTGGCGCACGAACGGGCCGGACACGATGCCGCGATCGAGGAACCGCGGCGCGGTCAAGTGAGTCCACAGCAGTTCGCGTAGCGAGCCGCGGAACCATTGATCCAGGGGCACGCCAAATCCCATCTTGGGACGCGCCAGCAGCTGGGGCGGCAAGCGGTCGCCGAGCGCTTTCAGCAGAATCTGCTTCCCTTTGCCGTGCGAGATTTTCCACCGGTGCGGCAACGTCGCCGCAAACTCCGCCAGTTCGTGGTCGAGCAGGGGACAGCGCACCTCGAGCGACGCCGCCATCGACATACGATCGACCTTCACCAGCATGTCGCCCGTCAGGTTGGCCGTGGCCTCGAAGTACATCGCCTGGGATAGCAGGTCTGCGCCTTCGGGCAACAGGCAGCCGGCTAGGGTGCGCACCAGGAAACCGCTGTCTGCGGGCATCATCCATTCCGGCTGCAGGAGGTGCGCGCGCAGGAAATAGGGAGCGTAGTTGAATTCGAAGTACCGCTCCAGCGCCGACGGCCGGCTGATCATCCGCAAATAGTTCTTGCCGTAACTGGAATAGGGAAGGGCTTCGGCGGCGCGCGCCGCCAGTCCTCGTAACATGGCGGGCATGCGGTCGAGCTTGCCTTGGCTGGCTGCCAGAAAGCTTTCGTATCCGCCAAAAAGCTCGTCGCCGCCATCGCCCGAAAGTGCCACCTTCACGTACTGCGCTGCGAATTCGGAGAGGACAAATGTCGGAATCGCCGAAGAGTCGCCGAACGGCTCGCCGAAATGATCCGCCAGGCGGTGTACCAGGCTCACCGAGTCTGGCCGCACCAGAATCTCGTGATGCTCGGTGTTATATTTGCGGGCCAACATGCTCGCGTAGGGCAGTTCATTGAACGCCGCTTCTTCGAATCCGATGGAAAACGTCTTCACCGGCGCGCGCGACTGCAAAGCCATCGACGCGACGATTGACGAGGAATCGATTCCGCCGCTGAGAAATGCGCCCAGCGGTACATCTGCCATCAATCGTATGCGAACGGCTTCATCGAACTTGTCTCGCAGTTGCGCCGCAGCCTGCTCCTCGGTTAGGCCCCGGGGCGGCTCCGAGGAAGGCGCCGGAAGACGCCAGTAGCGCTGCTGGTTCACGGTACCGCTCTCGTCATAGGTCAGCCAGGAACCGGCAGGGAGTTTGCGAATGGCGCGATACGCGGTAAACGGGTCGGGGATGTAGTTGAACTGAAAGTAGAGCCGCAGTGCTTCGGAATCCGCCTCGAGCGGCGCGCCCGCCTGCCGCAACGCCGAAATTTCGCTGGCGAAGAACAGCCCCGTTGGCAGCGCCGCGTAGTACAGCGGCTTCTTCCCGAAGCGGTCCCGGGCCAGGAAGAGCCGGCGCTGGCGCGCGTCCCACAGCGCGTAAGCGAACATGCCCCGTAAGCGGGACACGCCGCCGGGGCCCTCCTCTTCGTAGAGGTGGATCAGAGTTTCCGTGTCGCTGTTGGTTTGGAAGTGGTGTCCGCGCGCTTCCAAATGGGCGCGCAGCTCCCGGTAGTTGTAGATTTCTCCGTTGAACACCACCCATAGGGAGCGGTCTTCATTGGCCATCGGCTGGTGCCCGGTGCTGAGATCGATGATACTTAAGCGACGCATGCCCAGCGCGCAGCCTCCATCCAAATGGAAGCCTTCGTCGTCGGGGCCACGGTGCCGGATCCGATCGCACATCGACCGTACCAGGCCCAGGTCAGCCTTTCCTTGCGGCAACACGTAACCGGCGATTCCGCACATTTCCGCTTCATCCAGCACTGTAGCAACCGGCGGCAGGCGCGTGGAATGGCCGACAGTTAATATCCTGCAGACTAGAGGGCCCTCCGCGGGACCAGTGTGTAGGATAGGAAGTGCCGTATGGCCGAATCCGAAGAAGCGCCCAAGCCGGGTCCCGGCAGCAAGAGCAAGCGCTTCGTAACCAATGTTTTATGGAGTTGGACCGGGGTGGCGGCCAATCTCGCGGTGGCGCTGCTGCTGAATCCCTATGTAATCCGGAAGCTGGGCGAGGTGCGGTACGGCATCTGGGCGCTGATTTTTTCCATCCTGGAATATTTCGTTTTCTTCGACCTGGGCCTGAACACCGCGGTTGCGAACTTCTGCGCGCGCTACGAAGTATCCGGCGAGACGGAGAAAATCAACGAGGTTATCAACACCGCGGTCTTCTATTTTTCGATCATCGCGGTGGTGGCCGTGGCGCTTACGCTGGGCCTTTCGCACAACGCCCAAAAGCTGTTTCGCGTCCCGCCCGAATACCAGAATGAGTTTTCCACGCTCATTGAAATTACCGGCGTCAGTTGGGCCCTCTGCATGATGCTGAGCATGTTCGTGTCGGCGCTGGACGGTTTTCAGCGGTTCGACCTGGAGAGCCGCGTGTGGGCAGGCACGATCCTGCTGCGCTCCGCGGGATATTTTCTCGTCCTGAAGCTTGGCCGCGGGCTGGTGGACATGGCCCTGATTTTCGTGGTGTTTCAGGTTTTAAGTTATGCTCTCAACTTCCGGAACTTTCGGATCGTGTTTCGGCCTTTCCGTTTCTCCTGGAGCCTGGTAAAGTTTCCGGTCTTCCGCCAGATCGTTTCCTACGGTTTGAAATCGTTTGTCGCGAACTCTTCCACCATGGTCTTGAATCAGTCGGGCACCGTGCTGATCGGCCACTTCGAGCCGACCCAGTTTGCCGGATTCTACGCCCTGCCTTCGAAGATCCTGCAATATGCTGTGGATGCCGTATCGCGCCTGGCCATGGTGACGCGTTCCAGCGCCGCCGAACTGTCTGAATTGGGTAACACGGAAGCGGTACTGAAGTTGGGCATCTATTCGAACCGCTACTCCCTCACTTTATTTATGCCGCTAGTGGTTCTGCTGCTGGTTTATGGGCGCGAGCTGATCCTGCGCTGGGTGGGCCCCACGTTCGCCGAACACAGCGCGCCGCTGCTGCCGGTCTTCGTGGTCTCCACGGCGCTGGTGCTGGCAGGCCAATTCAATTCCAGCGCATTACTGTATGGATTGAGCTTGCACGGCGGTTACGCTCGCGGCCTTGTGGTGGAGGCACTGCTCAACGTTGCGGGAATGATCGTCGTCATCCCGCGCTATGGCATTCTGGGCGCCGCGGTAGTCTCCTCCGGGCTCATGTTGCTGGTGCGCGGCATTTACACGCCATTATTAGTTTGCCGCGGCCTCCATTTCAGCTTCTTCGTCTATTTACATCGCATCTATATCCGGCCGATTCTTACGGGAATCCCGGTGTTCGCGCTGGCCTGGACTATGAAAGCCCATTGGCTGCCGGGACGCTCCTGGATGGAATTGGTGGGCGTGTCTGCAATGATCGGTTTAGCCTATATGGCACTGGCCCTGTTCACGTGCATTGAGCCGGAACACCGTGGCCTGCTGCTGTCGCACATTCCGTTCGTGGGTGCGCGATTGGCGGCTGTGGCGGCGTAAAACTTCCTTTGTAACAGATTTTTCACAGAACCCCGTGTTGTGGCAGCCTGGTGTGGAATTTCACGACAACTAACTATTTCTGTGAGGGATCACATTGGACTTGTTTGGAACAATTCAAGAGCTTCACGCCGAGAGAAAGAAAATAGTGGAACTGATTCGTGCCATGGAGGAGCTTCAGCAAAGTAGCAGCTTCCTGTCGACACGGGAGAAAACCGCACGTCGCCGGGGACGCAAGTCAATGGACGCTGCGGAACGCCAGCGCGTATCGGAACGCATGAAGAAATACTGGGCCAGTCGACGCTCGGCGCAGGAAGAGCGAGGCTGGGCCGCAGCCGGCTAGCCTTCGGAATAGCCCGATCGATTCCACGTGCGAAAATCCAGGAGTGCCGTCGCCGCCCGAGTTGCGCACTCCCAAATTGATCCACGTTGCGGTGGGCGATCTGAGCTTCGCCGTATGGGACTGGCCTGGAGAAGATCCGCCCTTGCTATTCGCGCACGGGACTGGTTTTCACGGGCGCTGTTGGGACCAAGTGATCCGGCTGCTACCTCACCGGCGGCGCTGTCTGGCGCCAGAGGCTCGCGGTCACGGCCGCAGCAGTAAGCCGTCGCCTCCGTACCACTGGCCGGCTTTCGCACGGGATCTGGCGAGTATCGCGGAGCAGTTGCAGATCTCCGAGGCCATCGGAATCGGGCACTCCATGGGAGGGCACGCCGTCACGGCCGTTGCGGCTTTGCGGCCGGCGACTTTTTCCAAGCTGCTGCTGCTCGATCCCACCATTCGCCGCGCCGAAATCTACGGCACCTCGCCGCTCAATGCCGGGTTCGTTCGCAAACGGCGCGCGCGCTGGCCGTCACCCGAAGCCATGTGGGACAGTTTCCGCGGCCGCCGGCCTTTTGACCGGTGGAAGCCCGCGGTGCTGCGCGATTACTGCGACTACGGACTGCTTCCCGAGGATGGAGAATATTTGCTGGCGTGTCCCCCGGAAGCGGAGGCGTCAGTCTACGAGTGTTCCCGCGAGGTGGAAGCGAATCTTCATGCCGCGATGCCATCGATTGCGCAGCCGGTGACGGTTCTGCGGGCAGGCGCTACCGGCAGGCCGCTGTTCAGCGACGACCCGTCTCCCTCACCTACCGACCCACACTTGGCGGATCACTTTCCTGGTGGCCGCGACGTGCTGCTGCCGGAGCTGTCACATTACATACCCATGGAGGATCCGGCGTTGGTCGCGCAACAGATTTGTGCGCTGCTATAGTATTGCCCCGTGGCATAATCGGAAGAATTGCGATGAGGAGCGTTGGCACCGTAGTCGCGTTGGCGTTGCTGCTGTCGGCGTGTGCGCACAAGAAACAGGCGGCGATTCCACCTCCACCGCCTGCTCCAGCCGCTCCCACTCCGGCAGTCCCGGCTCCCGCCTCAGTTCCGCCGTCTGCACCACCTTCCGCCGCTGCCAGTTTATATACCGAGACCGGCCTGGCGAGCTGGTACGGTCATCCGTACCACGGCCGCCCCGCCGCCAACGGCGAAATCTACGACATGGAGCAGATGGTTGCGGCACACCGCACCCTGCCCTTCAACACTTGGGTGCGTGTGTTCGACCTGGATTCGAACAAGAGCGTGGACCTGCGTATCATCGACCGCGGCCCGTTTGTAGACGGCCGGATCATCGACCTGTCCCACGCCGCGGCGCAAGTCGTCGATATGATCGGGCCAGGCACGGCGCGCGTTCGCGTCGAGGTGCTCCGCTGGCCGGAGGTCCCGGAAGCGAACATCTTCGCGGTGCAGGTGGGACTCTTTCGGGACCGGAGCAACGCCGAGCGCCTCCGCCAGCAGATGGAGTCCCGTTACGGCGCGGCCCGCGTGATCTTGCGGCAGGGCGATCAACAGCGGTGGTCCGTGCTGGTTGGTTCGCAGGTCTCCGAGAATCAGGCGCGCGCCCTGGCGACTCGAATTCGACAGGAATCCGGTGAGAAAAGTGCGGCCTTCGTGGTACGAGTAGATGCAACCTAGTCTACAAATTCATGCAAGCGGTCGCCACGGCATTTGCCCACGGGCTGGTGGGACAGTCCCCCGAGATCGACGCAATCCGGCGTCTCATTGAAAAAGCCGCGCGTAACCGGCTTTCCGTACTCCTCCTGGGCGAAAGCGGCACGGGCAAAGAAGTAGTGGCTCGCGCCATTCACGATGCCAACCCCCGCGGCCATTTTGTCCCCATCGATTGCGGGTCGTTGGTGGGCACTCTCATGGAGAGCGAGCTGTTCGGCCACACCAAGGGCTCGTTCAGCGGAGCTACGGACAACAAAAAGGGGTTGGTCGAACTGGCCGATGGGGGCACGGCGTTCTTCGATGAGATCGGCGATCTGCCGCTTGAAATGCAGGTCAAGTTGTTGCGCCTGATCCAGGAGCACGAGTTTCGCCCCGTGGGCGCCCTGAACTGGCGCAAGGTGGACCTTCGCATCATCGCCGCCACCCATCGCGATCTGAAGGCTGAAGTGGCGGCCGGACGCTTCCGGCAGGATCTCTATTACCGGCTCAACGTAATCGTGATGCACCTGCCGCCTTTGCGCGACCGTAAACAGGATATTCCGCTGCTATTAGGTCATTTCATCGATCTCGGGAAGGACCAGGGCCTTCCCGAGTTTATCGCCGGGGATGAAATCATACGCGCCTTCCTCGCCTACGACTGGCCGGGGAACGTGCGCGAGCTCAAGCATTGCATCGACCGCATGGCCGCAGTCCATTCCGAGGGCGCGCTGCAGATGGCCGACCTACCCTCGGCGTTGCAGTATCACGCGGCGTCTCCGGCGCCGGATCTCTCCGAGGTTCTGGAAGAGCATGCATTCACCGAGTTCGTGATCGCGCCCAAAGTGACCATGTTTTCTATTTCCGACAGCGAAAAGGTGGCCATCGTGAGAGCCGTGGCCGCGACCCAGGGCGATCGAACCAAGGCCGCCCGCCTGTTGCAGATCGGCCGCACCACTCTTTACCGGAAAATGAAGCAATATGGTATCGATTGACCATCGCTCTCGACGCCACCTATAGCATTGGAGAGGAACTCACCGGAGTTGGGACCTACTCGCGCGAATTGCTATTCGGCCTGGCGAAGGCCCACCCTGAGACCGACTTTCGTTTCTGCTATCGCCCGCACCGGTATTTTCGTTCGTGGTCCGAACGCCTGCCGCCGAACGCACGCCGAAGCATCCTGGCCGAGCCGCTGGGGCCGCGCTCGGCGAACATTTTCCACGCGCTCAACCAACGCCTGCCGCGCTTGCCTCTGAAGCGGTGCGTCGTGACCTTTCACGATCTGTTCGTGCTCTCGAGCGAATATTCCACGCCGGAGTTCCGCGCCCGTTTCGCGGCCCAGGCGCGCGAGGCCACCGCTCGCGCCGACGCCATCATCGCAGTCTCTGAGTTCACCAAGTCGCAGGTCATCGCGCTGCTGGGCGTCGACCCGCACAAGGTTCGGGTGGTCCATCATGGCGTCCGCGCGTTGGTGCTTCCGCCCGCGCCGCGCGAAAAGATCATTCTGTCGGTGGGCGCGATCCAAAAACGCAAGAACACCGCCCGGCTGGTGGAAGCTTTTGAGTCGGTGGATACAGCATGGTTGTTGGTATTGGCTGGATCCAAGGGTTTTGGCTTTGAGGAGATCCGGAGCCGCATCGAATCGAGCTCTGCACGCGACCGCATCACGGTGACTGGCTATCTTTCAGCCACTGATCTGGCAGGGTGGTATTCCCGCGCCTCGGTTTTCGCCTTCCCTTCCCTCGATGAAGGCTTCGGGATGCCGGTACTGGAAGCCATGGCCGCCGGCATTCCAGTGGTCACATCGAATCGCTCGGCATTGCCGGAAGTAGCCGGTGATGCGGCGATGCTGATCGACCCGGAGGACACCTCGGCCCTCGCGAATGCGCTGTGTAAGCTCTCTAAAAACGAAGACTGGAGAAATGAGTTAACAACTCGAGGTCAGGCGCGAGCAAAGCTGTTCAGCTGGGAGCGCGCTGTCCAGGAAACCTGGGAAATCTATAAAGATGTAGAAGCGGTTACTTGTCCTCGTCAACGGCAATCTTCAGAGCGCGCAGGAAGCGGTGGTCCTGGGAAGTAAGCTTAATCTTGCCCGTGGTTTCAAAGCGTTTGGGCTCATCCTGGACTTCCATCACTTCTGACTCGTCGTCATCCTCGTCCTCTTCATCGCGCCGGTTAAATCCAATAGTTGCTTCCAGCACCAGGAAGACATCGTATCCGGCTCGTTTGATCTCCCCGATCGCCTCCGCGATTCGGTCGGACTCGGAAAGGGAATCGTTAATCGCGTTTCCCAGTTCCTGCATGAGGTGCTTCAATGGTTCGTCCACAGACGTTCCCCCTTTAGTGGATGCTCGGGATAACCCTTGCGTTCCACCAGATGGCCAGCCCCACCCGTTCCGATTGTAGTGGACCGGCCCCACGTTCTCAAGTTTTACTATCGGCTATCCTCGGTCGGGACTGCAGCCCCATATTTGGTACCCAGAGCTTTTGTTAACATGAAGATCGTGAATCGCCAAGTCGTCGAGCAGGGCCTCCGGCAAGGCCGCCTGCTGGTCCAACACGTGGTACCTGCCTTCGTGAAGCCGGCCCGCACTCTTTGGAACGAGATTATCGGCTTTCTTTTCTTGAGTTTCGCCGTCATTTTCGGCATACAAGCGGTGCGCTACTACATGGCTAGCGATGGAGTCAGGCTCTTCTTCGCCGGATTCTGCACCTGCGTCATGGCTTGGTTTGGCGTCTCTTCCTTCCGACGCGCCCGTAAAATCTCGCGATCATGACCGGTAAGTTGGGCCAGCCCGGCGAGTTCCCGTACACTCGCGGGATCTACCCCGATATGTATCGGAGCCGACTGTGGACCATGCGGCAATATGCCGGATTCGGTACCGCGGAAGATAGCAACCGTCGATATCAGTACCTTCTCTCCCAAGGCACCACCGGGCTCTCGGTTGCCTTCGACCTTCCCACTCAAATGGGGTACGATTCCGACCATCCCATGGCCGCCGGGGAGGTGGGGCGCGTTGGAGTAGCGATCGCATCTCTGGCCGACATGGAGATTCTGTTTCGTGGCATCCCCCTCAAGGATGTGTCCACCTCCATGACCATCAATTCCACCGCGGCGATTCTTCTGGCGTTGTATGCCCTGGTGGCGCGCCAGCAGGGCGCGGATCTCCGCAAGCTTTCCGGCACTATTCAAAACGACATTCTGAAGGAGTACATCGCCCGTGGCACCTATATCTATCCGCCGCGCGCGGCGCTGCGGCTCATCACTGACATCTTCGCCTGGGCCGGCTGCGAAATGCCCGAATGGAATCCCATCTCCATCAGCGGATACCACATTCGCGAAGCCGGTTCCACAGCCGCCCAGGAGTTGGCATTCACGTTCGCCAACGCCGCGACTTACATCCAGGCGGCCCTCGACGCAGGGCTCGACATCGATGCCTTCGCTCCGCGTCTCTCGTTCTTCTTCAACTCGCATAACGGCTTTCTGGAAGAGATCGCCAAATTTCGCGCCGCGCGCCGCATCTATGCGCACTTGATGCGCGACCGCTTCGGCGCGAAAGACCCGCGCTCCATGACGCTGCGCTTCCACGTGCAGACGGCCGGCTCCTCACTGAGCGCGCAGCAACCGGATGTGAACATCGTCCGCACCGCCATCCAGGCGCTGGCGGCGGTTCTGGGCGGTACGCAGTCGCTCCACACCAATTCGCGCGACGAAGCCCTAGGGCTCCCCACTGAAGAATCCGCGCGCATCGCCCTGCGGACGCAGCAGATCATTGCCCATGAAAGCGGCGTCGTGAACACCGCTGACCCGGTGGGCGGCAGCGAAGCCATCGAAGCCCTTACCGATTCTCTGGAGCAGGACGCGCTTGCCTATCTAAAAACCATCGACGAAATGGGCGGGGCCTTGCGCGCGATCGAAACCGGCTTCATCCAAAGTGAAATCCAGAATGCCGCGTACACCTACCAACGTAAGGTGGAAAGCGGCGAACAAACAGTCGTCGGCGTGAACCGGTTCCAGATGGATGAGAACCAGAGCGTCCCCACGTTCCACATCGACCCGGCGCAGGAGCGCGCCCAAATCGAACGATTGCGCCAAGTGCGCGCTTCGCGCAGCCAGTCGGTGGTCGACGAGCGACTTTCCGCGCTGGAACACGCCGCGCGCACCAGTAACAATCTGATGCCGCCGATTCTCGAGGCCGCCGCCTGTTACACGACGGTGGGCGAGATTTCCGACCGGCTCAGGACGGTGTTCGGCGAATACGCCGAGCCGTAACCCGCGCCATGGCTCCCTTTGCGCGTGCGACTGCGCTCGCGAAGACCCAGACGATGCATGATGCGGCCCACATGGTCGGGATCGTAGCGCACCCCGAAACGCGCAAAGATGGCATCGGCGAAGCGCGCCGTAGTCCACACGTCGGCCTCAAACCCAGCGGGCCTGGGCCCGGCCTGGTAGACCTCGGCCACGCCTCGGAGTTGTTCTGTGGTTAAACGGCTGGGGCGGCCTGGCGCCCTCCGTTTTCGCAGCCCTTCCACGCCTTTGCCGTTTAGTGCACGGCACCACCGCGAGGCAGTTGTACGGCTTACGCCGAACTTCCGGGCCACTTGTGATTGTGAGAGTCCCCTCTGTAATTCCTGAGCGGCGAGCAGACGTCTAGATTCCATCTCGTCGCGAGTCAGGATGCTCGGTGCGGCAGTATCCATTCTCCCGGCGCGGATTTTTCGGAGGCCAGAGCATACTCAGAATATCAGAAAACATAAAAAGTGCAAATTGTTTTTTGCCGGATGGCACATAAAATAAAGAAGTGCCGCCTCGACTGGAACTCCGCCGGGTCTCTAAGACTTACCAGAACGGCGGCCAGCCGCTCGAAGTGCTGCACGAGATCTCGCTGGCTTTGGCGCCCGGAACCGTCACCGCCCTCATGGGCCGCAGCGGCTGCGGCAAAACCACGCTTCTGAACCTGGCCGGCGCCATCGACTTCCCCACCGCCGGCGACGTGCTGATCGATGGACGCTCCACCTCGTCGCTCTCCGAAGCAGAATTGACCGCTCTGCGCCGCCAGCGCGTCGGCTTTGTGTTTCAGTTCTTTCAGCTGCTGCCTACCCTGACGGTTCTGGAAAATGTGGAACTCCCGCTGTTGCTGGCAAGGCGTTCGGGCGCGACCGATGCCGCGCGCGACCGCTTGCGCTGGGTCGGCCTGGAAGATAAGGCCGCTTCGCAGCCGTATCAACTCTCGGGCGGGCAGATGCAGCGCGTGGCCATCGCTCGGGCGTTGGTGCACTCTCCCGAGTTGTTGCTGGCCGATGAGCCCACCGGGAACCTGGACACGGCCAGCGGCGATCAGGTGCTCGCGCTGCTTCGCGAAAGCGCGGAACGATTTGGCGCCACGGTCCTGGTGGCCACGCACAGCGCCGAGACCGCTGCCATCGCGGGACAGTCGGTGCACCTGCGTGACGGCCGAATCCAATCGATCGAGTAGCCTACGCGCTTATGGGGAACGGACCAAACGCAGGTAATTCCTGCGTTGAGATTTTGAGGGAGTATCGGGCGGCCACTTCCGCGGTTCGGGCGTTTCCGGTCAAGGTGAATCGAATGAGCACTCTCCCGAGCGCCCGGTGACACGCTTCGGTCGCGCAGACTACACCTTGGGTCGGGATACTGCGGCGACAACACGGACGCAATGAGCCAAATCATCGCTAAGACGAACGGGACCTGGAGCAGAGCCTACACTTAGGGCGAGGGCACCCGCGGAGTTCCTCTGCTGGATGTTCACGGCGACGCCGGGCCTCAGACCTAAGCGTTCCAGTTCGCGAAGGGAGGATGCGCTACGGTCCGAAACGCTGCTAATGATTGCGGGCGTTCGAACCGGCCACCGGATGAGGAGGACTTCGTCGCGGAACACGCCTGATTCATGCTTCTGGGGAATCAGGTGTCCGTGGGGATCGATTTCCGGATCACCCAGAATGGCGGCGACCCGGTCTTCAAATCGTTCGGAGATGAAGTGTTCCAGCCTCTCTGCCTCCTCGTGCACCTCGTCCCAGGAATACTTCAGAACATCATGCAAGAATAGTTCGAGCAGACGGTGATGCCTCACCAGTTCCCAGGCGCGCCGCTTTCCGGCGGCAGTCAGCCGGACGCCCCGGTGCTTTTCATACAGCACCAAAGCCGGCCGCTCTGATGCAAGCCGTTGAAGCATTCCAGTGACCGATGGCGTCCGGACGTTAAGCCGCTCGGCGAGGGCGTTTGTCGTGACGCGCAATTCCTCCTCCCCGCCCAATTCGAGGATGGCCTTCAAATAGTCGTCGACCGATTCCGAGGTCGCCAGGGGAAGAAGTTTAGCCGCCACTATTTTTGATAGTAAGCCAGTGGTCGGCAGCACGCAACTCCGTAGCCAGAATGCAGGTGCCTTGACCTTACAATTAAGATTAGGTTAGCCTAATTTCTTGATGCGCACCAGACTCATCGTCGGTTGCTTGGCTTGTCTCGCTTGTTTCCCGGGCCACCTTCCTGCACAGGGAGAGACGACCAGTGCCATAGTAGGCACAGTAGCCGATCCGAGCGGAGCAGCTCTGCCGCGCGCGACCGTCACGATCATCAATACCGAGACGGGATCAAGACGCAGCGCGATGGCAGATGATGCCGGCCGCTTTAGTTTCCCTCAGCTGAAGCCGGGATCGTACACCGTTAAGGTCGAGGCAGACGGGTTCGAGACGCAGACTGCTCCCAACGTCTCCTCGGGCTTGGGTCAAAAACAGACCGTCAACTTCACACTAAAACTCGCTGCCGCAAAAGGTGAAGTAATCATCTCCGGTGAGGCTCCCTTGGTGAATCCGGAGAATCCGAACACAACTACGACGCTGAACGCGCCGGCACTGGAGAACCTTCCCAATCCCGGCGGCGACATGACCTATCCGTTGCAGTTCGCTCCTGGCGCCTTGATGAACACGGCCGGTAGCGGCAACGACTTCATCGGGGGCACGAACGGCTACGGCAACGTCCAGTTCAATGGCCTGCCGGCGCTCTCGAATGGCTACATCGTGGACGGGCTGGAAACCAATGACCCGCTCACCAACCTCAACAGCGGTCTCTCGACGAATCTCGTTCTGGGGCTCAATTCTATAGCGGAAGTCACGGTCAATACGCTCTCATACACGGTCGACCAGGGGCGATATGGAGCATCCCAGGTCAACTACGTCACGAAATCCGGAACGAACCAATTCCACGGAAACCTCTACGAACTCTGGAATGGGTCGAGATTGAATGCTGCCGACTTCTTCACTAACGCCACTCCGGGGAACCACAAGCCCCGCTCGACCGTGAACCACTTCGGTGGCAGCCTGGGAGGGCCGATCATTCACGACAAGCTGTTCTTCTTTTTCGACAGCGAATGGGTGCGCATCGCGCTGCCGATCGTATCGGCAACTACTGTCCCAACCCCCGCGTTCCAACAATACGTTCTGCAACAACTGCCGTTGGGAGGGACGGATTCCGTGACCGGCTCAACATATAAGGCTGCGCGACAACTTGTGCCCTTCTATCAGAAGATGTTCAGCCTGTATGGCAACACGAGTGGAACGCCGCTCGCCATTCTCGGTTGTCCCCTTAACGGCAATGGGACTCGAGCTGGTGGGCTCCCTCCTAACGGCGATGGATGTGCCAACCGGCAAAGCATCTCACATTCCAGCGATGATCGTGAACAAGTGCAGACCGCTCGTATCGACTACAACATCAACGAGAGGAACACGGCATGGTACCGGTTTCAAGCCGATACCGGTTTGCAGGCTGCGTGGACGGACCCCATCAATCCGTTGTTCGACTCCATTTCGCCGCAGCCTCTGTATTCATTCGCAGCGGGATACACGCATGTCTTCTCTTCAAGGCTGGTGAACTATTTCAATCCCGCGTTTTCCTGGTACGAAAGTCTATTCGGCCCGTCGAACTTTGCGAAAACGCTGTCTGCATTCCCGATCGTTCTTCAGGGCAGTGGCGCGAATGCGCCGTTTACGACCATCGGCGGGCTGGACAACACGTGGGTGCAGGGCCGGCGCGCGGCGCGCTTCTTCATCAACGACAACCTCGCCTGGGCCAACGGCAGCCATGAGATCCGTTTTGGTACCAACACGCGAATCTTTCGGCTGAATGATTATGACTTCGGTGAAGGAGTCGTTCCCCTTGTCACGTACGCAACGCTGCCTCAGTTTATCTACGGCGTGGCTTCAACAGCATCGAGAACATTTCCCCTCGCGACTTCTCAGCCGTACAATTTCCTAAATTTGGATCTCTACGCGCAGGACACCTGGAAGGTGACATCCAAGCTGACGTGGACATTTGGCGTCCGGGCCACTCATAATTCCAATCCACTTAATCCGCACGATGCGGTCGCCCGTCTCTCCGGTTCCTTCGAGTCGATCTCTCACGATGTGAACCAGCCATTGAGCTCTGCCATTTATACGGGGCTCGGAAATGTATTCGATTCAACCCCGCTGGCGATTTTGCAACCCAGGACGGCCATCGCCTGGCAGATTGCTCCAAGAACCGTGTTGCGGAGCGGCTTCGGTCTTTTCAGCGATATCCTGCCCGGAAGTATTGCGGATCTTGTCGGCGTCAATCCGCCTTACTCGAAGACCTTCCAGGGCGGTCTTCTCGGAACCGTCGGCGGAACAGCGATTGGACCGGGAGTCCCTAACAGTGCAATCGATGCGACGGTCACCGCAAATCAGATATTTAGTAAAGGATTTGCAGATAGCCAGCTCTCTTGCGCTTCCCGCTTATCAAACCCAAACACATGTCTCCAACCGGTGGCGATTACAGCGGTGCCGGACGGTAAACTACGTGCACCCTACTTCATGGAGTGGAGCTTCGGTCTGGAGCATCAGATCGGAAACACATTCAATCTGCGGGCGCAATACGTTGGCACTCGGGCCGTGAACCAGCCCTATACGACTCAGGTGAATGGCTATCAGACAGTGTGCGATGGCTGTTTTGCGCCGTTCCCTTATGGCGCGTCAACTGATGCAAGATTCGGTGCCGTCACGCAGCTCAACACTGGAGCGAACAGCCATTACAACGCCCTTCAAGCCACCGCTGAGAAGCAGCTCGGCCATGGGTTACAAGTCCAGGCGAACTACACCTGGAGCCACTGCATTGACACGGTTTCAAATGGGGGCTTCCTCCCGTTCTCAGCAGGTGGAATTCTGTCGCCAATTCCCGACGATCTTCAGCGCGATCGGGGCCCTTGCGATTATGACGTTCGGCACAATCTTACAGCAACCTACGCTTATGAACTTCCGATCAAGGTGCGTGGTCGGGCTGGCGCTGCACTTAATGGATGGCAGGTATCCGGGTCGGTGTTCGGGCGCAGCGGCCTTCCGTTCTCGGTGTTGAGCGCGCCGTATTCGGCGAACGGAAATGGCATCGTCAACGGAAGTGGTCCACGGTTCGCAAGCGTAGTTCCAGGAGTGCCGCTCTACGAGCACAGCTCGATTCCCGGTATCACGCAACCGGGCACGATTCAGTGGCTGAATCCTGACGCCTTTGTTTCAACTGTCGATCCGAGCACCGGCGGGTGCTTTGGCGGCGACAGCCCGAAAGGCTGCCAGTTTGGCAATTTGGGACGGAATGCATTGCGCGGCCCCGACTTCGCTTGGAGTGATCTCTACCTCACCAAGTGGTTTCGTTTGAATGATCGGGGAAAGTTGCGGATCGATGCGCAGTTCTTCAATTTGTTCAATCATCCGAACTTTGGGCTTCCGGTGCTTGGCTATGCCGGAATTCCCGGCAAGCCATCGACGCAAACCGGTTTCGGCGGGTTATCGTACGCGACGTCTCCACCAACCGGCCTCCTCGGAGTCGGCTTGGGTGGTGACAGCTCTCCCCGGATGATCGCGCTCCAGGCGCGGCTCGAATTCTGAGCACTCGTGATGAACACGACCTGAGGAAAGCAAGAATCGTTGTCAGCTTCGGAGACTCCACGTGGGCGTCGCCTATACTGACCTGTGCCTCTTGCGGTCAAAGTGCGGAGTGGGAGGCGGCACAAGTAGTGGCTTTTATCGGGCGCTGCACGAGATCTCGCTGGCTTTGGCGCCCGGAACCGTCACCGCCCTCATGGGCCGCAGCGTCCGCGGCAAAACCACGCTTCTGAACCTGGCCGGCGGCCAAGGTCCTGGTGGCCACGCATAGCGCCGAGACGCTGCCACGGCAGGACAGTCGGTGCACCTCCGCGACGGGTATCCAATGTCAACTTGACGCCGAAGAGTCCAAGTTCCGAGTAGCGCGTCAACTAGAACTCCCGCCGTGCGGCGGGCTTAGATGCGCGTCGTGCAGGATGATAACAGCGATTTTCCAGCCGGTCTCTGCCTTGTGCAGAACGTATGTGACCCCTGCCCGTTCCAATTCCTGTCCGTTGCGTTTATACCGTATTGCAATACCCGTAACCAATGTGGCGATCGCACTCAGCGACCAGTTCGCTCCGACTGAATTCTCTGGTCCGGAGGCCTTCCATGGTGGGAGTGAAAACAGTTGCCGGTGCGGCGAACGTTGGCACCGCAAATTTTAGTCCGGGACTGCACAGCCGCTCTCGCAATCCGCGAAGCAATCCACATGGCTACTGGATCGGCAGGCTCTTATTTACCCCGAGGGACGACGAAAAACTCCCGTAATTGGCCTGATTGCCATTCGCCAGGGTTGGCGTGAACGTTTGAAAGGTGGTTGAGACCGGGCTTACTTGCCCCGCGCCAACAGCCGTAAATGCGGTCACCGACAATTGACCGTTTCCGGTCGTGCTCCCCGCCTGCACGGCGGGCAGCAGACTTAGAGCTTGCGGCGGAACGGTGAAAGTCCCGGAACTGGCCGAAGCTACGCAGGCGATCCCTACCTCGTGATACGACGCGCCGAAGGTAGTTCCAAAGATCGTAATGCTCACGTGGTCAAATCCTGACCCGGTCCAGTCGATAGTGAGCCCGCTCGCTCGGTTAATCGAGGTGATCTGATCCCAATTTGTGACGGCAAAGCCGTTGGGGATGGGCGGAGCGGTAGTGCTGAAAGCGTTCACTTGAGGGCCGCCAAGACCGGTCAGCGTATAGGTGCCGCCCGGCTGGAGTGTGCCGGATGTCGACAAAATATAGACTGGACCTAATGGAGTGATGGCTTTTGGTACCAAGGTGCCCTGCGCTATGTTGTTGCCGCTTACATTGATTATCCCGGCGTCCAAATAACTATCTGCCTGGAACGGCGGATTACCAGAATAGGTAACGTCGAGCGGGATACACGAGCCAATGGGAGACATCGAGAATCCTACATTCCATTCGGCCGGTGTGTAGTTGCCGATACTTCCACCGATAGTGTCCATCCCATCACTCGCCGAGAGAATGCTCCCACCTTTCGTGTTTATTTTCCCGACTGAGAAATAGGCAGCTACGATGTTGCCGGATGGGATCCCGCCGCTGCCTCCACCGCTGCTGCTGGCGGATGCGATGATAGGCGGTCCGGTTTGACTGAAGACAGGGGCCGTGGTGAGAGCGCCGGATTGGAAGCGCAGCGCGAGAATCGCAAAAGTGCCGTTGGGGCTGTAGAACTCGGCTAGACCGCTCTGATTGGCAGTTGCCGAAAATTGCGTCGAGAAATCAAACGACACATGTCCGTTCGGCGGAAGCGTAATCGCCGCCGGCTGGGAAGCTGTACTCCCAATCCGAATGCCAACATTAATCGTTTCGCTGGACGAGCCTGGATTGACGACAGCCATGCTGGTAGCGGCTCCGTTTGTGTTGTCGAAGGGGACCAGGATTCGGCTCACGGCAACCGACGCGAGTGCGGTTCCAACACCCAAGGTCCCCGCAGCCAACTGTGTGAAGGTCGCATAGGCAACCACCACTCCGGAACCATCCAATTCCAACACCTGCCCCCAGCCGACGGTGGGACTCGCCGCAGTGTCGGGTGTGTGTAGGAACAGAGTGCTTCCTCCCGGCAGGATCAGACTCTGCAATTGGACATTCTCCCTAAATGCGAGATTCCAGCTTGCCGTGGCGCCTCCGGTCGTATTCTGGAAGAAAGTCAGGCTGACTACGGTTTGCGAGGCGCTCGTGTTAGTGAGCGCGATGGTTGTTTGCCACGCCCCGCCATCCACGACTTGAGGAATGTCCAATGTCTGGGCGTGCCCCAGGGAAAACGCAACCGACAATACAAACAGGAAAAAACACCGGCTGATCGACCCGCTCGTTATTTTCAATGCTTCCTCCTCGTCGAACGTTTCATATTCGGCTCCGCAGACGAATACTTTTGGCGATCGATATAGCATACTGCAAATAGAATCCGCCAAGGTTGACTGAGGACGTTTTATTTCCGCGGCGAGATCATTGGCCGCTCCTGCGTCATTCAGACGCTCGCCCATATGGAATTGTGAGTGCTTCACGATCTATTCCAACTTATTGATGTATAGTCTCTGTCGGGAGAATTCGTATGCCCGCACGATCTATAACGGAAAACCTGGTCTTAGGAGCCATTGCGATCGCGACGTTACCCCTGTGGGCGCAATGGCAAGATGTAAAGACCACCCGCGTGCCTCGGGGCCGGGACGGAAAACCAGACCTCAACGGGCCAGCGCCGAAGATGGCTGATGGCAAAACTCCCGATCTTTCCGGCATCTGGAATCCTATCAGGGTGCCTTGCACGCCCTCCGGGATTGGCGCGATCTTCGGTTGTTCGGACGTCCCGTTAGGGGTTCCCATCGGCCTGTTCGATGTCACGGATACCGGCTCGAAGGACGGGCAACCGGGGGACACCCCCAAACTTCCCTATCAGGCCGGCGTGGAAGCTTCTGTGCAGCAACACCTGGCCGAAGACCGGAGAGGCGACCCGACAACCCGCTGTCTGCCTATCTCGCCCGTTCGCCAGTGGGCTGATTTCTTCCCGCAAAAGATTATCCAGACCGCCGATTCGGTAACTGTTCTGAGTGAATATATGGTCCAGTTCCGTCAGATTTTCCTGGACGGGCGCCCGCTTCCCAAGGATCCTTTCCCCAGTTTCAAGGGCTACTCGGTCGGCCATTGGGACGGCGATGCGCTGGTGGTGGAAACCATCGGGTACAAGGACGGCTTGTGGCTCGACCTCAAGGGCGACCCGCTCACCTCTGGCGGCCGCACGATCGAGCGAATTCGTCGCCCGACCTACGGCAGCCTCGAGGTGGACTTGACCGTCGACGATCCCAAAGTCTATACCCGCCCCTGGCATGCCAAGCGCTACCTGCACACCATGCTGGATACCGAACTGATCGAGGACATATGCAACGATAACGAAAAATCGTTCGTGCATATTTTCGGCAAATAAGTGCCCACGCCAACTCCACCGGCGCGGCCAAGCAGCATGACATCAAGCGCCACTTAGTTTGCTTCGTGCCGGCACCGCGACCTTCGTTCGCATCAGTATGCGAAACGCCAAGACATGCGTTATGAGAAGAAGGGGCACGTAGGCAGCCAGGATAAAATAGCCAGCGCCTAACAAACCCGGCGCATCTGGGAGTGATATGAGGCTTCCCTGGTAAAAGGCGAAGAACAGGTCCGCCGTTCCGAAGGCACTGAAAACCCAGGTCAGCACTGTCCCCGTAGGGGTTCCCAGCGTAGTGAAAGCCAGCAACGCCAGGATGGCGGTTATGAGATCGCCGTAAGCTACGGGTTGAGCAAATGCGGCAGGTAGCTGTGAAGACACAACGCCCGGCACCACAAATGCCAATCCGAGGAACCTGAACCCATGCAGCAGCAGGATGGGCTTCAGGTTCTCGGGGCTGGGGCGTTCGCTTAGCGCCGGCCAAATATATTGCCGTGCCACTGCTCCCCAAGCAGCCAAGCCGAACGCTACACTAATTCCGAACAAAACCGGAGATGGCATGATCGATCCTTTCTGGCGGCGGCCCTCCTCGCGAAAGACCGCCGGCAATTCGCTCTTTCCGTTACACCGTATTCCTGGACTCGGTTGGGTTGGTTCATCGATTAAGTTCCTAGGGCTGCGCCGGTCCACCGCTAATCAGGCCAGCTAGCGGCATGAGGGGACCAACGGGAATGTACTCGTGGTCCATCAGGTTCTCTTTCGACAGCGGCAGCGTGTCCATGATCGCGTGGGCTTCGTCAACGGTCTTCACGTCAAGAAAAACAACCACCCCTTGGCCGTCGCCTCTTGAGTACCACTGGCGGATCTTGCCGTCGAGATATAGCTTCACTGTGGCCCGGATCTCGGCCGGCATGACGTTCATGATCTGCTGACGGGTCACTCCCTGTTTGGCAGTCAGGATGACCATCACTTCAGTGGTTTTAGGTGACGGCACGCCGGAAGGCGGCTGGGGTGAGGCCTGGGTTTGCGCCAGCACAGATGCCGCCGGAAGCATAGTCATAAGAAAGGGGAAGAGTAGTTTCATGGTTTTACCTCGATTCAGTTTGGTTATTGGTTCGGTCGGCCTCTTTTCGAAGGCGACCCGATGTCATAGGTTCGAACACTGGATGTATTCTGGACGATGGCGGCTGAATGGAACGTGAACGCGTCGTTCAGGTGGCGTTCAGCTTCGAGTGCTCTAATAAAATTGGTTTAGTTGGATGCGAATTCTTGTAGTTGAGGACGAAGCGTCGCTCGCGAAACAGCTCACATCGTCCTTCGCGGAGGCCGGGTATGCCGTGGATCACGCCGCCGATGGCGAGCAGGCGGATTTTCTTGCGCAAACGGAGCTGTACGACGCGATGGTCCTCGATCTGGGGCTGCCAAAGGTCGATGGCCTCACACTGTTGCGAAACTGGCGTGAAGCAGGCCTCGCCACGCCGGTGCTCGTGCTGACGGCTCGCGGTAGTTGGCACGACAAAGTGCGGGGGATCGACGGCGGCGCGGACGATTACGTGTCAAAACCTTTTCGCATCGAAGAAGTGCTCGCGCGCTTGCGTGCGCTGATACGACGCGCAAGCGGCCACCTCGTGCCGGAGCTTCGCGCGGGCAGCGTAGTACTGGATCCGCGGCAATCGCGTGTCACGCTGGACGGCGCGCCGGTGAAGCTCACGGGCCACGAGTTCCGCGTCCTCTCTTACCTGATGCACCATCGCGGAAGCGTCGTCTCTCAAGCGGAGCTCACTGAGCACATTTACGCGCAGGATTTCGATCGCGACTCGAACACTGTTGAGGTATTCATCGCGCGTCTACGCCGCAAGCTTGGAGTGTCGTTAATAGAAACCGTGCGCGGTCTCGGCTACCGAATCGAATGAGACTCGTTTCGCTCAAAGCGCGCATCCTCTCCGGTGCGATTCTCTGGACCATCGGCCACTTCATGATCGTCGCTGTGATCTTCCTCAACCTCGGAGCGGAGAGCCGGTTCGCCACGCGCGTGCGTCACTCGCCGGCCCAGAGTTTGGCGGCAACGGCGGTAATCGCTGGGCTGTGCATGTACGTCGGATTTCTGCAAGTCCGGCGAGGCATTTCGCCAATCGATCAGCTGCGCAACCGGCTCGCGACCGTGCACAAAGGCGTTGACGCTCGCGTCGATGGCGCTTATCCGGCAGAAGTGCAGCCGGTGGTCGATGAGCTGAACGCGCTGCTTGACGAGCGTGAGCAGCGCGTGGCGCGCGCAGTGGCAAAGGCCGGCGACCTTGCGCATGGCCTGAAGACGCCGCTGGCGGTGCTGGCGCACGAGGCACAGCAGGTGCGAGCGTCAGGACATGAGCAGCTTGCCGCGGAGATAGATCAGCAAATCGATCGTATGCGGCGGCAGATCGACTATCACCTGGCGCGCGCGCGATCCGCGGCCTCTTCGGCGTCGCCTGGGGCACGGGCGTCGATTGCCGCGTCTGCCGAAGGAATTGCCCGCGTGCTCCAACGCTTGTACTCCGATCGCGGCATGCTCATCGAGATTGATGCGCCTGCTTCGCGCGCCTTCTCGGGACAGCGAGAAGATCTCGACGAGATGCTCGGGAACCTGCTCGACAATGCCTGCAAGTGGGCTCGCACCCGGGTAAAACTGACCTGCACGAAAGAAGGCGAACACGTCGTGATCATGGTTGATGACGATGGCCCTGGAATAGAGCCCTCGATGCGAGAGGCGATCATGCAGCGCGGCGTTCGGGCAGACGAAGCCTCACCGGGCTCTGGACTCGGCCTTGCGATTGTTCGCGATATCGCCGAGATTTACAAAGGATCGATTTCGCTTGAGGCATCTCCGATGGGAGGAGCGCGCGCGCGACTGAGCCTACCGGGCCAGGACCTCGTTTGAGGGCGAGAACGATACGGCGCTACTTCACCGTCAGCGCGAAATCGATCGTCAACACCAACGCGTCGTTCGTCACCTGGACATCGGTAACGCGGAAGTCACCAAGCTCCCGCGGATACGACTTCTGCGCGCCGGGGTCTTCCAGCAGGCTCTTGGCGGCCGCCGCTACCGGGTAGCGGAAGCTGTGCAACAGGCTGCTGGTGAGCGCGTCGCAGACACGCCGGATGTAGTAGCCGGTATGGCCGTCTGGCTCCGCCTTCACGTCGTTCAGTCCGATGTTGCCGTCCTTGTATAGCGGTAAAGCAGTAATCACCACGTCGAACGCGTCACCCAATCCCACGCACTTGCCGAACATGTTGAGCGAAGAGCGCCCCGTGAACCGCGCGCGAATGCGCAGCTTGCCATCCTGGCCCTGAACACGCGGCTTCTCCAGATAAGCGAAGTTGCACTTGTTCTTACTGTCGTTATGGACATAGCGGCGGCCATCCTGCGTAAAAACCTGTTCGCCTAGCATGCGCTCCAGGGCCGCAAACTGCAGGCGCAGTTCGATGGCGCGGGCCGCCGGGGCAAGAGACAGAAGGGTGGCCAGGAAGAGCGACAACCGGAACACGAAATTCAGCCTTTAAGCTCCGGCAGCAGCTTCATCGCGTTGTTGCGCTCGACGGCTTCAAGCTCGTTTTCCGCAAAACGTTGCGCCTCCAACCCGGCGATGACTTCCCCGCCCGTTCGATAGGGGTAATCGGTCCCAAACAGCATTTGCGACGGCGTCACGATCTTCAGCAGCGCCGCCAATGCGCCCGGATGGTTGGCCTGCGCCGTATCGTAGTAGAACTTCTGCAACTCATACAGCAGACCGCGCGGAAGGCGCTTGTCCTTCTCCTTCATGATCTTTTCCTCATAAAGGAAGCGGCTCAGCAGGAACGGCATAGTGCCGCCGCCGTGGGAAAAGATCCAGCGGATCTCGGGAAAGCGCGCCGCCGTGCCGCTAAACACCAGGCTGGCGACGGTGCGGGTGGTATCGGTGGCCCACTCGATATCGGCGGCCGGCACGCCGTATTTCAGATTTCCACAGCACCCCGGCGACAGCGGATGCGTATAGACCACGGCCTTGCGGCGGTTCAGCTCCTCCCAAACCGGCGCGAACGCCGCGTCACCCAACCACTGGCTGCCGTAACTGGTCATCAACCCGATGCCATGGGCTTTCAGCGTGTCCATGGCGTATTCGATTTCGCGCAGGCTGCCTTCGGTATCGGGCAGCGGCAGCACCGCAAACAAGCCGAACCGTCCGGGGTAATCCTTCGCCATTTTGGCGCCATACTCATTCACCTGGCGCGCCAGACGGCGGGCGAACGCGGCGTCTGGGAATACTACGTTGGGCGGCGAAAGTGACAGAACCGAGACAGCGATACCGCTGCGATCCATTTCTTCGATCGATTGCCCGGGCGTCCAGCGCGGCGACGGCGCTTCCCCGCGACCCACGATGGCCGCCGTGTAATCCGGCGGAAACATATGGTGATGGATGTCGACGCGGCGCCCCTGCGCGAAGGCGCGGGACGGGTGAAGGAGCGATCCGGTGCCCAGTGCGCCCAGCCCCGCTATAAAATTTCGCCGATCCAGGTGCATCGCGGTTCTCCAGATTCTACACCACCTGGTGGGAGACGGCGCCGGTTTGTGCTATGATTGCTCTGTATTTGACGGTCCCGCCGATTTGCGCCTTCCCTTCGTCTCTCACAAGATCGCCACTGGGCATTCGCCGATCAGCTGCTCTGCCAATTCAGAAAGAAGAGTAATTTGAAAAATATTTTCGTGGGTAACCTTAGCTTCGGGACAACCGAAGATTCCATTCGTTCTATGTTCGAGTCGTACGGCACTGTCGACCGCGTGAACGTTGTGACGGACCGTGATACCGGTCAAGCCCGTGGCTTCGCCTTCGTCGAAATGAGCGTCGATGCCGAAGGGATCGCAGCAATCAACGGTTTAAATGGTAAAGACCTGGACGGCCGAACGCTGAACGTCAACGAAGCTCGTCCCAAGGCCGAGAGATCCGGCGGTGGCGGTGGTTATCGCGGTGGCGGCGGCGGCGGCGGGCGAAACCGTTACTAGTTTCACCGGAAAAGGAACAATTTGCCAAAAGAAGACGCAATCGAAGTAATGGGGAAGGTAGTCGAGAAGTTTAAGGCCGGCATGTTTTCCATCGAACTCGACGTCGGGAAAACCGTGCTCGCCACCATGGCGGGAAGGCTCCGGCGCAACCGCATTAAAATCATGAATGGTGACCGGGTTTCGCTGGAACTTTCCCCATACGACCTGACCAGAGGCCGCATCACTTACCGGCACAAATAAGCGCTCGCGGTTCCGTGACGTTTCAGAGCCGCGACCGTAAGGAAGCGGACTTCGCGGTTGTGGGACCGCTTACTTTATCGTCCTTTATCGTCGGAATAGATCCTTGCTTTCCATTCAAAACATCTCCATGCGCTACGGCGCCCGAATCCTGTTTGAAGACGTCACCTGCACGTTTCTACCGGGGAGGCGTTACGCCGTCACGGGTCCCAACGGCGCCGGAAAATCCACGCTCATGAAGATCCTCTCCGGCGAGCTGGAACCTCCCAAAGGGACGGTCACGCGGCCGAAGAGACTCGGCGTGCTGCGCCAGGACCAGTTCGCCTTCGATGCGTTTCGCGTGATTGACACCGTCATCATGGGCAACGCGCCGCTGTGGAAAGCGCTCGAAGAACGCGACACACTCTATGCCAAGCCGCACGAGCAGCTCACCGATGACGACGGCATGCGGCTGGGCGAGCTCGAAGGCATCGTCGGCGAAGAAGGCGGTTACTCGGCGGAAGCCGACGCGGCGGTGCTGCTTGACGGCCTGGGCGTGGAATCCGTGCTGCACGAGCGGCGTATGGGCGAGTTGCAAGGAGGCCAGAAGGTGCGTGTGTTGCTGGCCCAGGCTCTTTTCGGCACCCCGCCCTGCCTGCTGCTCGACGAGCCCACCAACCACCTCGACTTGGATTCGGTTCACTGGCTGCAGGATTATCTGTGCGAGTATCCGGGCGTGCTGATTGTGATTTCGCACGACCGCCATTTTCTGAACAGCGTTTGCACGCATGTGGCCGACATCGACTACGAAACGGTCATCGCCTACACCGGCGGCTACGACGACATGGTGCTCGCCAAGACGCAGATACGCTCACGCATCGAAGCGGGCAACGCGCAGCGCGAAAAGAAGATCGCCCAGCTCAACGAATTCATTGCGCGCTTCTCGGCCGGTACGCGGTCGAGCCAGGTCATGTCGCGCAAGAAGGAAGTGGAGCGGCTACAGACCTCGGAACTGGCGAAGTCGAACATCCAGCGGCCCTATATCCGTTTTGAGATGAAGCGTCCCTCGGGCCGCCATCCGTTGGAGATCAAGGGGCTCGCGAAACATTACGCTGATCTGAAAGTGATCAACGGCTTCACCGCCAGCGTGTCGCGCGGCGAGAAGATCGCGTTGATGGGCCGTAACGGAGTGGGGAAAACCACGCTCTTGAAATCGCTGGTTCGGAGTGCCACCGGCTTCCTTGAGGACGCCGACCGCCATTTTGAAGTCGACGCCGGAATTGTCGCGTGGGGCCACGAAGTGACTGTAGGCTACTTCGCCCAGGACCATTCCGATTCGATCACGCGCGGGACCACCGCCATCGAATGGCTGCACCAATTCGACCCGCAGGCATCGCAGGAGGAATTGCGCGGACTGCTCGGCCAGATGCTGTTCAGCGGCGAGGACGCCCTTAAGCCGACCAATGCCCTCTCCGGCGGCGAGGCGGCCCGGTTGATCTTTTGCCGCCTCATGCTCCAGAAGCCCAATTTCCTGGTGCTCGACGAGCCCACCAATCACCTGGATCTGGAGTCGATTAATGCCCTCAACATCGCCCTGCAGAAGTATGCGGGAACCGTGTTGCTGGTAACCCACGATCATGACCTGATCGAAGAGGTGGCCACGCGGATCTGGCATTTCGAAGGCGGCCGCATCGATGACTTCAAGGGCTCCTACGACGAGTACGCTGCCTATACTCAGGAGAAAGCGTCCTAAGCGTCCCGCCGCGCCTCTCCCGATCTGGCGCGTTCACAACCCTGCACGGCGTGGCTCAGCAACCCTTCCGCGGCCTTGAGCGATGATTGTCAGGGAGCGTATCTTCCTGCTATCGTCGCAATTCCTGCCTGTCCATGAAGCTATTCCGCACTCTCATCCTACGCCCGCTCCGCCGCGACTTACTTCGTACCGTTCTCACCATCGGCGCAGTCGCGCTCGGCGTCGCGGTTGTGGTGGCGATCGACCTGGCCGGCGACGCCGCTACGGGTTCCTTTAGTTCCTCGGTCGAGGCGCTGGCCGGCAAAACCGATCTCGATGTCGTCGCCAACGGCGGCATCGACGAATCCTGGATCGGACGGCTCGCTTCCCTTCCCTTCGACGCACATTTCGCTCCCGTGATCGAGACACAAGTCGAGATCCCCTCGGCCGGTTCGGTGCCGCTGTATGGACTTGACCTCACCGGAGCGCCCGAGGGTGCCGCCGTCGTCTCCAGTGCTCTGGCCCGGCGTCTCGGAATCGGGCTGCACAGTAGGCTGATGCTCCCGTTTGGCCAATTCCAGGTGGAGCGTCTAGCCGATGCCGGTCCCACGGAATTTGTGGCGATCGATATCGCTACCGCGGAAGGCGCGCTCCAGCGTTACGGGCACCTGGACCGCATCGACCTCACTGTGGGACGCGGCGAGAATCTCGACCAGGTGGAAGCCGCTGTCCGCAAGATGCTACCACCGGCTTACCTGGTCGAAAAACCCGGCGCACGCAGCGAGGAGAATCAGAAAATGTTGCGCGCCTTCCGCTGGAATCTGCGCGTCCTCAGCTACATCTCTCTCGTGGTGGGCGCGTTCCTGATCTATAACACTATCTCGGTGAGCGTGGTCCGGCGGCGTCCTGAGATCGGGATCCTGCGCGCGTTGGGCGCCAGCCGCGCTGCCGTATTCGGGTTGTTCCTGGCGGAAGCCCTGGCGCTCGGCTTGGCCGGAGCGGCCTTGGGGATTGCGCTGGGACGCCTTCTGGCAGGCGGCACAGTCGGGCTCATCGCCGTCACAGTGAACGCGCTCTACACCACCAGCCGTCCCGCCCCGGTACAGCTTACGGCGTCCGAAGTATGGATCGGCCTCGTCGCCGGAATGGTGACGGCGCTTCTATCGGCGCTGGCGCCGGCGCGCGAGGCCATGGACGTTTCGCCCACCGAAGCGATGAGCCGCGGCGCGCACGAACACCACGCCAGGCTGCATTGGCGGCGTCACCTTGTGTTTGCGGCGGTATTGGCGGCGGTGGCGGCGATTGCTTCGCAAGCAAGGCCGCTCGATGGCAAACCGGTGGGCGGTTATGCAGCGGCCCTGCTGGCAGTGTCCGCCGCCGCGTTCGCTGCGCCGGCCATCGTTCTGGCAGTAAATCGCTCCACGCGCTTCGTGCTCAAGCGGCGAGCCGAGAGCCTGTTGGCGGGCCGCAGCCTGGCAGCGTCGCTGGCCCGCACCTCCGTTGTCGTCGCCGCCCTCGCCACCGCCATCGCCATGATGGCCAGCGTCGGGATCATGGTGGGCAGCTTCCGCGAAACCGTGACGCTTTGGCTCGACACGCAGCTCCGCGCGGATTTGTACATCCGCCCTGCTGCCGGCGGCGCCACCGGTGAATATCCGCCGCTGCCCGCAGCGGCTCCCGCGATCCTCCTATCCATTCCGCACGTCGCCGCGGTCGATCTATTCCACGCGCTGGAATTCCACTACCACGGCGACCGCGTAACGCTCGGAGGTTCCAACCTCGAGATCGTCCGGCGCTATGGCCGCTTGCGCTTCCTCCCGGGCGAGAACCGCGACGCCATCCTGCGCTCGCTCCCCGGCCGGGACCGGGCCATCGTCAGCGAGCCGTTCGCGAACCGGCACGGAGTTCACGCCGGCGACCAGTTGGCGCTTCCGCTCGGCGCGCGTAATGTCACCGTAACCGTGGCCGGCATCTACTACGAGTACTCCAGCAGCCAGGGCTTCGTGCTGCTCGACCGCTCTACGCTGCTGAAATACCTCCCCGCGCAACCACCCACCAACGCGGCCGTGTACCTGGAACCGGGCGCCGACGCCCTCGCGGCGCAACACGCCATCCAAATGCGCGCAGCCGGCCTGGGCATCATCGTCGCCCCCAACCAGTCGCTTCGGCGCAGCGCCATCATGGTCTTTGACCGCACCTTCGCCATCACCTGGGCTCTGGAAGCGGTGGCTATTATCGTTGCCATGCTGGGCGCAGCCAATTCGCTGCTCGCCCTGGTGCTCGACCGGCGGCGCGAGTTCGGCCTGCTGCGCTATCTGGGCGCTTCTTCCGGCCAGCTCCGTGGCATGATTCTCACCGAAGCGGGAATGCTCGGGCTGCTGGCGTCGCTTTTAGGATTGGCGCTGGGCTTCGCGCTTTCGCTACTATTGATATTTGTAGTCAATAAGCAGAGTTTCGGCTGGACCATCCAGTTTCATCCCCCTGTTACGTTGTTGGCAGGCGCGCTTCTGCTGGTGTGGTGTGTCACTGTGCTGGCCGGACTCTATCCGGCGCGTGTGGCCGCGCGCCTCGACCCGATCGACGCGATACACGAAGAGTAATGCTCGAAACCAAATCTCTTGCCGCACTCCGTGCCGCCCTAGCAGCCGTGGAACACGAGTTCGCTGCGCTGCCGGATTGGGAAGCTCCGGCGTCCCCACCCCTGGATACCGTGCTCGCCGAAGTCGCCGCGCGTCTGGGTGACAACTTTCCGTATTTCCACCCGCTCTACGCCGGCCAGATGCTGAAGCCGCCGCACCCCGTGGCACGCGCGGCATACGCCCTGGCCACGTGGATCAACCCCAACAATCACGCCCTCGATGGCGGCCGCGCCAGCACCGCAATGGAGCGCGAGGCTGTGGCCCAAATCGCGGCCATGTTCGGATGGCAGGAGCATCTGGGCCACCTCACGGGCGGCGGGACTATGGCTAACCTGGAGGCGCTATGGGTGGCGGGCCGGCTCCATCCCGGCAAAAAGATTGCGGCGTCGTCTCAATCGCACTACACGCATCAGCGCATCAGCGGCGTGCTGCAACTTCCCTTCACCAAGATTCCCACCGATTGCCGCGGCCGCATGGACCCGAAGGCGCTCGAAGCCCAGGCCGCGGCTGGTGACCTCGGTTGTGTGGTGGCCACGCTCGGAACCACCGCCACCGGCTCGGTGGATCCTCTACCCGAAATTCTGGCGCTGCGCCAACGATACGGGTTCCGAGTCCATGTGGATGCGGCCTACGGCGGATATTTTACCCTGGCCGACAATCTGGGGACCGAAGCCCGCGCCGCCTACGATCGCATCGCCGAGGCGGATTCGATCGTCATCGATCCCCACAAGCATGGATTGCAACCGT
This sequence comes from Bryobacteraceae bacterium, assembly GCA_035948775.1. Classification (GTDB taxonomy): domain Bacteria; phylum Acidobacteriota; class Terriglobia; order Bryobacterales; family Bryobacteraceae; genus PSRJ01. Next base: position 189,187 of record DASZIV010000144.1, read on the forward strand.
ATGGCTGCGGCTGTGTGTTGTTCCGCGATCCAGGCGTGGGCACGCTCTACAAACACGATTCGCCGGCGACGTATTTTTCCTCCGCCGAACTGCACTTGGGCGAGATCTCGCTCGAATGCTCGCGCCCGGGCGCTTCGGCCGTCGCGCTGTGGGCTACCATGCGCGTGCTGCCGCTGGTTCGCGGCGGCGAGTTCGCCCAGAGCATGGCTGCTTGCCGGCGCGCAGCCTTGGAACTACACCGACGACTGCAGCAGGATGCGCGCTTTCACGTCCCGTTTCCACCGCAGCTCGACATCGTAGTATGGGCCCCCAAAACCGGCTCGGCTGAACGCATCTTTCAGGAAGCCGCGCGCCGTAACCTGCACCTGGCACTGGCGCGGTTGCCCGGTGAGTTCTTCGGCGATACCCAACCGGAGGTTCTCTGCCTGCGCTCCGTCCTGATGAAGCCCGAGCACGAGCAGTGGATCGACCGCATCTGGCAGATCCTCGACCAAGCAACGAACGCATGAAAACCACCAACCCATCCATTCGCAACATCGCCATCATCGCGCATGTGGACCACGGCAAAACCACGCTGGTAGACGCCATGCTCAACCAGAGCGGCATTTTCGGCTCGCACGAAGAGCACGTCGAGCGCGTGATGGATTCCAACGAGCTCGAACGCGAGCGCGGCATCACCATCCTCGCCAAGATCACCGGCATCCGCTACCACGGCATCAAGATCAACATCGTCGACACCCCCGGTCACAGCGATTTCGGTGGCGAAGTGGAGCGGGCGCTCAAGATCGTCGACGGCGTCATGCTGCTGGTGGATGCCAGCGAAGGCCCGCTGCCGCAGACCCGCTATGTCCTGAGTAAGGCTCTGGAGGCGCACCTGCCGCCCATCGTGGTGATCAACAAGATCGACCGGCCGGATGCGCGCGTGCCCGAGGTCCTCAACGAAATCTACGATCTCTTCATCGACCTCGACGCCGAAGAAGATCAACTGGATTTCCCCGTTCTGTACACCGTTGCCAAAACCGGCGTGGCGAAGCGCACCATGGAAGACACCTCCACCGATCTGCGCCCCTTGTTTGACGCTGTCGTAGAACACATCCCCGCTCCCGGCGGCGAACCCGAGGGCGTGCTCCAGATGCTCATCGCCAATTTGGATTACAGCGACTATCTCGGCCGGCTCGGGATCGGCCGCGTCTTCAACGGCACGCTGCGATACGGCGATACGGTTGCCATTGCCAAGCGCGATGGCTCTTTCCACAACACCAAGATCACCAAGCTGTACTCGTTCGAAGGCCTCAAGCGCGTGGATGAAACCATCGGCCGCCCCGGCGACATCTTGGCGATTGCGGGTGTTGAGGGCATCACGATTGGGGAAACCGTCACCAACGCCGAGACGCCCATGCCCCTGCCGCAGGTCCATATTGATGAACCCACCATCGCCATGGCATTTACCATCAACACGTCGCCATTCGCCGGTCGTGAGGGCCAATGGGTGACCTCGCGCAACCTCCGTGACCGGCTGGATAAGGAACTGCTCACCAACGTGTCCATTCGCACTGAAGAATTGGGACACGACACCTTCAAAGTGATGGGCCGTGGTGAGCTGCAGCTTGCCATCCTCATTGAGATGATGCGGCGCGAAGGCTACGAACTGATGGTAGGCAAGCCCGAAATCCTCACCCGCACGGTGGATGGCAAGGTGCAAGAGCCATTGGAACACCTCATCATCGATTGCCCGGAAGGCTTTTTGGGAGTGGTGATCGAAAAGCTGGGCCAGCGCAAAGGGAAGATGATCAAGATGGTGAATCACGGTTCCGGCCGCGTGCGCCTGGAATTCCACGTACCCTCGCGCGGTTTAATTGGACTGCGCAGCGAAATCTTGACAGACACGCGCGGCACCGCCATCATGAACTCGCTCTTCCACGGCTACATCGAGTGGCAGGGCGCCATTCCCACGCGCCCCACCGGCTCCCTGGTGGCCGATCGCGCCGGAAAGGTTACCGGCCACGCCACCTTCAATCTCCAGGAGCGCGGCGAGATTTTCGTGTCACCCGGCACCGAAGTCTACGAAGGTATGATCGTTGGCGAAAACGCGCGTGACGCCGATCTGGATGTGAACATTGTGAAGGAGAAAAAGCTCACCAACATGCGCGCTTCCACTGCCGATGAAGCGATACGACTGGTGCCACCGCGCATTCTAAATCTCGAGCAGGCCATCGAATTCATCCGCGACGATGAGTACGTGGAAGTCACGCCGCAGTCGATCCGTTTGCGCAAGAAGGTGCTGAAGGCGAATCAGCGGTAGCATCTAAACATGCGCCGCCACTCCGTTGCCTTTCTCCTGTTCGCCACGATAGCCCTCGGCCAAACCGTCCAGCCCGCGCCCAACGCCGTCCGCCTGACCAAGTACATCCTGGGCGTCGCCGATCTCGACCGCACCTATGCCTTTTACCGCGCGCTGGGCATTGACCTCGACAACGCGAAGGCGCTCAGTAAACCCAACTCTCTCCCCGAAATGCTCCTGAAGCTGGTGGACGTTCCGTCGGGCACGAAGTTCCGCAACATGATGCTCAAGATCCCCAACGCGCCCTTCGCCTTAGAGGTGACCGAGTTTTCCAATCTGGATCTGCGGACCGTGAAACCGCGCATTCAGGACCCCGGAGCCTCCCTACTCATCCTGGTGGTGGACGAGTTGGACGCCGCGCTGGCAAGCGCGAAAAAGGCGGGCGCGGAACTCGTCACTCCGAACGGCTCACCGGCTGCCGGCGACGGCCGCGCCTCCCGCGCAGTCATGCTGAAGGATCCCGACGGTTATTACGTGGAACTCGCGCAACCGCGTGGAGTGCCGCCCGGCACCGGCAAGATGGTCGGCGCCGCTTTCAGCTCCGTCGTGCTCGACTCGGAAAAGGCCGCCTCATTCTATCGGGATCAGTTTGGCTTCGCCGTGACGACTCAAGACTGGACCGCCGGCGCCAACCTGGGAACACCCGGTGCACAAGTCCGCTCCGCCAACATCACGATTCCCGAAACCAACGTTTCCTGGGGGTTCTTCGAATTCAAAGGTGTGGACCGCCAACCCTACACCGCCCGAATTCCCGACCCCGGCGCACCGGCACTCGGCCTGCAGGTGCGCGACCTTGGCGCGGCTATCGCCGCAGTCAAAGCGGCCGGCGGGTCTTCCATCACGCAGGGCGGCAGCCTCCAGCTCGGACCCAACGGTAAGGTCGGTTTCGTACGCGACCCCAGCGGCATTCTGGTGGAGCTGGCCCAACCCTGAACGGCGTAACCTCCCGCCCGTCCACTAACGACAACGTTCCGGTACGCTCGTACGTCAATGTTATGATTGCCGTAACCGGTGCACCCGTGTCGCGCGAAGAGGTTCTCACCAAGCTGCGTGAAAGGATTGTGCGGTTCGCGGCATCTCATTCATCGAGGGACGCCGCCGAAGACCTGGCGCAGGAGGTGCTCATGCTCCTGCAAGAAAAATACGCCCACCTGGAGTGCCTGGACGACCTGTTGCCGCTCTCGCTGCGGATCGTGCGGTTTAAAATGATGAGTCTGCGCCGGAAAGCGGTTCGGCGCGGCGAAACCAGCCAGGTCTCGATCGACGATATCCCCCTGCCGGATCTCGATTCCAGCCCGGCCGATTACGTGGAGCGCAAAGAAATGCTGGAGCGGCTTACCCGGGCTATGAGCCAGTTGGGCGACCGCTGCCGCCAGTTGATGCGCCTGAAATTGCAAGGGAAGTCCTTTCCGGAGATTCAGAAAATCATGGGCGCCGGCGCCATCAACACGGTATATACGTGGGATCACCGCTGCCGCAAGAATCTGCTCGAACTGATGGGCGGGCATTGGGAGCAGGGAAAACGATGACCCGGGATGACATCGAAAAACTGCTGGGCGGATATGCCGCCGGAACCCTGACGCCCGAAGAGCGCGACGCCCTATTTGAGGCTGCGTTGGACGATCAGCAGCTCTTCGAAAGCCTGGCCGCCGAGGAACCGCTGCGTGAGATGCTGCATGATCCCGCGGCAAAAGCGCAGCTCCTGGCTGCACTCGATGAACGGCCCGCGCCTTGGTACCGGCGTCTGGCGTGGCCGGCGTTCGGAGTTGCGGCGGGTGCGGCGATGGTGTTGATGGCGGTATTGGGCCAGCATGAGCGTCCCAAGCCGGAGCCGGTTATCGTGGCGGAAACCAGGCGTGAGCCGGTGCGGTCTTTCCAACCACCATTACCGGTGGAGAAATCGCCCGTCGGTACGGTGCTCCAATCGAAGCCGGTGGTGCTTCCCCCTCCACCCGCACTGCCGGCGGCAGCACCCGCGCCGCCTCCCGCATCTTTGGATGCGATCGCTCCCGCCGCGCCGCCGGCACCGGCTGCGCCCACCGCTCAGAAAACCGAGGAGGCCCTCTCTGCCGTCCATGCAGACTCGGAATCCGCCAAGGAGGCGACCCTGCGGGGCGCGGCCGCACCGGCATTTCGTGCTCTCAGTTTCGTCGCTGCCCCGGGGAATAGCGCCGCAGCAGCCCGTTTGGGCCTACGGTACACCGTGCTCAAGAAATCTCCCGCCGGCGACCTAACCGCGGTAGATCCGCAAGCGGAGCTCGACCGCGGCGACGAAGTCGTCTTGCGTTTTGAGGCCACGGATCCGGGTTTCCTCTCGGTCTCGCAGATCGATGTTCCCGACGGTTTGCGAACAATCGCGAACAGCAACTTGCTGCCTGGCGTACCGTACTCGGTGCCCATCACCGGGAGTGCACGTGCGCCTGGAGCGAGCGCCAATGAATTTCAGGTCCGCTTCTCGCGCCAGCCGCAGAACGCCTTGAAGCGCCAGGCCGCTGCGTCCGGCCAGGCGGGAGCAGTTGGGGGATTCTCTACCGGCTCCGAACCGTCCTCCGCCACGTTCAACATCACGCTGAAGTACAAGTAGCGGGTGTGCGGGTCACGGCGTCGAGGAACCTCCGCGCCACCAGCGGCGCATCGAAGCGCTCCACCCACGTGAGACCAGCCGCAGACTGTGCTGCCCGAGCCGCGGGTGATCGATGGAGCGATTGAATTCCCGCCGCGAGCGCCTCGACGCTTTCCGGTTCGATCAGGACCGCGTGCGGCGCAACCTCTGGGATCGCCGCTGCGCGCGAGGCCACTATCGGCTTTCCCGCGGCCATAGCCTCCAGCAGCACGATCCCGAACCCCTCCTGCACGCTAGGCAGACAGAGCAAAGTGCAGCGGTTGTACTCGCGCGCGAGCTCCGCGCGTGAGACGTCGCCCAACCACGTCACGGTACCGTCCAGCCGCAGCGCACGCGCCAGAGCGTGCAGCGTGGGGCGGCACGGGCCATTGCCGACAATCCGGATTTCGAAATCCGGGATACGGCTGCGCAGCGCCGCGGCAGCCCGCAGCAGCACCTCTACTCGCTTGCGCCGGTAGAACCGCCCGACGAACAGCACGGTGAACCGATCGGAGCCCCCTGGATTCGCCTGTAACGCTCGCCGCCATTCGTCCAGGTCGATCAGTTCGGGCACGATGGCGGGCTGTTTCGAAAGCCCGTAGAGTTCCTGCGCACGCCCGGCCGAGTAGAGGCTGGTTGTAAGCACCAGGCGCGCCTTTTGCGCGTGCAACCGCTCGCGCGCCGCCTGCATCCCCATCGTGAGCCGTGTCAGCCCCCGCTCGAACCGCACTTCGTCAGCGATCACGCCTTTGAGCGACGCCACGTCCGCGATGCGATAGCCGTCCATATCGAAGCCCACGGTTACATCGAAAGCGTCGGAGCGGCGCAGCGAGCGGTTGAACAGCAGCCGCTCCAGCGTGAACACCGGCAGATGGACATGAGGGGTTTCGAATGCGACGGTGTGCCCCGACACGGCCAGGGCTCGGGCCAGCACATGAATTCCCACGTACGTGCCGCTGCCGCGGCGAACGTCGAGAGGAGTTGCAGTCACAAACCGGAGGCGCACGGAAGATACCATGATAGTAGGTGAAAAACGCTGTCTGCCTCTTGAGCGGAGGGCTCGATTCGGCTACGTGCCTGGCGTACGCTCGCGCCGAAGGCTTCTCTTGTTATGCTCTGTCGTTCGATTATGGCCAGCGCCACAAAATCGAATTGGACGCCGCCGCCTGCGTGGCGGCCGCACTCGGCGTGGAGCGGCACATCGTGGCCAAGATCTCGCTCGACGCCTTCGGCGGTTCGGCGCTCACCGCGGACATCGCTGTACCCAAGGCGCGCTCGCTCGATGCCATGTCCCACGGTATTCCGGTGACCTACGTTCCCGCGCGCAACACCATCTTCCTTTCCTTCGCGCTGGCCTGGGCCGAAGTGCTCGACAGCTCGGACATCTTCATTGGCGTGAATGCGCTCGACTACTCGGGCTACCCAGACTGCCGGCCCGAGTTCATTGAAGCCTACGAGCGCATGGCCAATCTTGCCACCAAGGCAGGCGTGGAGGGCCGGACCCGCGTGAAGATTCACACGCCGCTGATCCAGCTTTCCAAGGCTGAGATCGTCACCCTGGGCCGGAAGCTCGGGGTCCCCTTCGGCATGACGCACAGTTGCTACGATCCCTCACCGGAAGGCCGGCCCTGCGGCCAATGCGACGCTTGCCTGCTGCGGCGAAAGGGCTTCGAAGAGGCGGGCATTGAAGATCGCTGAGCTGTTCTACTCGGTGCAGGGCGAGGGCTCGCTAGTGGGCGTGCCGTCGTTCTTTATCCGCACCAGCGGCTGCAATTTGCGCTGCGCGTGGTGCGACACACCCTACACATCCTGGAACCCCGAGGGGACCGATCTGTCGCTCAACCAGATCCTGGACGAAGTGAACGCACATCCAGCGCGCCACGTGGTGGTGACCGGCGGCGAGCCGATGATCGCGCCGGAGATTATCCCGCTGTGCGAGCGCCTGCAAGCGGCCGGACTGCATATCACCGTGGAGACGGCGGGCACCGTGTTCAAGCCGGTCGCCTGCCAGTTGATGAGCATCAGCCCTAAGCTCTCCAACTCCACTCCGGGTGGCAACTGGGCCGCACAGCACGAACGCCTGCGCATCAACCCGGAAGTTCTCGGACAGTTGATGGCACGCTACGAATACCAATTGAAGTTCGTGATAGCCGCACCCTCCGATATCGAAGAACTCCGCCCGCTACTCGCTGCGATAGGAGCCAACCCGAGCCGGGTGATTCTGATGCCGGAAGGCGTGGATCGCGAAGTGCTGCGCGAGCGCGGCGTCTGGCTGGCCGAGATCTGCAAATCCGAGGGCTTCCGCTTCAGCCCGCGCCTGCACGTGGATCTCTACGGAAACCGGCGCGGCGTATAGAATAAGCAGGTGAAACCTGCCACTGCCCTCTTCGCCGACCCGCGCTGCCGCGGGCACCTGGCCGGAGTCCAGCATCCGGAGCGGCCCGAGCGCTTCGATGCCGTGATGGATGGTTTGCGGAGGGCCAAGCTTCTGGACCGCCTGCAACCGCTTTCTCCGCGCACGGCGACCCAAGAAGAGTTGTTGCTCTGCCATACGCCCGAGTATCTGCAAACTGCCCAGCACGATGTGGGCGCCGGCTACCATCACCTTACCACGGGCGATACAGATATCACGCCCAAGTCCTGGGACATTGCGCTGCTGGGGGCGGGAGGCGTGCTCAACGCGGTAGACGCGGTGGTGGCCGGTCACGCGCACAATGCCTTTTGCGCGGTTCGCCCGCCCGGCCATCACGCCACTCCCACGCGCGGCATGGGTTTCTGCCTGGTGAATAACATCGCGATCGGCGCCCGCTACGCACAACGCAAGCATGGCCTGGAGCGCGTCCTGATCGTCGATTGGGACGTTCACCACGGCAACGGAACGCAGGATATCTTTTACTCCGATGGCAGTGTCTTCTTCTTTAGCACACACCAATGGCCGCTCTACCCGGGAACCGGCCGCGCCGATGAGACGGGCGCAGGAGCGGGTAAGGGATGCACGATGAACTTCCCGTTTCCGGCCGGTTCGGGGCGGAAAGAGATTTTGGGCGCGATGGAGAAGTCGCTGGCGCCGGCCGCGGATCGCTTCCGTCCCGACCTGGTGATGATCTCGGCGGGGTTCGATTCCCGCATCGATGACCTGTTGGGCGGCTTCACGCTCACGGATGTCGATTTCGCCGATCTCACGAGGACGGTGATGGCGATTGCAGATAAGCACGCGGGTGGACGAGTGGTGTCCGTACTGGAGGGAGGATACACATTGAGCGGGCTGGCATCGGCGGCGGCGGCGCATGTGGAGACGCTGGCGTCGTGAAGACCTAGTACTGCGAGCGCGTGAAATGGTGCCGTGTTGTGTGGGGCGGGCTTCAGCCTGCCGCGGATCTTAGGCCGCCATCCGAACACGCGGGACTGAAGTCCCGCGCGGGCTGAAGCCCGCCCCACAAGAACTAGTCGGGCGGCGTCAGGGCCCGAGACACGCGACGGCTTGATCGAGAAAGTCCGCAGCCTTCTCGAACCGCTCTGTGGTCATCATTGAAATGCCTTCTTCGCGCCACCTCACCGTGGCCGACCAATTCCGCCGGTCCGCCCATGATTTCATCAATCCGGCTTTCACGTCAGGATCGCCGGCGCTCGCTTCATCGAGTTGCCTTATCCAGCGCATCGCGAGAGACCGCCCCTTTTCTCCGGCCGGATCTTCTTCGAGAGATGACTCTACATCACGAAAGAAATCCACGCGCGCTTGCCACTGTGCGGAGCGATCTTCCATCGCGGTCGATTGCTCGACGAGTTTGGCCCAGGCTGCTTCGCTAAAGTATTTCTTCCGGGCAGATAAGGCAGCTTGTTGGATGAACGCGTAGGCCTGCTCCAGGCCGAAGTCCGCAATTCTGCGTTTCAGAGCGGGCGGCCAATGCTCGCGGTCCATCCAGGCGGTCATGGAGTCGGTCTGGACTGCCGGGTCGCCGCTCCAGGCCCTCACGGACAGTTTCAGCCAGCGGTCCGCCAGCGCCTGAGCCTTCCCGCCGGCCGGGTCCTCTCCCAGAGCAGCGCGCACGTCGCGGTAGAGCTCCTGCCATTCTGGCGATGGTCCTTCTTCATAGTAGCGGCGGCGCTTCTCCCACGCCTCTTCGGTGCTGTAGTACTTCTTCATCACTGCGATTTCGTTCTGCATGTCGATTGCCTCGATGATTCGTTTCAGAATCGCGGGGTCGGCCGGTTTACCGGGTACGAGTGCGGCCTCCGCAGCCTGGATCGCCCGGATGGCCCGAGCCAGAAGCGCTTGTTTCTCCTCGAGTGCCTTGCGCTGCAACCGCAAGGCGTCCGGCAATTCGAGCGCCGCCCGATCCAGCACTCCCTTGATTTGCTTTAGAGGGACTCCCAGAAACTTGAGCGCGATGATTTGCTCCAATCGCTCCAACTCGCACGCGGTGTACATCCGGTATCCGGCGTCGGTGCGTCGCGGTTTCAACAGGCCCAGGCGGTCGTAATGATGCAGAGCCTTAATGGTGACGCCGGAAAGCTCGGCAAACTCATGGATTCGGTAGAACCTGCCCAAGGCCGTCCTCTTTCGATATGCTCAGGTCTGACCTAGGGTCAAAGTCAAGGGCCAAACTTGGAGGCATCTCCGCCGCAATGCGTGAAGCCGAGTCGTAGAGCGGGGAGGCGCTGGGCCCAACCTGGGTGTGCCGGAGACGGATACTTGGCAACGGCCGTAAGGGCCTCTTTCACGCTGGTGGCACTGAGACTGCTCTTGGCCAGGGCGCATCCTGCCCAGGCATCGGCGCGCAGCTCGGGCGACCAACCGCCGTTCATCCAGGCGGCCGGCGCGGTTTCGTTGAGGGCATGGCCGAGCTCATGGGCGATGATCGCGATGATGGCGCCATCACCATAGTTGTCATAAACCATCGAAAAGAACTGCGGCTGATAGACGATTTTCGCGTCACCGTTGGATGCGACCAGCATGGCGTTGGGCGCGGTGGGATTGCGAAACACCGCGATCACGGGACAGTTTGGCGTGCAAATGGGCGACAACACGGCGTTCACGCCCTTAGCCAGTTGCATGGCGTCAGGGCTGGGACGCTGGTCCTGGGAGGCGTTATAAGAAGCTGTGGATGGAGCCAAGGCGCAGACCACTTCAGCAGCTGCAGTCAACGGTAAAAGCACGGGCACGAGCAAGACAAAGAGACGTGGTGGCATGGCTCCTTCGATTTAGAACGTGCGGCGCGGGCGGCCAATCAGTTCCTGCAATGCGTTCATGCGCTCACCGCTTCCGACCATCCAATCGGCGGGAAACTTTCGATAGGAGAGGATCTCGCGATAGACCTGGGGAGCGGTAGTGGAGTTCAACCCCATTCCTGCGAGGTACTGCAGGCGCATGGTCAGGTCTTCATTGATCTGGGCATCGGCCACGAAGGGCGCGAGGTCAGAAGAACGCCCTGCATAAGTGGCCAACAAATCGACCGCGGAATGGAACTCAGTATCGGCGAGCGATTGGACCACGCGCGAGTATCCAGGTTGATCCAGACGGCGTTGGAGCTCGTCGACGCTGACTGGTGACGCATCCGACCGCCCCAGCAGCACCAGATCGTAGCCGTCGCCGTTTAAGTAGTTGCTCCAAACGGTTGCATTGGGGAAGACGGCGAAAAATGTGGCTAGCTCGGTCTTCACGGTTTCCGCGTCGCTTTCGTAAATTGGCAGCCACTGCGCCACCACTCCGCCTGGATTCAGATGACTCTTGACTAACTCGTAATACTCTTTCGAGTACAGCGTCGACGTGCCTTTGACCCAGGGATGGATGGGATCTGTAGTGATGACATCGAACTTATCCGGAGTAGTCAAGATGTAGTGGCGGGCGTCATCGTAAATCACGCGGGTTCGCGAGTCGCGCAGGACGTTGTTATTTTGCTGGCCGAAAAACTCGTCGGAGGCGAGCGGAATGATGGGCTCCAGTTCGCAGATGACGACGCTCTGCACTTCCGGGTAGGGAACGAAGGAACCGGCCGTGACTCCCGCGCCAAAACCGACTACCAGCACAGAGTGCGGAGCGGGATGAACCAGCGCCGGCAAATGGCCCATCATGCGCTGCAGGCGCATGTCGAGTATGGCCGACGAGGCCTCCGACTTGCCACTGACGTAGAAGAATTTCTGGTCGCCGCGTTGCGTAATCACGACCGACGAATTGATTCCCTCACCCACGAACAGGGGTTTGGTTTCGGCATCGTTGGTGACGTTCAAACCGCGCAAGATCGGGGCTACGCGGCGACCGTACGCAAAAGCCTGCCAAGGCATATCGGAGACGGTGGAAGCCAACAGCAGGGCCAGCACTACGGCGCCGCCCAACGCGCCTGCAAACGTGAGGGCTGCGCGCTTGCCATTCATCAGAAACACAGGCGCAGCGGCAACGGCAGCGGCGGCCACCGCAAGTGCAATCAAGAGCTGCTGCGAGCCGCGAGTACCGAAAGCCGGGATGAGCACCAGGCTGAACGCCAGAGCGCCCACGATGGATCCGGCGGTGTTGGCGGCATAAACCTCGCCTGTGAGACGTGCCGGATCCTCTCCCTCAGCGGCTACACTGGCCAGAGCCAGCGGGAAGCTGGCGCCCCACAGCAAGGTTGCGGGAAAGATGGCGCGCACGCAGCGGGTAATATCCAAATCGAAATTGAACCAGGGGCTTAGCGAGAGCCATGGATCGACAGGCCAATAGGGCAGCGAATAAGCCAGTGTGTAGGCCGTCGCGGCGATGGCGACGGCCAGCAGGGCCTGGCAGGCGGCCAGCGCCAGTTTCGGTTGCTTCACCCGGCGTGCGAGAAATGAACCGGCACTGCTGCCGGCCCAGAGCCCCAGCAAAAACACTGCCAGGATAATCGAGAACGTGTAGACGGTGGCGCCTAGCAGGAGCGAGAGCAGGCGCGTCCAGACCACTTCGGCGCCGAGCGCGGTCAGCCCGGAAAACGCGATGGCTGCGTAGATCAGGTTGGCACCCGGCGCGCGGTCGACCGCTTTGGTGCGGTCCTCGGCTTCCGCGCTGGGACTGGGCGCGCTGCGGGCGAGGGCGAAGGCCAAAAGCGCAGCGCCACCGTTGATGGCTGCGGCGGCGTACGTGGCCACGGCCATGTCGTGAACGCGCAGCAGGTAGAAGCCTGCCAGAACACAGCCGAATACCGCGCCCGCGATGTTCGCGCTATACAGAAAACCCATCCGGGAGACGCCTTTGGGAGTCGACTCCACCCAGCGCGCGATGGCCGGCAGCGAGCCGCCCATCAGCAGCGTCGGCGGCAGCAGACACACAGCCGCAACCATGCCGCGCAATACCAATCCGAACATGCCCGAGGTTGCGCCGGCGACGTAGATGCGGCCCACTAGCGGAACACCGAAGAGTGCCATGATGCCGAACGCCGCAATTCCTAATTCCAGTAGAGCGTAGACCCGCAGTGGATGCTTCCGAGCGGAAACCAAGCGCGGCAGGACGGCGCTGCCCAGGCACAAACCGCCCATGTAGGCCGCCAGCAGCAGGCCCAGCGATACGGCGGAGGAACCAATCACCAATTGCAATAACTGGAACCAGACGATTTCGTAAATGAGTGCGGCGCATCCGCTAGCGGCCAGGAGTAGCAGGAGCCAGGGAAGATAATGATGCGATCGGACGGATGGGAGCGGCGTTTCTCCGGGGGCCGTTGGTGCTTCGGCAAACTCTACTCGGCTCTTGGTGCCGCGCTTGGGCATACATTATTAAAGTACACCGGGCCTGGGACGGTATGCGTTGGTAGCGGGTGAAAAGCACCGCTCCCTTTGGTCACGGCTCGGTAAAACGGCGCTGGGATCATCGGGCCGAACAGGGTGTGGGGTTCCAGCCTATGCTGTCGGCAAGTCTCTTAAAGTGCGTGCTGCGGACGAAGCGGTTGTTGAGAAACTGCGGATCGTCCACTTGCGTGATGACCAGCATCCAGGAGTCTCCGGTCGGCTCGGTCCAACGATGAAAGTATTCGGTGACTACGGCATTGGCGCTGTAGGGCACGCCGTTTTTTTGGAGGTAACCGGGCCGCAAGTGAGTGGTAACTACTTTGAGGTCGCCGGCCCGCGCTGCCGCACGGGCTCCCCGACCTCTGGGCCCGGCATATTCCCACTGCGCGAGGGAATCCCCTTGCCAGGCAGGGGGCCCGCCTGCAGGCTTCCAGGCGCCGAAGTGGAACAGGCGCGACTGCTGACCGGCGTCCGTATCGATGCGCAGCGTATTGTCGTCATCCCAAACGATCCGCAGCCGTTCCGGCACGCGCATCACGTTGCCTGCGCCATAGGACTTGCACTGCTCGCCAGCGGCCTCGTCTTTGGCCGCGTCCCAGGCGTCGGCCACTTTGCGACCGTCCGGGTTGAGAGGAATGCTGGGATAGTCGCCCTTGGCGGGCGTCACCATGCGATAGCGCCAGTCTTCGGTGACTACGGAGACCCAGTAACCGGTGAGGTCGATTGCCGCGGCGGCGCGGCCCTGCGCATGGGCCACGGTTGCGAACGCGAGCGCTACGATCAGCGCTGCCAACGAAGGGCACCGCTCCCTTTGGTCACGGCTGGGTAAGACGGTCACTTCTTCCTGCTCTCCTGAAGACTCTTGTAAACCGCTTCGACGAACGCAGTGCTACCTCCATAGCGCGGGTCATAGTCGAGAGTGGGTTTGGCGGCCTTCACTTGCTCCAGGGTCCAGTTCTTATCGAGCATGTACTGGACGCGGTCGCGAATGATGGTGGTCATATCGCGGTAGTAGGCGACGTCAGCCGAATCGCCGATGCGGCCGTGGCCGGGAATCACCAAGGTGCCGCCTTCCAACCGAAATTCGGGAATCGCCAAATCGAGAATGCGGTTGAGCGCGTCGATTTCACCGTTGATGCTGCCGCCCCTTTGCAGGTCGATGACCGGGTAGCTGGTGGTTAGAAAAACGTCGCCCGCGCTGATCACGTCCGAACCACGGAAGTAGACGATGCTATCGCCGTCGGTGTGCGCCGCGGGAAGGTGAATCACATGAACGCCTTCACCGTTGAAAAAATGGCTGAGCTTCATATCGCTATGGAAGGTGTCACTGGGCAGCGCCGCAAACGGTATGGCCGGCTGACCAGCGGCCGGAGGCGCACTCATGCGAGTGAGAACGTTCTGGTTTGCGATCACCGTGGCGGTCTCCCCGACGTCGGAAATTTCGCCGCTGACATTACCGCCCGTCAGCGTACGGCCGGCTTTGGATAGCTTCTCATTGCCGCCGGTGTGGTCGGGATGCACGTGCGTGTTGATGATGTAACGGATAGGTTTCGGGGGCGCGTTGGTGTCCACAGTGGCGCGGATGGAAGAGCGGGTCTCGGCGCCGTAGTGCAGCTCGGTAATGCCATTGGTGGCGGATTCTTTTTGTAACTGGGCAATGGCGGCGAGGACGCGGTCGCTCATGGCGGCAGTGCCAGTATCGACGACCAGAACGCCGTCACGGCCTACCGATAGGGTGATGTTGCCGCCTGCGCCCACCAGCAAGTAGATGGGTCCGCGCACGTGGTAAATGGTGACATCGCTGTTCGGCTGGGCCTGCGCCGCCGCGGCGACCGTGAGGATAAGAAAGGATACGGTAAGCAGGGATCTGTTACTCATGGTCTGGCACCTGGCTACCGGGCGGCAGGCGCGGCACCTGCCTTCTTCAACTTCAATTGATACTCGGGATACATGGTCTCAGCGCCGCCCCGGGCAGCCTCAGGAGGCAAGTGGTGGCGGGCGGGGAACTCGTTAATCCCCTCATTCATTCCGGGAAGGATGTGGGGCACAGTTCCCTTGGGCCGCTCGACCTCTTCCACGGCGTCGCACGGGTACGGCGGCACGTGCTGGTGCAGGTCCAGCTCGTAATCGGTGCTGCGGACGAATGGCTCGGTGAGATAGACGGGATCGGTAACGACGGTTACCACAGTGAGCCAGTCCCCGTGTCGAAACCAATGCTCGGTAAGAGTTGCCATGTCGCTGCGCGCGACACCATTGCGGCGAATGTAGCCTTCCTTGAGATGCGTGACCGTGGTGGTGAGCATGTCACCTTCCCATTTGCCGGTGCTGAAGCCCGCCCAGGTGTGAGGAGCCCAGTCGGGTGGATGCGGGCGGCCATCGAGGTAAATCGGCCGGTCGACGGAACGAAGCCATTCTGCGTGGAGTGCGGTGACGTCGCGAGAGACGGGGTCGACTTCCTTGGTGACGATCAGGTTAGATGGCCCGCGCCAGATGTAGTCGGCGGAGTGCGGGCGGCACTGCCACTCGGGGAGGGTCAGGAGAGAGGCGCTCCAGGTATCGGCCCGCATGCGCGCGGAGGCGTTGATGGGGAGACCGAGATAGTCGCCGAGCTCGGGGCCGGGGACGCGCTCCGGCTGATCTTCGTAGAACCGGGGCGCCCACTCGCCGGAAAAATCCACCTGCGCGAAGGCGGGGGCGGCGGTGAGGAAGGCGCCGAGCAGGATGAGACAGGCAGTGCCTTTCCAGTTGTCCATCTTGATGGCCCCTCCCGGCTAAGGCAGTAGTATACAGCAAGCATCGTGGGCTCAGCGGAAGACGGCACCGGACAGGGCGGGGCTTTGGGCAGCGAATGGCGCCACCCCACCGGCGGGAGTGAGGAACGAAGCCAATTGGGTGATATCACCTGTGTCCGGTTGGAGTTGCGGGCCGGCCTGAGGGCCGGCGAGTGGGGTGCGGGCGCGCTGCAGGCGCTCTAATTCGGTGAAGGCATCCTTGTAAGAACGCTCGGCCAGCGTGATGCGGCGCTGTAGGCGGCGGAAGACCTGGTCGGCGGCCATGAGGGCTGCGCCTAGGGGCGTTCCTTCGGAGCGGTCGGCGCGGATGGTGTGGTATTCCCACAAGTGGGCTTCGGCACGGAAGAGGCGGCGCAGGATCCACTCGTTGCGAATGAGCGTGTCGACGTGGAAACGCTCCTCGGGAGTGAGGGGTTGGAAGCGGGCGATGTACTCGTGCTGGAGCGCGGCAAATTCGTCGGCGCTCTCGCCGATGACGAACTGCGAGTCGGCGTCGAGGCCGGATTTGAATGCATTCTGGGAGGAGGCGGCCTTGCCTTCTGGGGTGCGCGGGCCGGTCGATTTTTGACTGTTGAGCCGGTTGGCTTGGATCTGATGTTGCGTGGCCATGGGTTATCTCATGATCACAGTAGCAGTGAGACCGGGCCGGAATGCGCTGGCGGATGCGGGTGTTGTTGCAAGAGCGAGGGTTATTGGGTGGGGAAGTGGCGGGAACGGAAGGGCAGGATCTCCAGCGGGAAGCGCCTTGCGGTTCGGAGACCCCAGAGGTTAGGACCTCTCTTCAGAGGGTAACGGTAGGCTCGAGTTGCTACTACCCGATGCCGCGGACACGGCTAAGGCCTGGACCGTGTTCAGTTGCGATTTCGGGGTATATGACATTGCCAAGCAATATGCCGGATATACGCTCGCAGTGCACTCTCCGCAGGAAGCACGCGGACCAGTAGGGCCGGGGTAGCAGAACGGCCGGGACCCCGGGGTCTGCCCTGCGGTTTTGACATCTCATTCGCCGTCGATATATGCTTCCAGTTTCTTCCTCACATGGCGAAACTCCGGCTTTCCCTGGCGTGCTGGGATTATGACCGCACGCGGGCCTTACTCGAAGATCGCATTCCGATTGACGGAATCGAGCTGAACTACCTCAGTCTGCCGGTGGAGGAGACTTTCTTCCGTATGCTGCGGAACCGGGAGTTCGATATCGCCGAGATGTCGCTTTCCTCGTACACGGTTTCCCTTTCCCGCGAGAATCCTCCCTTCATCGCGATTCCGGTGTTTCCGTCGCGGTACTTCCGGCACTCCTGCATTTACATCAATCGCGATAGCGGGATTCGGGAGCCGAAGGATCTGATCGGCAAGCGCGTGGGAACTCCTGAGTATCAGATGACCGCGCCGGTTTGGATCCGCGGCATCTTGAGCGACGAATACGGCGTCCCCGTCACCAGCGCCACTTACTTCACAGGAGGCGAAGAGGAGCCGGGACGTCCGGAGAAACTCGCCCTCTCACTGCCGCCGGAAATCCGCGTGCAGCCGATCGGCCCGACGCTAACGCTTTCCAAGGCGCTCGAGACGGGAGAAATCGACGCGCTGTACACCGCGCGCATGCCGTCCACGTACCGAGGCGGCAGTGGACGTGTAGGGCGCCTGTTCGAGGACTATCACGCGGTGGAGAATGCGTATTACAGGAAGACCAGAATCTTTCCGATCATGCACACCATCGCGATCCGCCGCGAGATCTACGAGCAGCACCGATGGGTGGCGCAATCGCTGTTCAAGGCGTTCCGCCAGGCGCAGCAAGAGGTCTACCGCGATTTCGAAGAGACCGCCGCGCTGCGATTCATGCTTCCGTGGCTTCATCAGCACGTTGCGGAGACGCAGAAGCTCATGGGGACGGATTTCTGGTCGTATGGATTGCAAGCGAACATTCCTACGCTGAACACCTTTCTGCGATACCACCACGAGCAGGGTCTCTCGCGGCGGCTGCTGACGCCTGAGGAACTCTTCGCACCGGAGACATTCGAGTCGTTCAAAATATGACCGCGCGCTGGTGGACGCTCGGGCGAGGAGACCTGGACGCCACCATTGCCAACGTTGGCTTCAACCTGGCGCAATTGGTGATTCCCGTTTTTCTGCTGGCTCCGGTAGGGATTTCGCGGGAGTTCAGCGTGTCACACCTGCTGCCGGGATATGCGCTGGGCCTCCTGGCTGGATCGATCGGCTTTCTGGTGCTGGCCGTGCGCCTGAGCGGACGCGAGAAGCGTTCGGATGTGACGGCTCACGTGTACGGCAACAATGTCCCGGCGATTCTGGCGTACACGTTGTCGATCCTTTTGCCGGTGTATCTCGAAACACATGACGCCGAGCGCGCGTGGCAGATCGGGGCGGCGGCGGTGCTGTGGACGGGAATCATCAAGCTAGCGGCGGCTCCCTTCTCCGGCCTGATCCGGCGGTTCATCCCGGTGCCGGCGTCCATGACGGTGTTCGGCGCAGCGATGTACAGCTACCTGGCGCTGGTTCTGCTGCAGCGGATCTTCGACCAGCCGCTGGTGGGCATGGTGGCGCTGGCGATCGTGGTGATCGGCGTTTTCGCCCGGGTCCCCATCACGCCATGGCGGATTCCTCCGTTTCTGGTGGCGTGGCTGGTACCGCTTATGGTCGGAATAGGCGTGGGGTATGTGCATCCGAACTGGCAGGGGATCGCGCCGGCACTACCGCTGGTGGCTTCGGTCGCGCCGTTGCGGGAATTGGGCGAGGCGCTGCCGTTCTTGTCGGTGATTGCGCCCATGGCGATCTACCAGGTGCTGCAGGATATCTCCGCTGTAGAAGGCGCGGCGGCCGCGGGTGACAACTACGACGCGCGCGCGGTGGTGTTTTGCGATGGACTGGGCACAATCGTTTGCGGGTTGGCAGGCAGCACGATTTGCCCGGTAGTGTACGCCATGCATCCTTCCTATAAGGCGATGGGAGCGCGCCTGGGGTTCGCGCTGTGGACTCCGGTAGCCGTTCTGGTGGCGGTGTCCGCCGGGCTAACGATCTTTGTGGCTCAACTGTTTCCCTGGTCGATTCTGGCCGCCATGGTCGCATATGTGTCTGTAGGCGTGGGGTTGGCGACGCTGAACCGCGTCGATCGCAAATACCATGCTGCGGTGCTGCTCGGTTTCCTGCTGCCGGCCGGAGCGGTGGTGTCCGCGGCGATTCATTCCGCGCTCCCCGCCCTCAAGCTTTCGGCAGCGAACCCGGCCGTCGAGAAGGCGCTCAACGACTCGATCTATTGGCGATCCGTCGAAGGCCTCGGCAATGGATTTCTGTTTCTGGTGCTGGTGGTGGCGGCGATTGTCACCGAGGCGATCGACCGGAACTTCGGCCGCGCCGCCGTCTGGTGCGGCATTGCGGCCGCTTTTTCCTGGCTCGGCTTAATGCATTCCACCCAGGCCGGTTGGGGTGCTCAACCGATGTATGCGGCCGGATGGATAGCTGCCGGAGTAACCGTACTATTCTCCCGCTGGTGGGGAACGGGAATACGGTAGAACCCTACCCGGTCTACTGCGGAAATGGGGTATCGCGCGGCCTTCATAAGGTGTACCCTTAGAGCGGGGTGAAGCGCATGGAAACAACGGAAACAAACAGGCCCACGATTCCCGTACTTCAGCCGGGTGAGAAAATTGTAGGATCCGCTTACCTGACGCAGGACGGGGAAATCATCTTCACCAGTCATCGGGATTCGATTGAGGTCGTTCTGATTGAGCCGAAGGCTGGGGCGTCGGGACCTTGGGCGGTCCGTCTCCGGCCCCCAACGTACCTCCGAACTCGCACGGCAGGCGCTGCAGGCGCTTAGGACACACCTTCAGCAGGGCAGCGCTGGCCCACCTCACGTAGTAGAATCATTTTTCACCACTTGAGGGAACCTATGCTGAAGAAGCTCCTCCTACTGGCCGTCGCCATCGGAACGATTAGGCTGGTCTCGGCCCAGACCGGCCGCGTTGTGGACGACGCCACCTTACGAAACGCGGCGAAGAGCGGCGACGACTGGACCAGCTACGGCTTTACGCCAGGCGAGACGCGCTACAGTCCGCTACAACAGATCAATACGTCGAACGTGTCCCGGCTCGGCCTCGCATGGTCGTACGATCTTGGGCGGGGCGGCGGCAACCAGGAGGCCACGCCACTAGCCTGGAACGGGACTCTCTACAGCATCACCAATTGGAGCATCGTGTTTGCGGTGGACGCCCGCACCGGCAAAGAAAAATGGCGGTGGGACCCGGAAGTGAACCAGGACGCCTCGCGCCCCAAGATCTGCTGCGGCGTGGTGCATCGCGGCATCGCGCTCTATCAGGGAATGGTGATCGCACCGATCATCGATGGCCGCCTGGTGGCGCTCAATGCGGAAACCGGCAAGCCCGTGTGGGAAGCGCGCGTCTCTTACACGCAGGACAATTACACAATCACGATGGCGCCGCGCATCGCCAAGGGCAAGGTGATCATCGGGGCGAGCGGGTCGGAGCTTCCGGTGCGCGGATTTTTCGCCGCGTATGAGGCTCTCACCGGTAAACTGGCATGGCGCTTCTATACCGTCCCCGGCGATCCATCCAAGCCGTTCGAAAATCCCGCTTTGAAGAAGGCTGCGGAAACCTGGTCGGGCGAATGGTGGAAACTGGGCGGCGGCGGTTCGGTATGGGATGGCATGGCCTACGATCCGGAGGCCGACCTTTTCTACGTCGGCACCGGCAACGGCGGACCGTGGCCCGAGGAGCTCCGGCAATCCAAGGGCAAAGACAACCTGTACGTTGCTTCGATCCTGGCCGTGAAGCCCGATACTGGAACACTCGCGTGGTATTTCCAGCCAGTGCCGGGCGACTCCTGGGACTACGACAGCGTCCAGCAGTTGCTGTTAGCCGATCTGACGATTCGCGGCCAGCGGCGCAAAGTTCTGATGCAAGCCAATAAGGACGGCTTCTACTACGTGCTGGACCGCGTCACCGGGCAATTCATCTCGGGCCAGCCGTTCGCTCGCGTTACCTGGGCGCGCGGCCTGGATGAACGCACTGGCCGGCCGTTCGTGAACCCCGAAGCGCACTATGGGACCGAGCCTATCGCCATCAGCCCGGGACCTGGCGGCGCACACAACTGGGCACCCATGTCTTTCAACCCAACGACCGGCCTGGTGTACGTTCCTACTTCCACCATGAGCAGTTCCACCTTCGCGATCGATACCGAATTCTCTTACAAGCCAGGCAAGAGCAATATCGGGGTCAGGCGGCAGGCGCCACCCCCGGACGGCGGTATTGCGCCGCCTGTGCCCGCGAAGCTTGACCCACCGCCGGCGGTGGGGCCCGAGCCGCCTGCGGAAGGACAGCCCCGCAATGTGCTGGTGGCCTGGGATCCGGTAACGCAGCAGCAGCGTTGGCAAACACCGGGCGGCGGCTCCATCGGCGGCGGCACGGTGACCACAGCGGGCAATCTGGTAATTCAAGTCATTCCCGATGGCCGCCTGGTGGCCTACAGCGCCGACAAAGGCGAGAAGCTTCTAGACATCCAGACCGGGCTGAAGGGTGGGATGGGCCCGCCCATCACGTATCAAGTGGATGGCAAGCAGTACGTCACGCTGATGGGTGGAGTGGGAATCGTGGTGGGCCGCAACGTGGAACCGGGAGCGCCCCCGCCGGCGCCGACCGCGCAGACGGTGTTTCCGAAAATGATGACATTCGTACTGGATGGAAAACCGCTGCTGTAGGGCGGGAATTACTTTTCGGTGGGGATCTCGTCCACGTGGTCGATGATCAACATCTCAATCGGCACCTTCTGCGGCTCCAAAACGAGGCCCAACTGATCCTGTAGGGCCGCGAAGATCGACGGATGCGAAGCAGTAGCGGCGCCCGTCGTGTAGTTGAGATCGATATCGTAGTTGCCCTGGATTCCGGTCTTATCCACCACCGGCCTGCCCGTGGGAGTAGCTAATATCGGGGCGAAATCCGCAATGGAGATGTTCTGGAGCTTAAGCCCGTTCGGGGACACAGAACCGGGTGTGGATACTCCCGCCGTCTTGCGAAGTTTCGGCCCGCCTTTCGCCACCACCAGGCGATAACCGTCGAAAACCTTCGTTTCGCGATGAGTCGCCACCTTGAACCGCTCCGCCAGCAACTGTTGCAGGTGCAGCCTCAACTGCTGTTGCGTGAGAATCACGCCACTCTTGGGTGTCGCGTCGACATCGTAGCGTACCGTGTAGAACCAGGACGGTGTTCCAACCACCTGGGTCGCTTCTACCCCGAAGGCGAGCTCAATCAGAACCTCCATCGGGACATTGGTTGCCGTAAAGTGTGCGGTTCCAACTGGGCTAATCGAGGGAGGAGCATTGATAGCGGGACGGATCCTTACGGTTGCTCCAGCGAATGCCGGCAAGGCTTCGGCCTTGCCCTGCGCCTGGGATTGCCCATGGCCGACAGGCGCCGCTACCACACCGATCGCCAAAATCCAGGCCGCTCCGCGAGCGCGATGCCGCTCACCTGCCGGCCAGATGCGGCACGTCACGGCAGCGCCGACTCCAGGCGGATCAAGGCGCCGTTTTCTTCGTCGGTCAGCACGTACACCAGCCCGTCGGGGCCCTGGCGGACATCGCGGATGCGCTGCTTGAGTTCCATGAGAAGCGATTGCCGCCCGATTTCGTCCCAATTCTTGTCGAAGATGATGCGTTCCAGGTGCGGATAGCCTTGAGCGGCGCCGCCGAGTAGAGCGCCCACCAATACGTTGTTCTTCCATTCGGGGAAGCGGTCGCCAGTGTAGAACGCCATCCCCGAAGGAGCGATCGAGGGGGCCCAGAAGATGAGCGGCCCCGTCATGCCTTCGGCGAAGTTGGGAAGTTTCGGTCCGGTATACTCTCGGCCGAAACTCACTTTGGGCCAGCCATAGTTGGCGCCGGGCTTGAGCACATTGATTTCATCTCCGCCGTACGGGCCGTTCTCGTTGTTCCAAAGGTCGCCCGTTACGGGATTGAATGCCAGGCCCAGTGAATTGCGATGCCCCATGGTGTAGATCTCGGGCTTGTATCCGGGGCGGCCTGCGAATGGGTTGCCGGGCGCCGGCGTACCGTCGTCGCGCAACCGCAGGATCTTGCCGCGCAGACTGCCAGGCTCCTGAGCGGCGTTGCCGTTGGAGGCGCCCGTGGTCATGTACAGCATGCCGTCGGGTCCGAAGGCGAGGCGTGATCCCGAGCCTCCGTCTCCGGCCCAGGGATCGCAGACCAGCAGATCTTTCACTTCGACCAACTGATGTCCATCGAGGCGTCCGCGCGCCAGCGTAGTGGCCACCTGGTTGTCCGCGACGTCTTTCGTGTAGGTCAGGTACACCAGGTGATTTTGAGCGAACTGGGGATGCGGCAGGACTTCCATCAGACCTGACAATCGAACCGAGTGAACGGGGGGCACACCGGCGATGGGATCGGGATCGAGGCGGCCGTCGCGCACGACACGCAGCTTGCCATTTCGCTCGGTAACGAGCATATCGCCGTTGGGCAGGAATGCCAGGCTCCAGGGGTGCCAGAGGCCGGTGGCCATGGTCACCGTGCGGACCTGGGTTTGCGCGGCCTTCTTTTTGCCTTTCTCGCCTTGGGGCTGGCCGCGGACTTCGGTGGTGAGCATGGCGACTGATAGGAGCATGCCGAGTGAGAGGACAACGAAGGGGATTCCTTGGCGATACGTTTCGCCGGTTAGACGCTTCATGGAGAGTAGGACTTTTATCAAAACGGATCTCCTTCGGACTTAAGCCACTGGTTGAAACTATCACGCCCGGCCTGGCACCCGCAACGGAGAACGAAAGGCACCGCTCCCTTTGGTCTCGGTAACGCAAAACCTTTAGTAGGCAGACCGGTGAAAAGATTCTTGTGGGCGGGCTTTATAGCCTGCGCGGGGCTTCAGTCCCGCTGGCTCGGATGGCGGACTAAAGTCCGCCGCAGGCTGAAGCCCGCCCCACACAACACTGCACTATTTCACGCGGTCGCGGTATTAGTCGATTTGAAAAAGCGTCTCGGTCTCGGTAGATACGATTTCGTGGATGCCCCACGCGGATGGGTTGTCACGGAATATCCCTTCTTCCGGTCTATTCCGGCTGATCAGGACATAGTGAATTCCCTGGCGCTTTAATGCTTGTGTGGCCTCCTTGCGCAGGTCGGCTGGGGGATCAAAGTGCCAGCGCGCAGACGAGGGACACAGCCACTGCCCTTGATCCGTCAGGATACGGATATCCATGTTGCTCCACCATTGAGAGTCGTTGGCTAACACATCGATGCGATCGATGGGCTGAGCAGACGGGAAATGCGCGCTGATGTGCATGCCCGGGCGCAGATGTTCCCACGATTTCCAACGGGTGGCCTCCTGGCCGTCGAACGCCAGGGCAACATCCCAGGGGTTGGGGAAGGCGTCCAGATTCTGTACGGACGGGGGCGCAATCCGCTGGTTTCCGTGCCAGAGCCGAATCTCGGTGACACTCCACATGTCCATATTGGTCGCCGTCTGCAAGATCAGCACCTGGCGCGCACGTGAATCCGGGAACACGGCCGTAAACCGCCGCCTCATGTCGCCCGTATTCGCATTGCTGTAGAGCAGGTCTCTCGCTTTCTCGGCATCTGCCGACCGCTCCCCGTCGATCACAAAACGCGTCGTATACGATTGCAGAACCCCGCCGCCCAGTGAGTAAACAGTCTCACCCAGGGGTACGCGGCGTTCGATCTCGCGCGTCATTCTATAGGCGTCGCCTTCGAACTGGCGCGCAAGATACCGTTCCTCCGGCTCGATACGCAATGCCATGTTCCACCAAACCCGGTTCAGACCCGGCCCCGGAATTTTCGGGATGTGCGTCCACTTGGTGACCCATGGCAGCGAGATTACGAGTTGAGCGACGGAGAGAGCGCCCAGTAACCAGATCGATCGTGGAAGCCGGCTCAACACGAAGGCCATCGCCATCAGAACAAATGGGAGAACCGGAATCAGGAAGCGAGCGGATAGGTTTCCCGGATAGCCGGCACCGATGATGACCGCCGCGATCACCAGCATTCGGGTTTGCGGCCAGAACAGACCCGCCACGGCGATGGGGGCGAGAAGATAGATCGGTCCCAGATTCTGTGGCAGTTTGGGGCCGCCCATGGTTAGCTCACGTGGAAGTTCGGTCCAGGTAACGTCATTGAGATGACTCTCGGTGCGCAGGTAGTCTTCCTCAAAGGAAACATGAAAATTCGGATTGCGGAAGAGCGAACTTCCGAAGAACGCGATGGGATCGTGATACCAGACCCAATCGCGCACGAGATAAGGCGTCGGCGTCAAGGCCATCACGGCGAAGGTGATCAGGAGAGTCTGGAATTGTCGCCGGAAACCATCGCGTCGCAGTTCCCAAATCACGGTGGCAGCTACCAGAAGTATGACAAAACCGCCTGTGTACTTGATGGCGAAGGCATAGCCCGCTAGTAGGGCGCTGGCGACTAAGAAGCCGGTGCGCCTCTCCGCGCGCCACAATTGGAGCAGGTATACGGAGGCGAAGACAACCGCGGCTAGCGCTACGTCGTTGTAGGCTACGGAGCCATCCCAGCCTACTAATGGTGTGACGAACATCAGGATTGCAGCGCATGGCGCCGCTCCACGGGAAATCCCGAAGCGGATTCCATACAGAATCATCAGCAACGGCAAGAGCAGCAGGAACGAGAAGTGAACCAGCGCCGCTGCGGAGTGACGGCCGATGGAGTAGGCAAAGAGAAACAGCATCTCCAGGCCTTGGGGCAGAGCGGCGTACATGTCGGGAAGCCGATAGAGCGCGTGGGCGTGGTTCCACAAATTCACCAATCCGAGGTGATAGGCCGTGCCGTCGGGACTGATCTCTGGCGCCAGCGCGTAGCGGAAATAGACGACGCCGTAAACCACCCAAGCCGCGCCAAAGGCCCAACGGAGAAATACCGGAATCGAGTCGAGGCGGTTCGGTTTTAAGCGGCGCAGCCACGGCGCCAACCGCCACATCACCAATACCGACCCCAGGCTCAGCAAAATGAAAACGCTCTCCCGGGCCGAAGAGAGCAAGGCAATCGCGAGTGTGAGCGTGCTGGCGATGGCGCTACCGATGACGTAGCCGAGACAAACACATTCCCCTCGGCCCATATCCAACCGCAAGGCGCGAAGGGCAAGCAGGCCGATGGCAAGCGAAGTCACGGCACAAGCCAAGAACCCCAGCAGAATGTTAACTACCGCCACGTGCTCTCACTTCGATTCTACAAACGGCTGATCCGGGCGCAACCGCGACGCCAGAACGGCGCCCAGAAGCAGCAGTAGAATTGAGCAGACAAACGGGAAGACCCAACTGCCGGTGCGATCGACAAGGTAGCCGAAGCTCGATGGGGAAACCAGGCCGGCCACCCCGAAGCCGAAGTTCATCATGCCGCTGGCGGTGCCGGCATAGCGCGGCGCAATATCCATGGGGATGGACCAGATGGGCGCCACGATCAGCTCGGCAAAGAAGAAAGCCAGCGACAGGCAGACTGCGGTCACGGTCAGGTTGTGAAACAGTACCACCGGCAAAAGGAAAATAAAGGCGCCCAGGAAGCCCGCCACAATGACCGACCGCCGCGCCACTACCAGGCTGCCGGTGCGGTGCAGCAAGCGGTCGCTCACCAGGCCGCCTACCGTATCGCCGACCACTCCGGCGAGGAGCACGCCGCCCGAAACGATCGCCGACGATTGCAGATTGAGGTGGTAGTTCTCGAAGAAGAAAGCGGGGATCCAGCTTTGGAACAGCCACAGTGTCCAGCCGTAGCAGAAATCGACTATCGTTACCGGGAGGATGCGCCGCGCCAGGCGCAGCCAGGGAACCTTCAGGCGGCCGGCAGTATGCGCGGGCAGCGCTGCCAGTTCGGCCGGAGTAATGCCGGAATGGTCTCGAGGGTCATTGCGAAAATACCAGGCCCACAGGAACAGCCACAATAGGGGCACCAAACCCAGAATCACGAAAGAGCCGCGCCACGTCGTAAAAAGGAGAAGCCCGGCCACCAGCGGCGGAGTCACTGCGATGGCGATGCGCGAGAAGGAGTGGGTGATGCCTTGGGCGAAACCCCAGCGCGCGGTGGGAGTCCAACTGGACATGGCGCGGGTAGCGGTTGGGAACGCGGCACCCTCGCCGAATCCCAATGCCAGACGCAGCGCGAAGAGCGACGCAAACCCGCCGGCCGCTCCGGTCAGCATGGTAGTCGCTCCGACGATGGCGCAGCACAAAACCAACGTAAGCCGCGCCCCGAGGCGATCGCCAATCCATCCGCCGATGAGCTGAAACAAGGCGTAGGGAATGGAGAACGCCGAGAAGATCAGCCCCATCTGCGTATTGGAAAGGCGCAGATCTGCCTTGATCCGGGGCGCCACCGTAGAAATGCTGACTCTGTTTACGAATAGGATCAGATAGAGCGCGCAGAGTAACGCGAGAACCACCGTGGAGGCGTTGACTCTCCGCAATCCAGCCCGCTGGTTAGAGGCTCTGCGCTGCGCGATCGTCACACTTGCGGCGGGACCTCACTCTTGATTTGAGTGCGATGCAGGATGCGGCGGGTGTTCGGGTGAAACGGATCGCGCCGGTGCATGGTGCAACGATTGTCCCATAAGACGACGTCGCCGACACACCACTGATGACGCCAGGCGATTTCGTCCTTTTCGGCGTACGACCATAGCTCATCGAGCAGCGCTTCCGATTCGGGCAGAGGCAGTCCACCGATATAGGCGTTGCGCCGGCGGCCTAGATACAGGGCGCGCCGGCCGGTCTCCGGATGCGTCACCACCAACGGATGGTACACGCCGGGCGATGTCACGGGATCGTCAACCGCCGAGAGGCCCTGGCGCACGTAACCGCCGCTATTGTAAGTCGCGTCGTGCTTCAAGCTGAGACCTGCGATTCGGCGCTGCAGCGGCTCCGGCAGCAGCTCATAGGCCCGGTACATATTGCAAAAGTAGGTATCGCCACCCGAAGGCGGCGTCTCCAGCGCATATAACATGCTGGCTTTGGGGGGCTGTACCAAATACGACATATCGGTGTGCCAGATGGCCTCTCCCGCGCCGAGGCTACCGATCGGCATTCCGTTTTCGATCACATTGGAAACAACGTAAATCTCCGGATGCCCTTCCACAAACCTGCGGCCGGTTTCCTGCACGGGGGCCCAATCGAGCTCGCCGAAGCGGCGGCTGAACGCGATGAGGTCTTCATCGGTGAGTTGCTGGCCGCGAATCAGCACCACGAGATGCGCCAGCCAGGTGCTGTGAATGAGATCGAAATCGCGCGCGGCAATGGCGCGTAGATCCAGGCCGTCGATTTCCGATCCGAGGGCCTTACCCGTGGGAATGACCTGGGCGGAAGGACTCATGTATTGAACATACTATTTCGCGGCCATGTGTACCGTGTCCTTCTCGTTTTCCGTGCAGAACGATTCGATGAGATCGGTATCCGGCAGTAAATCGTCTGTGAATTTGTACGTGAGGGGCCTGGTGAATGTCTGGGGATCGTCGATGGTGATTTGGACATCCATGTGGCCGAAGTCGCGGCGGTGGAAGCGCTCGATAATCCGCATGGCTTCGCTGTGCGGGTGGCCGACAGTATCGAGCGGGCTGTGGTCGGTGATTCCAATCGCATCGACCACCAGTGAGTCGCCTTCCCACCGGCCGACCGAATAGCCCAGCCAGGATGGTTGCGGATCCTCAGGAAGCTTTCGGCCATCGAGATAGATCTGGCGGAACACGGTGTCAGCCTCGTAAAGAAATACCATCTGCTTCGGAGTTTGGATGATCTTCATGGGAGCCGGCAACACCTCGACAACGGGAAGCGGCCAGGTCGGCAGACAGAGTGACTGCGGTCCGTTTTTGGCTTTCGCTTCTGCGCGCTGGCGCCACAACGCTGCCGCCTCAGGCCGAAGCGGAGCCTCTTGTGGCTTGAAATCGACTAACACGTTAAAGAAAAATTGCGAAGGATCGGATTCGCCCACTCCATTGACCCCGCCGGGGACGTACTGCAGCAACAGTTCCCGCGGGGCGCCTTCGGCCTGCCAGATTCCGGATAGGTCCGGCTTGCCGTCGTGCGACCGAGGGGCCGGCGCGGCAAGGTTCGGTTTGCCGTTCGGCAGGCGTGGAGTTCCTGCGTCACGATGATTCAACCACTGGGCCTGCGCGCGCACCGTCAGGCCCGTTAAAGCTATCAAAACAAAGGTAGTTCTCACCCTCATAAACGCCTCTAAGACTACACGCGTAAACCAGCGCAAAAGGGGTGCACGTGGCGGCAATTTGTCCGGGGCCAGCGGGTCGCGACGGCAGGTAGTCCCATGGTCCACAATGGTTAAACTATGTCAGCTTCCAGCGTTTCGTCACGCCCTTCTGTGAATCGTCAGTTCGTGCTTGCCGCGCGGCCCACCGGCATGCCCGATCCATCGACCTTCAACCTGATCGAGTCGCCTCTCCGCGCATTGAACGACGGAGAGCTGCTAGTTCGTGCGGTGTACTTTTCAGTCGATCCGTACATGCGGGGACGCCTGAGCCAGTCGCGGAGCTATGCCGCCCCGGTGGAAGTTGGCGGCGTCATGGTGGGCGCCGCGGTGGCGCGTGTAGTCGAATCGAAGAACCCAGGCTTCGCGGTGGACGACATGGTCCTCACTTACATGGGCTGGCAGGAGTATGCAATTTTGGATGGCCAGGGCCTGCGCAAGCTCGATCCATCGATTCCCGTTTCGACCGCGCTTGGCGTGCTGGGCGTCACAGGACTCTCGGCGTACTTCGGTTTACTCGATGTGTGCGATCCGAAACCGGGCGAGACCGTGGTGGTGTCCGGCGCGGCCGGCGCAGTTGGCTCGGTGGTGGGACAGATCGCCAAGATCAAGGGTTGCCACACGGTGGGCATCGCCGGCGGAGACGATAAGGTCGATTGGATCAAACGCGAATGCGGCTTCGACGCCGCCTTCAATTACAAGAAGACTAGCGATTATTTCTCCGCACTGAGGGAGCTGTGCCCGAAAGGCATCGACGTGTACTTCGACAACGTGGGCGGACCGATCACCGACGCCGTCCTCCCGCAAATCAACGTGGGTGCGCGCATCTCCGTCTGCGGCCAGATCTCGCAGTACAACAATGCCAAACCGGAAATGGGCCCCAGGCTTCTGGGGATGTTGATCGTGGCACGCGCCAAGATGCAGGGATTCCTGGTGACGGACTATGCAGCGCGCTTCGGTCCGGCGCTCACGGTGTTGACGAATTGGTACCGCTCCGGCCAGCTCAAGAACCGCGAAGACATCGTGGAAGGCTTCGAGAATTTGCCAACGGCTTTCATCGGGATCCTCAAGGGAGAGAATATCGGCAAGCGGTTGGTGAAGGTTACCGAGTCGTGACCAGTGACCGCGCGGCTAGCTTAAGACCGTGCCATATTCCCAACCACTGCGGCGTCAGTTGCCAAAGAAGCCGGGGGAGCGACATTGCCAGCGGCACAATATAAATCCAGGACCGAGCAGCCAAGCCGATGAGCGCCAGGAAGATCAGTACGGGCGACATGGTTCGCGAGAAGGTGTAGGCACCATACCAGACGTCGGTTTGCGAAACGAAGGCCATGAACGTCGCGGTAAACAATGCGGCCGCCAGTACCGGTTCCCGGCCATGCCGTCTCAGCGCCCAAAATACGAGGGCAACGGACAGCCACATTGCGAGAACAGCAATGTAGTCCAGCACCGCCGCCGTCCGCAGCCAGGAACTGCTTAAGGTGTACACCACCGGGTGAATGGTACGCTCCCAAAGCCCGCGGAATGGCACGAGCGATGTGCGCATGCCCAAAGCGGTGGCTGTTCGCTGCGAGAGATAGACAAGCCAGGCGGCATACGGCACGATGGCAGCGACCGCAAGGGCCATTCCGCGCAGGTTTTTCAGTAGGAGGGAATCGAGCCCGAACGTGAGCGGGATAATCAATCCGGTCTCGCGCGCTAACGGCGCGACGGCCATCACCACGAATAGACGCCAGCCTTCCTCCACAACGAAGCCGACCGCGAGAGCCGCCAACGCCACGTCCACCGTGAAGCGGTCGATAGACACCAGCGCCGCCGGGACGAATGGAAACCAGATACCTAGCGCGGGCGAGAGATCCCGGCGAAGGCAATATACACCCAACCAGAAAGCGCCTAGGAAGACGAAGCCCAATATCGTGATCGCATAGGTCGAGTCGATATATTCCGAGCTCCCCAACGCTAGCAGCCACGCCATGAGCGGCACCAGGATGCGGCGCCAGCGGAAGCCCGGATCATCGACAAATTGGCTCGTGTCTTTTCTGAGGAAGGGATCGTGCGCAATAAAGTGATAAAACTGCCCGTCGAAACCGGGGTCGTTGGCGATGCGGAATGTCCCTTCGTTCGTAATGGTTGGAGGGACCCGCGTGTACGCTCCGGTGTAAAACAACGCCGACCAGTCACCCTGGTAATTGAAGTTGACCGTAAGCGCTTGCCAAGCGAGGACTACACCCGTACAAAGCGCCGCCCAGAACATAGGAAGGCGTGGTAAGCGTTTTGTCAGCCGACGTATTGCCGGGCTCATATCCGCCGCCTACCAGTATGGAGCGGCCCTGGCGCGGGGCCATGCCGAAGCGTCCGCAAACACCCGGGAGGTTAGATCGATGGACACAGCGGAATCTGCCCTGCATCGCGCGGAAGCCTGTGTGACTGTACCCATATGTCCGAGTGGTACTTTCCCCGTGGCCTGCTGCGAAGTGGCAGCTTGGGTACTGGAGTTCGTGGGCGGAACAGTGACTACCACGGTGTTGTGCCAGGGCGATCGCTGCGATTGAGTTTGCGCGAAAACCGACACTGCAAACAGCGGGCACATTACGACGAGCGTTTTCATAAGGATCTTTGTTGGATGG
Organism: Bryobacteraceae bacterium; assembly: GCA_035948775.1. Classification (GTDB taxonomy): domain Bacteria; phylum Acidobacteriota; class Terriglobia; order Bryobacterales; family Bryobacteraceae; genus PSRJ01. The sequence goes on from DASZIV010000144.1 coordinate 220,535, forward strand.
CTAATCCAAAGACTCCGTCGGGCTGAAAACAACTACACCGTGACCATGGAATCAGGTGGTCCAACCCATAAATTTCTTCAGTGCCGGCGCTGGCGTGCGTATGCGTTGTTCACGTTTTTTGATCACTGCCCCTACTTCACCGCACGTCCGCGGCTCCCTGTCAAAAGGGCGTCTTCAGTTTTCCGTTGGTTTCTTTTCGAGGTGAGTTACGATGAGCATTTCGATGAGGGCTTTGCTCGCTTCTAGGTCTGAAAAACGGACGGTTGGTGGAAAATGGCCGAATCGTCGCCAGAAATCCGCTTCGAACCAGCCAAGCTCCCCCGTTTGGGTTCCTTTACAATCGCAGACCGGGAGCGCTCACGGATTAACGGGTTTTCACGCGGCGGCTGCGCGTGGCGACGCCGGGGACCCGGCATCGGCGCCGCTACTGAGCTGTGAGCCGCCCCCGCTCCGAACGAGGAGCGCGGAACCGAGAGGTTTTCCGCCCCCGCTTTCGTACGGCCGGGAGACGCGGGAGCGCGACGCCGGGTTCGGGCGTTTTTGTTCATAGTGGGACTGGCACTGTGGGGCCATCGTGGCTGGCGCGCTCTCCAAGCCTGGAAAATCCTCTTTCCGGTGTCTGCCGATCAATTTTGCCATAATAAGTAATGCCGCAAAAGAATTAAAATCCAATAGAAATATGTTATATTTTGGCCGCTGCTTTTTTCGGTGCGAACTTTCTATATGCCTTTGACTGCTGCCGCACTGCTGGACACTCACTTCCCTATTGATCGCCTCGTTCAGAATTTGCTCGCTGACAAGGCGCTCGCTGGGATCCATCAATTGGCGTGGTTCGACTGGGCGATTCTAATTCCTTACTTCACCGTGCTATTTATTCTCTCGATCTACGCCCTCCATCGGTTCCAAGTAATTCGCAACTATTTCAAACATCGAAAGAACGTGACAACTGAGCCGCTTAAACGGTTTAAGCAGCTTCCGTCGGTGACCATACAGCTTCCGCTATACAACGAGCGGTATGTGGTGGAAAGGCTAGTCGCCGAGGTCGTAAAAGTAGAGTACCCGAAGGCGTTACTCCAGATTCAGGTGCTCGACGATTCCTCCGATGACACCGCGCCCGTCGCCGAGGCGCTCGTCAAGCGCTATCGAGCGCTAGGACACCCCATCGAATACCACCACCGCGAGGCCCGTCGCGGCTTCAAGGCGGGGGCGCTTGAGCAGGGGCTTGAGACCGCAACAGGCGACCTCGTGGCAGTGTTTGATGCGGACTTCCGCCCACCGGCGGACTTCCTGATGCGGACCGTTCACTTCTTCACTGACCTTTCCGTCGGTGTAGTGCAGGCGCGCTGGAGCTTTCTGAACCGTGAGCACAACCTGCTAACCGAAGCGGAGGCTATGCTGCTGGATTGCCATTTCATTCTGGAACAGGGGGCCCGCTCACGCGCCGGCCTGTTCTTCAATTTCAATGGAACGGCGGGCATTCTGCGGAAGCAAATGATCGCTGACGCCGGGGGTTGGCAGCACGATACTCTAACAGAGGATACGGATCTGAGCTACCGCGCACAGCTTAAGGGGTGGCGGTTCGTCTATCTGCCAGGTCTACATTGCCCCTCGGAGCTGCCCGTCGAAATGTGCAGCTTCCAGGCGCAGCAGTTCCGCTGGACCAAGGGGCTCACCCAGGTAGCCAAGAAGCTGCTGCCCTCGATCCTGAGGGCGGGCATTCCTAAGCGTGTAAAGGCTGAGGCATTTCTCCACCTCACTCGTAATATCTCCTATCCGCTGACAGTCGTGCTGTCGGCCCTGGTGCTTCCCGTAATGATTGTGAGGTTCGACACGGGCGTGTGGCAGTTGCTTTTCACCGACCTCCCGCCATTGGCGGTGTCCCTTTTGTCGCTCTCACTGTTCTACGTGCTGGCGCACCGCGAACTGTATCCTGAGCGCTGGAGGCGAAGGGTGTTCATGTTGCCGTTGCTGATCGCTGTGGGTTTGGGGCTGACCATTATCAACACGCGGGCGGTGCTGGAAGGGTTGGTTGGCGTTAAGAGCGGTTTTGTACGGACGCCAAAGTACGCGGTGGGCGAACCGCCCGTCAACGTGGACGTCAGGAAGTACAGGTATTCCAGCGGTTGGCTGCCCTATGCCGAAACCCTGGTGGGAACGTGGTTCGCGGCGATCATGATTTTCGGCATTCGAATCCACAACTATCTGACGGTTCCTTATTTGATGATGGTCGTGCTGAGCTACTACTGGGCGGGCTTAACCAAGCTGTATCAGGAGTGGCAGGGGCTCTTCTGCCGACGCCGTCAATATTGTGCGCCCCCCGAATTACATGACGGACTTCGACTCGAGTGCCTCGAGCAAACCGGAGCGCGTCGTGATAGATTCCGATCTCGACTGCGGGCAGAATCTTCACTTTGATACGGAGCCACTCCGCCCATACCGTCAAGAACCGGATCTCTCCGGTCCTCGTGGTTCTCTGCTGCCAGTCAGTTCTACTGTTCTGGAACCTCGATCTTTTGCCTGCCTGGGGCGACGAGCTTTTTACGCTGCGGACCGTAGGGCATCCGATCGCCACCATTATTTCGACCGCCCGCTATGCCGATATCCATCCACCTCTTTACCCGATCCTGCTCCACTACTGGGATCTACTTCCATTGCCATGGTCTGGCATCGCGGCGTTGCGGGCATTTTCTGCCATAGCTGTGCTGCTGGCCACCTTTCTGTTCGACCACTTCTGGGTGTGCCATTGGAAGGCCGGTCGCCGATGGCTCACGCTAGTCCTGTTTGCCTTTTCACCTTGCATTCTGCTTTATGGACGAATGGCGCGGTCCTATGCAATGCAGACCGGAATCGCGCTACTGGCTATTTCTCTCCTGTGGCGTTGGTTGCAAGAACCGAACCTGACGGCACGTCGTGCGGTGCCGGCGTTCACGGCCGCTGCTTTATTGCTCTATACAGACTATCTGCCTGGTTTCGCAGTGCTGGCCGGCTTCTCCCTCATTGCCTGGCGGCGCCTCGGATTGGCGCGAGCCACTTTGTTCTGCGCGGCGATTGCGGCGTCATGCACTCCGTGGCTTCTCGCCTTTGCCGCGGCCTTACGCAACTGGGAGGAGGCAGCAACCTTTCGAGCTCACTACGCGCTGACTGGCAACCTGATTGTCGAGCAAGGGCCGAAAATCGCTTTCGGTCTGATTTCCCTGACCGTCGGTGAATCGTTCTTCCCGTTGTCGCTGGCGCTGGTTCCCGTGATGCTCACGCTCGCATGGTGGGGATCCCGGCTTCGTGTGTTCGGACCGGTGCGGCCGTTCCTGTGCTTGACGGCGGCAATCGCGTACTTTGGCGCAGCGAGGTGGGTCACGTGGCCGTTCTTAGCAGCACGCCTGCTTTGGCTCCTGCCATTCCTGATGTTTGCGCTGGCGCTTGGGATCTTACGTTGCGCCCCACCCATAAGACGCATTGTGGCGACCGCAATCCTGGCTTCGTTCGCTTTCTCCGCAGCACTCTATTTCCGCCGTGAAGACTATGCCAACCTAGGCTATACGGCTCCCGTGCGCGAAATCGCGGCCCGGATCAAGTTAGAGGCTTCCGCACGCGACTTGATATTGATCGACGAGTACAACACGGATGTCGACGCGATCCAGTACTACCTCAGGGGTTATTTCAAGACATTTCGGGTATCGGCGGAAACGGTTGCCCTGGTTCGTACTCTCATTCCTCCTGCGCCGGCGGTGTGGATAGTACGGAACACCCGCGATGTTTCCCCGGGGCATCTGCTAACTGCGGTACAGGCGGATGCTTGCCATGGCCGCCGGCGCTCCGACGTATTTTACGAACGCTATTCCGTCTGGCAGCGTTCCGCGTTGCGGTGGATAGGAGGTGCCACCGCGCCCGAGTATTTCTACGAGGTGACCGTTTGCACATGAGTACTCAACTCTTGGTGTCTGGGCAGGTACCCCGGACACCGTATGGCCAAATTCCGCGATCTTGCTCTCATTGATTGCGTTCATAGCGCTGAGGCGAGTCTTCGGAGGGCAGCCAGTCTTTCATAGCGAATTCGTCATCGAAGATTTCAATGTTCTGGCGATTCTGCTATTTGGTATCGTGCCCCTGAGGTTCAAGCCTCTCGTCTGGCGCGCGATAGGTTGTTTATGGGAACCACGATGGCCCTCCTAGCTTGGATAACTGGGCCGGACGGCGCCAGTACAGCGTTAGACTAAGTTAACGCTGATAGGCCCATGCCCTGCGAACAAGTTTTTTTCCGAGCCGTTTAAGCCGCACGAAGAAACAATCCCTTTGGGTCACGGTTCGGTAATGAAAGTGGTTTCGTCGTATCATGTTCGATCGGGAGGAAACCATGAGTAAAGCGTTGTGTGTCACCCTTGCGCTGGCTGGGTTTTTGTTGCAAACCGTCGCCGCTGAGGACGCCAAGTCGGTCATCAGCACTGCTTCGAAGACCATGGGCGTCGAGGGGCTCAACTCCATTGAGTATGATGGCGTCGCCCAAAACGGCAATCTCGGGCAGAATAACAACGCCAACCAGCCGTGGCCCATGGCAGGGGCAAACGATTATGTACGCGCGATCGATTTCACCCAGCCGGCATCGCGGGCCACATGGACGAACTATGCGGTACCGGTAACCGGCGGCGCGGCTTCACTGACTCCCGGGCAACAGAACATCACGCCTCAGAACACGGCCTGGGCGCAGCAACTGGAGATCTGGATTACGCCATGGGGCTTCCTTAAGGCCGCCGCGGCGAACAACGCCACGGTGAAGGCGCAGACGGTTGGTGGCAAGCACTACCAGGTGGTCACCTTCAATGCGCCCGTCAAGTCGCCGGGCGGAGCGCCCTACAAGATGGTGGGCTACATTAACGGCCAGAATCTGGTTGAGAAAGTGCAAACCTGGGTGGAGAATCCGATCTTCGGCGACATGCTGGTGGAGGCGGAGTACACCTTCTATCGCGATGGCGCCAACGGCTTGAAGTTCCCGGCGCAGATGGTTCAGAAGCGCGGCGGCTGGCCGATCTTTACCGCATACGTTCTGGGGGCCCACGCGAATCCGCCGAATCTTCAGAAGCTGCTCACGCCACCGGCGGGCGGGCGCGGCGGCCCGGGCGGGCCCGCCGGAGGCGCTCCCCCAACACCGGAAGCTACATCCGAGAAACTGGCCGACGGCGTATACCGCATTCACGGACCTTACAATTCTCTGGCCATAGAGTTCGCGGATTACATCGTCCTCTTCGAGCCAGGACCACAGAATGAAGCGCGCGCGCAGGCGGTCATCGCCGAGACCAAACGAGTCATCCCCAACAAGCCGATTCGCTACGGTGTCATCACGCACCACCACTTCGACCACACCAGCGGCTTACCGGCCGTGGTGGCCGAGGGCATCACCATTGTGACCCCCGAAGTGAACAAGGAATTCCTGATGACCGCGCTCTCCGCGCCGCGCACGCTAGCCCCGGACTCTCTGTCGAAATCCGGCAAGAAGCCGGTCATCGAAGGCTTCAAGGGCGATAAGCGGGTCTTCGAGGACGCTACGCGCACGCTTGAGGTGCACGTGATCCACGGGCTTCCGCACGCCGATGGGCTGGTGATTGGGTACCTACCGAAGGAGAAGATCCTGGTCTATGCCGACATGTTCAATCTGCCGCCGGCGAACGATCCCGTGCCCAACCCTCCGGTAGTTGGCACGGGGGTATTCGTGGACAACCTCGAACGCTTGAAGCTCCAACCCGAGCGGGTCATGTCCATACACAGTCTGAACCCCGATCGGCTCACGACTGTCGCCGAAATCAAGGCAACACTTGGCCTGAAATAGCGCTCAGTGTGGATCTACCTGAACACTGAGCACCTTGGAAGTCGTAACGGGGCATTCCTTGTTCAGGAGAAACATCAGACGCATGCCGCGGCCAATGAGACCCGACTCGAGCACTCCTTCTTCATCCACCGACCCACTTAATTGCGCTGGGACAGGTTCTGGACACATCACGGGGTGGCCTGAGATACGAATGTCATTTCCGCCCAGGCATTCGATCATGTAATGGCGGCTCCTGGTCTCCACATCGATCAGAGAACCACGCGCCAGGGTCCTGCAATCTACAACTTCGGCCGAAGTCATATCCTTAAGAACCTCCCCATTAGCTGTTGCACGATAATCGCCAACGGAGTGTACGGCTTCGCCCAGATGGGTACGTTCTATGTCGCTGGGTGTGTTACATAGCTGTGACCGCACGGACGCTGCTTGTGCGTTGACGGCGCAATCCCCGTCCGATATACTCGGCAGCCTTGGGGGAGTAACTGGAATGCTTCGTCGAGCGGTCTGCACCGCCACCATCCTCGCAATCCTTGGCGCCGCGGCACCTGCGTTTGCGCAAATCGATTTGTCGGGCGAATGGGCCGGCACGTTCCATGAAGACCTGCCGCATCGCGGAGGCGTACGGCTCGGCGACTACACGGGGTTGCCGCTCAACGAGGCGGGTTGGCGCAAGGGCCAGAGTTGGGACGAAGACGCACGTTCGACGCCCGAGCGCCAGTGCATCCCGCACGTGGTGACCTACGCCCTGCGAGGCCCCGCCACCATCCGCTTCAACAAGGTGGTTGACCCAGCGTCGGGCGAACTGCAAGCCTACCTCCTTCAAGGCAGCTACGGCCGTCCTCGAACTATCTGGATGGATGGACGTGAGCATCCGTCCGATCTGGCGCCACACACATGGGGCGGCTTCTCCACCGGAATCTGGGTGCGCAATACGCTGGCCGTCTCGACGACCCACATCAAGACCGGTTGGCTTCTGCGAAATGGCGCGCCCACCAGCGACCTGGCAACGATGCAGGAATATTTTACGCGATACGACGACTACCTGGTTGCGGCCACCATCGTAAATGACCCGGTTTACCTGGAAGAGCCGATGATCCGAACGTCGAACTTTGTGCTGAGCCTCACCACCGAGGCCAACGCCTGGGGAAACTGCGGGCCCGCACAGATCACCGACGAACTGGGGGGGCGTCCGAAGGGTGCGGTACCGCACTACCTGCCTGGAGAAACGGCCCACATCCAGGAGTTCGTGACCAAGAGCGGCGTTCCGGCCGAAGCGGCGCGGGGCGGAGCAGCAACCATTTATCCCGAATACATGGCCAAATTGAAGAGCGGGAATCTGGACAACCGCCTTTTTCCCGAGCCTCTGCCGGGCAAGAATCTGCCCCGCGTTGTGTCGCCCCAGACCAGTGCGCCTGATGACGTGGTCGTATTACCGGTGCAAGAGAACGTCTACCTGCTTGCCGGCGCGGGTGGGAACATGGCGGTGCAGGTGGGCCCCGATGGCGTGCTGCTGGTGGACGCAGGCGCAGGCAAAGTCACGGACAAGGTGATTAGTGCAATCCGAAAGCTATCCACCAAACCGATTCGCTTCATCCTCAACACCAACGCGGATCTGGATCACATGGGTGGCAATGAGCGCCTGGCGGCAGCCGGGAGTACAGGCGGGGGTGGCCGCGCTAGCGACACACCGAGACCCGGCGCGCTGGTGATTGCGCAGGAAGCCGTGCTCAAAGCGGTGAGCGCGCCCACTGGAAAGCAACCTGCCATGCCGTTCGGCGCATGGCCCACCGAGGGATATCCGGGCGATTACAAAGAAGTGTTTTTCAATGGCGAGGCCATTCAGATCTTTCATCAACCGGCCGCGCACAGCGACGGCGACAGCCTGGTTTTCTTCCGCCGTTCGGATGTCGTTGCCACCGGCGACATCTTTAGCACTACGAGCTACCCGGTCATCGATGTCAGCCGCGGCGGCAGCATTAACGGTGTAGTTGCGGGACTGAACCATATCATTGACATCACCATTCCGAAGGACTGGCAGGAAGGCGGGACCATGGTGATCCCCGGGCACGGGCGCATCGCCGACGAAGCTGACATAGTCGAGTATCGGGACATGGTCACGATCATCCGCGATCGCGTTCAGAACCTGATCCGCAAGGGGATGACTCTCGACCAGGTGAGGGCCGCCAGGCCGACTCTCGAATACGATCCGCGGTACGGATCGGAGAGCGGTCCGTGGACCACCGCGATGTTTGTGGAGGCGGTGTATCGAGGTCTGTCGCAAAAGAAATGAGAACCGCCGCCTTACTAATGTTGCTCCTTGCGGTACAGGCAATAGGGCAGCCTGCATCTCCTCCCAAGACCCCGCGGGCGGCCGCGCCTTTCGACGTGACCGGCAATTGGGTTTCCGTGGTCACCGAAGACTGGCGCTGGCGCATGCTGACTCCGGCCAAGGGCGACTATGCCAGCGTCCCGCTTAACCCTGAGGGAAAGAAACTCGCGGACACCTGGGACCCATCCAAGGCGGCGAGCGACGGTTGCAAGCCGTACGGCGCCGCGGGGGTCATGCGCGACCCGGGCCGGCTACGCATCGCGTGGGAAGACGATACCACGCTCAGAATTGACACCGACGCCGGCCTGCAGACGCGGCGCCTGCGTTTTGATAAGCTCGCAAAGCCGCAAGCGGAACATACCTGGCAGGGGCACTCCGTGGCCGAGTGGGAGCCTATCTTGCAACGCGGCGGCCTGGGCGTCAGCCTCCAAATAGCGCCGCCGAAAGTTGGCGCCCTTAAGGTGGTCACGACGAATTTGCGAGCGGGATATTTGCGCACAAACGGCGTGCCATACAGCGAGAACACAGTCGTCACCGAATATTTCGATCGTTTGTCGGCTTATGGCACCGAATGGCTGACGGTGCTTACCGTGGTGGAAGACCCGCGGTACCTGGACCAGCCATTCATTACCAGCACCCATTTCAAACGCGAACCCGACGGATCGAAGTGGATGCCCAAGGCGTGCGAGGCAGGTGCCGGGCAGAGCAATTAGGCCGTTGGCGGTTTCCGACACCGAAAATGGCCCGTTGGAGGAACTCGCACCAGACGCTGGAACACGCGACATAATAGAGTCCAAGGTGGGAGCTTAGGGTTATGGCGTCTGTTCTCGAGGGAGTTCGCGTGCTGGACTTGAGCACCATTGTGGCTGGCCCGGCGGCGAGTATGATCCTGGCGGATCTGGGAGCCGACATCATCAAGGTCGAGCGCCCTGGTGAAGGCGAGGATGGTAGAGCGATGGGTCCGCACCGCGGCCCTTGGGGAGCATACTTCACCACATTAAATCGCGGCAAGCGCTCCGTGGCGCTGGATATCCGTCAGCCGGCGGGGCGGGAGGCGGTGCTGCGGATTGCAACGACTTGCGACGTCTTCCTGGAAAATTTCCGGGGCGGCAAGGCGGCAGCGCTGGGGCTCGATGAAGCCGCGGTGCGCGCGCGAAAGCCTGATATCATCTACGCCTCGCTCTCGGCATACGGCGCCCGCGGGCCAGACTATACGCGACCCGGTTACGATGCCATATTGCAAGCGCGCACCGGAATCATGAGCGTCACCGGCAATGGAGACGAGATGCCGATCCGCTCGGGGGTTTCGATTCTCGATATGGGCACGGGTGTGTGGACTGCTTTGGGGGTGCTGGCCGCGCTGCTGGAGCGCCAGCGCTCTGGAAAAGGCCAGCGCGTCGACACGTCGCTGTTTCAGACCGGCGTGATGCTGCTCTCGTATCACCTGTTATACCGGCAGTTCGCGGGAGTGAACCCGAAGCCGCAGGGTTCGCGGCACACGGCCTTTGCTCCCTACGGGGCATTTCCGGCTTCTGACGGAGCCATCATGATTGGAATCTCCAGCGACAAAGCCTTCCTTCGTCTTGCCGAAGCTCTTGGCAAACCGGAATGGGCCGATGATCCCCGCTTCCGGACAAACCGGGACCGGGTGCACAATACGCCAGAGCTGGACGGTTGTATCGCCGAGGTTCTGCGGCTACACCCCGTCTCTCATTGGACGGCAGTGCTGGACCAACATGACGTGGCCTGCGATCCCGTGCAGACTCCGGAGCAGGTAATCGCAGACCGGCAGGTGACGGCACTTGGCCAACTCGAATCGATCGACCTGGCAGGCGAACAGAGCGCTCTGCTGCCCCAGTTGCCGGTGGGGTTTTCGCTGACGCCCGCGGCCATCCAAGGGCCGCCGCCCGCGGTCGGCCAGCATACTGGAGCGATTCTAAAGGAAGCGGGTTACGCGGATGCCGAGATTGAAGACTTGCTCCGCAGCGGAGTGTGCGAGGCCGTATCGGCGTGAGCTGCCGAGCCTGCGGAAGATTGTCGTGCCGGTAACGCCGGCGGGAGAGACACAGTGCAAGCCCTGAATGTCGAGCAAGAACTGATTATTACCACGGTAAGGAAATTTGTGGAGAAGGAAGTCATCCCAGTGGCTTCCGAAATGGACCACCGCAACGAGTACCCGCACGAACTGGTCCGGCAGATGCAGGAAATGGGCCTATTTGGGCTAAACATACCAGAGGAATTTGGCGGCGCGGGCGTCGATACCACCACGTTCGCCATGATCTTCGAAGAGATCTCGCGCGGATGGCTGGGGCTGGCGGGAGTCATTGGAAGCAATTCCGTGATGTGCGACGTGGTGGTGCGGTTCGGAACGGAGGACCAGAAGCGCCGGTTTCTTCCTTCCATGGCCACAGGCGAAAAACGCGGCGGCATCTGCCTCACGGAATCGAACGCGGGCACGGATCTGCAGAACATCAGCACCACGGCTACGCGCGAAGGAGCCGTATATCGCATCAACGGCTCGAAAATGTGGATTACGAATGCCCGCCACGGAAACACGTTTCTGCTCCTGGCGAAAACCGATCCCCAGGCGCAACCCGCTCACCGCGGCATGACTGCATTCGTCATTGAAAAGGGCGCGCCCGGCTTGAACGTCGGCCGTGACATCGAAAAACTCGGCTATAAGGGCGTCGAGACTTGCGAGCTGCACTTTGATAATTTCCCGGTACCGGCGGAGAATCTGGTGGGCGGCGTAGAGGGGCAAGGCTTCAAGCAAGTAATGACCGGTCTCGAAGCCGAGCGGCTCAATGTTGCAGCGCGGGGGCTGGGGATCGCCCGGGCAGCTTTCGAAGAAGCCATCCGCTATGCCCAGCGCCGGGTCACGTTCGGCAAACCGATCGCGGAATACCAGACGATCCAGAACAAGCTGGCTGACATGGCGACGCACATTGAGGCCTCACGGCTGCTCATTTACTCCGCTGCCGAAAAGAGAGACCGCGGCGAGCGCTGCGATCTGGAAGCCGGCATGGCCAAGCTGTTCGCAACCGAAACGGCCGCCGAAGTCTCGCTGGAAGCGATGCGGATTCTGGGCGCGAATGGATATTCGAAGGATTTTCCCGTGGAGCGGTATTACCGTGACGCTCCGCTGGTGGTGATCGGCGGCGGCACCAATGAATTGCAGCGGCTCATCATCGCCCGGAATCTTCTCCGAAAATACAAGGACAACGGATAGAAAACGAGGCGCCCATGAATCCAGCCGCATCCAAGTCCCCACAGACCGAGTACACGCGGGAACTCGTCGAGTTTCTGCATCGCATCGAGCCGGAGAATCTTCCGGCGGAGGTGCTCGGCCGCGCCCGCTACTTCCTGGTCGATTATTTGTCAGTTGCGATTCGAGGGTCGCAAGAGGAATCGGCGCGGTGTGTCCAAAGAATGATTCAGCGCGGCGGCGCTACTGGGTGCGCCCGCGTGATCGGCACGCCCATCCGTACGTTGCCAACCTTGGCGGCGCTCGCCAACGGCGCGGCGTCGCACGGGATCGAGCAGGATGACACCCACAGCGGCGGCTCGATTCACCTGGGGACCACCATGTACTCGGTGGCGCTGGCGTTAGCAGAGACCTTGCCGGAAACGACTTCGGGCCGTTTTCTGTCGGCAGTCGCGGCCGGATACGAGGCGGCCGCGCGCATCGCGATGGCGGTTCAACCCAAGGAACACTATGCCCTCGGTTTCCATCCGACGCAGACTTGCGGCGTATTCGGCGCTGCGATTACAGCCTCAAAATTACTCGGCTTATCTGCGGCGCAGACATTATCGGCGGTTGGTATTGCCGGCAGCATGTCGGCGGGAAGCATGGAATTCCTGGCCGAGGGGACATGGACGAAGCGTATCCATCCTGGACTTGCGGCACAGAACGGGATTCACGCCGCTCTGCTGGCCGCCGAAGGATTCATCGGACCGCAGCACATCCTGGAAGGGCGCGACGGCTTTCTGCACGGCTACTCCCGAAACCCGGTCCCGGAACGGCTGACCGCCGGCCTGGGTGAGTCCTTCGAAATCCTCCGGACAGCCGTGAAGCCGCACGCCTGCTGCCGTTACATGCAAGGCCCGATCGACGCGATCCTCGAAATCATGCGCGAACACAAAATCGATGCCGGCCAGATCCAAAACATCGAAATAGCCATTCTGGAGGCCGGATGGGGAATCGTCGCCGAGCCTAGAGAAAAGAAATATCGCCCGGAGTCGGTGGTGGATGCCCAATTCTCGATGCCATTCGGCGCCGCGGTGGCTGCGCTTTGTGGAGCGGCCGGACTGGACCAGTTTACGCTGGATCAGGTCCGCTCGCCGCAGGTGCATCGGATGATGGGCAAGGTGAGCCTGGTAAAAGATTCCCGCCTGGAAGAAACCTTCCCGCAGGAATGGCCGGCGCGCGTGGTCATCTCGGTAGCGGGCGGCCAGAACTATGAAAAGTTTGTCCGCTATCCGAAAGGCGATCCCGAGAATCCGCTGACCTGGGACGAAATGGCGGCCAAATTCCGCTCACTGGCTGGCACGGTGCTCTCTGCCGAGCAGTGCAACCGCGTCATCGATCAGATGGCGACGACGAAACCGGCCGTGTTGGCAGCGCTCTGCAGTGCTACCTAGTCGCACCGTCCCAATGCTCGACGATCTTACCGTTCTTGATCCGAAACATATCGAAGGTGAAGGCGTCATACGTCTTGGCCTTGTCTTTCGGATCGGCCATCGACTGCTTGAAGATAAAAGTAACTAAGTCACCTTCGGCGACAATGTAACTCGGAGGATTCTTCGGTTCCGTTCCGATGTCGTCGCTGGCCGGGCGCGGCAGCATCTTGATGAACTGTATCAAGCCGTCGCGGCCGCCTGGAATGCGCGGATTGTGTTCCAAGAAATCCGGCGCAACATACTGCTCGACTAGATCGGGATTTCGCGGCTCGAATACCAGGCGGTAGAAATCCGTGACGATCTTCTTGTTCAGCGCGGGGCCGCTCAAGTAGCCCTGCCCGAAAGCTACCGTCCCGGCCAGGAGGACGAATGCGCTCGCAGATTTTCGAAAGATCATCGCATTGCTCGC